>NZ_JAHUTF010000002.1:0-568735 GCF_019209785.1 Acinetobacter sp. CWB-G5 | reverse complement strand
TTTCTGACAAATATTTCTCAAATAAACTTCGAGTAATTCTTACCATCAATCAATGAAATATTTTCGATCGATCAATCAGTAAAAATCCACACAAGTTGTTCTTCATAATCTCTTAATGATCTTCTTGCTGATTCGTCATCAGCAAGACCTTCGCTTCAAGTTATTCACTACATTGCGTTGGTGTGCTGCGTATTCTATAGAATTTTATTTGCAGCGCAAGTGCATTTAAATAAATAATTCAAAAAACCCATTCAACTGGTTATTTTTAAAGCAAAACATGCGTTTTAGATTAAATTACAGTCAATATAATCAAGTTATCTACCATATAAATGCGCTATCTAAATAAAAAAAACAGCTAACGCTGTTTTTTTTAGAATGTACCAGCTACTGTGCTTGTTCAGCAAGCCAAGCCATAAACGCTTGGCGTTCAGATTTAGATGCACTTTTCCAACTATTAATTAATTGTTGAGCATTGCCAGAACTTGTTAAATCTTTTTGTTTATCTGTCCCAGCTTTCGCAACAACAGCTTGTGACGTATAGACCGGTGCAGGTTGTACCACTGTCGTTGCTTTTTGAGTTAGATCGGTTGGTGCATCAGTAAATAGATTTTGAAGAATACCTGCATTTTGAGTTTTACTGCCCTTTTGCTCAACCAGTAACTGATTTTTGGCATTGTATAGACCAAAGATCGGCTGCTTAGCATAAGCCTTGGCATCATCATGGTTTTGCGGAGGATTGATCAGCGCCAAACGGTAAGACTGTTGGTCTTGTAAAATTGGAGTCTTAATATTCACAACCCCTGAGCGAACAATATCGTGTGAGCCAATACCCGGATGCTCTTCAAAAAACTGAGTGTAGCGAACACTGATAATATTTTCACCAGCATCAATATTATATTTATTGTCAGAACTGAATAAACGACTCTTAACCTCTTGCCCATTTAAGCCTTCAATTTTTATTTCCTCTGGAGCAGTAATAGTCACTGCTGAAAATACTGAAGTACTCAACATCAATGCTGCTGTTGCAAGGGTTATGCGTAAGGTCATTTTTACACTCTATCGATGGTTTATTAAAGTTTAGTTGCACTATGCAGTGTATAAATGACAATTTTATGACAATTTCTGAGCTTAGAACCAACTCAGCACTACAATATATAGTGCTAAGCTTTGATATTTTAAAGATAAATCGCTAAACAAAAAAAGAGCAGATCTACTCTGCTCTTTTTCATTTCTTAGATTCTCATAAGAAGTGCAACAGAGATTAATTTAGGTAAGAAGTAAGATGAGATAGCATTTTGCTTCCAGACCGACCAAAGTCAAAGTTGCACAATGAACTATACTCATCTTACCCAAGAAGAAAGATATCAGATTTACGCTTTACTGCGTGAAGGATTTTCTAAACGACATATCGCATTCAGGCTTCAAAGAGCACCTTCTACAATCATTCGCGAAATTCAACGTAATAAAAATCGAAATGGTTACTTTGCAAAGCATGCCCATAAATTGGCTCGCAAGCGTTTCTCTCCAAATTCTAAAACCATTTCACAAGAGCAATGGCAAGAGGTGAAAAAGTTATTGTCTTTGCAATGGAGTCCAGAACAGATTTCTTCGCATATTGCAGTGAGTTTGCATTCTATCTATCGCTATATTCATAGGGATAAACGTGTTGGAGAAAGTTTGTATAAGAATTTACGCTCTAGAAATCAACGTAAAAGAAAATATGGTCATCCTGAAACACGTGGTCAACTCACGAATCGTAGAAATATCAAAGAAAGACCTTTAGTTGTTGAAGAGCGTTCAAGATTTGGGGATCTTGAAATTGATACGATTGTTGGGTAATCCCCCCTAAAAATAATAGGATTTAAAAGTAGAATTTTCTCTTAAGATACAAGCAGGAGATTCTGCATGAAAACATCTAAATTTACTGACAGCCAGATCATGTCTATCTTGAAGCAAGCGGAGTCTGGTACACCTGTTGCGGCCCTTTGTCGTGAACATGGTATGAGTAATGCAACCTTCTATAAATGGCGTGCTAAATATGGCGGCATGGATACATCTTTGATGGCACGGCTGAAAGAGTTGGAAACAGAAAATACCAGACTAAAAAAAATGTATGCTGAAGAACGATTAAAAGCAGAAATTATTCAGGAAGCGATGTCAAAAAAGTGGTAAAACCATCTTGTCGACGTCAGATGGCTCAACAGGCAGTGGCCCAACATGCTGTTAGTATCCGTTTAGCTTGCACTGCATTTGGCATAAGTGAAACCTGCTACCGTTATCAGGCTAGACTCAGTGATGACAATGTGCTCATTGCAGAACAGCTCATTGAACTCACTGAGGAAAATACCGATTTGGGCTTTGGTCTATGCTTCTCGTATTTACGGCATGTTGAGAGTCACTGCTGGAATCACAAGCGGGTTTATCGCATTTACTGTGAGTTGGCACTGAATCTGCGTATTAAACCGAGAAGAAGACTAAAACGACATGTGCCTGAACCACTGAAAGAGCCAATACGTGCAAACCAGGTTTGGTCACTGGATTTTATGCATGATCAACTTTCCGATGGTCGCAAGTTTCGATTATTGAATGTGATTGATGATTACCGCCGCGAAGGCCTAGCCATTGAACCAGGGTTCTCATTGCCCACAATTAGGGTCATTCGTACGTTGAATCAATTGCTGGAGTGGAGAGAAAAACCGTTAGTGATCCGATGCCTTGCGTAGCAGTGCTACTCAGGCCCCGAGTTTATCAGTCACGAATTTGTGCGCTGGGCTATTGAGCACGGTATTCGTATTGAATATATTCAACCGGGTAAGCCACAGCAGAATGCGTATATTGAACGATATAATCGGACTATACGTTATAGTTGGCTGAGCAAGCATTTGTTTGATACGTTAGAAGAAGTTCAGGATTACGCAACTGATTGGCTGTGGCATTACAATCATGAAAGACCACACCAAGCTAACAAAGGAAGGCCACCTCTAATGGCTGCTTAACCTCTACTTTTAACTTCGGTTATTTATGGGAGGATTACCGTTGGTAAACATCATCAGCAGTCATTGGTTTCAATTGTTGATCGTAAAACGGGGTATCTCTGGTTGAAGAAATGTTGTAATCGTAAGAGTGACGAAATATTAAAAACTACGATTGAATTGCTTAGCCCGATGAAGAGAGATTTAAAGACGATCACAGCAGATAATGGTAAAGAGTTTAGTTTGCATGCACAGATTGCAAAAGAATTAGAAATAGAAATAGATTTTTACTTTGCAGATCCGTATAGCTCATGGCAAAGAGGCACAAATGAGAATACAAATGGCTTGATTAGACAATATATTTTGAAAGGAAGTGATTTAAATGATTATTCTGATCAATATATTGAAGAGATCACTACAAAACTAAACTATCGGCCAAGAAAAAGACTCGGATTTAAAAGTCCGAGTCAGGTATTATTGCAAGAACATGGTGTTGCACTTCAAATGCTAATCTAAGTTTTAAAAACTAGCGATTAATTAAATGTTTTAAAGCGGTCCGCTTCCGCCATAAATGTTTTCTCACCCGCAGGTGCTTCAATCGAACCAAAAACAAGTTGTGCACGAAGTTTCCAATTCGCAGGGATATCGAAGATCTCTGCAATCTCAGCATCTACGATTGGATTGTAATGCTGTAATGACGCACCAATATTTTGTTCAGATAACGCAGTCCATACGGCAAATTGAGCAATTGCAGAAGAATGTTCAGACCACACTGGGAAATTATCTGCATAAAGCGCAAATTGTTCCTGCAATGATTTTACAACATCTTGGTCTTCATAAAATAAAACCGTACCATAGCCTGCTGCAAAGCTATTAATTTTTGCATTTGTGCCTTCAAAAGCAGTTTCTGGAACAATTTTACGTAAAGTTTCACGCACCACATTCCAAAACTGTAAATGCGACTCACCAAACAAAGTCACAATACGAGAAGTCTGTGAGTTAAATGCAGAAGGACTGTGATTTACCGCTTCTTTAATTACAGATTCAATTTGTTCTGGTGTTAATGCTACATTTTTACCAACAGCATAAATGGTACGACGTTGTTTGATGTGGTCTAAAAATGACATGTTATTTTCCTCAGCGATCTCACGATCTTGTTATATGCAGTTTCATATTCATCATAGCTATAATTTCAAATTTGAACATGCTTAATTCAGCGACATAGTGTCTTAAAAATAGAACAATATGCCATAACATTACAAAACTTGATCTAGAAACCACTAAAGACTATGTCGTGTCATTATGCATAGATCATAAAGCGCTCTTCATCTTTATAATGTTCTTTTTCAGCGACTTTTTCCTCTATCGAACCAAAGACCAATTGCGCGCGTAACAGCCAATGTTTTGGAATCTCAAAAACCTTTGAAATGTCAGCATCAATACTCGGGTTATAATGTTGTAATGATGCACCCAAACCTGCATCTGCTAAACAAGTCCATACAGCATATTGGGCCATACCTGAAACTTGCTCTGACCAAACTGGAAATTCTGCCGCATCAAAAGGAATTTTCTTTTGTAATTGTTGAATGATCTGCTGATCTTCATAGAATAGAACTGTACCAAACCCTGCCGAGCATTGATCAACCTTCAGTTCTGCACCAGCGAAAATATGCGCGGGGACTAACTTGCGCTGCACTTCTTTTACGACATTCCAAAAATGATGATGCGCGTCACCCATTAAAATCACAATACAAGTACTTTGTGAATTATGTGCCGAAGGACAACTTCGCACAGCCTCTTGGATCAATTCAGCTAAATACACCTGACTTAAATGCACACGCTTCCCTAAAACATAAATACTACGGCGCTTTTTTAGTTGATCGATAAATGTGGTTTGTTTTAGGTCTTCTTCGTGATTTTTTTTAAATTTTAAGTCTTTGGTTAAGTCCGTTGTTAGAACTTGTCCAATTTTATGTAATAAAGCCATACCGTGTTCCCCAAAATGTACAGTGATGCCTATTGTGTTAGGTACTAGTGTAATCTCAGGAGAATCACTTATATTCATTATGTGATTTCTAAATGCTTGTTTTTAAAACAAACAAATTGAATAAAAAAATAAACTCCGCATTTAGCGGAGTTTATGTGACTGATCTAACACTTTAAAAACAGTATTGTTGAGTCTTATTTCTCTGTTTCGAACAAAGCAGCAACAAAGGATTTTGCAGAGAAAGGACGTAAGTCATCAATTTTCTCACCAACACCAATGAAGCGAATTGGAACATGCGTACGACTGGCAATATTAAATAGTACACCACCTTTCGCAGTACCATCGAGTTTAGTAATCGTCAGGCCTGTCAAGCCAACTGCCTCATCAAACATTTCTACTTGATTAATCGCATTTTGACCCGTTCCTGCATCGACCACCAACATAACTTCGTGTGGCGCGGTCGCATCGATTTTTTGCATAACACGTTTTACTTTGGTCAACTCTTGCATGAGATGACCTTTGTTATGTAAACGACCTGCGGTATCTGCGATCAAGACATCAACACCTTTCGCACGCGCACTTTCAAACGCATCGAAAATGACAGAAGCGCTGTCAGCACCATGGCCTTGGGCTACTACGGCAATATTATTACGCTCACCCCAAATTTGAAGCTGCTCAGTCGCTGCCGCACGGAAAGTATCTCCCGCAGCAAGCATCACTTTCTTGCCTTCACCTTGTAAACGTTTTGCCAATTTACCAATGGTTGTAGTTTTACCCACACCGTTTACACCCACCACCAAAATCACATAAGGCGTTTTGTTCGGATCGATGTGTAAAGGTTTCACACGTGGTGCAAGTAAAGCCACCAACTCTTCTTGAAGCGCTTTATAGAGCGAGTGCGAGTAAATTAAATCGCCACGTGCAGTACGTTCAGTCAAGTTAGCAATAATGGTTTTCGTTGCATCTACACCGATGTCGGCTACTAGAAGCTGCTCTTCAACTTCTTCAAGCAGTTCGTCATCAATTTCCTTACCGCCGATCAAAATATTGACCATACCATCGGCAAGGTTTTTACGGGTTTTGGTTAACCCTTCTTTCATGCGGCTAAAAAAACCACCTTTTGCAGATGCATCTGCTTCTTCTACGTTTGTTTCAGCAACCACAACTGGACTAACAACTGTTTGCTCTTTTGTTTCAACGATTGGCACATTGACCACAGGTAAACTTGGTAGTGTGACATCGTCATCCCCGATATCAGCATCAATCAAAAATTTGTTCTGCTCATTAGATTGCTGTTGCATGCCGAATCCTTGAAAAGCACTGCGTTAAAAAAGACGGATTCTACCATAAAAGATAGGCTTCCGCTTAGCAACAATACTTTATGTAAACACTTAACAAATCAATACTTCTGGCGCTTGATCTACTTCGCATTTTTCTTAAGAATGGTTATTTATTGAAATGCTTTAACTTCACTTCAACCTGAGCCCAAATTTTATATGCATCACTTATTAGTCACGCATTCTTATAAAAAAAGTTTAGTTGCACTGGGTTTAACTCTACTTTGTTTACCTATAACTACCCATGCACAAATACGCAGTGAACTTACCCGCAGTAGTTTTGAAACTACTTTAAGCAATGGCTTGCAGGTGATTATCCGTGAAGATCACCGCTCCCCAATGGTCATGACCCAAATTTGGTACAAAGTCGGTAGCACTGATGAGTCTGGAAATATAACGGGTATTTCGCATGTACTGGAACATATGATGTTTAAAGGCACATCCAAAGTTCCCAATGACGAATTCAGTCGCTTAAGTCGAATCTATGGCGGTACAGTAAATGCCGCAACATTTACCAATTACACCAATTACTATCAGCTTTATCCTAAAACTTACTTCCCGATGGCTCTAGAGCTTGAAGCCGATCGTATGCGCAATCTCTTACTACGGAAACAAGACTTTGACCCTGAAATTAAAGTGGTGATGGAGGAGCGACGCCTGCGTACCGATGACAACCCACGTTCACTCGCTTTCGAACGTTTCAAATGGATTTCGTATCCCACAAGCCACTATCGTCAACCCGTCATTGGGCACATGAAACACTTGCAAAACATCAGTCTAGATGACGTGAAACAGTGGTATCAAAAATGGTATAGCCCAAACAATGCGATTTTGGTGATTGTCGGTGATGTCAATGCAGAATCCGCGCTCCGACAAGTTCAAAAATACTTTGGCGACATCAAAAGTCATCCAACACCTGTACGCAATGATGTGACTGAGTTTGAGAACATTGGTTACCGTCACATGGAACAAAATACCAATGTTGAAGTGCCAAATTTATATATGGCTTGGAATGTGAAATCGCTTGCAACAGCAAGCAATCCAGAAGATGTTTATGCACTCACACTTATTCGAAGCTTGTTAGATAGCGGGATCAGCTCTCGATTACAACAGCGCCTTGTACGCGACAAAAAATTAGCGACCGCACTGAGTGTCAGTTATGACCCTTATAACCGTGGAGACAGTCTATTTAGTATCTCCGCACTTCCTGTCACTGGCGTGGAACTTCCCGAACTACAAAAAGCCATTGAACATGAAATTGAGCGACTCCAAACAGAACTTGTTCAACCACAAGAGCTAGAACGGATAAGTACACGCTTCGTTGCAAACTTAATTTATGGTCAAGATGACATTATCGGGCAAGCAAAGATGATTGGAAACTTAGCCGTGAATGGCTTGAATTATCGACTGATGGATCAGCTTCCACAGCATTTTGAAGCGGTTACACCTGAAGATATTCAGCACGTTGCTCAAACTGCTTTTGTTCGTAATAACTTAAGTACGTTGTACCTTCAACCAGAAAAGAAGGCCACAAAATAATGAAAAATCAAAAGACCATCTTTCACCTATTATTTATTACCATGTCTACCTTTTGCACTACCAATGTAATTGCAGATGTAAGTACAAGCAGTATTAGCAATGATGACCCACGTACATTACAGTCTGTTGCTTCTCTACAAAGCTTAAAACAAGTTCAAGCCAGCGACTTTTATACAGCACCACATGTACACGAACTTAAAAACAAATACAAAGTTCGAAGTCTATTTGTTGAGTCACCCGCCTTACCTATGGTGGATATTCAACTTACCTTTAATGCAGGCTCTGCACGAGATATAGAAGTAGAAAAAGGCCTATATGGTGTTGCCAATATGGCGGCACAACTCATCGATGAAGGCACCACGCAACATAATGCAGTTGAAATCGCGAATGCCTTTGAACAAGTCGGGGCTCGTTTTAGTGTAGCTGCACACCGTGACATGTTTGTGGTTCGACTGCGTTCGTTGTCTGACCCTAAAAAACTAGATGCTGCGGTAAGTACGATGCTTGAAGTATTAAAAGACTCTACTTTTAAAAATAACAGTATTAATTTGATGGTGAGCAATACCCAAGTGGGTCAGAAGCAATTGAAAGAAAGTCCGAGTCGATTGATGAGTATTCGCTTTTATCGCGCGCTCTACGGTTCGCACCCTTATGCGGAACCGATTACAGGCACCAATGGCAGTATTAAAAAAATTACGACTCAGCACTTAAAAAAATTCAGAGATGAGTTTTTGGTTAGTCAAAATATGAATATTGCACTGACAGGCCAACTCAGTGTGAAACAAGCACAGAAACTGGCTGAACGAATAAGTGCAGCCATCCCACAAGGTGAAGCAGCAAAGCCACTTGCTATACCACAAGATAAACCTAACTTTGATATTCAACACATTCTGTTTAATTCAACTCAAGCCCATGTCACCATGGGACATCTATCAACCACGCGGGATGATCCGGATCGTTTAGCACTCGAACTGGCTAACCGTATGTTGGGTGGGGGGGGATTTAGCTCCATTTTAATGAAAGAACTACGTGTTAAACGTGGATACACCTATGGAGCAAACAGTGCTTTTACATTTAGTCAAGCGGCTGGAAGTTTTAGTCTAAGTTATTCAACCCAGCAAGATCAGCTCATAGACAGCATACAAGTGGCGCATAAAGCCCTAGTTGACTTTGTCCATCAACCAATTGATGCACAGCAGTTAGAAGAAACCAAAGCTGGTATGTTACGCAGTCTACCTAACAGCTATAGCAGCAATGCAAACATCAATGCACAACTGGGCTCTATAGGGTTTTATCAGCAAGATGCGAATTATTTAGCAGACTACCCAAAACGTTTAGCTGCGATCACGCCTTTAGATGTTCAAAATGCGATACGTAAACACATTCACCCTGAAAGTCTTACGCTCGTGATTGTCAGTAATGCTTTAGATAAAGAGCAACTTCGACATATTTTAGAATTGAATCTTGACCCGAATATTAAGCAAAGCATGCCGCATCCTGATCAAATTCCTGCGATTATTGAACCTCCGGAGCCAATGCCGGAAGCTGCTTCGCCCGACTCTGTTCAAACTGATGAGCCTGCATTAATCTAAAGTAATCAATATAGGAAATCTGGTTTTCCAAAACCAGATCTTGAGCCATCTCTTGTGTTTCTGGGAAAGTCGCTTGATGAGATAAGCGACTTACATTTTCAAATTGGTTTGGAGAAATGGGCCGAGATAAAGCAATACTCGATAAAACGACAATAAGCATAATGATCGATGCCATCAGACCATTATAAATTTGTACAAGTGTAATCTGTGATTTTAATTTAAGAATTTTTTGGATCGCAATGTGCATAACCTACCTCTAGTGAAACTAGTGTAAGTAGCGAATTGCATAATCACAAGTTGAAATGCTGAAAAATGCCCCCATTAATGCTAAAGAGGACATAATTTCAGCAAGTCAGATTGTTTGTAAAGCAGAAGTCTAACCAACAATGCTACGAATAACTGCAAAATAGAGCACTAAGGCAATTACCCCCAATGCAATCATAATGGCGAAAGCCCCAACACCATTTTCTGCATCTGCAGGGTGTGCAGGATCGTCATCTGCAATACGTCTTAGCTCCCCATTGTATGTTTCATAAAAATCAGCCCGTTGATTTTCATCAAGCTGACGTGTGAAATCATAAACTCGTTTACGTTGTGCCAAACAAAAATCCCCAAGATGAATTTCTTGATGGAAAACTGCTTCATCTAATAGTGTTCGGTGATATTGCGCCAACGCTACAATTTGAGAAACAGTTGGAGGCATATCAAAATCAAAACCGTCTAATGTATTTGTCATGTTATTCTCCTTATAAAATACAGTTTCCTGTTTTATTATCATATTCAATCTTTTGATTGTTCATTGTTTAATCATGTAAACAAAATAAGATGAAGAATACTCGACAATATATTTGACAATTCCAGCAATTTGTAATAAATATTTAACATTAGCGTGATATTTATATCTAAAGGTAAAAATACCTTTAAGTGATCATAATTAGAATAAGGAGCTTAATATGATTCAACAAATCTCTCATCATGACTTAGAACATGCGTATGCGGATGCAGTAAACACCATTCAATCACAAATGAACTTCGTAGAAGCAGTACAACAGTTAGAAAGCGTTGCACGCGCTGGCCACGGTAAAGCAGCACTATTTTTAGCAGAACTTTATTATCAAGGTTTCCGCGTAGAACGCGACTCGCTGAAAGCACAATACTGGCAACAGCTTGCCACCATGAAAGCATAATAAAACGTCACCTAGGTGGCGTTTTTTTTGAGGCTAACATTTTGATATGACATATTTATTTACATAGTTATGCAAAGCTTACACTGAACTTTCATCTTAATTATTTAAAATAGCGTCATGTTCCTTAATGACATAACGCTATGTACAAAATTTTGAAACTACAACCGATTTCAAATCATTTATATTTAAAAATCAATATTCTAAGAGGCATGATGTACTGCGGTATTCTTTGGGGTCTTTACAATGCTGAACAGCAAGGCTGGGCGATGACTTCAGATCACGATGACTATGTTTTCCCTTTTTGGCTCAATGGTTTACACGCACACCAATATGCTCAATTGCACTGGCCAAACTATATTCCTAAAAAAATCACGCCACAAGATTTCCAAAGTGCATTACTGCCTACTCTGTCACGCTTAAAAGTCACCCCTGCGCTATGTAATGGCACAAAGCGCATGAAGCTCAGCACGTCTCAAATGCGTCACTTTTTCTTCAATGACCGTATTCTGTCGCCAGCTTAAGGCTCATTAAGAACAATAAGACGTAATTAACTTGTTATTTTATTGAGAGCTATGACTGTAAAGTATTTGCTTTTTTTTTAAATCGCGCTAATTTAAATATAAAACAATAACCACAACCGAGGATATGCCCTATGACCAATGTTGCTCAAGTATTAAAAGATAAAGTACATCAAGCAATCTACACCATCAGCCCTGAAGCCACCGTTCTTGAAGCAATTTCACTTATGGCAGATAAAGGCATTGGTGCACTTGTGGTCACACAAGAAGAACGCGTTGTAGGTATATTGTCCGAACGTGACTATATGCGCAAAGTCATGTTGATGGAACGTAGTTCGAAGCAAACTACAGTCAATGAAATTATGACAGCCAAAGTACTGACAGTCACAACAGCCGTTACGGTTGAAGAATGTTTAGACCTGATGACAGACCGCCACCTACGTCACTTGCCTGTGGTTGAACAAGATAAATTATTGGGACTCATTTCTATTGGTGACTTGGTGAAAGCGGCAATGGATGATCAAAAGAAACTGATTGAGCAACTACAACAGTATATTTCAGGTTAAATTTTAATGTTTAGGTGTTCAACCATAAACATATACTCAGCATTGGCTATTAATGATAAAAACAAGATCATAAAAAATCCCTGCACTAAGCAGGGCTTTTTATATGTAAATATAAAAGGCTTAAAACTTAGTTCAGACCTAATTTTGCAGCGACATAGTCTGCATCTTTGTCGCCACGACCAGATACATTCACCACTATTTTAATATCTTTGGCCAACTTTGGAGCTTCACGAAGCGCCCATGCTACGGCATGTGAACTTTCAAGTGCAGGGACAATCCCTTCAACACGTGACAATCGCATAAACGCATCCAAGCACTCTTGATCAGTCGCAGTGGTGTATTCAACACGACCCAAGTCTTTCAGCAGACTGTGCTGAGGCCCGACGCCAGGATAATCTAGACCTGAAGCAATCGAGTGTACTGGTAACGGTTCACCTTGATCATTTTCAAGTACATAACACGCCATACCATGAATTTGACTTGGTTTGCCTAAGGTTAACGTTGCTGAGTGCATGTCGGTATCTAGACCATGACCAGCAGGCTCTACACCAATCAATTTCACATCAGCATCGTTCAAAAATGCGGTGAAAGCCCCCATAGCATTTGAACCGCCACCGACACATGCAACCACATAATCTGGGTTCGCACCAAAGCGCTCATGGGTTTGTTCTTTAATTTCTTTACCAATAATCGACTGGAAGTCGCGCACCATCATTGGAAATGGATGTGGACCAACAACCGAACCAATCGCATAGATATAATGGGTTGGATCTTTTAAATACTCTTCAAAAGCACTGTCCACAGCATCTTTCAGCGTTGCAGTACCACGTGTCACTGAAATGAGTGTTGCTCCAAGGATTTTCATTTTGACGACATTGGGATGTTCTTTTTCAATATCCACCTGCCCCATATGAATTTCACACGGAATCCCCACCAAAGCACAGGCTGTTGCTAATGCAACGCCGTGTTGACCTGCACCCGTTTCTGCAATCACTTTGGTTTTACCCATATATTTTGCAAGCAGCGCCTCACCCAAACAGTGATTAATTTTATGTGCGCCTGTGTGGTTTAAGTCTTCACGCTTTAGATAGATCTGTGCCCCGCCCAACTGTTCAGACAACCGTTTTGCATAAAACAACGGACTTGGACGACCAACATAGTGCGCAAACAGTTCAGCAAGTTCAGTTTGAAATTCTTCTGTTACACGAATTTGCTCGTAAGCGACTTTAATGTCATCCATTGCCGCTTTTAAGTGAGGTGGAATAAACTGACCACCATATTTCCCAAAAAAGCCTGCTTCATTAGGCAAAGCAATACCATTAATTTGATGATCCATTTTTTATGATCCTTATTCTTAAAATGTGCTTTCTTTCCAGCTTTATCGTGCTAAATACTTAGTCATATCCTCAACGCCTTTGAGGGTCATTGGGTACATATGGTCTTCAAAAATTTGCTTAATCAAACCAATCGTATGAGTGTAATGCCAATAACGGTCTTCTTCTGGGTTCAACCATGCTGTTTTTTCAAAATGATTGCGTAAGCGCTGTAGCCAGACATTGCCTGCTTCATCATTCATATATTCAACTGAACCACCCACAGAATTGAGTTCATAAGGTGCCATAGAGGCATCTCCAACCACAATTACACGATAGTCGCGTCCATAGGTATTGAATAAATCCCACGTATTCATACGGGTACTTGAGCGGCGTACATTGTCTTTCCAAACATAGTCATATAAACAGTTATGGAAATAGAAATACTCTAAAGTTTTAAACTCAGTTTTCGCCGCACTAAACAGTTTTTCGCATTGTGCAATGTGTGAATCCATTGATCCACCCACATCAAACAACATCAGCACCTTAATGCGATTACGACGTTCAGGCACGAGCTGCACATCGAGTATGCCTTGCTTCGCTGTTTCACGAATTGTACCGTCGATGTCTAACTCTTCAGCCGCACCTTGTCTGGCAAATTTACGCAAACGACGCAATGCCATTTGCATTTGGCGCGTCCCGAGAATTTGATCATCATCCAAATTCTGATATTTACGTTGTTCCCAAACTTTTACAGCAGAACGTTTACGTCCTGGCCCACCAATACGCACCCCTTCAGGATGATCACCATAAGCACCAAATGGAGACGTTCCTCCAGTGCCGATCATCTTGTTTCCACCCTGATGTTTCTTATGCTGTTCACGTAAGCGCTCTTCCAGCATTTTCATGAGTTCTTCTAATGAACCCGCTTTCTTTAATTCTTCACGCTGCTCAGGGCTTAGATGCTTTTCTAAGAGTTCCAAATCAAACCAGTCTTTCGGTAACTTTTGAACTTTATTGAGTAAATCATCTAAATCAAAAGTTGAAATGCCATCAAAGTAGTCTTTCATCCCTCGGTCAAATTTGTCAAAGAAGCGTTCATCTTTCACCATAATCGTTTTGGCGAGTTGATAGAACTCTTCTTGATCGGCAAAGACCAATCCTGAAGCAACAGCTTCATTCAGATCGATTAGTTCACGCGTCGAGACGGGAACACCGTATTTGCGTAAGGTATAAAACAAGCGCACAAACATGCGTGTTTCTCCTTTAGCGACGGGACATGAAGGCTAAACGTTCAAGCAACTGTACATCTTGTTCGTTTTTAATGAGTGCGCCATATAAAGGTGGAATGGCTTTAGACTTATCATGATTACGCAGTACATCTTCTGGCATATCATCAGCCATGAGCAAGCTTAACCAGTCAATCAATTCAGAAGTTGATGGTGGTTTTTTTAGACCCGGAACTTGACGTAATTTGAAGAAAACTTGTAATGCTTCATTGACCAATGCCGTTGAAATTTGCGGAAAATGAACATCAATAATTTCACGCATAGTTGCATCATCTGGAAATTCAATATAATGGAAGAAACAACGACGCAAGAATGCATCTGGAAGTTCTTTTTCATTATTTGAAGTAATAATCACAATAGGACGTTGTGATGCAGTAATGGTTTCGCCCGTCTCATATACATAGAAAGACATCTTATCCAATTCATGCAACAAGTCGTTTGGAAACTCAATGTCCGCCTTATCAATTTCATCAATCAATAAAACACAACGTTCTTCACTGGTGAATGCTTCCCACAATTTACCCGGTTTAATATAGTTTTTAATGTCATAAACACGGTCGTCACCCAGTTGGCTGTCACGTAGACGTGAAACTGCATCATACTCATATAAACCTTGCTGGGCTTTTGTGGTTGACTTGATGTGCCAAGTCAATAATTTTAAGCCTAAGCTTTCAGCCACTTGTTCAGCCAGTAAAGTTTTGCCCGTACCCGGCTCACCTTTGACCAACAAAGGCTTTTGTAAGCTACGTGCAGCTTTTACAGCAAGTTTTAAACTATCGGTAGCGATGTACTGATCTGTACCCGTAAATTGTTGTGTTTCAACAGACATGATTAAACCTTATTTTTATTAATTACAGCGGTGAATGATTGTTACTGACAACTACTTTGGTCTTATTAGCCACATATTTTGACCAAAAGAAACCGATCACAAGCCCCACACCCATGACAAAGAGAATCAGTGACAAATTTGACCAAATGAGTGCTGATTCTTTCGTTAACACACCGAAAAGCAAGCCAAAAATAGCCGGTGCAATCGATGAGTTTGGACCTTCGGAAACCGTTGGCGTCAATAAAATGGCAAAGATCATCATCCATGTGATGCCACCCAACAGCTTCGGCAGGCGTGTAGCAATGGAATACCAACACCACAAAATCAGCAAACTGCCCAAAAGGTAAACTGTGACAGCAATACTGTCTTCAGGAATTGAATCGAGCATTGAAAGAAAACTATCCACGGTGCAACTCCTGAATTATGCTTTATGCGCCACGAAGGCCTTCTGGTGCCGCAGCGTTCGGATTGATTAATCCTTCTGGCGGCATTTGTAGGAAGAAGCCCTGAGTTTGAATCGAATCCATGACATGCAATACATTTACACGGGCCAATTTACGCGCTTCACTCAGCTCTAACGACATCACAAAAGTCGCTCGACCAAATGCAACACGAACAGCTTCAGGTAAAACATTCAATGGGCTAAAATCTTCAGCGGCTTGATCAGCTTCAGTTGGACAAGCAATATAAAGATACATTTCATCTTTTTTGCTTGATTTATAAATAGAACATTGCATATCTAAAACAGCACTCAAATAACTCAAGCCACAGGATACATCAAATAAAAGCAGCTGACATTAGTCATGATTAACGCATCAGTCGTGATTTTGTATAAATATTCAAACTTCAGACCAATTGACTAATTATTAATCCATGACTTTCATTTGCGTTGAAAGATAGCTTTCATCACGGCGTAGGAGCTGAATTAAAGGTTGGGTTAACAAATCATAGCGCCAACCTAATAAATAATCAGGCAAGTTTTGCTCATCATTATGAAAAACCACATGTTGATGCAGTGCGTTCATCCACTTTTTTCGCATCAACACTTCTTTAGGAATGCTGGTTTCATTGACCACATTTTGAATTAAGTGATCAATCTTCTCCCCCACATCTTTTGAAGAATGACGGATCGGACGTGCCATACGTAGCGGCCAATCTGCTTGCTCAGGCAAGAACTTCACTAAATCTAAAATGGTTTTGCCATGCTCGCGGACAACGTTTTGACGTATGTCTTTTACACCCGATAACTGAAAAGCATTTTTCGGATTTTTCTCAACCAAATCAATCATGCTTGAGTTTTTCAAAATGAAACTACGTGGTGTATTTAGCGCTTTCACCATCTGTTCACGCCATACAGCCAACTGCTGTAACTGCATTAACTGACGACGTGAATGTCGATAGTTACCAATATCTTGATAGAGTAAATGCAAAGGCGTTTCTGTCGCGATCTCTTGCGTCAGATGCTGACAGTCCTCAAGTGCAAAATGTAAGAGTGACTTTGAATCAAGTTCTTGTTTAACTTTTTCTGAGAGATTCATCAAGTACAGCACATCGTTTGCCGCATAACTCAATTGTGCAGGGCTTAATGGTCGCGCCAACCAGTTTGAGCGCGTTTCCCCTTTATCGATATCAACATCCAACATTTGTTTCAGTGCATTTTGATAGCTCACTTGTAGACCATGTCCTAAGAAAGACATACCCACTTGGGTATCAAATACATTGTTTAAGGTTTTATGCTGTGCATAGTGATAAATCAGGTCGATATCTTCACTACATGCATGAAAGACATTTTGCTGTGCACGAAAAAGTTTATTCCAAAATTCAGATAAATCGAGTGTCGTACCATCGAGTAAATAGACATTGTTTTCGACATTGATTTGAAATACGCCTAACTTTGGCCATAAGGTATCGACTTTGATGAATTCTGTATCGAGTCCATAGACTTCGTTACGATCCATTTTTTCTAAGACTGGTGTTAAGTCTTGTTGCTGCTGAATAAACTGAAACATATCCTACTGCGTCTAATGCTAGATGCTCTTTGGGCTATCTTACCTGAATAAGATCATTTAGCTATCAAGATTTCTAAGGGTTTTTTAATTATTTGCCGTTTTTTGTGATTTTTTTATACAACTAGATTCAAATTAATATTTTTTTTATCTTACTCAAGATTTCAATCTTGTAGCTCAACTAAAAAAATGAAACAAGTATCGAAATACTTATTTCATTCGCATTCTGTTATGTACAGCTTGGCTTAAGGTATGACTATCGACATATTCAAGTTCGCCACCCTGTGGTACGCCTTGTGCAATACGCGTCATTTGGATCGGTAAATGTTTCGTCGCCTCAACCAAATAATGCGCTGTGGCCTGACCTTCTACCGTTGCATTGGTCGCCAAAATCACTTCTGTTACTTTACCATCGCCTAAACGCTGGATTAGATAAGGAATGCCGATCTCTTCAGGCCCAATACCATCAAGTGGAGATAAATGCCCACCCAATACATGGTACTTACCGCGGAAACTGCCACTTTGCTCAATCGCCATCACATCTGCGGGAGACTCAACCACACAAAGGAGTTGATCGTCACGTTCATGCGAGACGCAAATGTCACAAACTTCGTTTTCGGTCAGTGAGTGACACAAACTGCATTCGTGAATATAGCTGGTGGCTTCGTTTAAAGCATGTGCAAGACCCACAGCCCCTTCACGATTTTTCATAATCAGATGAAGCGCCATGCGCTGAGCCGATTTCGGCCCAACACTTGGCAAAATACGTAAAGCTTGTACCAATTGATCAAAACGATCGCTAAACACTATACGTATTCCTTAATTAGAATAAACCAGCAAGACCCGGTGGTAAGCCTGCACCTGAGTTCGCAGCTTTCATACGTTCTTCAGTGATTGCTTCTGCTTGACGTGCAGCATCATTCATTGCCGCAGCAATTAAGTCTTCAATCATATCTGCATCATCTTGCAATAATTCAGGATTGATTTCGATACGTTTTACCACATTGCGGCAAGTCATCGTCACTTTAACCAAACCACCACCAGCTTCAGCATGCACTTCAGTTTGCGCAAGCTCTTCTTTAGCTTTTTTAATGTTGCTTTCCATGTCTTTTTGCATGCGTTGAGCTTGCTGCATTAACATATTAATGTTCATTAAAATCTCCGAACATAAAATTAAAAAATTAGATTAAGTCTAAACCACGTGTGATATCGCGAATAATATCATCAATATCTTCTAAACCAACAGAAACACGAACTAAACCTTCACGAATTCCTGCGGCTTGTTTCGCTTCTGGTGAAAGTTTGCCATGGGTAGTCGTTGCAGGATGGGTAATGGTCGATTTAGCATCGCCCAAGTTGCCTGTAATTGAAATAAATTGGGTATTATCAATAACAGTCCAAGCCCCTTCACGCTCGCCTTTCACTTCAAAAGAAACGATCCCACCAAAGCCTGTTTGTTGCTTCGCTGCAAGCTCATGCCCAATATGCTCAGGTAAGCCTGCGTAATACACTTTTTCGACTTTCGGGTGTGTATTTAAGAATTCTGCCAGCTTTTGCGCACTTGCTGAGTGCTCGCGCATACGTAAACGTAAAGTCTCTAAGCCTTTTAAGAATACCCATGCATTGAAAGGACTCATTGAAGGCCCTGTGGTACGTACATAACCAAACACTTCTTCGAGTAATTTATGACTACCCACTACGGCACCACCAAGAGCACGACCTTGACCATCCAAATACTTCGTCGCTGAATAAATCACCAAGTCCGCACCAAACTCAATTGGGCGCTGTAATACTGGTGTGCAGAAACTATTATCAATCGCTAAAAGTGCGCCATTGGCATGTGCAATATCAGCAAGTGCTTGAATGTCTGCCACTTCAGCCAAAGGATTTGACGGAGACTCAACAAAAAGTAATTTAGTTTCAGGCTTAACGGCATTTTTCCATGCATCTAAATCTGTTAAATCGACAAAGTCGACAGTTACACCAAACTTAGCCACATATTTTTCAAACAAAGATACGGTCGAACCGAATACCGCACGTGAACAAATCACATGATCGCCTAGTTTTAAAAATGACATTGCCACGGCCATAATTGCGGCCATACCCGAACTGGTTGCCACTGCACGTTCAGCACCTTCTAAAGCTGCAAGGCGTTTTTCAAACATCGCAACAGTTGGGTTGGTAAAACGCGAGTAGATGTTCCCCTGCTCTTGACCTGAAAATTTTGCTGCGGCCTCTGCTGCATTTTCATAGACAAATGATGAGGTTAGAAAGATAGGTTCGCCATGTTCTCCCTCGAAACTACGCGTATGCCCAGTACGAATGGCTAAGGTATCTAATTGGTATTCAAATTCGTCTTGTAGGCTCATGGCTCTGGTTCAGTCGACGGACTGCCTTTGTAAAGAATTGCCAACATTTTGAGCGTCTAGGCTATTTAAGGTCAAGGTAAAATACGCGAATATTGATTAGACTTCGATCAAACTTTCTGCTTATTTGAGATCTAAGACCTATATGCACTCTTTAAAAACTAAAATTTCAACGCATCAAAATAAACTAAAGAATCTTTCTACGCGCATTTTTAATGGAAAGTCACTCATTTTGTCACAAAGCACACCTTATGAAGTGATTGAAACATTTGATCTGACCCAAATTCGCTATTACGCACCTGAAGTCCGTAAGTATAAAGAACCCTTAGTTTTTGTGGTCCCGCTAGCCATCAATATGTCTATTTACGACCTGTATCCTTATCGCTCACTGGTGAAGTACTTCCAACAGCAAGGCTTTGCCGTATATGTGATTGATTGGGGGAAATTAAATATTCATAACCGTCATTTTAACTTTCTGACGTTTATTGATTATTATATTCCACTCTGTATACAAAGCATTTTAAAACATAGCCACAGCGAGCAAATTTCTCTGCATGGGTGGAGTATGGCTGGCATTTTCGTGACCTTGTATACCGCCTTACATCAACCCAATTTTGTGAAAAATTTAATGGTTTTAGGGAGTCCAATTGACAGTTATAAATCTGGGCGAAATGGCCAGTTCTTTGCATATCTCAATCGAATCATTTCAAAAAGCAAAGCATTACAACAGCAAATTTATCAGGGCAAGATACCAAAGCGTCTACTTCATACCTCTGGAGGGTTAAATACTTTTGGTTTTAAAATCATTGATCCTATCGGCTGGTTTCAAAGTCATAAGAACTTACTGCTTAATTTAGATGACCATGAAGCCTTGTATGAACATGCCACCATTGGCGGTTTTCTCAATCGTATGATTGATTATCCTGGCGGCATCAATCAAGACATGCTTTTTAATGTTTGGCTGCGTAATCCACTCAAAACTGGACTAATCACATTAAATGAGAAAAGCATAGCTTTAAAAAATATACAGTGCTCATTGCTTGTGGCTGCGGGCACAACAGACCAACTTGTTACTGCAGAGGCAGCTCAGCCATTAACCCAATTGACAAGTAGCACCGATGTCACGTTTACTCTTATCCCAGGGGGACATTTAGGACTGATGTCGAGTAAGCGTAGTGCCGATGAATTTTGGCCTCAACTGGCTCAGTGGTTAAGTGAACGTTCAAGTAAAATTTAAATACTAAGGTTTGACATGATTCAGTCAGTTGCATTTATCGGTCTAGGCGCCATGGGTTATCGCATGGCATCACACTTACCTAAACACTTTGAACACGTGTGGGTATGGAATCGCAATTTTGATAAAGCAAAACAACATGCAGAAGCCTATGGCACGCAGGCGGTGGAACTTGCGCAAGCAGTTCAGGCCGATGTAGTCTTCTCTTGTCTTCCAACCAGTCAAGATATTGAAGACTTACTTGCACAAGTTGAACTCAAAGCAGGCAGTATTTGGGTCGATTGCACCAGCGGTGTACCCTCTTCTGCAAAAAAAGTAGCTGAACAGCTTAAACAACACGGTGTGGACTTTTTAGATGCACCGGTAAGTGGTCAAACTATTGGTGCTGATAATGCAACCCTTACGGTTATGATCGGTGGTGATACCGCAGCTTTTGAACGCGCACTACCAGCTATTCAAGCGTTTGGTAAACTGATTAAACACGTGGGCGAATCAGGTGCTGGTTTTGCAGTTAAAGCCGTAAACAATATGCTTTTGGCTGTGAACCTCTGTGCTGTTGCCGAAGGGTTTACCACCCTAAAAGCCCATGGCGTAAACTTAAACGAAGCATTAGATTGCATTAATGCGTCTAGTGGTAAAAGTGGCGTAACTGAAACTGTTTTACCACAGCGCATTCTCAACCGCAGCTTCCCGCTTACTTTTGCACTCCCTCTATTAGCAAAAGATACGGGCATTGCCGTTGATTTAGTCCGCGAAGCAAAACTATCCGCACCTGTGATTGGACTGGCTCAAAGTTTAATTCAAACTGCTAGTGATTTATCTGAAGCAGACAGCGATTTTTCTTCAGCAGTTAAACTATATGAGTCATGGAGCAAAATTACTTTAGAGTAATGCTTATCATAGTCAGTCATACTTTAACTTTAATCATAAGTTAAGCTATTCCGATGGCCGAACAAAAAGCCTCATAAAGAGGCTTTTTGTATATTTCTAATTTTATTGACATTTTGATTCATTAAGTGTCTGACTACATATTTAAAAGCCATACGTTGTATCGGACTAAGTTCTTGTTGGTGCATATTATAAAAATCATCTGGGCTAGCAAATAAACCGAAATCTTGATTAATCCCCTTGTCTTGGATAAAAGTATCATTCAAATTCCAATCGATAGGTGGATTTTCAAAGTTCTCGGTAAATACCCCAAAACCACAAAAAATTTTTGTTTGATGCTTATTTATACTTTGTAATTTTTCTAGATAAAGTCGATCAAGAATTACACCCTCCAAAATATACCATTGTCCATTCACATGAACTTCGACCCAACTATGCAAAATATTCTTGGGCGATAACTTATACCAAATGCCTTTGATTGCACCTTTTTGTAAGGCTTTATCGATGGTAAACCCATGTATCCGAGTGGCTACAACCACCGCTCGGAGTAACGCCATCAATAACGTTGCTTTGGTATTACACTGACCATAACCGTCGCTTAAGACTTGAGATGCCTGTATCGTATCTCCCGTGTTATAGCCAAATTGAACTTCATCACGAACAAAGTTATAAATATTCCTCACCTTATTAACTTCATCAAGATCTCTCCATTTGCGCTGTTCAATCAAATTTTGAATCGATGGATGGTAATAATCTAAAATCGGCGTCTGTTCTAATAGCCTTAGCATACTCAGCTCTCCAATAATGAATAACTTAAAAAAACTCATTGCTAATCGTAAAAAATTCCTGAAATAGAATTTGAGATGAGGCGAATATTAAAGGTTAAAAAAGCTGACGCACCGAAGCACTGTGGCCCTCTCAATGAAATCTAAAAATGTTAGAGCCTAAGAAAAGTTGTAAAAAATAGACTAAATTACATAAAAAACTTAAATATCCATTTCTATCCACCATCTTAAAAGCTATTGATATATATAAATTTTATGTATTATATGCAGCAATTATGAAGTAAAATTACAATTGAGTAAGAACTCACCATTGAATAAACAGAACAAACCCCTATAAAGTAATAGTGTGACTACATACAATGTTACAAACTGAGGAAATTCTCATGAAAAAGTTGACTGTAGCGGTTTTTGCCAGTCTTGCAACATTAATCGGGGCGCAAAGTTTTGCGGCATCACCTGAGCAAGAGTGTCAAAAATTAAAAGATGATCATGATGTCATTTATGCATCTAAAGGTTTCTGTTTTAAGGACCCTGAAGCGAAAGCAAAATTTGGCAATGATAATTGCTACACCACTAAACCGAAATTCTCTGAAAAAGAGCAACAACGTCTTGACGCCATTAAAGAACGTCAAAAAGAATTGAACTGTAAGTAAATCAGTTTAAGCGAAACTTAAGGAATAGACATGGCTTACGATGAGCAAAACATTTTTGCACGGATTTTACGTGGTGAACTTCCAGCCATAAAAGTATATGAAGATGACCAAGTTCTTGCATTCATGGATATTATGCCTCAAGCAGACGGTCATACTTTAGTCATACCCAAGACACCTGCGGTGACCTTACTCGACCTCCCTGCCGATGCTGCTGCCTACACCATTCAAGTGGTACAAAAAGTAGCAAAAGCCATTGAAGTCGGTTTGGATGCCCAAGGCATTGTCCTCATGCAACTGTCTGGAGCTGCTGCTGGGCAAACCGTCCCCCATGTACATTTCCACCTCATTCCGAGTTCGGTACATGAACTAGGTAAGCATGCCTTACAAATGGGTGATCAAGAAAAAATCAAAGCACAAGCAGAAAAAATTCGCGCTGCTTTGTAATTCCACCTATTCAATCAAGGAGCTTCGGCTCCTTTTTTTTAGGTCTAAAAATAAATAAGATCAATAATCTAAGTTCTCAAAATCAAGCTTAACAATTTATCGCGGAAATGCATTTGACATTGACTTGTTTAATATTTTTGTAATATTCCCTTAATATTAATGACTTATTTGTAATCAATAATGAGCGCCAAGAGACAGAAGTCTGATGAATAAAAAGACGACTGAATAACCTTTTATAGACGAATCAACAAAAAGTCTTTCTTGGAGCTACACATGAAAAAAACACTTTGCGCATTAGCAGTTGGGGCAACTTTACTTACACCAGCTTTAGCGATGGCTGCTGACGTAAAAATTTATGGCCGTGCGCATGTTTCTTTAGACTATCTAGATGATGGCGCTGACTATAACGAAGTTGGAATCTCTTCAAACTCTTCACGCTTAGGCTTCAAAGCTGAACAAGAGCTTGAAAATGGCATGACTGTATTCGGCCAAATTGAACAAGAAATCAATTTCGCAAGCGGTTCATCAAATAGCGACCTTGAGTTTGCAACACGAGATACTTTTGTAGGCTTAAAAGGTGACTTCGGTCAAGCACGTGTGGGTCGTTTTGACAGCCCATTCAAGGCTGCACGCGGTCCAATCAACTTCTTTGGCGACATGGTTGGTGACGTACGTAACGTAACACGTGTAGGTAACTTGAAGTTTGATGAGCGTAATGCAAATACTATCGAATATAAATCACCTAAATTTGGTAATGGCTTCAATGTATTAGGTGCACTTTCTTTACATGAAGCAAATAGCCCAGATGCAACAAAAGATGGTGCTAAAGACAAAGATAAAGCTTATGACTTAGCTTTAACCTATAAAGAAGGTAACGTCGACTTCGCTGCTGCATACGAACACTATGAAGAAGAAGCAACTAGCGGTGAGCGTGATGGTTTCCGTATCGCTGGCGCATACAAAATCACCCCTGACTTTAACTTAGGTGGCATGTACCAATTCCTACAACATGACAACTCTACAGTTACTCCTGATGCACAAGTCTTTGGTGTAGCGGGTGAATACAAGTTTGCTCCAAAAACTTTAGTACGTGGTGAAGTATTCTACCGTGATGTCGATGCAGATGATGCAAACTCAACATTACTCGCTGTTGGCCTTGAGCACCGCCTAGACAAAGCAGTTCGTTTATACGGTAACTTGGCAACGGTTATTAATGATGACAAATCAAACCTAACCCCTTGGAAAGAAGGCCGTACAAACAGCGTAAGCGGTGTAGCGGGTGAAAACAGTCTTGGTCTTTCTCTAGGAATGCGTTACGACTTCTAAGTTAGCGCTCCCCTAAAAATTAAAAAACACGCTTCGGCGTGTTTTTTTATCTAGAATTTCAAGTAATAAAAAAGCCATTCTAGGATGGCTTTTTTATTGTGAATTTAGCGTTTTAAAAAACCCGAAACCAAGTTCAATACCTGTTGGATATCCGCGTTGGCTTCTTGAGGGTTGGTTTGTCCTGCTTGCGGGGTGAGTGAATCAATAATTTGCGGTAATACTTGTGAAATAGCACTATATACATCTTGTTTAGGTGCATTCGCTTGCTCTGCAACTTGCTCCACCGCGGCATCATCAAACAAGTTTTGCACTTGCTCTGGATTTACACTGGCATTTTCTCCTGGCCCTGTTGAAACCCAGTCCTCGACCTGACTGCTTAAACCCTGTCCTTTGAGTTTATCTAAAGCTGCTTGCAAACCACCTTGCTGTTGAATCCATGCCAAAATCAAAGGCAATACCGCAATCAATAAACTTTTCCCACCGCCTGCAAATCCTGAGTTCTGCGAGTTTGGCACCTGTTGTGACTGTCCACCAGTCAAACCGCCCAACACCGAACCTAAAATATCGCCCAGACCCCCCTGTTGTGTTTGGCCTGTACCACCCGCCCCGAGTTGTCCAAGCACCGAACCCAAAATTCCACCCAAACCACTTTGTTGGTTTGACTGTTGCTGACCGCCCATGGCCTGCTTTGCTAAAATTTCTATAATATTATTCAGGTTCGTCATCACTTTATCCTTTCTAGGTTTTTTAAACAGCATACGATGTTTAAAAAAACCCTATAGAGATAAATTGTTAATTTTTGCTATGAATGGAAAAATACAGTCGCAGTCAAATCACCAACGGAATTTATTCCAGTTTTCAGGATTCGCCCAAAACTTTGAATTAAACCAGTCAGGCACATGCTTATAGGTCAAAATATTAAATTGCCATAAAGCAAAGTCTTTACCATGCGTCGTTTTATCGATTAGTTGAGTAAAACCTAAAGCACGAAGTAGTTGTTCATCCTGCAATTGACTCACTACCACAATACGCTTTGCCATCAAATCTCTTAAACGCACCAATAGTTGTGATTTTTGTTGTGAGCTTATATTTTGCATTTCTGCCGTATCAAAAAGCACAAAACCTAAATCATAGCGCTGGGTAAAAGGCAGATTTAAAAAGTCAGATACGCTAAAATATTGCCATTGAATAGATTGATGATGATTTGGGCTGAGATCCTGCCCAATGCACAATGCAGTTGAAATAGGCTGTTCTTGAGATAAATCGTCTAGCATAGAAGTAATGACGTTCAGTTCAGCCATAACCGCATCCTTAATATTGAGTGAGTAATTCTGTATGGAACTTCAAGGCATTTGCCATAAAATGCATGCAGGTCTTAAGGACCTTAGTGTAACTGATCAACATACACACAAGGCAAATGTTGAATATAAATTTATCCTAGATCGTTCAGAAGTTGACCTTCCTTTTAACTTGGGTCAAGAAATCGAGATTGAATGGACTGGTAAAATCTTCTGTGTTTCATGTGGTGCTAAAACATCTAAATCGTTTTCACAAGGCCATTGCTTCAAGTGCTTTAAAACCAAAGCCTCTTGTGACATGTGCATCATGAAACCTGAAACCTGTCACTACCACTTAGGCACCTGCCGAGAAGACAGCTTCGCGCATGAAGTTTGCTTTCAGCCTCATATTGTTTATTTAGCCAACTCAAGTGCCCTAAAAGTTGGGATTACAAGGATTAGCCAAATGCCAACCCGTTGGCTCGATCAAGGTGCAACCCAAGCCCTTCCAATTATGAAAGTCGGTTCGCGCCGTCTTTCAGGCCAGCTCGAAATTATGTTTGGGACACAAGTGGCGGATAAAACTGATTGGCGTAAACTGCTCAAGGGTGAAGCTGAACCACTCGACTTGATTGAAGTTCGCGAACAACTCATCGAAGAATTTGCACCTAAAATCCAAACCATTCGTGAGGAATTTAGTCAAAATCTTGAATTCAATGAAACAGTTGACCTTTTGGAAACTGAACTGCCACGCGAGTTTGTTTATCCAGTTGAGCAATATCCTGAGAAAATTAAATCCCACAATCTGGATAAAACCCCAGTTATTCGCGGTAAGTTACAAGGGATCAAAGGTCAGTACCTGATTTTAGATACGGGTGTGATTAATATTCGTAAATATTCAGGTTATGAGCTCAAAATCCGTGCCTAAAGCTACTTACCCTTAAGTAGAATTTGACTATCTCTATACATAAAAAAACCTGCACGAATGCAGGTTTTTTTATAGCGTGCGATTATTTAATTTTCGCATGTGCTTTTAAGTATTGCACATAATCTTCAGCTTCTTGCTGACCACGAAGTTGTTGATATAACTTCGAAAGCTCAGCCAACTGCTCATCCGTCAATGCACTAGACGTCGTCTTGTTTACGTTTGACACCGCGACCACCACCATTTCCGTTGGCAATAATGCTGTTGTTACAGACCATTGTCCTGCTTTTGGTGCCGCTTGGCTAAACGCCGCACGCTCAACTGCACGTGGTAAGCCTTGTGAACGAATAAACACTTGCGGTGCAGTAAAAGTTAAACCACTCTTGGCAACCACAGATGCTGCAGGTTGAGCTTTAAAGTCTTTTAAGCTTTGCGCAATTTTGGCTTTAGCAGCATCATAGGCTTTTTGTTCAACCAATTTTGCTTTCACACGTGGTGTTGCTTCTTGAAGTGTTTGTACACCTGCCGCATGATAATCACGTACTTTTGCCCAAACTACATCCCCATTTGGAAGTTGAATGCTGCTGGTCGCGTTACGATCACCGTTTTTAACGTCATCATTAAACAGTTTCACTTTCACCGCAGCATTACTTAATACAGGATGCTGTGTAGATAAGGTCATACCTTTCACAGTTTGAACTTGTACACCTTTAACTTCTTGAGACACCACATCTAAAGCATCTGAGTCTACAACCAGTTCATTTAAGCTGTTTACAGTATCAGAGAATGCATTGGCTGTTTTATTCTTCTGAACTTCCGCAGTCAAACGTGCTTTTTCATTTTCAAAAGATGGCAACTTCACAGCTGGTGCATCAGTTTCAATCACATGGTAACCAAATTCAGTTTTTACAGGCGCAGACACTTGACCTGATTTAAGCGATGCTACAGCTTGGTCAAAAGCATCACCAAAAGTGCCTTTGTTATAAACTGCTAAAGTACCACCATTCGCTTTAGATGCAGTATCTTCAGAATATTGAGCCGCAGCTGCCGCAAAGCTTGTGTCTGCTTTAATTTTTGCAACAACTTCTTCTGCACGTTTTTTCGCTTCAGCATCTGTCCGCGCATCCGTCGTAATCAGAATATGTTTCACCAAAGGCGCGACATTATCTTTTTGTGCTTCAACAAACTGTGTATAGGCTTGCTGCAACTCAGCATCAGTTACAGGTGAAGCAGCAGCAGGAACATTGGCTGGTGTTAACACCACATAGTCAACATCTACACTTGCCACTTGTTTAAACATAGCTGGGTGTTGCTTGTAATAGTTTTCAATCTCTTGTGCTGAAACCTTGACGTTCTTTTTATATTCATCAAGATTTACATTGGCAAACTGCACAGTACGCTGTTCTGTTTGTAAGTTAGCGATTTGTTGAATATCTAGTTTACTCACCAATGCATAATCAACAAAAGTCGAACGCATCATTTTTAATGCATGGTCTTGACGTAAGTTTGCAACGAGCGCATCACTACTCATACCCACGGACTGTAAATAGCTTGAATAACGCGTTTCTGAAAATTTTCCATTTTCTTGAAAACTTGGCTGTTGAGCAATCATCTGTTCAATTTGAGTATCACTGAGTGAAATGCCCAGCTTTTCAGCCTGTTGCAATAACAAAGTATTTGCGATCAGTTGATCCATCGCTTTATCTTTAATAAAGCTTTGGTTGAGTAAAGTTTCATCCCCATTGGCATAAGCTAAGAATTGTTCTTTAAAGGAAGCGGTTAAGGTCTCTAATTCCTTTTCAGAAATATCTTGGCCATTGACTGATTTCACAGCGTCTTTTGATCCGCTACTAAAATATCCTTCAATACCTACAAGTGCTAAAGGGGTCAAAAACAAAATGAGCAAAGCCTTGCCCAACCAACCCTTAATAACTTTACGAAAAGATTCCATAAGTATTCCAATATTTTATTTGCCCGAGATTTTAACTGAAAAGCAGCAATGAATGAATGTGTTATCGACACATTTTCTAATGTTTAATAAAAAACGCGCCGAAAAGGCGCGTTTAGTATTTATTTAAAAGATTAAGCAACAGAATCTTTTAAACCTTTACCAGCTTTGAAGCTTGGTACTTTGCTTGCTTTAATTTCTAAAGTAGCACCAGTTTGTGGGTTACGGCCAGTACGTGCAGCACGTTCTTTCACATTGAAAGTACCAAAACCAACAAGTGTAACTGTATCACCAGACTTAAGCGCTTCAGTGATTGAAGCAATTGTAGCGTCTAAGGCCTTACCAGCATCAGTCTTAGACAATCCCCCTTTCTCTGCAATTGCATCAATTAATTCTGATTTATTCATGTGGATCGCGTCCTCTTAATATCGTTTATTTAAGGTCCAAAAATTTAGTATAAATTACCGTAACGCCTTTATAGCAATGCTTTAGGTGAAAACGCAATACTCTGTATATGCTTTTTTGGAAAATAAATCACAAAAAAACGTTGAAAAAGGTACAAAAGCACAACCAGATCACTTTTTATTCACTTTTTCGTTTAACTTCTTATTTTCTTCAATCAAAACATCGATTTTATCATTCAGTTGAAGAATCAGGTTTTCTAAGTACTGAACGTCTTTCACCGTGACCAATCCAATCCGGTTTAAGGAGTGATTTACTCCACGATCCACAATCTTCTCAACCTTATCTTTAGTATCCGTAACCGATTCACGTGCTTTCTCAGATACCTTTTCAACCGTTTGGTCAGCAATTTCAGTGGTTTTAGATTCTAACTCTTCGCCGACTTGGACCAAGGAGTCAAATAATTTATTCCCTTCTTCCTCTGCACGTGAAAAAGCACCCAAACCCGCTAACCAGATTTGCTTGGTATACTTTCTAAAATCCAAACTATTTTTACGGTGAAAATGATGCTTAGTTTTTGTTTTTTTTAGTGTTTCATCTTCTGGCGAAATATCATCCAACTCTATATCTGCTTTTTCCATTAGCACCATCTCCTGCATGATTTATGTGCAAAAACATCCAAAAAATCTTATAGATTGCACTATACTAGCAAATATTAGACTTGATCGATTTGTAAAACTGTTCTACAAAGCATCTTTATTACATTTTTATTTTTAAGTCTGAAGTTTTTGCGAGCAGGATGCTCATTTCAGGTCAGGATTTAGGTTACTACTTATGAGTGATTCTCAAAAAGAACACAATCAAACACATATGCTACTCACTATGGTGATGATTGTTCTTGAGACGATCTTTTCTCTTATTTTAAAACACGACCGCGTGGTTGCACTTCATTCTAAAAAGTTTGTTGAGCAAAATATTGCGATTAAAATAAATAGCTACCTGCCTTATTTTGACTTCTATATCACCTTTACCGCTCAAGGTGTTTTATTTGACGCCAAAGCACCGGAAAAACCGGTCGACCTAGATGTACGCACCACATTGATGGATTTAATTAAAATTTTCGTCTTTGGAAACCGTCGTAGTATTAAAACCATGCGTATTGATGGTGACATCACCTTAAAAGATGAGTTCCGAGATTTAATTTTACATTTTAGTGCACCTAAAGTTCTTGCTGACTGGAAAAACTGGTTAACTGAACCAACTGATCCGCAAAATGTAGTTGCATCTAAAAAGCGCATTGCACCACTTTTAGAGAAAATTGAAGAACAACGTTCTAAAATCAACACTCTACAGGTTGAAGTGAAACAATACAAAAATCGTATCCGCCGTATCGAGCAACGTCAAAAACGTATAAATGTCACATTTTTTGTGTTTTCTATACTTTTGATTAGCTTATTGGTATATAATATTTGGCTTGCATAACTACATAATATTTCAAGCAAATTAAATACGCACAATCCCTATTAAAAAAACTTGACTATTTTAGTCAGGATTCTTAAAATCGGCACATCTAGTCTAATCATGTGTATCGAATCATGCGCTTAACAACTCGCGGACGCTACGCAGTGACTGCTCTACTTGATTTAGCTTTGCAGCCAACTGAACAAACGATCACGCTTGCAGAAATTGCAGCTCGTCAAACTATCTCTGTTGCTTATCTTGAACAGTTATTTGCGAAATTAAAGCGCCACGGCTTAGTTTCTAGTATTCGTGGTGCCAACGGTGGTTACCACTTAGCTCGTCGCGCTGATGAAATTACTGTATTAGCAGTTATTGAAGCTGTAAACGAAACAGTTGATGCCACTCGCTGTGACCATAAAGGCAACTGCCAAAATGGCGCAATGTGCTTAACTCACGATTTATGGCAAGAACTCTCCCATCACATTGCCGACTATCTCGCTAAAATCACTCTTGCTGACCTTGTAGCACGTGACAACGTTCAAAAAGTTGCCATTCGCCAAAATACAGCACCTTCAGATTCAGCCCTTTTATCGGTAACAGGTATTTGACATGAAACGTCCAATTTATCTTGATTATGCAGCAACAACTCCTGTAGACCCGCAAGTCGCTGAACGCATGATGGAATGTCTGACATTTGACGGCACATTTGGCAACCCAGCATCTCGCTCTCATGCTTACGGTTGGCAGGCAGAAGAAAAAGTAGAATATGCACGTGAACAAGTTGCGAACTTGATCAAAGCAGATCCACGCGAAATCGTTTGGACTTCTGGTGCAACTGAATCAGATAACTTAGCTCTTAAAGGCGTAGCACAATTCTATGCGTCTAAAGGCAAGCACATTATTACAAGTAAAATTGAACACAAAGCTATTTTAGATACTTGCCGTGAGCTTGAGTCTGAAGGTTTTGAAATCACTTACCTTGAGCCACTTCCAAACACGGGTTTAATTACTCCTGAAATGGTTGAAGCAGCTATTCGTCCAGACACTATTCTTGTTTCGCTTATGATGGTAAACAACGAAATTGGTTCTGTGACTGATGTTGCGGCAATTGGTGAAATTACTCGTGCACACAAGATCTTCTTCCATGTCGATGCGGCGCAAGCTGCAGGTAAAGTTGAAATTGACCTTTCAACCATGAAAGTTGACCTTATGAGCTTCTCTGCTCATAAAATTTATGGCCCTAAAGGTATTGGCGCACTCTATGTACGTCGTACTCCACGTGTTCGTTTAAAAGCGCAAATGCATGGTGGCGGTCATGAACGCGGTATGCGTTCTGGTACACTTGCAACACACCAAATCGTTGGTATGGGTGAAGCATTTGAACTTGCAGGTAAAAACTTAGCTTCTGAACAAGCACGCATTCGCGTACTTCGTGACAAGCTTTGGAATGGCTTACAAGACTTAGAACAAATTTTCTTAAACGGCCATCCAACACAAAACGTTGCGAACTACTTAAACGTAAGTTTCAACTTTGTTGAAGGTGAATCGTTAATGATGTCGTTGAAAGACGCTGCTGTATCTTCGGGTTCAGCTTGTACTTCAGCAACATTAGAACCTTCTTATGTATTACGTGCACTAGGTTTGTCTGACGAACTTGCGCACAGTTCAATTCGTTTCAGTTTTGGTAAATACACCACTGAAGCAGACATTGACCATGTACTTACAGTGACACGTTCTGCAGTGGAGAAACTTCGTGAACTTTCTCCACTTTGGGACATGTACAAAGACGGTATCGACCTTTCTACAGTTGAGTGGGCTGAACACTAATTTTTCCCATTGAAGTCATCCACATACTGGATGGCTTCATTGAAAAATCAAGTTTTGACCCCATATTTAATATTAACGCTGACCCCGAGGTTTGGAGACGCATCATGGCTTATAGTGAAAAAGTAATTGACCATTACGAAAACCCTCGTAATGTAGGTGTATTAGACAAAAATGCTGAAAACGTAGGTACAGGTATGGTCGGAGCACCTGCATGTGGCGACGTTATGCGTTTACAGATTCAAGTAGATGACAACGGTGTGATTGAAGAAGCACGTTTCAAAACTTATGGTTGTGGCTCTGCTATTGCATCAAGCTCTTTAGTGACTGAATGGCTAAAAGGCAAAACTTTAGATCAAGCTCAAGCGATCAAAAACATTGATATCGCAACTGAACTTGCTCTTCCTCCAGTAAAAGTACATTGTTCTGTACTGGCTGAAGATGCTATTAAAGCTGCTGTTGAAGACTACCGCAGCAAAAAATCTAAAGCTTAATTGCTTCGCATTTTAAAGAAAGATTAGGGAGTTTTCATGATCAACTTAACTGAAAATGCTGCAACTCATATCAGCAATTATTTAAAAAATCGCGGTAAGGGTGAAGGTATTCGCGTTGGCGTGAAAACTTCAGGCTGTTCTGGTTTGGCTTATGTGCTTGAATTTGTCGATTCAATTGATGCACATGACACCACCTTTGAGCAGTTTGGGGTGAAAGTATTTGTAGACCCAAAAAGCTTGGTTTATCTCGATGGTATGGAGATGGACTACGTGAAAAATGGTTTAAACGAAGGCTTTGAGTTTAACAACCCAAACAAAAAAGGCGAATGTGGCTGTGGTGAATCTTTCACCGTATAACAGTTCATTAACTTGCTTTTCAACATTAAAACAGTGTGTATCACACTGTTTTAATTGCATTTACATAGAGTGTTTTTGCTTTCGCAATGACCCCCAATTTAGCGCGGAATCCCTCTCCTATGAATCATTTTGAGTTGTTTAACCTTCCAGTAGCACTCGATATTGATTTAGCAACCTTAAAATCAGAATTTTTAAAGTTGCAGCAACAATATCACCCAGATAAAGCTCGCGATAAAGATCAAGCCCTCATAAAATCAAGTGAGATCAATCAAGCATTTAAAGTTTTATCTCAGGTTGATAGCCGTGCAGGATATTTATTAGGATTAAAAAAACAAGATTATCATCTTGATCAATCCATCAATGATTTTGAATTTCTCCAGTCTGCCTTAGAAATCCGTGAACAACTTGATGAAGCACGTTCAGCAGATGAATTACAATCACTCAAATTAGACGTTCAACAATGGATTGATGGTTTAGTCCGCGAATTCAAAATTGATTTTGAAGAGGAAGATTGGGCTGAGGCACGTGATGATGTCCGTAAACTTCGCTTCTTTGTAAAAGTCATGCATGACATAGATAAAGCTGAAGATCGTTTTGAAGATGACGATAGCTTTGATTTAGATGATGAATTTTAACTTATTTTTTAATTTTTGACGCTCAAAGGATGTAACACATGGCTCTCTTGCAAATTGCAGAACCTGGACAATCAAGTGCGCCACATGAACACCGTATTGCCATTGGTATCGACTTAGGTACAACTCACTCTCTAGTTGCAACTGTACTTTCAGGCAAAGCAAAGGTTTTGCATGATGAACAAGGTCGTGTCTTACTCCCATCGATCGCGCATTATGGTGTAAACCAAACCCAATATGGCGACGAAGCGAAACCATTTTTGACTGCCGATCCTAAAAACACCATCGTTTCAGTCAAACGTTTTATGGGACGCTCTAAAGCCGACATTAAGTTTCAACACCCCTACACTTTGGTGGGTGAAGATAATCAAATGCCTGCTTTTGAAACCGCTCAGGGCCGTAAAACCCCTGTCGAAGTGTCCGCTGAAATTTTAAAGCAACTGAAAGATCGTGCTGAAGCGAGCTTAAAAAATGAAGTCAATGGTGCAGTGATTACTGTTCCTGCATACTTCGATGAGGCTCAGCGTCAAGCGACACGTGATGCAGCACAACTTGCAGGTTTAAACGTATTACGTCTCTTAAATGAGCCTACTGCTGCTGCAGTTGCCTATGGTCTCGACCAAGAAACCAATCTTGCGCATGATCACAACTATGTGATTTATGACTTGGGTGGCGGTACCTTTGACGTTTCAATTTTACGCTTTTCACAAGGCGTGTTTGAAGTGTTAGCGACGGGTGGTCACACTGCATTAGGCGGTGATGATCTTGACCGTTTAATCGTAAAATGGGCGAAAAAAGAACTCAACATTGATCAGTTCGATGACACTAAATATGCACACGTTTTAGTTGCTGCACGTAAAGCCAAAGAAGCTTTAACCGATGCAGAAAGCGTTCATTTACAAGTCCTAGAGCATAGCTTAACGCTTGATCGTGCGACATTTGAAAGCATTATCAAAGTTGCTTTAGATAAAACGATTAGTGTGTGTAAACGCGTCCTCCGCGATGCGAAGCTTGAACTCAGCGACATTCAAAACGTGGTTTTGGTCGGTGGTTCAACTCGCTCTTATGCTGTACAAAACGCTGTACGCGATGTATTTGCTCAAGAGCCATTGTGTACCATCAACCCAGACGAAGTTGTTGCTATTGGTGCATCAATTACAGCCAATCAGTTGATTGGAAACACAGCCGATGGCGCATTACTGCTTGATGTAACTCCGCTTTCTCTCGGTCTAGAAACCATGGGCGGCTTGGTTGAGCGTCTTATTTCACGTAATACCGCAATCCCAGTTGCACGTCGTCAAGAATTCACCACCTACCAAGATGGCCAAACCGCGATGCTGATTCATGTGGTTCAAGGTGAGCGTGATTTGGTTGAGCATTGCCGTAGCTTAGGTCGTTTTGTCCTTCGCGGTATTCCACCAATGACTGCGGGGCAAGCGCGTATTGAAGTGACCTTCCAAGTGGATGCCGATGGCCTACTGACGGTTTCAGCTAAAGAAACAACCTCTGGCGTACATGCACAAATTGACATCAAACCATCATATGGTTTGGCTGATAGTGACATGGAACGCTTACTGCTTGATGGTTACAAGTTTGCTGAAGAAGATAAAAATCTTCGTCACTTACAAGAAACCAAAGTTGAAGCAAAACGCGAACTCGAAGCTTTAGAGCAAGCCCTAAAAGTGGATGCTCACCTGCTCACGAATGAACAACAAGTTGCATTAAATGCGGCCAAAACTTCATTAGAAGCAACACTTGAAACAACAGAAATCAAAGCAATTGAATCTGCTGTTGAACAGCTTAAAATACACAGTGATGCTTTTGCAGCAGCACGTATGAATCAGCATATCGATGCAGCGCTGAAAGGCACAAAACTCGACGACTGGTCAAACTCAAACTAATTTATAGGTAAAGACTATGCCACGTATTAAAGTTCTCCCACATGCGCAAATCTGCCCAGAAGGTGCTGAGTTTGAAGTTGAACAGAATGCGAATCTTTGTGAAAGCTTACTGAAAAATGGAATCAAGATTGAACATGCGTGCGATATGTCCGCTGCATGTACAACCTGTCACGTTGTAGTACGTAAAGGCTTTGACAGCTTAGAAGAAATGAATGATGTTGAAGCCGACCTCCTAGATCGTGCTTGGGGCTTAGAACCTGACTCTCGCTTGTCTTGCCAAGTGAAGTTAGTGGATGAAGACTTAGAAGTTGAAATTCCTAAATACACAATTAACCACGCGTCTGAAAATCACTAATTTTCAAAGCATAAAAAAGCCACTCATTGTAGTGGCTTTTTTACGACTCTCGCTTTGTATCTCATCCTATCAACTTAATGATATTCATTTTTTTGAACAGGCTCTATTACTTCATCTTCAAGATTGAGTTTGACGATACCTTGTGAGTTGGTCATCTTTTGTTGGGTTTGAATGCGTTGAATCATTTTTTCCAAGACTTGAATCAACTGCGGATATTCAAAATTCTGCACTTCATCTAAGTTAAGCAGTAAATGAAACCCTTTATATTCATAATCAAACCAGCGCTGATAGTCTGATTTTTGCGAGGTATATTTTTCAACGACTTGCCACGTCTTCACAGCACCTTTAATCCCCTTAAGGAAAATTGGCGCTTTCGGCGCACAAAGATAATCATTTTTTACTAAATTATGTGTATCGTCCGAAATTAAGATTTCATCCACTTGCGCTGCACTTTGTAAACGCGCAGCAAGGTTTGCATCACGACCAACAATGGTATACGCCATACGGTGCGATGCGCCATAGTTCCCTACGTGACAATACCCTGTAGAAATCCCCATACGAATATGCAATGGCGGATAACCCATTTTCACCCAACGCTCGCGCAGGATTTTCATTTGCTGACGCATCGCCATAGCCATTTCCAAACAGTTTTGAGCATCACGCTCCACACCTTCGGAATTAGGGTCACCAAAGAACACTAAAATTGCATCGCCCATGAATTTATCGACAGTACCTTCATATTGCTTGGCAATCTCGGTCATGTGTTTTAAATAATCATTGAGCAGGAATGCTAAATCATCTGGAATTAAGCTTTCAGAAAGCTCTGTAAAACCCTGAATATCCGAAAAGAAAACTGTTAGTTTTTTACGCTTGTATTCAATTTTAGCTTCTGACTCCCCCTTCATAATCGATTGCCACAACTGAACAGGTGCATAGCGACTCAGTTGATTGGCAAACTCCATGTAACGGTTCATCTGATCGAAATAGTGATTTTTGCGGCGGTATATGTCTTGCATTTGGTTACGCTGATAGTAACTACCCACACCAAAATAAGTGGTGAGGCATAAAAAGCCCAATACGATCAGCTCGGTACTGGTAGCCTCAAAATATTCACCAAAACCAAAGACAAAGATAATTGAGATATAAAAGACAACCACCCCAATCAGGCTGGCCAAAGACACCATCAAAAAAGAAATTTTATTGCTAATAGCCGTGTAAAGCATAGCAAAAATGGTTAAAAATGTGAGTACGATACTGAGATGTACAGCGGCTAAAATGATCGCTGTAATGACAATATCAATCACAAACATCACACCGCGTCGCATCGTATTATTGAAGCGATAACCTAACCACCTTGAAAATGGCGGTGTGATCAATAACACAATGAGCAACAGCAGCGGCACATAAATCTGATATTGCGTATCTGCCATCGTATAATGATAGACGATGGTTATTAAAGACAGCATGCCATATCCCATCACACGATGGAAATACTCAAATTGTTTGGGCTCTTTAGATAACCAATCGTCTAATGGCACTGCTCGTTCCCCATTATGCGCACGATCAAATCATCCCTGATTTGATTTCTCACGTGTATTAGTCCATACGCCAATCGAATGGCATATCACCTTGACCACGTAGTGCAAGCATTAAAGTTTGACGCATATGCGCAAGCACTTCATTGCTATAAGGAACAGCAGGAGTACCCCAAACTGGTTTTGGCCATGCAACATCGTTTTGATAACGTACAACATGGTGAAAATGGAGCTGCGGAACCATGTTACCTAAAGCAGCAACATTCATTTTGTCAGCACGGAATACACGAGCCAATTGGCTTGATAACCAGCTTGACTCACGTAAAAACTGTTCTTGGTCGGCTTGACTGAGTTCATATAACTCAGTGATGCCTGGCACGCGTGGAATTAAAATTAGCCACGGGAATTGCATATCATTCATTAAGCGACATGTTGAAAGTGGAAAGTCGCCTACAAAAAACGTATCTTGAGCAAGTTGTGGATGCAAACTAAACATATCTTTATAAATGATGCAAATTAGAATAATGGCTAATACTATCACATCCAATCAGAGGTGAATATTGCAAGCAATGTGTTTCAACACAAATAAACTACGTTTTACTTTGAACTACATCACATTTATTACTTTAATAAATTTCATCAAAAAATCAAGTCTTTCTTTTTATAGCGCAAGTCCGCAAGAAAGACCTGATATCTGTATGAAATCACAGCAAATTAAAGCTAAATTTTAATGCAATTCCTTCAACAAACTTTCCAATAAGTCATTGATAAATTGAATCCGTTTTTCATATTCCTCTAGCATCACCATGACCTTTAAGCGCTGACCACCCTCCATCCTAAAAAAGGTCGGATGTTTTTGCATCATCTGAATAATACTAATAGCCTGAACAGGAGTATCTGGTGAAAATTCAATCGCACCACCATTGGCAGCAATATCGACTTTGGTAATGCCCAGTGTTTCCGCTTTCAAACGCATCTGATGCACAGCAAAAAGCTGCTTCACAGGTTGTGGCGGTATCCCAAAACGGTCAATCAACTCCATACGAATGTTATCGAGCTTTTCCTGACTGTCCGTATTACTAATACGCTTATAGAACAATAAACGCTGATGGACATCTCCCAGATATTCATCTGGAATCAAAGCCGGCATATGTAAATTGATTTCTGCGGTCAGTGAGAGTGGCGCATCGAAGTTTGGGGTTTTGCCCTTTTGAATGGCTTTGGTCGCCTTTTCGAGCATCTCCATATACAAGCTATAGCCAATGGCTTGCATGGATCCACTTTGTTGCTCGCCGAGTAACTCACCCGCTCCGCGAATTTCTAAGTCTTCCGTCGCTAACATAAAACCCGCGCCTAATGTCGATGCCCGCTGAATTGCATCTAAACGTTTTTCAGCATCACCTTTCAACCCTTTGATGGATGGCACCAACAGATAGGCATAGGCTTGGTGATGCGAGCGCCCCACACGCCCACGTAGTTGATGTAACTGCGCTAAACCCAGCTTATCTGCCCGTTCAATTAAAATGGTATTGGCATTCGGAACGTCAATCCCTGTTTCAATAATGGTTGAACAAACCAGGACGTTATATTCTTTATGGTAGAACTGCTGCATGACTTGTTCTAACTCGCGTTCACGCATTTGACCATGTGCAACAGCCACACGTGCCTCAGGGACCAGTTCTCGAAGACTCTCCGCTGCACGCTCAATGGTTTCGACTTCATTATGCAGGAAATAAACTTGTCCACCACGCAGTAACTCACGCAAGATGGCTTCCTTAACTGAATCACCCGTATGTTCTTGCACAAAAGTTTTTACCGCTAAACGTCGTGCAGGTGGTGTGGCAATAATGGATAGATCGCGCATGCCACTAAAGGCCATGTTTAAAGTCCGTGGGATTGGAGTTGCGGTCAGAGTCAACATGTCCACATCTGCCCGCATGGCTTTAATCCGCTCTTTATCACGTACACCGAAGCGGTGTTCTTCATCCACAATCATCAGGCCTAAGTCTTTAAACTGGACACTTTCTTGTAGAATTTTATGCGTACCAATCACGATGTCGACTTTGCCCTCAGCTAAGTCTTTAATCGTTTTAGTATGTGATTTACTGCTACCAAAACGTGATAAAACTTCGATGCGAATAGGCCAGTCTGCAAAACGGTCTTTAAAAGACTCATAATGCTGTTGAGCCAGCAACGTCGTCGGCACCAAAACAGCCACTTGTTTGTTATTCTGTACCGCTAAAAATGCTGCACGCATCGCAACTTCGGTTTTACCAAAGCCCACATCGCCACAAACCAAGCGATCCATCGGTTTAGCCAGTTGCATATCATACAAAGTTGCCTCAATCGCATTGGCTTGATCGAGTGTTTCTTCATAGGCAAAGCCACTAGTAAACTGCATATATTGACCTTGATCTAACTCAAAACCAAAACCTGGTTTGGCTTGACGACGGGCTTGGATATGCAATAACTCCGCTGCTACATCATGGATTTGCTCCAATGCTTTACGCTTTGCTTTGCTCCAAGCATCAGTACCCAACTTATGCAAGGGTGCTAAGTCTGGATCGCCGCCACTATAACGGCTGATCAAATGTAAATTGGTAACAGGAACATAAACTTTAGCCGCATCGGCATAATCAAGCTGCAAGAACTCATAGTCTTGACCATCAATGCTTAAAGTAACTAAGCCCGCATAACGCCCCACACCATAGTCGATATGCACCACCGGCGCCCCCATACTCAACTCAGTCAAACTACGGATGAGAAACTCTTCCGAAACCTCTTGCTGGCGTTTACGACGGCGCTGTACAACACGATGCTCATACAACTGATTTTCAGAAATGATGCTAATGCTGTCTTTTAATACCAAGCCACGCTCTAATGGTGCACTGGTAATTGCAATGGCATGTAAGGATTTTTGAAATTCTGCAAAATTCTCAACATTAGGAATCTCTCCCAATGTGGCGCGCAATGCATCTTTTAAAGTTTCACGACGCCCCGCGCTTTCAGCAACCAGTAATACCGGATGGTTAGCAGCATCAATATACTGTTTAACCGCATGAAAGGGCTTTTCATTTTTAGGATCGACTGCTAAACGTGGTGGAAGTTCAGTGTTTAAATTGGTCACACCCGCTTTTAGATCAAAAGCCTCGACTGATGCAATAATACGGGGAAAGGTATTGAGCTGTTCTAAAACTTGATTGGTCGAAATAAAAAGCTGGTTAGGGGCTAAAATTGGCTGATCAACATTATGGCGACGGTCTTCATAACGTCGATCGATTTCTTTCCAAAAACTATCTAAACCATCATCAACCTGCTTATCTGTAATGACAATGGAATGACTTGGTAAATAAGAAAGCAGTGTACTTTGGGTTTCCATCTGCGCTGCACTGAAAAATAGTGGGAAATAGAACTCAATCCCTGGCGATGCAATTCCTTCTAACACATCCTGATAAATTGGATTTTTCTTTGGATTTGCCGTCGGAAACATTTCTGCATAGCGATCACGAAATATGCTGCGTGCCTCTTTCAGCGGAAACTCTTTAGCCGGTAATACGGAAAATTGTTTTAAGTTTTGCGTAGTACGCTGCGTTTCAGGATCAAAAAATTTAAGGGTTTCAATTTCATCATCAAATAAATCTATGCGAATTGGTGCAGCTTGACCTGAGGCATAGATATCCATAATGCTACCCCGAACCGCAAATTCACCATGGTCATATACTGTGTCGACCAAATGATAGCCTGCTTGAATTAAACGCTTCTTTTGCTGTTCCAACTCAAACTTTTGACCAACATGAATATCAAAGTGTTCTCCCAACACCCACGAAGTCGGCGCTACACGCTGCGCCAAGGTCGAAGCCGAAATCAGTAAGACGCCTGTTTGCGGCATATTGGATAAAATTGCGAGACGCTCAGACACAATATCCTGATGAGGAGATAAACGATCATAAGGCAGAATTTCCCAGTCTGGAAAAATGGTCGGTCGAATACCGTAAAATTCAAATTCACTTTCGAGTTGTGCTAAGTGTTGATTATTTTTTGCCACAACCACAAAGAGCTTTTTATTTTGTATGCTTAACGTTTGAATGAATAATGCAGCTGAAGAGCCGAGCAAATTTCCCAGCCAACGTTTTTCGCCTGCTTTTAGTTGTTGCACATTCAGTTGGGAGATTTCTTCTTGGAACATGGACATGGCTTTAGCGTTTAAAAACATGCGTCATATACTAGCATGATGTCCTCTCGCTGCATGTTATTTTTCACGACAAGAACAACATCAATCTAGCGCTAAGTCCTTTTTACAACTCAAATTTATGGCTTTTAAAAGACTTATTTTTTGTCACGTATAAACTGGTAATAATAGTCATTAAGTAGCTTAATCATTCGCTTTAGCTCAGTTAAGTTTTCTAGATTATTACCTAAACGTGCGACAAATCGCTCATTGGCAATTTCTAAGTCGATTTTCTCATTGATTAGCATAGCACTATAAAAAAGTGCATTAAGATCATCAAACTGACTAATTCTACGATTTGAAAAATAGACCAAACGTTCAGCATGTATGGCATTTAGCACAATACCTTCAATGATAAAGCCTTTTTCATCATTATATTCAATCTGATGCTGCTGCAAAAAAAGTTGTTCTGGCGCATCTTTCTTTAATTTAAATAATTGGCTTAATTTACTCAGCATAAACATCTAATCATGGTTCTTCACTCAAGCTTATTGTAGTTCTAACTGCTACCTTTTGTTAGCGTGTATCGGCTAAAAAGTATAAAAGCAGCGGATTGACTACTTTTATACCTATATATAGTTATAAATGTTCTAGCTAGCGTATGCTAAAGATACAACCTTAGGCGTCACCTCAGCAGCCAAGCTTCAAATGAGAAAATGTGACCTAAGGGTTATTAAGTCAACAACCCTTTCTCCAATACCACTCACTGAACTGTTTTGTTTTCCGCAATACACTGTTTGCCCATTTCACATGACCTAAGATTCGATTAAACAAAGTGAGAATACCAACACTAATTAATTGCTAAACATAGCGCCACTGTAGAAAGTATTGGTCGATTGAGATTGATTGACAAGGTCATTTGGTTGAATAACCTCGTATTTACCTTAAGAAAGGAATACATGCTTTAATGCAAGATTGGCCAGCACTTGGTTGCTATCCATTTAATTGAGGTGCCCGCTCCACCTTTATAGACATCTATAGGGAAAGCATATGTCCAACTTTCAGATGATTGGATCAATTGCTCACATGCCACCGCAATGGCCTGCACAATTTCAGGAGAGATTTTTGCCAAATGTGCAGTTAATTTATGTTGACTCTATTTTTACTTACGCCAAAGCATGCAGAAAATGCCATTGAATTCCTATTTTCTAATTAGAAATTTGAAAGTTTTCCAATGCACTCGAAGTATGAATGCCCTAAGAAAGTTAGTTAAATAGTGAAATATTCGTCTTTTTCACTGATTTCATGACTGTAAATACATTTCATAAATGAAACACCTTATATGTAAATGCGCCTATTTTGTAGGTAATGTAATTTTTCGTAAGCAATAAAAAATCATAAATTATAACTAGCCCGCTGATTTTACGGAATAAATGCTTAGAATTTCATTTACCCTATAAAAAAGAATAATAATTGACCAATAAACAACATATTTTCAACAACTTATTGTTTAATTTTAAAAAACAATTAATAATTACACAAAATATACAAAAACACCTCACAACTGTTACAGAGTGTAATTTTATTTTTATGCTTGAATCGCCGTCTCAAACAAAGCGATTAAAAAATCTCCCAAGTCGGATTTTGCCAAGGAATGCCTATGAGTCAAATTAACCCCACCCTCGTCACATTTTTAGTTTATATCATTGCCATGGTTGGCATCGGTTTGTATGCATACAAGTCCACAAACAACTTTGATGATTACATCTTAGGTGGTCGTAGTTTAGGAAGTGTGGTTACTGCGCTTTCTGCAGGTGCATCAGACATGAGTGGCTGGTTACTGATGGGCTTACCGGGCGCAATTTATTTGTCTGGTTTGTCTGAAGCGTGGATTGCTGTAGGTCTGATCATTGGTGCATGGCTCAACTGGTTATTGGTTGCAGGACGTTTACGTGTGCATACTGAAGTCCAAAACAATGCCCTCACCCTGCCTGATTATTTCACAGGTCGTTTCGCAGATCGTAAACGTATCTTGCGTATGATCTCAGCGATCGTTATTTTAGTATTCTTCGCGATTTACTGTGCTTCAGGCATGGTCGCTGGCTCACGTTTATTTGAAAGCATCTTTGGCTGGGACTACACCACTGCTCTTTGGATTAGCGCAATTGCAACTATCAGTTATGTATGTATCGGTGGCTTCCTTGCAATTAGCTGGACAGATACCTTCCAAGCAGGCTTAATGATTTTTGCTCTGCTGCTTACCCCAATCATGACTTATCTTGCGATTGATGGTAATGCTGCACAGTTCACAGTCCTACTTGAAACGGCTCGCCCACAAGCAATGCACATTGTCTCTGAGCTCAGTACTGTTGCCATCCTGTCATCATTGGCATGGGGCTTAGGCTATTTTGGTCAGCCACACATTTTAGTGCGCTTCATGGCTGCAGACTCTGTGAAAACAATTCCTGCTGCGCGTCGCATTGGTATGACATGGATGATTTTATGTCTAGGTGGTGCGGTAGGTGCAGGTTTCATTGCGATTGCTTACTTCCAACAACACCCTGAACTGGCAGCCGTGGTTTCTCAAAACCCTGAAACTGTGTTCATGGAACTGACTAAAATATTATTTAACCCATGGATTGCAGGCATTGTTTTAGCTGCAATTTTAGCTGCGGTGATGAGTACATTAAGCTGTCAGCTACTAGTTTGTTCTACAACATTGACAGAAGACATGTACAAAGCATTCATCCGTAAAACCGCTTCTCAAAAAGAATTGGTCTGGGTGGGTCGTTTCATGGTTCTTGCAGTTGCTGTTCTTGCAATTTGCTTAGCAAGCAACCCTGACAGTAAAGTTCTAGGCCTTGTAGCTTATGCATGGGCAGGTTTTGGTGCGGCATTTGGTCCACTGATTATCTTGTCTTTGTTCTGGAAGCGCATGACTTTGAATGGTGCTATTGCAGGTATTATTGTTGGTGCGGTAACTGTGATTGTATGGAAAAATGCATTAGGACACTTAGGTCTATATGAAATTATTCCAGGCTTCATCTTCTCTTGGATCAGCATTGTAGTTGTGAGCTTAATGGGTAAAGCCCCTGAAGCTGAAGTGGTACAACGCTTTGAACAAGCAGACAGCATGTACAAACAAGCCATGGATGAAATGAAAGAAGAATCTACACAACGTTAATTGAACGTGTAGACCAACAAAAAAGGGGCTTAAAAGCCCCTTTTTTGTATCTCATGCACTCAATTATTTCGACAAAGGTTTGTACTTAAGTTGAATACGTGAGCTTTCTTTAATGACTTCCATCACGGGATAACTGCGCGTTTCTTTAACGCCCGGCAGTTGCCACAAGACTTGACCTGAGATTTTTCGGAACTCATCCATACTGGCACAACGAATCTTCACCACAAAATCAAAGCCCCCACTGGTCATATGACACTCCACAATTTCATCATGCTGTAGTACGGCATGACGAAAGTCCTCCAAGACATGTGGCGTGGTTTTATCCAAAAGTATCTCAACAAAAACCACAAAACTGGCATTCAGCATGTTTGGATTTAAGCGTGCTTCATAACTCAGAATAAAGCCTTCCTTGGTTAATTTTTGCACCCGCGCCAAAGCAGCCGTCGCTGATAAGTTCACTTCTTCGGCAAGTTTAATATTCGATATTTTTCCATCTCTTTGAAGAATATCTAATATTTTGATATCTGTTCGGTCCAAGCTAAAAATTGGGCTCGTCATCTGAATTAATCTCTAAATAGCATACAAATTATAGTGAGTTATTCGGCATTCTTTCTGTAATCATAAATTAATTACTATAGATCTCTCAACACATTATTGTATGCACAGGATGTAGGCATGAATATGATGGAAAGCAATACGCATTTCAACGAAGCTCAAACTCAATTTGAATATATTACCGAATTCAAAGAAAAAAGTGAGCTTGAAGTTGAAATCAATACCGCTTGGCGACGTGCCGAAACTGACTGTGTTCAAAACTTATTAGACCACAGCAAAATCTCTGACGAGATGAATCAACGCATTCATGAACTTGCGTTTGATTTGGCTCATACTTTACGTGAACGTAAAAGCGGCAGCGGTAAAGCAGGTATTGTACAGGGTCTCTTACAAGAATTTGCACTGTCTTCTCAAGAAGGCATCGCGCTGATGTGTTTAGCTGAAGCATTGCTTCGTATTCCAGACATGGCGACACGTGACCTATTGATTAAAGACAAAATCAACCAAGGCAACTGGAAAGAACACGTTGGTCAAAGTAACTTGATGTTTGTCAATGCGGCTGCATGGGGTCTCATGTTGACTGGCAAGCTCATGGAAACACCAAAACAAAATAGCTTATCAGGTACTTTAACAGGCTTACTGGCACGTAGTGGTCGTGGCATCATCCGTAAAGCAGTTGATGTAGCTATGCGTATGATGGGCGAACAGTTTGTGACTGGCGAAACCATTGCTGAAGCATTACAACACGCTGAACGTCTTGAAGAAAAAGGCTTCCGTTATTCATACGACATGCTGGGTGAAGCGGCACTGACCGATCATGATGCTGATCGTTATATGAAAGATTATACCGATGCCATTCATGCCATTGGTCAAGCGTCAAAAGACAAAGATGTTTACGACGGTCCGGGTATTTCAATTAAATTATCTGCTCTACACCCTCGCTACCAACGTGCACAAGTTGCACGTATGCATGAAGAGTTGTACGGCAAAGTCTTTACTCTTGCTAAATTAGCACGCGGCTATAACATCGGTTTAAATATCGATGCTGAAGAATCTGAGCGTTTAGAAATTTCTTTAGAAATGCTTGAACGCCTATGCTTTGAACCAGAACTCAAAGACTGGAAAGGCATTGGTTTCGTTATCCAAGCATATCAAAAACGTTGTTTCTACGTGGTTGACTACATCGTAGACTTGGCTAAACGTAGTGAAAAACGCTTAATGATCCGTTTAGTAAAAGGCGCGTACTGGGACAGCGAAATCAAGAAAGCACAAATTGAAGGGATGACTGACTACCCTGTATTTACTCGTAAAGTACATACAGACTTGTCGTATATCGCTTGTGCGAAGAAATTATTGGCTGCACCAGAACAAATCTACCCACAGTTTGCAACACACAATGCACAAACCTTGGCAACCATTTATGAAATGGCTAACCCAGAGAAGTACTATGTGGGTCAGTATGAGTTCCAATGCTTACATGGCATGGGCGAGCCACTGTATGAACAAGTGGTCGGTGAAAAGCAAGATAAAAAACTGGGTGTACCTTGCCGTATTTATGCGCCAGTGGGCAACCATGAAACACTATTGGCTTATCTTGTACGCCGTTTACTTGAAAATGGTGCAAACACCTCTTTTGTAAACCGTATTGCAGACAAGTCTCTCGCAATTGATGATTTGATTGAAAACCCAACTCAAACCATTTTAAGCAGTGCAAAACGCGAAAATATCGTGGGTCAAAAGCACCTTTCGATCCCACTTCCTGCTGAGCTTTATGGCCAACTGCGTGCAAACTCTAAAGGTTTAGACCTTGCAAATGACTCTGCATTAGTTCAGCTAAACCAAACAGCTCAACAGTTTGCTAAGCACCAATGGTCTGCTGCACCAATGGGTGAGCACATTCAGACCAATGATGCCGTTGCTCCACAAAGCATTATCAACCCAGCACGTCACACAGATGTTGTGGGTTATGTACAAGAAGCAACAACTGAACAAGTTGAGCAAGCATTAAACAATGCACAGGCTGTTCAAGACATTTGGGCACGTACGGCTAAAGACACCCGTGCAAGTTACCTACTTCGCGCTGCTGACTTAATGGAAGCTCGCTTAGAAGAACTGATGGTTTTACTTTGCCGTGAAAGTGGTAAAACGTATGCCAATGCCATTGCAGAAGTTCGTGAAGCTGTAGATTTCTTACGCTACTACGCAACGCAAATGATTGATCTAGATGCAAACGCAGAAGTTGAGCCTTTAGGCACTATGCTATGCATTAGCCCATGGAACTTCCCATTGGCCATCTTCACAGGTCAAGTCGCTGCTGCATTGGTTGCGGGTAATACCGTGATTGCTAAACCAGCTGAACAAACGCCATTGATCGCAGCGCAAGCAATTCAAATCTTATGGCAAGCAGGTGTACCTCAAGCGGCTGTACAGCTGATGCCGGGTCGCGGTGAAACTGTGGGTGCACAACTCAGTGCAGCCGAGCAAGTTCAAGGCATCATGTTCACAGGTTCTACTGAAGTTGCTAAGATTTTGCAAAAAACTGTGGCGAAGCGTCTAAGCAAAAATGGTGAAAGCATTCCCCTGATTGCTGAAACAGGCGGTCAAAATGCCATGATCGTTGACTCATCAGCACTAACTGAGCAAGTTGTACTCGACGTTGTAAGTTCGGCTTATGACAGCGCAGGTCAACGTTGTTCTGCCCTTCGCGTACTGTGTGTACAAGAAGATAATGCCGATGCTGTGATTCAAATGCTTAAAGGTGCAATGCAGCAGCTTCAAGTGGGCAACCCATATCTACTTAAAACAGATATTGGTCCTGTAATTGATGCTGAAGCGCAAGAAAACATTCAAAAGCACATCGACAAAATGCGCCAAAAAGGTCATCGCGTACACCAGTTGATGCGTAATGATGCTCAAGACACTGAGATAAATGCAGGCACGTTCATTACACCAACATTAATTGAGTTACCAAATCTCAATGATTTAGAGCGCGAAGTGTTTGGTCCAGTGCTGCACGTGATTCGCTTTAACCAAGGTTCACTCAAACAGTTACTTGAGCACATCAATAGCAAAGGCTATGGCCTGACGATGGGTCTACATACCCGTATTGATGAGACCATTCAAACTGTAATGACCCATGCTGAAGTAGGTAACCTCTACATCAACCGTAACATCGTGGGTGCAGTTGTCGGTGTACAACCTTTTGGTGGCGAAGGTTTATCAGGTACAGGCCCTAAAGCGGGTGGTCCAATTTATCTATATCGCCTAATGCAAAACTGTTCTGCGAAAAAGTTGAATAAACCATTTGCAACAGGCGCTGACTTAAACCCTCAAGTCGAGTTCAGCAACTCTGCATTGTTCCTTGAGTGGGCAGCTAAAACCTTCCCATCAGTAAAATTGGCAAAAATTGAGAACTTCTGTTCAGGCCATCATTACGAGCTGCAAGGTCCGACAGGTGAAAGCAACCAATACATGGTGATTCCGCGTCATGCAGTCTTGTCATTAGCTGAACAAGAAGCGGATCAGCTACAACAGTTGAATGCAATTTTTGCAGTTGGTAGCCGTCCAGCAGTGCTTGCAGATAACAGCTTTGTGTTAAAACACATGCCAAGCATGCCTAAAGCATTGGCTCAAGCGTTCCATGTCATTAAAGACATCAAAACTGATGTTTTTGATGCGGTATTACACCATGGTACAACGGCGCAGCTTTTAGCGTTGCAGCAGCAGATTGCTGAGCGTCAAGGTGCGATTGTGGGTATTACTCACCTTAGCCCATCACAAACTGCCATTCCTTTGGAACGTTTTGTGATTGAGCGTGCTATTAGTGTTAACACTGCAGCTGCTGGTGGTAATGCAAGTCTCATGACTTTGAATTAAGCCCAATTTAAACCTGCAGTCCTCATCAGGACTGCAGGTTTATTACTATGTTTCCTCTATTGCCAAGTCAACATCTCCTGGTCTGTTTACTTGGCATTTTTTATGCGACTCGGTTTGACTTAATCTGCTCAAAAATTTCCGATGTAGCACAGCATCAAACCACTTGTAGCATGAATAAACCCCACGCTTTTGCTGAATATCTTTAGGCTAATTCGGCAAACTTTGTTACCATCTCTTTTTTCAATATGTTTGCGATTTTTACTGCATATGACTTCTTCTTATCAACAACAACTTGACGCCAAAATTGAACGAATTACAGCTCAATTTGCTGAATTCACTCCACCTTCGCTTGAAGTTTTTCAATCTCCTGAAAAAAACTTTCGCATGCGTGCAGAATTCCGTATTTGGCATACCGAAGATGATATGTTTTATGCCATGTTTGAACGCGATGAAGACAATCAGAAGAAAGTCATTCGTATTGATGACTTCCCAATCGCTGATGCCAGTATTAATCAGCTCATGCCTGTTTTATTGGCAGAATTAAAAAGCAATGATCTCCTCTCAAAACGCCTATTTGAAGTGCATTTTTTAGCAACATTAAAAGGTGAAATGCTGGTTTCACTGATTTATCGCTGCCCACTCGATGAACAATGGCAGGTTTTAGCCAAACAACTTTCAGAAAAATTAAATATTAAGTTGATTGGTCGTAGCCGTGGTCAAAAAGTGGTACTCACCGATGAATTTGTGGTGGAAGAACTGCAAGTTTTTGAGCGCAAATATCAGTACAAACAAATTGAAAGCAGCTTTACGCAGCCCAATGCGCAAGTCTGCCAAAAAATGCTCGAATGGGCCTGCAATGCTGCGCAGCAATCAAATAAAGATTTGTTAGAACTTTACTGTGGCAATGGTAACTTCACCCTACCGCTTTCCACCCGTTTTAACCGTGTTTTAGCCACTGAGCTGGCTAAGTCCTCGGTGTATGCAGCACAGTGGAACATCGAACAAAACCACATCGATAATATTCAAGTCGCGCGTTTATCAGCAGAAGACTTCACACAAGCCTATAACGGCGAACGCGAATTCCGTCGCTTACAAGAAGCAAATATCGATATGAGCAGCTATGAGTTCGATACGGTGTTTGTTGACCCACCGCGTGCAGGTATTGATGATGAAACCTTGAAATTGATTCAGCGTTTTGAACGGATCATCTATATTTCGTGTAATCCTGACACCTTGCATGACAACTTAAAAACACTCAGCCAAACCCATAAAATTTCACAGTTTGCGCTGTTTGACCAATTCCCCTATACCCACCATGTCGAATCTGGGGTTTTGCTGGAAAAAATTTAAACAATTTGTTGCAACTTAAACCGTATAAAAAGAAGCTCGAATGAGCTTCTTTTTTAATTTTCATGAAAAAATATAAGCTTATATAAAATGCAAGTATTTCAACTGTCATAATAACGTTAATACCTTGCGCTATAATCGGAATTTTTCGACATCGATCGCTGCTTTTATCTCTCACGCTGACTTGCATTATTTTCCAGATTGGTTATATTTCACCCTATGTTAGGTTGTAAATGAAGTCTATATGAGTTTTTGGCAAAAGCTGTTTTCAAATGAACAGCAAAACGAGCATAAAAATCAAATTGCTTGTGTTGAAAATGACTGCTCTTGTAAAACCAATGAACAGCTCATCGAAAAGCTTAAAACAGCGACCGATGAAGACGTGATTGTTGGGATTAAAAAGGTATTAGCTTCTCGTGGCTATGGCCGTAAGGAGTTAAATGAACTTCAGCATCGACCTCTACAGTAGTAGAGTCACTGAATATTCATCAAAAAGGCATTTAGATTAATCTAAGTGCCTTTTTTAATGGCTGTACATCATTCTGCGTATAAAAAACCACGGTATATGAAGCACAGTACACTTTGCACGTTTAAATATTATACAAAGTCTAGTTTTTTTGTTACCTTACAGGCTCAATATAAAAATCAATAATGTTTGAAAATTAAAGGTTTAAGCAATGAAAAAATTACTTATGGTCAGCACCTGTATTACCCTTTTATCTTTAACAGCATGTAGCAAGATGCCGAAAGCTTGTGTTGAGTCTTGGGAGAAAATGGAAAAACTTGCCGAGCAGATGGGTTTACCTGAAGAACAACTCAAAGAACAAAAAAAGAAATTTGAAGACGATGTGAAAGCGATGAACACTGAAGAAGCAACACGCATGTGCAGTACCCAAAACTCACTTTTAGGTCTAGTGGACCAATAAACATCGTCTTCTCTCTAAAAGGGATGCTTGCATCCTTTTTAAATGAGATCACAAAAGCTAGATACTCCTTTCCAATCGGTCTCTTTTTATTTCTATCATCGTAAACTCAAATAACCGAAACCCACTAAACGGTCGCTAATTCCCAACAGAAGCTTTAAAATACAGATAAAAGACAACTGTAATGAATTAGCACGTATTAGGCATGCAACAACAAAAAGTCCACTACCCCTTGGGGGCTCATCTCATAGTCAAACATTTTGGCTATACGCATCACGGCATATATGCTGGGCGTGGACGTGTAATCCATTATTCAGGTTTTGCGCATCTTTTTAAAAAGCATCCGATTGAAATCACTTCTATCGAGAACTTCAGCCACGGACGTAAAATCACAGTCAATCAGTACCAAGCCCCCAAATATAAAGGCCGTAAAGTGGTTCGCCGGATGCGCTCACGCATGCATGAAAACAACTACCATCTTATTATCAATAACTGTGAACACTTGTGCACGTGGGCCATTACAGGCGTAGAAAGTAGCCCACAAGTCATCAAAATGATGAACCGACTCACTACCATTGGCTATGTTAGCTCTATGATGAGTTTCATGAACAGCCTAATGTTAACGCTGACCACCACCTGTTTTGCCTTGGTGCTTTATATCAAAAAGAAATTACGTGATAAGGCCAAACAGCAGCTCGGCAACTATTTTGAGTTTAAAGAGGAACGCTCTAAAAAAGATCACTGATGTGAACGTAACTGAAAAGGCGGAAATTTATCTTCAACTAAGTTGAGCTGGATATCGTATTCAAGCCATGCCTTGGCACCATCTAGCACTGTAGTAAAGCCACCTGTTGCATCCATCACATAATGAATCAGCTCATTACCTTGTAACTCAATGTCATAGTTTCGAATGATCACATAGGTATTCATGCTGTCGATTTTTTCAAATACAAAATCAACTTTAGTTTTAGGCGTGCCCCATTCGATGCAGATCAGCTCATTTTCAACGACTTGTAGGACATGAGTCGAGTGCGTAATTTGGTATTTATCCCATGTCCAATCGACCATTGCACCTTTTTCTAAATAGCCCGAAGACTGACTAAACCAAAACTTGGTGGTTATGAGTGGATCAACAAAAGCATTAAACACAATATTGACAGAACGCCGAATCAGCATCTGAGTTTCGATCACGGTAGTCATTGTTATATCCCTATCACTTTTAAACTTAGTGATAGCACATCTCAACAAACCAATCATATCGAAAATTTGTTATGGCTCAGGCAATCCGCTCATTTTCTGTTATGGATTTGTTTAATGCTTTAACTTAAATTGGCTCTATGCGCACTTACTGGTTCTGGCAAGGATTCATTTAAAGAACTGAGCATTTCACGCTCTATGCCACGTACAATAGCATCTAAAGGCAAGTCATTTTCCTGAAGCCCGAAAGGTTCTTCTAACTCTGCACTTAGCGCATCTAAACCTAATAAGAGATAGGCAATTAAGGCCACGATCACAGGTGACCAAAAACCAAGACTGGAACTTAAACTAAAAGGTAAAATGAGACAGAAAGAATACACGGCACGGTGTAACAAAACCGAATAAGAAAATGGCAGAGGTGTAGATGAAATACGGTCACAACCAGCGTGAATATCGCCCATTGCCACCGTATGCTTAGTCAACATACTGTAAATAATATCGCTAATCTCACCACGCTTATACAACACCGCCAGATCTTTCTGCGTAAGCTCTAATAGATATTGCGGTGGATTAATATGCGTAGCCAATACCTCCCACTGCTCTACTGTCAGTTGTACTTTGGCTTGATAGTGGTCATAGGTATGACTATGCTGCCGTAAACGATCTCGAAGCAAGTGGCTAAATAACATCACGCGATACATCAAAACTGTACGCTCTGCATCATTTAAGACATAACTATCACGGATCATATGCCGTGCGTTGGCAATCATTGCTCCCCATAGCTTACGCCCTTCCCACCAGCGGTCATAACACGCTGTATTTCGAAAGCTTAAGAAAATCGAAAGAATCACACCAAATACAGTAAAACCAATGACAGGCACTGCAGGAGCTGTCACGTAATGTTGAGTCGCTAGATAAACCAACAGTGTTGAAATTAAAACACCGACCATCAGTGCCGGAAACACTTTCGGTAAAATGGTGCCGCGCCAAGCAAAAAGTAATGCAAAGCTATTGGTTTTATCTCGAACAATCACAGTGTATTCCTATTGGTTTCGCTACGAAAAGGCTCAACCGAAGTTGAGCCTTATATCTATCCACATCAAGCAAACAGCGCTTATTTAGGCTTAAAACTGTCTTTTAAGTCTAAAATACGGTTAAACACAGGTTTCTCTGCTGTATGGTCATACTGATCTGCAACAAAATAGCCTTCACGTTCAAATTGGAAACGGTCTTCAGGCTGTGCTTGCGCTAATGCAGGCTCAATCACCGCGCGTACAATTTTCAATGAATCAGGGTTCAAGTTCGCTAAGAAATCATCACCCACTTCAGGGTCCGACTCTGTAAACAGGCGATCATAAATACGCACTTCAGCAGGAATGCCCTTGCTTGCAGATACCCAGTGAATCACCCCTTTAACTTTACGCCCTTCTGGATTTTTGCCCAAAGTTTCAGGGTCGATTGAACATTTCAACTCAACCACTTCACCGTTTTCATCTTTAATCACTTCATCACACTTAATGACATAAGCATGGCGCAAACGAACTTCACCACCCGGAATTAAACGCTTGAAGCCTTTTGGTGGTTCTTCTTCAAAGTCTTTACGGTCAATGTAAATTTCAGAGGTTAACGGAATCACACGCTCACCCATGTCTACATTTGGATGACGTGAATGGGTTAAATCCATATCGTTAGGCAAGTTGGTGAGCGTAACTTTAAGTGGGTTCAACACCGCCATACCACGCGCCGCAACATTTTCTAGAGACTGACGGATGCAGTATTCAAGCATTGCAACATCAACAATACCATCTGACTTCGACACACCAACACGCTTACAGAAGTCACGTAGGCCTTCTGGGGTAAAACCACGACGACGCATACCTACAACGGTTGGCATACGTGGGTCATCCCATCCATTGACATAACCACCTTCAACCAATTTACGCAATTTACGCTTAGAGGTAATGGTATAGTCGATATTTAAACGGCTAGATTCATACTGACGTGGTACTGCTTCCGAGTGAACTTTCTCAACCACCCAGTCATAAAACGGACGGTGATCTTGGAATTCCAAAGTACACAGTGAGTGAGTAATGCCTTCAATTGCATCGGATAATGGATGCGCATAGTCGTACATTGGGTACATTTTCCATTTATCACCTGTTTGGTGATGCTCTGAATGGAGTACACGGTACAAAATAGGATCACGCATATGCACATTTGGAGATGCCATATCAATCTTGGCACGCAGAACAGCTTCACCTTCGGCAAATTCACCATTGTTCATTTTTTCAAAACGCGCAAGGTTTTCTTCAACTGAAGTATTGCGGTAAGGCGAGTTTTTACCTGGCTCAATAAAGTTACCACGGTTCAAACGAATTTCTTCAGGTGACTGCAAATCAACATAAGCATCACCCTGTTTAATCAGTTGAATCGCCCATGCATGGAGTTGATCGAAATAGCTTGATGCATAGCGCGGTTCGCCATTCCACTCAAAACCTAACCATTTAACGTCGTTGGCGATCCCATCTACATATTCTTGTTCTTCTGCATCTGGGTTGGTGTCATCAAAACGTAGGTTACAAAAACCATCAAACTCGTTGGCAATACCAAAGTTTAAGCAAATCGCTTTCACGTGGCCAATATGTAAATAACCATTCGGCTCTGGCGGGAAACGCGTGACTACTTTTTGCGTACGACCTTCAGCCAAATCTTCGGTAATCACTTGGCGAACAAAGTCTAAGCCTGGCTGTTGTTCTTGCTGCGCTGCGACAGAGGCATTGTTACTTGGTGTCGGGTTATTTGGCAGTGTTGAAACAACATCATTCGGCTTCATAGTTTAAAAATCACTTTGATGAAAAAAATTAAGGAAAAATAGGGTCCTGCTATACGAGCATAATTCTAACTGATCTATCAGTCGATTTATGAATATTTTACAGCCCCTTAAACGATATTTGATCTATTTTACAAAGAAAATAACGTTTTTACTTGCCTTGTAGTTTACAGTTTGCTTATGCTTCTCACAACCAAAAAACCCATGGCTTTGATGTCCATGATTAGGAGATTACACAATGAGTTTTCCTCAAGTCGAATTAAACACCAATAAAGGTCGTATTGTTCTTGAACTTAACAACGAAAAAGCACCAATCACTGTTGCTAACTTCTTAGAATACGTACGTGACGGTTTCTATGACGGCGTAATTTTCCACCGCGTGATCGATGGTTTCATGATCCAAGGTGGTGGTATGGATGAAAACTTCAAAGAAAAAGCAACACGTGATGCAATTGAAAACGAAGCTGATAACGGCTTAACCAATGACCTTGGTACAATTGCAATGGCGCGTACACAAGCACCTCACTCTGCATCTGCTCAGTTCTTTATTAACGTGGGTAATAACTCTTTCCTTAACCACTCTGGCAAAAATGCACAAGGTTGGGGTTATGCAGTTTTCGGTAAAGTAACTGAAGGCCTAGACGTAGTAAACGAAATTAAAGGTGTTCGTACTGGTAACCGTGGCTACCACGCTGACGTTCCACTAGAAAACGTTGTGATTGAATCTGCTAAGATCATTTCTGAATAAGAATCCCTCCTAACCTCCCTTTAAAAAAGGGAGGAAGTCCCTCTTTTAAAAGAGGGACTTAGAGAGATTAAATTAAAATGGAAACTTCCGTGACCTATTTGTTTATCGCTGATTTACACTTGTCACCAGATCACCCTCGACTCGTTCGGGGGTTTTTAGATTTATTAGAGGCTTATAAAAACAAGAACACTCAGCTGTATATTTTAGGCGACTGGTTCAATGCATGGATTGGCGACGACTACACAGCCCCTTGGCTAGATGAAATCATTCGCGCCTTAAAACAATTTTCAAATGCAGGCAATCACATCTATTTCTTAACAGGTAACCGTGATTTTGCCCTAGGACAACAGTTCCTAGACCAATTTAATGGTCAACTGTTAGCCGAAGTTTACACACTCAAACTTTCAGATCACATCATACGTATTGAACATGGTGATTTGCTCTGCACGGACGACGTATCCTATCAACGTTTTCGTAAAATCATCCGTAATCCACTTCTGCTAAAGTTTTTAAAAAGTACACCGCTTGGCTTTAGACAAAAATTGGCCAATGGATTCCGTAAAAAAAGCCATCAAGCGCAACAGTTTAAAAGCTATGAAGTCATGGATGTGAATCAAGATGCTGTTCAATCAGCATTAAGCAATGCTGATTTACTGATTCACGGACACACCCATCGTGCCAATATTCATGATATTGATGGGAAAAAGAGAATTGTACTCGGTGACTGGAAAGAAGATTCCGCTCAGATTTTAGAAATTAATGCGAATGGTCATCTACAAAATTTGGCATTAAAAAAATGGCAGTATTAATGCCATTTTTTTACTATACCAATCAATATTATACATATTGCTAACTCAAGTACTTATCGCCTTAGTTCAACTCATTTAGACGATACAATTGATTAACACCGGTATAAAAGCTCAAACCATCTAAGTTCATTGGAAGAGTTTCGCCAGATTCAAGTTGAATCATATGCCCCACTTCAACCCAGATTAAACCGTGATTTGTATTCTGTTGACGTTTAAGTGGCACCAATTTTACATTGATTTCACTACCATTTACGGCTGTAGCAACACGCCATGTATTTAAAGTTGTCAAAATTTTAACTCACTAAGTGAGCTTTTTGTGATGGAACAAAGAGATTAATAAAACGGGTTTTGAATAATAATTCTGTAGTTACAATGATGATATTCAAGTCATATGCCTGAACTCAGATAGATCACAATCAGCTATATCATAGAAAAGTAGGAACAATACCTACTCGTAGTCTGCATTATACTAGGTTGTCAAGATTTAAGCAAAAGTAGCCCATTTTTTAATAGAATGACTTCTTTATTATTTTATCTGTTTGAAATAAAAAACTTTTCATATAAATACTTTATTCACAGGCGCTTAAATGAGTTTTCACCCGGCACACATATTCAACTAAAATCTATGTCTGTTCGAGTTGTAGCGTGATCACAAGTCTCCTTTCATCGGTTAGAATGAGACATCAACAATAAATCGAGTGCGATTATGGATCTTCTAAATATTTCAAAAAGTCGTTATACCACCAAAGCTTATGACCCAAATAGAAAGATCCCTCATGAACAGTTTGCTCGATTATTAGAAATTCTCCGCTTAACGCCATCGTCTATCAACATCCAACCTTGGCATTTTTTCATTGCAGAAAACACAAACGCCAAAGAACGAATTGCAAAAGCGCTAGTAGGTAAATACGCATACAATGCTCCCAAAGTGCTAGATTCATCACATACAATTTTATTTTGCACCAAAACCGATATTTCTGAGCAACATTTGGAAAATTTATTGCATCAAGATGACCTACATGGTCGTTTTAAAGATGATGCCGCTAAGCAAGGCCAAAAAGACAGTCGTTCAGGTTATGTCAACTATTACCGCAATGAAAAAGGTGATGTGCAGCGTTGGGCCGAAAACCAAACCTTTATTGCTTTAGGTCAAATTCTATTGGCTGCAGGTATTGAAAAAATTGATGCGACGCCAATTGGTGGTTTTGATGAATCCATTATTAGTGAAGAGCTAGGTTTAGCCGAACAAGGTCTAATCCCTTCTGTATTGCTCACACTAGGCTATCGTAGTGATGCTGACTTCAATGCAAAATTGCCAAAGTCTCGCTTAAGCAAAGAAGATATTTTCACGCAGCTGTAATGCTATTTGTTTATAAAAGGGACTTCAGTCCCTTTTATATTTTGGGCCTGAAAATTGCTTCATCATGCTCAATGTCAAAACAAAAATAGTGAGGTTGCTGATGTCTGTTAAGCCAAATATGCCGATGAAGTTTGAATGTGCACACTGTAATAAAATCTATTTAGGTCAGTATCAACATATCATGCGCCCTCACTATCCCAATTGCCCCAGTTGTGAGCAACCAGGGCTGTTATTGGGAATTGCAGTGATTGAGGATCTACTCAAACACCCTTTCTCCTTTGTGCAGAACTTTTTTAAACAGACATTGCATAAGCTAAACAAGCCACGCTTGTAATACCCAACACCAATCCGATGGCTGTTGGGAGTTTGAGCTTTTCTTTAAAGAAAAGTAGTCCGCTGAATACGCCTAACAGCACCACCATAATATTCATGCCCGCAAAAACCACCGCTGGGCTATCCTTGAGTAGCAGATGAGCTTTGACATAAAGTGCGATATTGGCAAAGTTCAACACCCCAAGACATAGACCTGCCACGACGTTCTTGGTTAAGCCGATATTTTTCGTGGTCACAGCAACATAACCGACTGACAATAAAAACGCGCAAATAAACATCAGGTTTAACGCAACGGAAAACTGCACACCCAGCCCTGTTGTATATTTGAGTAAGACATCAATCAGCGCATAACCAAACCAGACCAGTGCTAAATACCACACGGCCTGTTTTTGACCTTCTCCACCACCAGAGGCATTGGTAAATAAAATGCACATCACGGCGGCAAGCCCCAACACTACCCCGAGAATTTTGAGCTGATTAAACTGTTCTTGAAAGATAAAATATGCTGCCAATAAGGATAAAATCACCGACAAACGCTGTGCAATTTCTGTTTTGACAATGCCTGCATATTGTAAAGACTTGGCCAAAAATAAGAATACACTCGGTAACAAGACACCAAGCGCTATAATCAGCCACCACGGAGTATTTGAAACAGAAACGTGGCTTAGGTCAGGTTTAAACCAGACGTAACACAGTAAACTGGCTGAAGCATAGTTCCAGCTGATCATCTGGATCGGATCAAATCCTTTGTTTTTGCCCCATTTTAAAAGAATGGAGACCACCACACTACAACAGGCCGCAGCAAATATCAGTTCCATAGCACACTCTTATTATTGTCGCCTCGAATATAAACACACATAGAAAAGCCCACATCAGGGTGGGCTTTTCCAATATAGATTATTCAAAAAGAATTATTTATAACGATCAACCATTTTCTCTAAAGAAATTGGACGAATCTTATCGGCATTACCCGCAGTACCAAATGCTTCATAACGGTCAACACAAATTTGTTTCATTGCATCTACAGTTTTCGCGAAGAATTTACGAGGGTCAAATTCGCTTGGTTGTTCAGCCATCATACGACGCATTGCACCAGTCGATGCTAAACGCAAGTCTGTATCGATGTTGATTTTACGAACACCGTGCTTGATTGCTTCAACCAATTGCTCAACAGGAACACCATAAGTTTCTTTGATGTCGCCGCCGTACTGGTTAATGATCGCTAACCATTCTTGAGGAACAGAGCTTGAACCGTGCATCACAAGGTGGGTATTTGGCAGCGCCGCATGAATTTCTTTAATACGGTCAATTGCCAAAATATCGCCTGTAGGTGGACGCGTAAATTTGTACGCACCGTGAGAAGTACCCACTGCAATTGCAAGTGCATCTACATTGGTATCTGCAACGAACTGACGTGCTTCTTCAACTGAAGTGAGAAGTTGAGAATGATCAAGAACACCTTCAGCGCCTACACCATCTTCTTCACCGGCCATACCCGTTTCAAGGCTACCTAAACAACCGATTTCACCTTCAACTGAAACACCACATGCATGCGCCATTTGTACTGTACGACGAGTTACATCAACGTTGTATTCATACGTTGTTGGTGTTTTACCGTCTGCACCCAATGAACCATCCATCATCACAGATGAGAAGCCCAATTGAATTGAACGTTGGCAAACGTCTGGATCTGTACCATGGTCTTGATGCATTACCACTGGAATGTGTGGCCATTCTTCAATTGCAGCCAAAATAAGATGACGTAAGAATGGAGCACCTGCATATTTACGCGCACCCGCTGATGCTTGTACGATAACAGGTGAATTTGTCGCATCTGCTGCAAGCATGATTGCGCGCATTTGTTCTAAGTTGTTTACGTTGAATGCTGGTACGCCGTAAGCATGTTCGCCGGCGTGATCCAAGAGCTGGCGCAATGAAATAAGAGCCATAATGTCCTCCCAGTTGATGCGACATATTCTACATGCTCAAAGGTTTCAATTCAGCAACAAATAACACTATTTAAAAAAAATCCCCGCAATTGCAGGGACTTTTTACGAAATTCGCGTGTATTTAGTGCGCTGTAGCTGCCGAAGCCTCTACCGCAGGATCTGCTGTTGCAGCATCTGCTGGTGCATTTGCAACTTCAGCAGGAATGTCTTTGTTCTTTTCATCCAATTCTGGCTGATCAATCGCATCAATTGCCGCTTGTTGTTCAGCCGTTACAGCTTCTTCAACTGCTGCTGTTTCAGATGCCGCAGCAGTTTGCTCTTGTGCTTCATTTTTCTTACAAGCAGTCAGTGCCAATGGTGCTAACAAAAGTGCAGCAAGGGTCATTTTTAAATTCATAATGTTTTCCTAGAACAGATGATTTAATGCCCTGTAGTTTATTTCAGCATTATTTCATTTTCATGACTGAATGATGAATAGATTTGTTAAGTTCATAAAAAAAGGTTGACCGAAGTCAACCTTTTTACAACAGCACTAGTACACAATAATTATTGTGCACGCTCTATCAGCGCTGCAACTGCTGGAAGTGTTTTACCTTCGACAAACTCAAGGAAAGCACCACCACCGGTTGAGATATAACCAATTTTATCTGCAACTTCGTATTTATCAATAGCAGCTAAAGTGTCACCACCACCTGCAATAGAGAAGCCAGCAGATTCAGCAATCGCTAAAGATAAAGTTTTTGTGCCTTCGCCGAATTGATCAACTTCAAATACGCCCACTGGACCATTCCAAAGAATCGTTTTTGACGTTTTTAAAATGTCTGCAAATGCTTTTGCTGTTTCTGGACCTACATCCAAAATCATGTCATTGTCAGTCACATCTTCAACTTTTTTCACGACAGCTTTAGCAGCAGCCAATGAACCTAAGAAGTCTGCAAAATCGATTTCAGAAGCATCTGCTACTACAACATCCGTTGGAAGCGGTACAGAAACTTTTGCCGCAATTGCTTTTGCGGTGTCAATCAAATCATTTTCACACAATGATTTACCTACATTGAAGCCTGCTGCTGCCAAGAACGTATTGGCAATACCACCACCCACGATCAATTGATCACAAATATCAGAAAGTGATGTCAACACATCTAACTTAGTCGATACTTTAGAACCCGCAACAATAGCAACCATTGGTTTTTCAGGTGTTTGTAATGCACGACCAAGTGCATCTAGCTCAGCCGCCAATAAAGGACCAGCCGCCGCAACTTTCGCTAAACGTGCCACGCCTTCAGTTGATGCTTCTGCGCGGTGCGCTGTACCGAATGCATCCATCACAAATACATCACAAAGTGCTGCATATTTTGCTGCAAGTTCTGGGTTGTTTTTCTTTTCACCCGCGTTAAAACGGCAGTTTTCAAGGAGTACCACTTGACCTGCTGCAACTTCAACACCATCAAGGTAATCTGTCACTAATTGAACGTCTTGACCCAATGCTTCAGTCAAATACGCAGCAACAGGCGCTAATGATTGTTCTGGTTTTGGCTCACCTTCAACTGGACGACCAAGGTGAGAATAAACCATTAGTGCTGCGCCTTGTGCTAACGCTGCTTTAATTGTTGGTAAAGCGGCACGTAAACGTGCATCGCTTGTAATCACACCATTTTTAACAGGAACGTTTAAATCTTCGCGAATAAGAACACGTTTACCCGTTAAATCGAGGTCAGTCATACGCTGAAAATTCATGTAGAGCTCTCTTTCTATATATAAAAATCGCGTCGATTTTAAATGATTATGCAGAAAAAGGTTAGCTTCTTTTGCAGAAAAGCAAACGAAAGGCAAAGTTTTGCTATCATAGTGAAAAGTCTCACTAGATTTAGCATTTATGTCTATTCATCCTGATCCAAATCTAAACCGTTTAAACGTTTTGGGTGAACCTTTAGCCAGCTGTTGTTATTCCCCGATCACGGGATATTTCCGTAATGGTTTTTGTCATACTGCACCTTCCGATTTGGGACAACACACAATCTGTGTCGAAATGACCTCTGAGTTTTTAAATTTTTCTCAGCGAGTGGGTAATGATCTCATTACCCCTGTACCTGAAGTTGACTTTCCAGGTCTACAACCTGGTGATTTTTGGTGTATCTGTGTGACCCGTTGGGTAGAAGCATATCAGGCCGGTTTTGCACCTCCTGTTAAAGTTCAAGCTTGCCATCAAGCTGTACTGTCTTACGTACCACTAAATGTGCTTATGGAATATGCTGTCGAATGAATACTTCAGAAATTATCTTGGCATCAAGCAGTCAAACTCGTAAAGACCTCATGAATCGTTTACGTCTAGACTACCGCTGCGTTGTGCCTGATATAGACGAATCGCCTCGTGGTGAAAGCCATGCCGATGATTTAGCCAAACGATTGGCTTATGAAAAAGCGCATGTCATTGCGTCACAAAACCCTGAAGCAATCGTGATTGGTTCAGATCAAGTGGCATGGCGTGAAGGTGCACCCGATATTTTTATTGGGAAGCCATTGAGTACTGAAAAAGCCATTAAACAGCTACAGGCCAATTCGGACAAAATTGTCTACTTCAGTACCGCACTCAGCGTGCAGCAACATTCAACAGGTTTTGAACGTAGTCTGGTTGAGCACTATAAAGTTAAGTTCCGTAAACTGGGACTGCCTGAAATTCAGCGTTATGTTGAAGTTGAACAACCACTGATGTGTGCTGGAAGCTTCAAGTGTGAAAGCCTTGGTATCAGCTTATTTGAACAAATGATAGGACAAGATCAAACCACGTTGATGGGTATGCCTATGATTCAGTTGTGTCATATTCTGCGTGAATTAAAAGTGCTTGTGCCTTAATTCTGTAGCAGTATTTTTAGTTACTTCCCCAATAAATTGAACAGCAGCAAATGTCGCTGTTCAATTCTTAGCATTAAATGTAACAACAACATGAATAAAATATATAGCCAATCGCTCAAAGATTTTTAGATGAATTTGCTGAGAGATAAGCTTGAATGACTCGTTTAAAGTAGATTCGAATGAATAGACTACGGTATAGCGTAATTGGACTGCCACCACTCTCCTAGACAAATATGGTCTATTCTTTTTGCATAGGAGAAAACATTATGAGTGGACAACGTTATACCCCAGAATTTAAAGATGAAGCTGTAAAATTGATTACTGAACGAGGATATTCTGTCAGTGATGTGGCAGAACGTTTAGGTGTATCACAGCACAGTATTTATAAATGGCTTAAAGCTGTACATCCATTACACAACAATCATGATGAACATGAACTGCTTGAAGCAAAGAAAGAAATCCTCCGCCTTAAAAGTCAGCTTAAACAGACAGAAGAGGAACGAGATATCTTAAAAAAGGCCGCAAGGTACTTTGCAAGCCAGCCCGAGTGAAGTATCAATTCATCCTTGAATACAGCCATCAATTTAAGATTAAAACGATGTGTCGGGTATTAAAGATCGCTCGCGCTGGTTATTACGCTTGGCTACATGAACCTGAATCAAGTAGAACCATTGAAGACAAGCGTTTATTACAGCTCATTCGTTCTTCTTATGATGCCAGCTATGGTATCTATGGTTACAGACGCATTACTTTAGACCTTAAAGAATTAGGTGAGGGTTGTGGACCTAATCGTGTACTAAAGATCATGAAAAACAATAGTATTACAACTATACGAGGGTATAAGAAACATAAAAGCTATGGTCGAGGCCGTCCTCAGATTGTGCCACTCAACCATTTAAATCGAGAGTTTGTTGTAAATACACCTGATACTTCGTGGGTGACTGATATTACTTATATTCGCACATGGCAAGGCTGGTTATATCTGGCTGTGGTTCTTGATTTATATTCAAGGAAAGTGATCGGTTGGTCAATGAAATCTACGCTTGCCAAAGATATCGTACTTGATGCTCTACTCATGGCAGTATGGCGACGCAGACCTAATGAACCTGTGATCATACACTCAGACCAAGGCTCACAATACAGTAGCGGAGACTGGTTAAAATTCTGTCAGAAGCATAACTTAATACCTAGCATGAGCCGCAGAGGAAACTGCTGGGATAATGCCGTTGCAAAATCCTTTTTTAGTAGCTTAAAGAAGGAAAGAATTAAAAAGAGAATCTATAAAACACGCGAAATGGCGCGTGCGGATGTGTTTGATTACATCGAGATGCTTTACAATCGAATCAGGCGCCATTCGCATCTTGATGGGATGAGTCCAGAAGCATTCGAGGCAGCTGCAAAATGAGGCTACTTCAATGTCTAGGATACTGGGAGCAGTCCAGCTGTAAAAATTTTGATTCCTGAAATCATAACGACTGAGACAAACTCAATTTATTTAAATAAATCTAACGATACTTGCACATAGACCTTCGATCATAAGACAATAGTCACAATATTGTTTTAAATTTACTTAGGCTATTTCCATGTCCCAATCTATTGATGTTCTTGGCGGTATTACAGCTGAACAATTCCTTGCCGAATATTGGCAAAAAAAGCCATTATTGGTCCGCAACGCGCTGCCTGAAATTATCAATATTTTAGAACCTAGCGATATTATGGAACTGGCTTTAGATGAAAATGTCACAGCTCGTCTCATCAAACAAAAAGACCGTGACCCAAATCAGTGGTCGGTAAAGTCTTCACCGCTGTTAAAAGCTGACTTCCAAAAGATGCCAAAACTCTGGACTTTATTGGTTCAAGCCGTAGATCACTACTCTTTTGACTTAGCAGCACTGTGGAAAAAATTTCCTTTTATTCCGCAGTGGCGCCGTGATGACATCATGGTGTCTTATGCGCCTAAAGGTGGCTCTGTCGGAAAGCATTTTGACTTTTACGATGTCTTTTTAGTTCAAGGTTATGGTCATCGTCGTTGGCAGTTGGGTCAAATGTGCGATGCTGAATCTGAGATTGTTGCAGGCCAACCTTTAAAATTACTGCCTGAAATTGACGTACATTTTGACGAAGTATTAGCACCAGGTGATCTACTTTATGTACCCCCGGGTTTATCACATTATGGTGTAGCTGAAGATGACTGTCTGACCTTCTCTTTTGGCTTCCGTATGCCAAACGTCACCGACATGGTAGACCGTGTAGGCGACAAACTGTCTGATAACGCGCTACTGCGTAGTCCTTTGCTCGATATTGTCCGTGACCAACAAAGTCCGATCGGTCAACTAACACAAAACGAATTGGATTATTTAAAGGCAGAAATTTTGGCTCAGCTACAAAATTCAACTTTGCTTGAAGATGCTATTATGACCTTGATGTCAGAGCCAAAGTACCCTGAAAACATTCCTGATGCTGAAGAAATTGGCACAGGAGATTTAGAAGGTATTTTAGACCAAGGTTATCAATTGATCTTAGAACCCGCTTCTCGCCTACTATATACTCACGATGAAGGTGCATTCTTATTTTGGGCCAATGGTGAAGGGCTATGCATTTCAGAGCAATTTGCACCATTACTTAAGAATTTAGCAGATGGTGAAGCACTGTTACTTGATGAAAGCTTATATGATGCCGATATTCTAGAAGACATTGCAATGCTGATGAACGAATCCGTCTTAATGCTACTCCCACCTGACGAAGCTTAAGCAAACCAAGTGCTGAGGAATCTAATCTACTCAGCACTTTCTCCCTCACCAAACCTTAAACTGGCAATAATTTTGGTACAGCCTTTTTCAGATTCGATATTGAGCTCAGCACCAATTTTTTCTAAACGCATTTTCATACTGCGCATACCAATGCCCATCCCGTGGTTAAGCACACACTCCACATTAAAGCCTACGCCATCATCCTGAATAATCATGACCAAGTGAGTTGTACTTGGATAATACATTTTTACATCAATATGCCGTGCTTGGCTGTGCTTCATAATATTGGTCAGACTTTCTTCAAGCACACGAATTAAAGTCAAACATTGTAGTGCCGTCGGTTGTATTTCCCATGCCTCCGGAATGCTCCAAGTCGCCTCCATATCTAGCTCATCCATGATCTGACTAAACCGATGCCGAACAGGAGCAATCCATAACACAGGATTATCTGGCGTTTTGTTATTGATTAAAGAACCGCTGTCAATAATTTGTCTTAAATCATCTCGAAGCAATTTGAGGATGGATAAAAATTGTTGATTCGACATGGTACTAGCGCTCTGATCCACCAAAATCATGGAACGAACCAAAGATGCCCCCAAACCATCGTGCAAATCATGCGCTAAATGAATACGCTCCTGTAGACGAACATTTTCAATCTCTAATTGGTGTCGTGCATATAAACTAGAGGACAAATTACTGGTCACAAAGCTTACCCTCTGCTCAAGCTCAGTATTAAATCTTTGTATTTTTTTGATATTTCTATCTAAACGCGTTGCGAGAATAATCACGATAAAAAATGTGATCACCGGTGAGGTATACGGTGACAAGGGCTGATGGTCATTAATATGACCATCAAAAAGTAGTGAAATATCATAAAGCATAACTATAAGAATCACGCTTAAACAAACAGCCAATAAAATATAATCAGGGCGCTTCGTTTTATAAGCACGATAAATCACAAAAAAGAATGATGCGATAAAGAGCACAATGCACAATAAGAAAATCACCGCAGTTACGATATTAACCATCAAGCTCGGGATAAATAAGATGGTAACAATACACACCGCAGCAACTAAAAATAAGGTTTTTTCTAACTCAGCAAACTTTGTTCTTACAAAACGCAGCAGGTAAATGCAAAAGCAAACATTGTATAAAACAAAAAAAGTCAGATTAGTTTTCATGACCCACAGGGAGTTTGGATATGGAAACACTTCTCGATTGATGACATTCCAAATAAACAATACCCAAAACAAACAGCTAACAGAAAACCACAAAAATGTCGTTTCATTGCGTCTAAAAAACCAAATGACAAAACACACCAACCCTAAGGTAGTAGAAATAACTAAGTTAACTTGAAACAGTGCTCTCTTGTTCCAAATTCGTTTTTGTTGTTTATCATATGCTGTTGTGATATCAGAAAATTCTAGATTACCTAAACCCGGACTTTCATAACTATTACCAACCACATACACCCAAATGTCATTGTTTTTTTGTTTTAAGCTTTCGACAGGAAGGATCCAAAAACGCGGGGTATTCCAACTTTTGGATAGAGGCTCAACTAAATGCTTATCTTTCCAAAGTAAATTTCGATTAAAAAAAACAGCGCCTGCGCTACTCATGCCTTCCACAGAAAATGCTAAAGGCTGCTTCAGTTCATTACTATCCTTACAACTCCAATGCCAATTAAAATGGTACCAAACGCCACCATCATAGTATGGCCAACGCTCTGTCCACACATCAGGGTTTTTGACCTCGACCCACCCAATCTTTGGAACAACATCAATAGACCTTGTTTTCACTGCAGAAATTTTATCGATATTTACTTTACAGGTTGGACTAACAATAAAGTTCGTTTGCGCGGAACTGGCAAAGCTAATCACACACAAGCATAGTGTGATAAAAATACTCAGCCAACCATTTCTCATAAAATACCTAAAGAACGTGCAGTACTGACTGCTTTAGTTCTTTTTGTGACGGAAAGCTTCCGGTAAATATGCTTAATATGACTTTCAACGGTATAACGTGATACAAATAATTGCTCAGCAATTTCACGATTACTCAGACCCTGCGCCACTAAATTAAGAATTTCAGTTTCTCGATTGGTGAGTTGGTCATAGTCCTGACCATCTAACTGCTCTACCCGCTCAGTTTGTGGGGTATTTGAGGTCGAGATTTGATTTAATATTTCACGAGCAATAAATGGGTCAATCGGTGCACCACCGCGCAAAATACTCCGTATCGACATCAGTACTTCAGCATCATCACGTTCTTTTAGTACATAACCATTCGCTCCAGCCTTAATCGAGGCAAATAAGCTTTGCTGTGTACTCCATGCCGAAATCACTAGAATTAATGCGCTTTCATCTATGTCTCTGAGTTTTTCAATTAAAGTGATGCCATTTCCATCAGGCAACCCTAAATCGACTAAGGCTAAAGAAATGGGTTGTGAGGCAATGATTTGCATGGCTTCAGCTAAATTTTTAGCAAAAATCAGCATATCTTGACTATAGCCCAGTTCCGACAGGATCAGATCTAGACGCGAGCGAATCATGGCTTCATCTTCCACGATTAAAACAGGTGCAGGCAAAACAGTTTCCTTATTTTTCACTGAAGCTTCCCCTTTTTCTTATCATTCTTCAACCACACTATACCGATGCAAACTTGGCCTAACCTATCCCTAGAAGTAAGTAATTTATAATTTTTTCTTTTGAACAATAAGCGCTTATTCATATTCATTTTATATACTTTAAATTCTGAAAGATATCAATCTGTATAAAATTTATCCATAATTTTAATATTGAATTCCCACAGCAAATAATAACGGGCGTAACAACAATTTATTACTTGTAGATGAAACAGAGACTTGGCACATTAGGTCTAAACAATCTGGAAGGATGCCCAGCCATATGTCTAGCCCTGCTCAATCCATACGTCATAAATTACTGAATACTTTCTTTTCACGGCACTCCATTTGGCTACTGTGTATTTTTATTTTTTTGAGCATTTCTTTTTTTAATTATAGCCGCACCCCTATCTATATTAATTATTTTATTTCAGACACTTTACTGAACAGTATTTGGCTGATCACAGGTTTACTGAGTCTTGTTGGCTTGCATGATGTTTTACAAAATAAACATTCGATCTTAAAGAACTACCCAATCATGGGGCATTTTCGTTTTATTTTTGAAGATTTCCGCCCTGAAATTCGCCAGTATTTTATTGAGGCCGATCAAGACGCACTGCCTTTTTCACGTATGCAACGTAGTTTGGTCTATCAACGTGCAAAAAACCAGAATGCAGATAAACCATTCGGCTCCATTATCGATGTCTATGCAGACAACTACCGCTTCATGACTCATTCACTGAGCCCATGCACACCTGCTAACCCTAAAACCTTCCGTATTCTGGTGGGCAATTCGCAATGCTCACAACCTTATAGTGCTTCTATTTTCAATATTTCAGCCATGAGTTTTGGCAGCCTGAGTGCCAATGCCATTCGCGCTCTAAACAAAGGAGCGCAAATGGGTGGTTTTTACCATGATACTGGCGAAGGCAGTTTAAGTCCGTACCATCTTGAATATGGAGGTGATATTGTTTGGGAGTTAGGCAGTGGTTATTTCGGTTGCCGTACTCTAGATGGTCAATTTGACCCTGAAAAATTTGCTGTTCAAGCCAAACGACCTCAAGTCAAAATGATCGAAATCAAGCTCTCTCAAGGAGCAAAACCCGGTCATGGCGGGATTCTACCGAAAGATAAAATTTCTGAAGAGATTGCTGAAATACGAGGCGTCAGTCGTGATCATGACTGTGTTTCCCCCTCAAGTCACTCGGCTTTCAAAACGCCAATTCAGATGATGCATTTTATTCAAAAACTGCGTGAGTTATCTGAAGGCAAACCAGTCGGTTTCAAGCTGTGTATTGGTCAGCCTTGGCAATTTATGAGCATTGTCAAAGCCATGCTGCATACCCAAATTATTCCTGATTTTATTGTCGTAGATGGCTCCGAAGGCGGGACTGGTGCAGCGCCTATCGAGCTGATAGATAATATGGGCGTACCACTACGTGAAGGCTTACTTTTTGTACACAATACACTGGTCGGTGCGGGTTTACGTGATCAGATCAAAATTGGTGCCAGCGGCAAATTGGTTAGTGCCTTTGATATTGCTAGTACCATGGCAATTGGTGCAGATTGGGTCAATTCTGCACGAGGGTTTATGTTTGCGGTGGGCTGCATTCAAGCACAAAGTTGTCATACCAACCAATGCCCTGTTGGTGTTGCAACGCAAGACAAAGAGCGTCAAAAAGCACTACATGTGCCCACCAAAGCCGAACGTGTGCTGCATTTTCATGACAACACATTAAAAGCACTTTCGGAAATGATTGCTTCAGCAGGCTTAAAACATCCAGCAGAAATTAAAGCACGCCATTTAGCGCAACGCATTAATGACCGAGAAATTCGAAACTATGCGCAGCTACATTTTTGGTTAAAAGATGGTGAGCTGCTGTCTTGTGAAAATAAAGATGAAGAGAACTTCTATTTCCGTATGTGGAATATGTCCAAATTAGAACATTTCTAAATAAAAAGGAGGCTGATAAAGCCTCCTTTTTATTTTCGATAACAGAAATCACAGAATGTTAGTAATATCCACTCGATGAACCCTGCGCATGTAAAAAGGCTGGGATTAGACCTGTTAATGCCGCACGAATATCCGAACGCTCATTGATCAATTGATGCGAACCTTCCTCCAACATCAATAAGGTCTGTAAGCGAAACTTTTCACGAATAAACTCAATGTTATAACGCCAGTCTACCGTCTGATCCAGTGCACCTTGAGCTAACCAGACTGGAATGCGACAGGCTGGACGCTGTTCCATTTCCAACATCCATTTGGACATAGCCAAAATCCAATCCATACCCATCATACGAGGTTGTAGTGGGTCTTTTAAACGGACAAAACGTAAGAACTCAGGGTTATGGTTATTCCGCCTAAAATGGCGCGGCACTTGGCGTTTAATCCGTCGAATAATACCCAATCCAACCGAATTATGCCACCAAGCAGATTTTGCAGGTCGAATGAGTGGCGACAACAACAAAACACGTTGTACATAAGGGTTTTCACGGCGTTCGGCAAATTCAAGCAAATGATGCATCAAAATTGCACCACCCGTGCTCTGCCCTATGCCTAGCCACGGTTGTGGCAACTGCTCAGCATGTTTAACATAACGTACCACAGCATGTAACACATCTTGATAATGATCAAAGTTTTGGATATTCGCAGGTGATCCATCACTGAGTCCATGCCCCGGAAGATCATAGGTCAGTACACTAAAGCCTTGTTCAAGCAACTCTTTAATAATGGGTTGGTAAATTCCGCTATGCTCTAAATAGCCATGCAACAGACAGACTGAACCTTTGATTTTTTCAATTTTTGGTGCAAAAACTTGGACATGCAGCTTAAACAAAGGCATTTGAACATAACCTTGCCAGTGATCACAGTCCAACGTATCTAAACCGTATAAACGACGATAAGACACCATCTCCACCGATGCCTCATACGGCTGGTTTAGATTCAAAGGCATTAGAAGCTGTGGTGTCGTCTCACGACTCGGCACAGGAAGTTCAAGCTGTTTGAGTACCGAAGGATTTAAAAAAGGAAGTTCAGGCATTATGGAATCTCCCGACAGTCACTCGAACCCAACAGTACATCGCGTATCGTTGCGAGCATTTCATAATTGGCACGGCGACTATGATCATAATTTTGTTCACTTGGACGCCATTGGGTTAATTGGGTCGGCATAGGTGCCTCAATCGGCTGTGTTTCGATACCATTTAAAGCAAATAAACGGCGTGTACGTGGCATATGATATTGATCTGTAATTAAAATCACTCTAGGCGCACCACCTTTTTTCTGTAAAAGCAAAGAGCTAAAGCGCGAGTTTTCGCAGGTGTTCATACTACGATCTTCCAATAGTTTCGCATCGACGCCACGTGCCTTTAACCATTTTTGCATATACGGGGCTTCGACACCGCTAAGCACAATGGGGAGCTTGAACTGTTGTTCTACTTGTAAAGTGGTTTCAAGACGTAGTCGCGTATATTCATTCACCACAATATCTTTACGGTTTTTGTCTAAAGTTAATCCACCACCCAAAACGACTATGGCATTCGGCATGTTTAATGCCGCTTTTCTCTCTTCATTTTGTGCATGTATTTGTGCGATGTCCTGATAGATTTGTTCATCTATCGGCTCTTCCTCTACAGTCTCAACTTTATGTGTTTTTAAAAAGTCGAGATAATGTTCCATCAGGGCTTTATTTTCTTTGCTATTCAGTTCTAAGAGTTCTTTAACATTTTCGGTCGGATCAACCTCAGAACTTGCCTCCTCAACCACCAAAGGAATTTGAGGCTTTTGCTCTTTTTCTTGTTCTTCACGCTGTTCAGAAATAATCAACTCTTGCAGTGCTTTATAACGTGCCTGAATCGTGGTTAGGTTTTGCGAATTATGTTCTTTGATTTGCTCTTCCATCAACTGTAAGTACGCTTGACGGGCAATCCACAAATCAGAACCCGGTTCTAAGCTTTCTTGCTCACTGAGTGCTGCCATTTTTTGACTTTGTGCTGCGACTTCATTGACGTCTACAGGGACAAAGGCATTTAATGTCGCCACAATCAGCTTAGAATAAAAAGGCGTATAAATAAAAATCATTAAACAGCCGAAAAATGCAAACAGCACCGAAGTGATTTGCATTAAACGCACCATTTTATGGGTTTTACTCATACTTTTAACGATCCTGATGAGATTGGATGAGACCCGCCGAATTAAATAGCACAGGCTCAGGTTCCAACAAAACTTTAAATTTATTATACACATCCTGCTGTACTGCACGGTATGTACTCTGTACATCGTTCAAATCTGCATTGGCATAATTCACTAAAACCAAGGCTTGTTTGGCAAACATCCCGACAACACCGAGCTGCTTACCTTTCCAGCCCGATTGATCAATCAACCAACCTGCTGCAATTTTAACATCACCATTCACCTGCGGATAATGTGGCAATTTTTCAAATTGTTGGGCTAAAAGGTCATAAGCTTGCTGACTAATAATTGGGTTCTTAAAAAAACTGCCTACGTTAGGAAATTCTTTCGGATCAGGCAATTTACTTTGACGAATCTGAATCACTTGTTGTTGTAAATTAAAAGCAGTGAGCTCATCCCCCACGGCTTGTTTTAAGTCACCATAGCTAATTTTCAAATCTTCTTTTTTCAATAACTTGAAAGTCACATGTGTAATCACATAGCGATTTGGATCATCTTTAAAAATACTATGACGATAACTAAATGCACAGTCTTTAGCTTGAATATCGCTAAATGTTTTCAACTGTCGGTCATAGACTTGCACGCTTTCGATGAACTCACCGGCCTCTACACCATAAGCCCCAATATTTTGTACAGGAGATGCACCCACGAGCCCTGGAATCAACGCCAAATTCTGCAAGCCAAATAAATGATGTTCTGTCGTCCAAAGCACAAAGTCATGCCAAACTTGACCCGCACCGACCCGTATAGTTTTGGTATTCGCATCTTCAGACAGGTTTTCTACGCCTAGAATGTTCATATGCACAACCAAAGCATTAATTTGTGCGGGAAGCAGCATATTACTTCCACCAGATAGAATCATGACATTCAAAGCGTGTTGCTGTGCATAATCCAATGCTTCTACAAGCTCATCTGGACTGTGAATTTGAACATAATGAGAGGCTATCGCATTTAAGCTTAACGTATTAAAAGGTTTAAGCTGTTTTTGTGTTTCGATTTGCATGCACGAACCTTAATTACTGTTCAAATTGTTGTTTAAAAATACTGACCCACGCTTGGCTGCTCGACTCACATTGGTCAAGAACACGTTCAAAACCATCAAAGCCACCATAGTAAGGATCAGGTAAAGCTTGCTGTGGATACTGCGCGTCATGTTCAGACATGAGTGCAACTTTAGCGCGGAGAGGCTGAGTACCAAATTCAGTTTGCGCTGTTTGATACAACGCTTGAATATCATCAAAATTACGATGATCCATCGCCAAAATTAAATCGAAATGGACAAAATCACAGGTCTGTAACTGTCGTGCGCGTAAGCTGGATAAGTCATAGCCCCGTTTTAAAGCATGTTCTTGACTACGCAAGTCAGGTGCTTTCTTGGGATGGTAATTACTGGTTCCCGCCGAATCGATTTCGATGTTGAGCTGATGTGCATCACAAAAATGTCTGAGAACCACTTCTGCCGTGGGAGAACGACAAATATTTCCTAAACAGACACATAACACCTTATAGGGCGCTGTGAATGACATAACCACCTCGAAACAGCTTTATTTTCAAGTGTCTTATGTTAAGTTATTTAGAGGATGAATCCTATAGAAGTACAAAACAATATTGTTGGATAATATATAAAAAAGGATGCTGATATGAACCAATTTCAATTTCAAACTGTGCCGAATATTATTTCTGGCTTAGGCAGCATTCAACAGCTCAGAGACATTTTAACAGCACGTCCTTATCAACATCTGTTATTGGTTACTGATGCAGGTATGTTAAAGCATCATCTTCACCTTCCCATCTTAGAAATTTTAGAAGATATCTCGCTCACTTACAGTATTTACAGTGAGGTTGAAGCAGATCCAAGTGAGCAAATTGTTTTAAATGCGGTTGATTATGCCAAACAGCAAAAAGTAGATATCGTTTTAGGCTTTGGTGGCGGCAGCTCTATGGATGTTGCAAAAATTATTGCCATCCTCAGCCATCCTGCACAGCAGCAACACTTGTCAGATCTTTATGGGATGAATCATGCCCAAGCACCTCGCCTACCCTTAATTTTGGTCCCAACCACTGCAGGGACAGGCTCTGAGGTCACACCAATTTCGATCGTTACCACAGGTGAAACGACAAAGACTGGCATCGTAGCACCCGTTCTTTTTGCTGATGTGGCGATTTTGGATGCGACTTTTACTGAAAACCTACCGCGTCATATTAGTGCTGCTACAGGCATTGATGCGATGGTACATGCGATTGAAGCTTATACCTCTAAAATCAAGAAAAACCCCTATGCCGACATGTTGGCGAAACAGGCTTTAAAACTACTGAATCAAAACCTCAGTTTGGTGCTAGAAGATGGTCGAAATTTAGAAGCACGACAAAATATGTTGGTTGGTTCGATGTTGGCAGGACAAGCCTTTGCTAATGCCCCAGTAGGTGCTGTTCATGCGCTTGCTTATCCATTAGGCGGACATTTTCACATTTCTCATGGACACAGTAATGCCTTAGTGCTGACAGAGGTTTTAAAGTTTAATCTTCCGCTAGCTAAGCAACATTATGCGGAACTGATCTGCTGGCTCGACCCAAAAAGTACAGGCTGTACCGATGGTCTTTCTGATCTTTTCGTCGATCATATGCAAAACCATTTGGACCGTAGTGGTTTAACCTTAAAACTCAAGGCATTGAATGTTTCTGAACACAGTCTAGACCAGCTTGCAACCGATGCCATGTTGCAAACACGCCTACTACAAAACAACCCAAGAGAACTAGAATGGCAACAGGCACGCGAAATTTATCAAGCCATTTACAGCTAAGCCATACAATTAACTAGGCTATTTATAAGACAATTTTAAGGATGATATCGATGAGACAAGCTGCAAAGACACGTGACCAATTTCATTATTTTTTACCGATTCAGACACGTTGGTCGGACAATGACCTCTATGGCCATGTCAACAACGTCACCTACTATAGTTATTTTGATACTGCGGCAAATGCCTTACTGATTGAAAAAGCAAATTTTGATATTCACCAATCCCCTATTATTGGTTTAGTGGTCGACTCAGCATGCAGTTTCTTACATGAGTTGTCTTATCCTGAGATTATTGATGTTGGTGTGACTATTTCCAAAATAGGAAACTCTTCACTCACATACGAACTTGCCATTTTCAAATTTGGTCAAGAAACTGCTTCAGCTCAAGGACATTTTATTCATGTCTTTGTAGACCGTGAAACACGAAAAAGCACCCCGATTCCCTCTGAAATGCGGAGTGCTTTGCGCCACTACTTAAGCCATGACATTACTTAAGTTGGATATTATGTAATTCACCCTCAAAAGTTTGTACAAGACCTTTGACCGTATCTTCATTTTGCAGTAACTCATGCGCACGTTGAAATGCTTTTTGCTTGCGCTGCGCCTGCATGGTGTAAGGCGTAATCGTTTCAACTTCTACATATTTCACATCAAAACGCGTCTGCGGCCATTCAGCTTTGAGCGCATCTTCTAAGACATGACGTAATTGGGTGAGGAGCTGCTCATAACGCTGTGGAATCATAAACACAGACTCGGCATTAATTTGCCCAGCCATTAAACCTTGCTGAGCCAACTCTTGTACCGCGGGTGATAAGCCGCTACTTCTAAACCAGTATTCCCACTTCTCCACCGTCCACTCACCGACCAACTGCTGCGGTTGTAGCTGCAAAATATCTTGTGGCATTAAATCGACTGATGCAGATGAAACCTGTTCAGGTTGAGCAGGCTCTACAATAGCAGTAACAGTTTGCTGGCTTTCATTTTCTACAACTTGAGAGTCCTCAACATTAGCAACTGAAAATACTTCGCTTGCTAAATCAAACGACTCCGCTCGCACAGCGGGTTTAGCTATTACTGCAGCAGGTTCAATGTGTGCTTGATTTTGAGTTTCTATTTCTATTTCTAGCGGTACAATTTCATCAAATAAGAAATCATCACTATTCGGTTCATCATCATTGCTTTGCGCATTAAATTCGTCTGCTTCATCTAAGTCGAATAGCACTTCATCACTGGAAGGATCAAAAACGATTTGATCAGATTGCTGAGATGAGTCCACTGGTGGTTTATTATCTTCAGCACTTTCTGAAAGATCGACATCATCAAGTCCAGGCTTAAACTCAGGCTCTACGTCCTGATTTATCGTAGCATCTTCAAATGCCACTTCAACATCTACAGTTTGAGCATCTTGCTGCAAAGCCGTTTCTGGAGAAGAAGTCGGTATTGCCGTTTGTTGTACAGATTCGGATTCAACTACAGCGCTATTCGTCTGAGCCACCAGCACTTCATTCGGTTGTAATGGACGGAACGCCAACATACGCAGCACCGACATTTCAAAGCCTTGCTCTTGCGTGACTGCTAGCTGTAATTCAGCACGTCCTTTACATGCAATTTGGTAATAAAGTTGCAAGTCTTGCGCAGCAATTTGCTGAGACAATTGCATGATTTTTTTATTAATTTCAGCACTATATTTAAGACTAAGTTCTGGCAAATATTGTAGTAATGCCAATTCATGTAAAGTCGAAATCAGCTGATCCAAAACTAAAGATACATCCAGTGCTTGCTGGCGGAATTGCATCAGCAACTCACTCACCCATTGTTTTTGATTTTGATGTATTGCAAGGATCAAATCATAAATAATAGTACGATCAATTAAACCCAACATTTCTTTGACATCTTGGTGCTGGATAGCACCCTGACCGTAAGCAATCGCTTGGTCTGTCAAAGAAAGTGCATCACGTAATGAGCCTTGGGCAGACTCTGCAATTTGCCAAATCGCATCTTGTTCGGCTTGGATGCTTTCTTTATTTAAAATATTCCCCAGATGCTCGGTAATTTCATCGACAGCCAACGGGCGTAATGTAAATTGCAAACAACGCGAAATCACGGTAATTGGGAGCTTTTGCGGATCTGTCGTTGCAAAAAGGAATTTCACATGTTCAGGTGGTTCTTCCAATGTTTTGAGTAAAGCATTAAAAGAATGCGTAGACAGCATATGTACTTCATCGATTAAATAGACCTTAAAACGACCTTGTGTCGGCGCATAAGGAACATTGTCTAAAAGTTCTCGCGTATCTTCAACTTTAGTCCGTGATGCCGCATCGATTTCAATTAAATCAATAAAACGGCCTTCATTCACGGCGGTACAGGTTGGGCAAACTTCGCACGGCGTCGAAGTCACACCCGTTTCACAGTTCAAGCACTTCGCCAAAATACGGGCAATGGTGGTTTTTCCGACCCCACGCGTTCCTGTAAATAAATAAGCATGGTGCAAACGTCCGCGCTCCAAAGCACTGGTTAGTGCTCGAGAAACGTGGTTTTGCCCCACTAGCTCATTAAAATTGCGAGGACGATATTTCCGTGCAAGTACCTGATACATGTATGCTCCTTTTTATAGGCCTAAGCATACTGTTTTTTTGCCAAAGAGTGAATGAATTACTTCACTCCGTTCTCGCATTTCTAAGCTATAAACCTGATTTAGATCAATAATCCAAAAACCATTAGCTCCATTTTTATCCCACTCTCTATCTCAAGCTATTTATGTATTTAGATTATGGATTTGAAATAAAGTGAGAGCTTTGGAAAAGTAAAAAGGTGTAAATATTAAAATGAATTTCTAAAATACAGCTATTTAGGAAATTAAGCTGGTTTCACTAAAATAAAATCACTCTGCATTTGATATTTTTTTCCAGTCACATCTTCACGTATTTCTAAAACACGATCTTCTAAATCGACATAAAGCAAGTTTCGCGTTGTCATATTCACTAACTCTACCTTGTGCTGATCTTGAGCATTAAAACGAAGTGCTCCAGTCAAAGTTTCGATTTCGTTATGGCCACTCAAACTTTCTCGTTTTAGGGTATAAGTCATGTTTTCATGCAGCTCTAGTGCAACTGCCATACCCGGACAGTCTTCACAACGGGACAAACATCCCATACACGGCATTGTCCCCTGATAACTCCCAACCCACGCAGGAATAATCTGCTTTTGTTCTGCCACTTGAAGTTTAGACTGATCATGTTGCGTTTGATTTGCCTCGGAACAGCCTAAGAGTAATCCTGTAGCGACCAGCGGGATAAGAATGGGAGCCTTCATGTCACAAATATTCAAAAATCTAAACCGCGACGAACATAACATATCTTAGACGCTGACTAAATCTCAGTTCTGTCAAAACCAGCCTTTTTTGCCTTTTAAGACCGCATCTGCACAGCGTAGACTTTCTTGACTCAAAGCCCAAAGTCGATAATCCCCAGTCAAAGAACCTGTAGCAAAGTTATGTGTATAGGCAAAACTTAAGCCTCGCTCACTATCGCCCCAAGCCCCTGAACCATTAAAGCCCATATGACCAAAACCCTGCTCTGCGGTTTTTCCTAAGGTTAATATACGGTGATACCCCAAGCGCCAATGCATAGGTATCGGCATCACGCGATCTCGATAGCTATATTGCACTCGACTCAATTCAGAAAATACATCTGGACGAATCAACTGCTGACCTTTCCAAATCCCTTTTTGAGATAGCATCGCATACACTTTAGCTAAACTATTGGCTGTAAATACACCATTTGCTGCGGGAATGATCGCCTGAATCGCATCATCATGGTAAAAGCTGACCTTTTTCATGCCTTTGGGAATCATGCCATCCTGAAAATCTTGTGGATCTTGCCCTGACCACTGCATCGCTTTATCTAGCAATGAGACTTTACGCACCTTCGTTGGACTTTTTTGATTTGGTTGGATAGATACAGGACGAGTAATGGGCCTCGCAATACGTTTTAATTCAGCACTGGGTGCACCAAAGTAAGCCCCATCTAGCTCAAGTGGCTCAACTAAATAGGTTTGGAAGAGTTCAGTTAAAGGTTTCCCCGTTGCTTTTTCCAAAGCACCACCGACTAGCCAACCAAATGACAAAGGTTGATAGGCGGCATCTTCACCAATTGCAAAGCGTGGTTGTGCCTTTTCAAATACGTCTAACATATGTGCCCAGTCCAACATCTCTGTTGCATCGGCAATGTTATTACGAATATCAAATAATCCACTTTGATGACTCAACACATGTCTTAGCGTCATCTTTCCTTTACCATTTTGGGCAAATTCAGGCCAATAATCCGCAATCGGTTGGTCGTAGCTCAGCACACCTCGACTGACTAAAATATGCGCCAAGGTTGCGAGCACGCCTTTGCCTGTCGAATAACACACCGACATGGTATTGGCCTGCCAAGGAGAATCTACCGCTGCTAAACCCGTATAGATATCGACAACTTTTTCACCTTGAAAATATAAAACACAAGCTGCACCGCCATATGCTGAACGAGCATCCTGCAAGCGGCTAAACAGATGGGCAACACTTTGAAAACGTGGGTCAACATAGCCTTGGTAATGGTTCGGATTCGCTTGTAAATATTGTTTTAAAATTTTCATTTACACATCCTTGTATTTTTAAGCTGGCATAAAAAAGCCCAGTGTAATCTAAACTGGGCTTTTTAAAATTATAGTGCTTTGACCTGTCCCGTCACATGCGGTTTTTGATTCTTACTATTTCGAATTAAGAAAGCGGTATTTATACCATCTGTAGCAGTCATAAAATCGACAGTTGACGGTAAATACATCGGAAGTTTAAACCAAACATCTGCTTCATAAGCATCAGGCAATGTGATCGAAGCCAACGCTCGCGCCTTACTCCACATGCCGTGCGCAATGGCTTGTTTGAAACCAAAGGCTTTTGCTGTCATCGCATGAATGTGAATGAGGTTGAAGTCACCCGATGTCATTGCATAACGACGACCTGTGTTTTCAGAGACTTCCCAGACTGCATTCGGCTGATAATCTGGAGTCGTTGCTTCAACTAATTTTGGTGCTGTTTTACCATCGGTCTTTTGACGTGCTAAATACGTGGTTAATGCTTCAACGACTACTTCATTGCCAACTTTCACTGTGGTAATAAAATCGAACTGAACACCTTTATCATGTGGCTCAAGCGCGCCATATTTACATGATAAAGTGAGGGTTTCATTGACACCAACTTTACGCATTTGTTTGACTTGATTGCGAATATGTACCAAACCTAGCACAGGAAATGGAAACGGCTCTTGCCCCATCATGTGCATTTGTAGGCTTTGCGATAATACGGCTAAATAAATCGCAGGTATATAACCATTATTTTTAAAGCCACATACTTCGTTATAGGCTTTCAAATGCTTTTGATCGACGTTAAAAGAATCCACCACATACTCAACCTGCGGTAAGACTTTTTCACCTTTTGGTTTTTTAAAGATCAAACCTTGAATGACTTTCGGATAAGCCATATATGGTTTTGGAAGTTGACTAAAATGGCGAGTCTTCATACTGAACCTTTGAGAAGTTTTTATTTCAATATTTTTTGAAAGCACCTTCTCCCTCAGGGAGAAGGTTGGGATGAGGGAAAATGCCATCCCATTTATAATATAAAGAGTTTATCTCCCCCTCTAAAGGAGAGATAAATTCAAGCTTTTAAATTAAGCACCCAACAAGCTTTGACCACAAACACGTACAACGTTGCCGTTTAAACCAGTCGATGCTGTCGCTGCAAATAAAGCAATGGTTTCAGCAACATCTACAGGTAAACCACCTTGGCTCATCGAGTTCATACGACGACCCGCTTCGCGGATTGCAAATGGAATCGCAGCAGTCATTTGGGTTTCAATGAAACCTGGCGCAACCGCGTTAATGGTAATGCCATTCGTCAACGTTGGTGCAGTAAATTTAACTACACCAATTACACCTGCTTTCGACACAGCATAGTTAGTTTGACCTAGGTTACCCGCAATACCTGAAATTGATGATACACAAACAATACGACCATTGGCATTTAAACCCTCGTTCGCAAGTAAATAATCATTCACGCGTTCAATCGCAGACAAGTTAATGTTAATCACCAAGTCCCAAAGCTCAGGCTTCATATTCGCCAAAGTTTTGTCGCGGGTAATACCTGCGTTATGCACGATAATATCTAAACCACCTTGAGCAGCTGCTGCAGCTTTAATTTTCTCACCAGCATCGTTTGCTGTGATATCAATTGCCAGTGTTGAACCACCAATCTCACCTGCAACACGGTCAAGATCTGCTTGTTGCTGTGGTACATCTAAACAAATCACATGCGCACCATCACGTGCCAAGACATGTGCAATCGCTTCGCCAATACCACGGCTCGCACCTGTCACTACAGCAGTTTTACCTGCCAGTGGTTTAGCCCAGTCTACATCTACAACAGCAGCTTTAGAAACGCGAATCACTTGACCAGAGACATAAGCAGAACGTGGAGATGCTGCAAAACGTAAAGTTGACTCAAGATTTGCTTCTGCACCTGCATCCACATAAATCAAATGTGCTGTAATCCCCTTTTTAAATTCTTTACCGACAGACTTCACGAAGCCTTCAAGCGCGCGTTGTGCAATCGCTTTTTTCACGCTACCCGCAGTTTCAGGGGTAGTACCTACCACAATCACACGACCAGAAGCAGCCACTTGACGTGCGATAGGATTAAAGAAGTTATATAACTCATTGAGTTGCTCTGATGACTCAATGCCAGATGCATCAAAAATAACAACTTTGAATTTAGACTCTTTGTCTCCTGCATTAAATGCACTTAAATTTAAGCCCACTTGAGCCGCAGCTTGCTGTAACTGTGCATTGTTACCTGCATAGCTATTGGCGTGAACATTTGCCAACACTTGCGCAATTGCACCAGATAATGAACTGTTTGTTGCTGCACCCAGTAAAACAGCACCTTTAATCACAGGCGTTGCTGACTCAAAACGGTCTAAAAAAGTTGGTGCAGGTAAACCCAAATTTTTAATGACAAATTTACCAATCGGAGATTTTGCGAATGTTTGGTATTGATCAGTCATGTTTTTTATCTCTCATACAAATTAATTGTTGATGGATTCAAAGATATCCTTTTAACTTCAAAGTGATGTCTAGAGTCTTATATTTCAATAGTTCCATCGGTTTCTATAGAATCATACTTGAGTTATAGATGATATGTCTTGACCTGAAAGCCTGTTGCAATGTCATTCTAGTCAATTCAGCCCTTTTTATAATATGCTAATGTACACCCTAAGAATAGATTAACATGCTTGGAAAAGCCTTATGAGCAAAACAACTCAAGAAAATCCAGCAGTGGAAAATTCTGCTACGGAAACTGTGTCAAATACATCAAAAAGTACATCTCGTAGAACTAAAAGTACTGGCACAACAACCCAATCAGTAAATAACACGACTAAGCCGACTCGCACCCGTGCTGCGTCAACTCGTAGTAAAAGCCCCGCTTCTTCTACAAATGCTTCAAAATCAAAAACTCAAACTGCTGTTCAACAGGATCAAACCATGAGTCAAAACACTGTTCGCCGCGTGGCTATTATCGGTGGTAACCGTATTCCTTTCGCTCGCTCAAATGGCGCATATTTCACCGCTTCGAATACAGATATGTTCACAGCAGCGCTAAACGGTCTTGTTGAACGTTTTAACCTTCAAGGTCAACGCCTTGGTGAAGTGGTTGCTGGTGCGGTACTTAAACACAGCCGTGACTTTAACATGACCCGTGAATGTGTACTAAACACTGCACTTGCACCAGAAACACCTGCTTACGATATTCAGCAAGCATGTGGTACTGGCTTACAAGCAGCTTTCTTAGTTGCCAACAAAATCGCACTGGGCCAAATTGAAGTGGGTGTTGCTGGTGGTGTAGATACGACTTCTGATGCACCAATTGCGTTTGGTGATGGTTTACGTAAAGCATTGCTTGAACTCAACATTGCAAAAACGGGTAAAGACCGTTTAAAAGCTTTAACCAAAATCAACTTAAAAGACTTGATGGATGCGCCGAAAAATGGTGAGCCACGCACTGGTCTTTCTATGGGTGATCACCAAGCTATTACTGCGCTTGAATGGGGTATTGCACGTGAAGCACAAGACGAACTTGCTGCATCTTCACACCAAAAAATGGCTGCGGCTTACGAAGAAGGTTTCTTCGATGACCTAATCACACCATTCTTAGGTTTAGAGCGTGACAACAACCTACGTGCTGACTCTACTGTTGAAAAACTTGCTAAACTCAAACCAGCTTTTGGTAAAGGTGATGCGCGTACCATGACCGCGGGTAACTCAACACCACTTACGGATGGTGCGTCTTGTGTGCTTTTAGCATCTGAGGAATGGGCAAAAGCAAACGGTCACGAAGTGCTTGCTTACTTAACCTTCCAAGAGACAGCTGCGGTTGATTTCGTTGAGAAAAAAGAAGGCCTATTGATGGCACCTGCTTATGCAGTTCCACGTATGCTTGAGCGTGCTGGCATTAAACTTCAAGACTTCGACTACTACGAAATTCATGAAGCATTTGCATCGCAAGTTCTTTCAACGTTGAAAGCTTGGGAAGATCCAAAATTCTGTAAAGACCGTTTAGGTTTAGATGCTCCACTCGGTTCAATTGACCGCACTAAACTCAACGTAAAAGGTTCTTCACTTGCAGCAGGTCACCCATTTGCTGCAACTGGTGGCCGTATCATTGCTACTGCTGCGAAGTTGATTAACCAAAAAGGTTCAGGTCGCGTACTGGTTTCAATTTGTGCTGCTGGTGGCCAAGGTGTAACAGCGATTATTGAAAAATAATCTCACCTTCGCCGTTAAAAAGCACCTCTTTTGGGGTGCTTTTTAACTGGTCAAAACAATCAATTTGCTCTATAGATAAAAATATAAAATAACCAAATACAAAGCTATGCGAAATTCATCCCCATTGTTGGCTTATCTCAATACACCCATTCGCTATTATTATTTTTACCTCATTCCCTTAGGACTAGCACTCCTTATAGTCAGTTTTGATGTTCACTTTCAAGGCATGTTTCCAAGTACTATCGCATCCAACTTATCCAGTCCACATAAATTTCTCAATGACTTTTTTGCTATATGTACTTTCATATGTATTGTCGTTATTTTTATCAATTATTTTCGCGTACAGCTCAACAGACAACAAATCCAGCACATTAAACCACACTACGCAAAACTGAATACACAGAAACGTTCAATGTTTAGCCCGTTAGGCTTATTGTTTTTTATTTTTATGTTGCTCTTTTTCTGCTTAAGCTGGTTTTTGATCAGTGATGAAATCCCATACACAGATTCCAGTACAAAGAAAGGCGCAACCATGGTCTATCTAAAAGGCTTTGCTCATCCGTATATTAGCGCTGTAGTGAATAGCTTACACTATGCCCTCACGGTTCTTTTTGCCTTGATGATCCCTTATATTTTCAATGTCAGAAAATTCACATAAGAATCGCTGCACATTAAAAAAGCCACGACATTGCGTGGCTTTTTTTTAATTTGAATATTGCGCTTCAGGTTGAATACCCAATTTCGCTTCCAGCATGTCATAACACCACTGGAAAATAAAGGTATAAACCAAAATACACATGGTTAAACTGAAGTCGAGCACGATGGCTTGCCAAATACTCATTTGCATTGCATATGCCACCATTGGGATGGTTGCAAGCATCAAACCACCTTCAAAACCAATCGCGTGAAGAACACGCACACCGATGGTTCTTTTTAGCTTTCTTTTCAATTCAAACTTTTCAAAAAAATGGTTAAACACCATATTCCATATGACCGAAGTGACAGCCATGGCAATACCGAGTACACCTGTGACTTCTAAAGGCATATGGAATATGAAACTTAAGGCAACAGCAATGATCACCAATAGGATGATTTCATAGCTGAGCGCATGAATAATCCTTCTTTTGGAAATCAACATTTTTAATTACTCTTTCATGATTGGATGTTGGCTATTTTATTTTTATAATATTGATTAATCGAGTTAGGTTCTTTCAATAAAATTGAAAGATAGGGAATTATGAATATCAATCAAGAGCAACTGATTATTTTTAAAACCGTAATTGAGTCAGGCTCATTTTCAGCTGCTGCACGCAAGTTGGGTAAAGTACCATCGGCCGTGAGTATGTCAATTGCTAACTTGGAAATAGACTTAAACCTACAGCTCTTCTTACGCGAAGGACGTGAGCCCACAGCAACTGCGCAAGCCCTGACCTTGTATGAAAAGACCGAGCAACTGTTGACTGAAATGAATCAATGGAAACAGCATGCCTATGCCCTAAGCCACGGTTTAGAGTCATCGCTGAATATCGTAGTGGTATCTGAACTGCTGCATATGCAGTGGATCGACTACATCGCAATATTAGAGGCCGAATTTCCCAGTCTACAAATCAATATTTTTTCTGCACCCCAAGAAGATGCACAGAAAATGTTACTCAATGGCACAGCACAACTGGCGCTGATGTTTGAACGTGAGCAACTGGAAAGCAGCGAACAGTTTGTAGAATTAAAACTCGAAACTTTAGTTCCCGTCGCCAATAAGGACTTTATTCTGGCACAATTTCCACAAGTCAGTTTTGAACAAATTCAACACAGCCGTCAAATCGTGGTTGCCAGTCGCGATAAAAGCATTAAGCCAGAATTGCTCTATTCCAAACAGTATTGGCGGACAGACAACCATCACTCGGCTTGCGCCTTAATCATGCAAAATTTTGGCTGGGGTGTTTTACCCTTAGAAATGTTGAATGAAAGCCCTCAGCTCAAAAAGCAGCTCAAAATATTAGATCTGCTAGATTTCACACCAAAGTTTGAATATTTTGTGGACTTGGTCTGGAGTCGTGAAAGTGAATTGGGTGCGGCTGCACGTTTTTTAATCCAATACATCCGAAATCAGCGTAAAAAAGTATAATTACTGCTGTTAAAACGTCCGAATCTACTTGGGTTAAAAGCAGTTTGTGTTATAAATATTTTACGGGTAATAACTTTAAGAACGAACGATCAATGACACAAACCGCATTAAACCAATTAAAAAGCTTAACCACTATTGTTGCCGACAGTAGCGATTTAGCGGCGATTAACCAATTTCGCCCGCTCGATGCAACCACCAATCCTTCTCTAATTACAGCTGCTGCAAGTCAACCTGAAAATAAAGAGTTGATTGAAGACGCTTTCGCTCAAGCCAAAGCGGAAGGCTTCGAAGATGACTTACTTATTGAACGCACAATCGACATTCTTACCGTCAAATTTGGTGTTGAAATTCTCAAGTTAATCGAAGGTCGTGTTTCCACAGAAGTGGATGCCGCGCTGTCTTATGATACCAATGCCACCATCGAAAAAGCCAAAGAGCTGCTAGTGCTATATAAAAACTACGGCGTAGATCAAGATCGTATTTTAATTAAAATTGCTTCGACATGGGCAGGTATTCAAGCAGCGAAAGTGCTGGAAGCTGAAGGTATCCATACCAACTTAACGCTTTTGTTTGGTGTACATCAAGCACATGCTTGTGCGGAAGCGAATGTCACTTTAATCTCACCTTTTGTTGGACGTATTTTAGATTGGTACAAAAAGGCCGAAGGCGTGGACAGCTATCCCGTTGAAAAAGACCCTGGCGTACTCTCTGTGAAGCAAATTTACCAGTTCTATAAAGCACATGGGGTTAAAACAGAAATTATGGGCGCAAGCTTCCGAAGTATTGACCAAGTGTTGGGACTAGCTGGCTGTGACCTGCTGACTGTTGCACCTAATTTATTGGCTGCACTTGAGCAAGATACGCGTGAAGTCAAAGCGCAGCTGTCTGCAAGTGATATTGCACCAGCAACAACTGCACTTAACGCACTCGGTGAAACTGAGTTTAGAGATCAAATTGAACATGACCTCATGGCAACGCAACTGCTACAAGGGGGGATTGATGGATTTATTAAAGCTCGTCAACAGCTGAACACACTGTTACGTCAGTCTTTTGGCTTAGATGAAGAAATTTCAGCTTAACTTGATTTTTCTTCTTTTAAAAGCCGATTTTGTTATTATGCAACATCGGCTTTTTTATTGAGAATACGTTGTGTTTGGTATTATCGACATCGGTACTTATATCATCGGTACAATTCTAATTGTGATTTTGCCAGGCCCAAATTCTCTTTATGTGATGTCCATTGCCTCACGATTTGGTATTAAGACAGGTTACTGGGGTGCATTAGGTGTTTTCACAGGCGATTTGATCCTCATTCTATGTACCGTGCTGGGTGCAGCATCTCTTTTACATGCTTTTCCTTGGCTGTTTATTTTATTAAAAATTGTAGGTGCACTCTATCTGTCATATTTAGGTATAAAACTCTTGATTGCAGGAGTCAAAACCTGGAGCTCTAGCCCACAACAGCTTGCAGCAAGTACAGATCAGAGCACTTTACAAACCTTGCATCCTTTTCGCTCAGCGCTGACCATTAGCCTTTTAAACCCAAAAGCTATTTTGTTTTATCTGTCTTTTTTTGTGCAGTTTGTCGACCCAAATTATGCCTACCCAGCACTAAGCTTTGCCTTACTTTCCATTATTCTACAAATCATCAGTATGGCTTATCTCAGTATCCTGATTTTTTCAGGTATTAAGCTGGCGAGCTATTTCAATCGTCAGTTTAAAGTTGCAGCCGTTGCGGTGGCGACCGTCGGTCTGCTGTTTTGTGGCTTCGGCTTAAAACTGGCACTTTCTACACTGTAATTTTCGTGAATAATCTCATTATTTTCGATAAAAAATCCATCGTGTGCTGTTTTCTTTTTCAAGAACCAGCGTATGATCCTTGAACAATAGTAATTTTCACTCATTCAAATTATGTTTTGATCTTCATGCAAAAATTATTTCAAGATTTCTCAGTTCCAGCAGTATTCGCAGGTTTTATTACCTTCCTCATTGGCATTAGTGTGTCTTCAGTCTTGGTCATTCAGTCCGCCCAAGTCTTAGGTGCAAATATCGCGCAAATCAACTCATGGTTCTGGGCTTTAGGTCTGGGTATTGGTTTGAGTGGCCTGCTTTTATCTTGGAAACTTAAATATCCTGTATCGACCTCATGGTCTACGGCAGCACTGGCCTTAATTATTGCTACAGGCAGTGGTTATAGTTTGCATGAAGCAATTGGTGCATTTTTGGTCTGTGGTTTAGTTACTGCCATTTTGGGCTTTTTCGGTATCTTTGAAAAAGTACTGACGTATATCCCACAAAGCCTGACCAGTGCCATGCTAGCTGGTGTGTTATTGAAGTTTGGTATTTCATTGTTCGCCAGTATGCAAGACCATTGGGGCTTTATTTTATCCATGCTGGCGGCTTATATTGTTTCTAAGCGACTTACCCCACGTTATTGCATTGTCATTACAGTGATTGCAGGCTTGTTACTCTGCCCGTTATTCTTAGACTTTCATACTCCTCAAATCACATGGAGCCTAGCGCAACCTGTTTGGATGGCACCTGAGTTCAGCATGTCTGCTATTTTAGGTTTGGCACTACCTTTGTTTGTGATCAATATGGCATCGCAGTACTTACCGGGTATTGCCATGATTAAAAGCTATGGCTATAACCCCCACGTCAATCAACTGATTGGTTGGACGGGTACCGCTCAAGCCTTACTCGCACCCTTTGGCTGTTATAGTGTCAATACCGCAGCAATTAGTGCAGCCGTCAGTTTAGATGAACAAGTTCACCCTGATCCATCGAAACGCTATATTGCTGGGATGAGTTGTGGTTTCTTCTACATCTTAATGGGACTATTCGCAGCCACCCTGACCAGTCTTTTGCTTTCTTTCCCTGCGATTTTTATTACAGCCTTGGCTGGTATTGCTTTGTTTGGCACCATTAGTCATAACATCGCGATTGCATTTGAAGCGGTATCAGAGCGTGAGGCAGCCCTCATGACCTTCTTATTCAGCGCATCTGGGGTACAGTTCTTTGGCATTGGCTCTGCCTTTTGGGGACTACTCTTTGGTTTTGCGGTTATGTTTATATTTAAGTTTAAAGCCAAAAAAGTTTAAGCCCTCATATAAAAAAGCACCCTCGATGGGTGCTTTTTTATTTTTAAATATTGCTAACTTGAAAAATTAATGCTGATAACTTCGTTGAATCAATTCTTGCTTAAGTTGCATGGTCTCAGACAAATTTTCCACCTCAGTAAATGCCGTGAGCCAAATGCCATCTGCAGCATAGCGCAAAATTTTAAGCTCCAAATCATTGTCTGTATCCTGATGTCGTGCTAAACGTTTTTCCAGCCACTCAATCCAATACTCATTAAAGGTACGATCCGTCAGCATAATCATCGAAATAGCTGACCAAGAATGCTCCAAGCCTAGCACCTGCTTTTCTAGAGTAATTTCAATATAGGCTCGGGTAAAGCAACCATAACGATCTCGGTCTTGGCTAATCAACTCATCAACAACACGATCTAATTGTTCAAGCTGTTCCACAACCATCGCTTCAAGTAGCTTTTGTTTGTTTGGAAAATGATGAAAAACCCCGCCCTTACTCACACCAACCAAATCAGCCACAGCTTGTATGGAAACCCCAGTCACGCCTTTTTCAGCAGCCAAACAGATCGCATGTTGTAGAATACTTTGGCGAACCTGTTCCGGTGCCTTTTTACGTGGACTTGCTTGTTGCATCGAAGTTAATGCCCTGTTGAGTTTGAAAATAAGTTAATTACGACCACACCAGAAACAATCAGTGCAATACCGATCATTGCTGCGAGATCTAGACTTTGTCGGAAAACAAAGTAACCAATCAGAGCGGTTAAAACAATACCAACACCCGCCCAAATCGCATAAGCGATACCCAATGGAATCACTTTAATCACCTGAGACAATAAATAAAATGCCAACGAAAATAGAACCACTACGGCCAGAGAAGGCAATAGCTTGGTAAAACCTTCCGACTTTACCAAAAAAGTCGAACCAATCACTTCAGAAATAATTGCCATCGCCAGCAATGCATAAGCCATTAATATAGGATTCATCAGGAACTCAATAATAAACATACCAATCGGTCGGTATGTTATTTAAATACTAAAAATTAAACAAGTCTTTCTGTATACTTTTTTATTTTGTTTCAGTCGGCATTGAGGTCTGTTTTATAAAATCAATAGTTCGATCAAAGGTGAGCTGGCTGGCTTGTTTACTCATCATAAACTGATATTCATGCACCAAAAACTCCTTAGAGTCTGGATAAAAAGCCTCCGTGACTGCAACCTGATGCTGCTTCAACACCTCGACGAAAGGTAAAGACTGGCTCTTGGTTAAAAAGTCTTTATTTCCTCCACTGATAAAGACAGATGGATACTGTGGCGTAATATGTTCACTGGTTGAAATTGACTTTAAAAACTCTGCATCCTCTTTACGCTCCCCTGTATAAGCTTGAACCAAGTTATAAACGCCCCATTCAATGAGCCTGAGTTCCTCAGGAGCGGTGTTCACAAAGCGATATAAGTCATAAATACCACAATGGAAAATTAGCCCTTTAAGCTGTTTCGGCTGAATGCTCGGCTTAAAATTGGATGCTTGAGCAAATGCGGGATTAGTCAAAAGTGCAGCATAATGACTGGCAATATTGGCTCCAGCAGAGTCTCCTGCTAAATACAGTTGGTTCGGGTTAATATGATACTGAGCAGCATTCAATTGTAAGAAATTCAGTGCATGATCGACTTGCTGTAACTGAGTGGGATAAATAGCCTCAGGTGCAAACTGATACTCTACCGAGACCACGTTAAAGCCTTGATTAGCTAAAAGCTTAAAATAACCTCGCGCATGCTCTTTTGAGCCCGAAACCCATCCGCCGCCATGAATCCAAACCACCGTGGGCACTGCGTTTAGTTGTTCAATATTTTTGGGTTGATAGATATCAACATTCAGCTCAGGACTAGCTTGATATGTAATATTATTGTGTATGATGACATCGGGAGGCGCAAAGCGATCTAGCATTTTCATTTGAATATTGGTTGCTGTATTGAACGTTCCCGCAATCAGTTTGGTGTTCTTTTCTACACTTTGACACGCACTCAAAAGCACAATCATGAAAACAGTACTAAGCACTTTTATTATTGATTGAAAAATCATACTGTTCGGCCCCACCCTTTTTTCAAATGATTCTAATACAATCTCTATCACATCGCATGATTAAACAGGTCACATTTCAGCCTCATTTAAACACTAGAAGCATCTTTTAAAAAATATTGCTTTAAATCTGAAACTTGAGTTTTTCACTCAACATTTTGGACACGTAAATCGGCTTTTTTTTGAATTATTTTCTTTAAATTTCATGAATTTTCAATTTTTAGCCCGATCAAAATTGAACATTTAATGGCAGTGTGTTATCAATAAATTAAGAACTAAATCTTATACAAAAAGGAGTCCCTCTGATGGCTTACCAACATATTTTAGTCCCTGTTGACGGTTCACAAATTTCTTTTTCTGCGGTTAAGCAAGCGGCTGAAATTGCCAAAGTTTTTGGCAGTCAACTCACATTGATTAGCTTAGTTGCTGAAGACCCTCTCAAAGATGCTGATTTTTACTATACTTCTCCAATCATGAAAGACTATTTCATACAAGCCTACAACAATGCTGAGAAAGCCCTTCAGGATGCAGTTCAAATTGCACAAGAACAAGGTATAACAGCACAGTCTAAAATCATCAAAGGTGAAGTCTCTGAAGATGCTGTGGTCGAAGCGGCCGCTTCACTAAAAAACGACCTAATTGTGATGGGTTCACATGGCCGTAAAGGCTTTCAAAAATTCCTATTAGGCAGCTTTGCTCAAGATGTTCTCAAGTCTACTGAACTCCCAGTCCTCATTGTTAAAGCTTAATCAACTATAACGCGTCTTTATGTGAGCTGATTTCGCATGTACTGCAAAATGATCCGCAAAAAGACGTACCCTTAAGGAGAAAATAATGAGCTACAAACACATTTTGGTTGCCGTCGATGAATCACCGATGTCTTATGCTGCTGTTGAACAAGCACTTGAGTTGGCCAAAGATTTAAACAGTCGTGTAACGCTCATGAGCGTGATTGCAGTCGATCCATTTGTCGGTGTCGACTTCTATAAAGTTGCACCAGCCATCACCGACTATTTCCTACATGCTGAAAAAGTCGCTCAAGACCGTTTAGCCGAAGTAAAGCTCTCATTTGACCGTGATGAAATTGAGGTGGATACCAAAGTGATTCGCGGCATCTCTCCTTCTGAAGGTATTATTCATGTGGCCGATGAAGTCGGTGCAGACCTAATTTTGATGGGCTCACATGGCCGTACAGGTTTTAAAAAGATGATGTTAGGTAGTGTGGCGCAAAATGTTCTCACACAGTCTCCAATACCTGTGCTGATCGTAAAAGTTTAAGTATTGTTTTAAACAAAAAAGACTGCCGAAGCAGTCTTTTTTTGTTTGGCAGAACTTGTTCACTTTATTAGCTTTTACTAATCTGCTGATGCAAATTTTGCAAATAATGCTCTGCTGCCGACTGTTGCATAAAAGTTTTTTGAAATAAACCCGAAGCCTGATGGTTATGCGGACTATATTCAACATTGACTTGAAATGTTCCCAGTTCAGCACTTTTCGCAATACGAATAGCAATAATATGAACGGTATTTAAATAAAACCCATCTTCAATTTTAACTAACATATCTGTTTACACTCTACATGTTTGTCTACCCAATAGCCTGTATACATAAGCCGAAAAAAATACAGAATATTGAGCTAATCATCTGTTATGCCATAACATTATACCCATAAAATGCGATTTATTTCACACTATTCACATGAATGTTCATTATTTATAAAAATACTAATGTGCACTCTTCATGCTGTCATTCTTCAGTTTACATAAAAAAAGCCAGTCAATAGACTGGCTTTTTTTATGCGTAGATGAGTTAAATACTTAACATACTGCTTAAAGTTTCACTGACATTTTTAGATTTCACTTGTGGTTTTAAAGCCTCAAGCTTTGCTTTCACTTCGCTACGCTGTGGCTCTGCCAAGCTATACCAGCGAGACAAAACTTGAAGTAAACGAGAACCAACAATTGGGTTTTTCTCATCTAAATATTTTGCCAGCCCAATGAAATGATCCACACCAAAACTCCATGTGTTCACTGGGTTTGCATTTAAACCACCACTCACTGAACGAATGCGGTTCGGCACGCCCAAATCATAATCGGCATGTGAAGTGAGGTATTGAATGGTTTCCGTCGTAGCACAAGGATGTGCCGCTTGAAGTGTGAACCACTGATCTAGTGACAAAGCCTCATCTTTAAAACGTTGATAAAAATCATGTAAAGCCGCTTCTGCTTGCTGTGCATCGTTCCACACCAAGACACGTAGTGCACCTAAACGCTCAGACATATTGCCTGTAGCTTCGTATTGCTGATACGCCAGTTCAAAAGCGGTTTCATCACCTTGACGTGCCATCATACTGAGCATGATGTTTTTCAGTGCACGGACACCCATGGCTTGTGAGAACTCTTTTTGCAAATCTGGGTCTAAAGCTAAATAAGTGTCTTTACAGAACTCACCTAACTCACGTGCCAGTTTTTCAATTAAAGCATTACGTTGTTCTTGAATCTTCGCTGGTTCGTAGTCGGTGTCGATGCGACTACCTAAATAACCTTCACTTGGCACATCAAATAAACGTGATGCCAAGAGTGGATCTTGTTCAACGAGATCTGGCAGTGTGTTTTTAATAGCTTGAATATAAATATGCGCATCATGACCATTGAGTAAAATACGCTCAAGCAGTGTTTGCGTTGCTTGCCATTGGTTAAAACCATTGGTTTCGTATTGAATCAGGAACGCCAACTCTTCATCGGTATAGTTAAATTCTAAGTTGACGGGCGCAGAAAAATTACGCAGTAATGACACGACAGGTTTCGTGCTTAAACCACTAAACACAATGCTGGCTTGGTCTTGGTCAAAAAGATACACACCGTCTTTGACTGCATTTTCAAATAAACTGTCTGAGTTTAAAACCAATTGCTCACCTGTTGCAGCATCGAACAGTGCTAAAGCGACAGGAATTGGAACAGCTTTTAGGTTCGGATACTTAGGATGTGCTTTTAAACTTTGCTTAAAGTTTAAAGTATAGGTTTGCGCAGCAGCATCATAATGACCTTCCGCTTCTAACTTTGGTGTACCAGGTTGGTTATACCATGTTAAGAAATTGGATAAATCTACGCCTGAACCTGCGGTTAAAGCGGCTACCCAGTCTTCAACGGTCACAGCTTGACCATCATGGCGTTCAAAGTACTCATCAGTTCCTTTACGGAATTTTTCTTTGCCCAATAAGGTAGCCATCATGCGGTTAATTTCCGCACCTTTTTCGTAGACCGTTGCAGTATAAAAGTTATTGATTTCCACAAAATGGTCAGGACGCGGTGGATGAGACAATGGGCCTGAATCTTCTGGGAACTGATGCGCTTTGAGTACCGCAACGTCATCAATACGTTGAACCGCAGCAGACTGCAAATCTTCTGAGAAAGATTGATCACGGAAAACCGTTAAGCCTTCTTTTAAACACAATTGGAACCAATCACGGCAAGTAATGCGGTTACCTGTCCAGTTATGGAAATACTCATGGGCAATTACCGACTGTACACGCATGATCGCGGCATCTGTCGTGTATTCTTCATCCGCCAAAACACATGACGTATTAAAGATGTTTAGACCTTTATTTTCCATCGCCCCCATGTTGAAAGCACTGGTAGCCACAATCATATAGTTGTCTAAATCATAGGGCCGACCATAGTGTTCTTCATCCCAACGCATTGAATGCTTTAAGGCTTCCATTGCAATATGACATTTCGGAATATCTTTTTCTTCAGCATAAATTTCCAAAGCCACATCACGGCCTTCAGAGGTCACATAACGATCTTTTAGAACAGCCAAATCACCAATCACACAAGCAAACAAATACGCTGGTTTTTTGGTTGGATCTTGCCAAATGGTATAGTGACGACCTTCGCCCGCCTCGCCCGCTTCAATCAAGTTACCATTGGCAAGGAGCACTGGATATTTTTTGTCAGCTTCTACACGTGTGGTAAAGACTGAAAGGACATCAGGACGGTCTGGGTAAAAGGTAATTTTACGGAATCCTTCAGGCTCATTTTGGGTAACAAACAAATCTGATGCGGCTTGGTATAAACCTTCAAGTTGTGTATTTGACTCAGGATGAATGATCACCGATGTCTCAAGCTTGATCTGATTTGGTGCATTACGAATCACCAACTGCTCAGTATCAAGCACATATTGCTCTTGGCTGAGTTGCTGACCATTCAGCACTAAGCTTTTCAGCTCTAAATCACGCCCAAGTAAAACCAAATCACCCTCAGTTTGGCGCGTCAGCTCCAGTACAGCATCAACTTTGCTATGCTCATCATAGACCTGAATATCGAGGTGAATGCTGTCTACTAAAAAAGATGGTTTTTGGTAATCTTTTAAATAGACGGTTTGATCTGCTTCAATAATTGGATTTGCCGCAATATTCATGTCATGTCCTAATGCTATTGGTCTACAGCTTTATATTGTGTATGTTTTGATCATACGACAAGTTTGCCATGCTGTCTGTGTATGTTGAATGATATTTATATGGGCACGTTGAACAAGCTTTTCAATTCTATTTGTCTTATCCCGCTCATATGACTGCGCCAAGTGAATAAGAAACAGACAACTCCTCACATCGTGCCGTCCTTGTCTAGCAATATTTGCACCACCCTTTACACTTACACAGTGCCATTAGCTCTCTACCATTCTAACGCTGAGAAACTTAAAGACATCGATAAGATATAAAGCCAGCTCTTTTCAAATATCTAACTTAATTTTCAAATCGGCTACATTTTGTGCACAGTTTTTGCTTGTATCTAAATATGCATAGCGCATGATAAAACCTAAGCAAAACAAATAGAGGTGTGAGATGTACTTAAAAGACCATATCATCCGCGTCGAAAATATAAAAATGCTGCAAGCAATGCATGCTGCAAAAATTGATCATAAAGTCATTGCCCTGTTCATGAGCTGTGAAGGAATGCCTTTACAAGCACATGATGTCAGCAGCATTCTAAATCACTACGACACACTAGGGAGTAAAAAGTTGCCGAGCAAAAAAGTTCAAGCCATGATTGAAGCTAAAAAACTAGGTATGGAAGATGACTCTCTACCTTGCCCCGTTTAAATTCTACTAGTCCAAAAAATACGGTGCATGCCGTATTTTTTTTGCCCTATATTCGCCACTGCGTTACTTTACCCATCTAGCGTTTACAAAGCACCTCTGCTTGTTCAATTACACTGCAATTTACAACGCCTTTCTGAAATTTTAGCGTGTATAATTTGAGAAAATCCTGAGTTTCAAATTCAACTTATGTCGCTTCAAATTTTGCACAAACAACTTGATGAGAGCACGCCTTGTCCACTTTGTCAGGCGGCCATGTTTTGGGTGGATGCTGAACAATACGACAAAGAAATTAACTTTCATGAATGTAGCCACTGCCAACATCGTGTTTTTAGCAATTCCAATCTAAATTGCCACTGCGACAGTTGTTTAGCCCAGCGCAAAAAAATATTGAAAGAAACTCGTCAGCAAGAACAGCGTAAAACCAAAACCAAGGACATTTATGAGTTTGAACTGGGTCAACTCAGTTTTATGCATAAATTATTTTTATTGGCCCTGTTAGATGACTACGCACAAGAACATACACAGCATCAAGAGTTTATTGATTGGGAACAGATCAAATATTTTAGTATCACCCCCAATTATCTGTTTCAAAATAGTCTCGTCAAACAACTGGTAAAAGAACAAATCCTCGTTGCCAAAGATTTTGCCAGTGAAGCCCATCAGTATTATATTAATGTACGTTTGGACGGCTATTCTGAACCTAGCCTATTTAGTGTTACGCAGCAATTACGTTATTGGTTTTATGAAAATCTTAGCCTTGGTGTGCCTTTTAAGACCGCGGATGAAGTCAAAAATGCCTTGTACCAATTGCTCTATCAGGAAATTATCCAATTTATGCAGTTTTACTGCCGTACGTGGGGCATTCAAATTGCGGGAAATAACAGTTTCCAAGTGTTTTGTTATCGTTTACTCGATGTACTCGCAGTCGGACAAATTTATTATTTAATCCAAACTGCATTGGAGTATTTATATGAACGTAAAGCCTTACAACCCAGAAATGAAAACTTCATCAACACCAACTTGTTGAAAAAAACTTTACAACAATACCGTGAACGCAGTGTGGTTGAAAAATGGGAAACATCAACTCTGCCTCGACCGCAAAACTTACCATTCAGCAAAATGAGCGAAGTCTTATTTTTCCGCTTTTTAGGTTATGACGAAGCCATTTTCTTCCAACCTGTCTCTCGTTCATGGCAAAAAATTGAGCCGCGCTTAAGCTTCTATTCGCAAAAACGCTGTATGTACTGCGGTTCAAATGAGCTTACCGTAGATTATGATGCCGATCAATATGTGACTTTATTTTGTCGCAAATGTAAGCACCAAGACCACTATTTCACCAAATAAGGGCACCCACTATGACCCAGCTTTTAGACCTGTCCTTGCTTAACACAAAACAATCGATTCAAGACCAAACCGATGTCTTGGTGGCATATGTTGCTGAAGCTTGGACTGCCCTGCAAACGCAACAACCTTTGGTGCAATGTATCACCAACAGTGTGGCTGCCAATTATGCAGCCAACGTTTTATTAGCTGCGGGCGCCTCACCTGCCATGATTGATAATCCCTTTGAGGCGGAAAGTTTCACCCGTATTAGTGCAGCGCTCAGTATTAACCTAGGTACACCAACCTCTGAACAAATGCAAGCCATGCAAATCTCGGCACAAACCGCACAGCAGCAAAACATACCTTGGGTATTAGACCCTGTAGGATATGGGCCATTTTTAAAATGGCGCTCTGAAATGGTCGATCAGCTATTAGCTTTTCAACCTACCGTTATTCGTGGTAATGCATCGGAAATCAGTACACTTGCGGGTAATCAGATCGAAACCAAAGGCGTTGACAGTACAGCAAGCAGTGCCGATGTCTACCATCAAGCAAAAACACTTTTAGCGCAGGCTGAAGTCATTGCCATTTCTGGTGAGTCTGACTACATCCTTTCCAAACAGCTTGATGCTGTAATCCAAGTCAATGGTGGTTCGCATTTACAACCTAAAGTTACTGCTACGGGTTGTGCCCTAGGTGCATTAATTGCAGCCTATAGCGCAGTCACCAATCCTGTCATTGCAGCGCTGTCTGCGCATGTCCACTTTGCCATTGCGGGGCAGCTTGCTTATGCTCGAAGCCAAAGTACAGGAAGTTTTAATGTAGCGTTTATGGATCACATTCATCAAATGAAAGCTGAAACCATTTATGAATATGCGGATATACAGCTTATCCGTACCTCAGCCTAAATAAAGTATAGCGAGAGTTTCTGCTTAGGCAACTTCTCGCCCTAAAAACACGTTCATCGCCGCTTCTAGCAGAGTCAACAAATCTAATTTACAAATGCACATTAAGCCCATACCAATAAAATAATCAGGCGTATGTTGCATATAAAAGTTGATATGACGACTGGCTCGATTTCGAAGTCGAATCAATTGTTCAGGCGTGGTCTGCGGCAGTACACAAGGATGCACAAACACATCATCACTGCGCTGTTGCACATTCACATGACGGTTTTGCATGAGATCAAGAACCTGTAAATGATCCTCAGGCATTGACACTTCTGCACGCGGATAAAAACGTTTTGAACGTGAAGCAAACAGCCGATACACTTTTGGCTGCATTAAACTCGAAACAAACCATAACTGACGCGTAGGATATTTTAAACGATAACCCAAGGTCACTCGAATTGCGGATAAAAGTGTTCTGTTTTGATTTCGGTAGTCAGGTAAAAAAGCTGCTCGCGAGCTAATAATATATAAGGGTTGATGCGCTGTCTTAAGCTTCAAAATGGCAATAATATTTTGCCCAACTATTTTTCCGCGATGATAAAAACGAATAATTGGCAATGCCACTACATCAGGGTTATACAACAATTGATGCAGTTCTGCTGGGATTGCATTTGGGAAAATTTGTCGATCAAAAGTTTCAAGCTCTTCAAATAGAACTTGTTTTTTCTCTACTGAAAGTTTATTAAAATCAACGACATTTTCCATAAGTTGCATGAAGTGTTTCCATTCTTATTTTAATCATTTGTTTTACTGTCATGGTCTAAATGCAATGCTTTGACCACCATAGGTATAGAAAAAATGTCTTCACCAAACCGATAACGTCAAGAACCAAATACAACACCCCAATTGCGGGCATAGAATAACTGCTTTTTATTTAAGTGCATAGCGCTTATTTTATAAGCAGAAATAAATGCCAGCACGAGGCTGACATTTTTCTCACAATCTATTTTTGCAAGGATTAAGCAGTACGATAGGTGATATTGACTGTCTTAATTCGATTTGAATCCAACTCAAGCACTTCAAAGTGAACACCACGGTAGTCCAGTTGAGTTCCAACGTGTACATCACCATGAGTTTTATCTAGGATTAAACCGGCAACACTGATATAGCCTGCATCTTCTTCAACCAAATCGATCATGCCAAGTTCCAGTTCCAGCTGATATAAATCCAGCATGCCTGTTGCCTTCCACGTCTGATCATCAACCTTCACCAAATCAAGTTGCTCATCTGCATCGGGAAATTCACCAGCAATCGCCTCAAATACGTCAAGCGGTGAAACGAGTCCTTGCACATTACCAAACTCATCGCTCACCAAAACCAATGAACCTTTAGACGTTCTTAACGTATTAATCGCATCAATGACTTTCATTTTTTCAAAAATGTAAATTGGACGATGACGTTTGATCAAGTCTTTCAATTGCTCTTCATCATCTAAAACATCGAGCAATTCTTTGGCGCGCGCAATACTGATCACTTTATCCAAGCTACCACGGCACACAGGAAATAAACTGTGCGGCACAGACAATACCTGCTCACGAATTTTCTCAGGTGAATCATCAAGATTGACCCATGAAATTTGACTACGTGGTGTCATGATCGACGCGACTGAACGTTCGGCCAATGTCAGTACACCACCAATCATATAACGTTCCTCATCCGCAAAAGTTTCTTGCGCTTGAAGCTGATCAGGGTCTTCTGCTTGGATCTTGCCACCCATGAGTTTTAAAATAGAATCTGCAGTACGGTGACGCAGTGGAATTTTCGCTTCATGTTTTGCCGCATTGCGCTCACCAAACTGATTAAAGGCTTCAATCGCAATGGCAACGCCGATACCTGAATAGATATAACCCTTAGGAATGTGGAAGCCGAAACCTTCCGCAATCAGGCTGATACCAATCAACAGTAAGAAGCTTAAACACAAGATGACCACAGTCGGATGACGGTTTACAAAAGTCATTAATGGTTTCGACGCTAACAGCATCACCACCATGGCAACGACCATAGCCACCATCATCACATTAATGTTGTCGACCATACCAATCGCGGTAATCACCGAATCCAGTGAGAACACCGCGTCAAGGATCACAATCTGTGCCACAACTGCGGTGAAACCTGCATAGACTACATTGGTGGTCAGCTTAACTTCGGGCTTACCTTCAATTTTTTCATGCAATTCGGTAACGGCTTTATAAACTAAGAATAATCCACCAAATAAAAGAATCAGATCTCGCCCAGAGAATGTCCAATCCAATACCGTAATCAGCGGTCGAGTCAACGTGACTAACCAAGTAATGATAAACAACAAGCCCAAGCGCATTAAAAGTGCAAGCGACAGACCAATGACACGCGCTTTATCACGTTGCTCAGGAGGAAGTTTTTCGGCCAAAATGGCAATAAAGACTAGGTTATCAATACCTAAAACTATTTCTAATATAATCAGTGTAAGTAAACTTACCCATATTCCCGGATCTAATAAAAATTCCATTATTTTATTACCCCAGAATTATGTTTCTGTTTTAAAAGCATAGACCTGCACGGCGACGGATCCATATTTGTGACCTGTTCAACTAAAGATGAAATAATTATGCCTGAGATGTTTGGGTTGTAATAATTTTTTTATAGTTTTTAACAAAATTTTAATATTCGACCACTTATTATGCAAAAAATACATAAAAATATCGAAATCTCTGTTCGAAATTTTGTCACTTAATGCCAATTGTCGCATTCTATAAAGATTAGACGCGGCGGTCATTTTTTAGTTTTTCTAATAAAACACATCTTAAATAAAACTCAAATTATTGTTTTTATTTAATTATTTATTTTAATAATAGTTAAAAAATATCAATTCACTACAATTATGATTTCCAAGAATGACACTTTTTGTTAAAAACACTAGTTCACAAATCCATTTTTTTCACTAAAATGAAACACGACCAGCATTAATGTAAAAGTGGTCAATTACCCAAACCAAGGATGCGCGGATTGACAATCCGATCAAAGTAATCGAAGACAGGATTCATCGCTATGAACAATGAAAAAGCATTGACCTTCAATAAAACGTCAAAAATGCTTGCCAATACTAGCTATGAAGGCGCATATCTGCATTTAGACTCCTCATTTGATCAGCATCAAGTTAAAGTTGTGGTTTCGCATAATAACCAAAAGTTTGAAATGCACTTGCCTATCGTTCTACAGGACGGTTTTCCGATGGCTAAACTTTCTTTGGATTCTCACCAGAATGCTGAAGTCGAAGATGAAGTTGTACAATTTGCGCAAAGTATTGTGAGCTTCCATCAGGATAAAGACAGTTATGCCCTGTCTCTTCTAAACAGCCACGCTTAAATTTTCTTGATTACTGGCCAAGGTTATCCATTAACAAATTTCGTTTATGGTGATAAATCCAGTAATTTTGTATTGATAAGTGTATGAGTGTTCACATAAAATGTGTTCAAATGATCTATAAAATAAAAATACGATTCACGGGGAATCCGTCACATGACCAAAAAGTACAGTAAGTTCCTACCAGGTTCTGAAGATTTTTCTTTAGAAAGTTTTCCATTTTACTGGGTAACACAAGTACATGCACAGTATGTACTCAATGTCGATCACGCTTTAAAAAAGTATGGTTTAGATAACTCACGTCGTCGTATTTTACTAGCTCTAGATTCAAAGCCACATGCCAGTGTTTCTGATTTATCTGACATGGTGGTCTCTAAAATGTCGACAACCACCAAAATTGTTTATCGTTTAAAAGATGAAGGATTGGTTGAAACTTATTCTTGTGAAGACGATGCTCGTATCACCCGCGTCCTTCTCACCGAAAAAGGTGTTGAAATGACCAATAAGATTAATGATCTCACCAGTGTTGTCCTTGAGCAATCATTTGAAGGCTTAACACCTTTGCAAATTGAAAAAATGATGGAAAGCTTAAAACACGTGTTTAAAAATTTAGCTCGCTAAACCGCTTAAAAGTCGAAAAAGTTGAGTTGGGGACTCTCTTTTTCGACTTTTATTTTCGGCACATGTGAACATTCAAACTCTTTAACAGGAAAGCCTTGTACAAAGGATTGAATATTTGGTGATTTCCAGCTGAGCCACTCCTCTAAGCGTTCATGTGGAATCACGATTACTGAACGCTTCACATCACCCGGCTCATGAAACTCCCGCATCATTGGGTGGTCTATAGCATCCATTGTAAGCATGGTTGCTGAACGCACTACCTCGCCTGCTATACGACAGATTTCATAAAGTGCAGCAACAAATATCACTTGACTATCCTGTCGTCTAACACCCCATCTCTGCGGCTTTTGTTCTATATATTTGGACTCATAAAATTCAAAAACTGGGATCACACCAAACTGATATTTGGAAGTGGCCTCAATAAAACTAGCCTTTTGCAAGAGTGTCTCACTTCGAGCATTATAGGTTTTCGTTGCAATACTCTTATCTTCGGCCCATTTCGGTATTAAACCAAAATGTACCTTACGCCACTCAAAACCTATATTTGATTTGAACAATAAAGGCAGCTCATAACCAGGATAGACTTCTTCGACATAATCAAACGGAATTTCAGGTAGACCAAACTGTTGTACTTGAGCAAGGGTTAGAGGTTTAAAATTAGCACACATGGATTTTCATCTAACTTGATGGTTAACAATAGTATGACGAGATTTATATAGCGAATTGTATAAGGCTTTTATCCGCATCGTCTAGTTGAGATACTGATTTAGCCCGACTCTTAAGCCCATTCATAGCCTTGAGTAAGCCCAATCTATAGATCACCATTACCCAAAATTAAATCAGTCTTATTCATTTCCTATATAAACGCAGTACGACTTATTTCAGCCAATAAAAAAGCCTCCGAAGAGGCTTTTTTAGATTTACAGATTAGTCACCTGTATAACCTTTTAACTTCAAGCGTGCAGCATGCAGAAGTGGCTCTGTATAACCTGATGGCTGCTCACCACCTTTAAACACTAAGTCATACGCTGCTTTATATGCATAACCATCGAAGCTTGGTGCCATAGGCGTGTAAAGCGGATCGTTTGCGTTTTGTTCATCAACGATTTTCGCCATACGCTGCATCACTTCTTCAACTTGCGCCGCAGATACGATGCCATGACGTAACCAGTTTGCAACGTGTTGAGATGAAATACGTAAAGTTGCACGGTCTTCCATTAAACCCACGTTATTGATGTCTGGAACTTTCGAACAACCTACACCCAAGTCAACCCAACGCACAACATAACCCAAGATCCCTTGAAGGTTATTTTCAAGCTCTTTGGTTTTCTCTTCTTCAGTCCAGTTGGTATCTGTCGCTAAAGGTGGTGTTAACAAATCATCTAATGATAAAGGCTCTGTATTCAATAATTCTTTTTGACGCTCAGACACGTTGCATTGGTGATAGTGAATCGCATGAATGACAGCACCAGATGGAGAAGGAACCCATGCACAGCTTGCGCCCGCTTCTGGATGTTCAATCTTGGTTTTGTACATGTCTAAAAGCATATCTGGTTTTGGCCACATGCCTTTACCAATTTGTGCTTTACCACGTAAGCCCGCTTGAAGACCGATCATCACGTTACGGTTTTCATATGCTGGGAACCAAATTTGTGATTTCACTTCGCCCTTACGAACGAATGGACCTGCTTCCATAAAGGTATGGATTTCATCTCCAGTACGGTCCATGAAACCCGTGTTAATGAAGATCGTACGGTCTTTCGCTTGAGCAATACAGTTTTTCAAGTTTACAGAAGTACGACGTTCTTCATCCATGATACCGATTTTTAAAGTTTTTGCAGGCAAGCCAAGCGCTTGTTCTGAACGCTCAAACAACTCAACAGCAAAAGCAACTTCTTCAGGGCCATGCATTTTAGGTTTTACGATGTACATTGAACCTTTACGAGAGTTCTTGTTTTCGTTTTCACCTTTAATGTCTGCGAAAGACAATAGCGGAGTGATTAATGCATCCATGATACCTTCGTAGATTTCAGCACCATCTACAAGAATCGCAGGGTTGGTCATGAGATGACCCACGTTACGAAGAAGCATCAATGAACGACCATGAAGTTTTGTTTCACCGCCAATCAAGTTTTTGTGCGTACGGTCTTTATTCAAAGTACGCGTAACGGTTTTACCATTTTTCTCGATAGACTCTGAAAGTGTACCTTTCATCAAACCTAACCAGTTACGGTAGCCTTCAACTTTCTCTTCTGCATCTACAGCAGCGATCGAATCTTCTAAATCCTGAATAGTCGTTACAGCAGCTTCAAGAACTAAATCTTTTACGCCAGCGGCATCTGTTTTACCAATTGGGCTGTTCGCATCAATTTCAATTACAACGTGTAGGCCATTGTTTAAAAGTACGATTTCTGTTGGAGCAGATTCTTCGCCATTAAAACCAACAAATTGTGCTTCTTTAGCCAAAGTCGATGTCGAACCGTCTTTTAACGTCACGACTAACTTTTTGCCTTCAACTGCATATTTTGTCGCATCAACATGCGAACCATTTGCTAATGGGAAGGTTTCATTTAAGAAGTTTTTCGCAAATGCAATAACTTTGTCGCCACGTACAGGGTTATAGCCTTTACCTTTTTCCGCGCCACCGTCTTCAGGGATCACGTCAAAACCGTAAAGTGCGTCGTACAAAGAGCCCCAACGCGCGTTTGCAGCATTTAAGCAGTAACGTGCATTACGCACAGGTACTACCAATTGCGCACCAGCCAATAATGCGATTTCTTCATCTACATTTTCTGTGCTGATTTGGAAATCTTCTACTTCTGGTACTAAGTAGCCAATTTCAGTAAGGAAAGCTTTGTAAGCTCCAAGTTCAAATTTGTTGTTGCGGTGCCATTCATCGATCTTCGCTTGAATGTCGTCACGCTTAGCCAATAGTGCTTTGTTCTTTGGGCTAAGATCGACAACGACTTGTTCAAAGTTTTTCCAGTAAGTTTCACTGTCCAAACCTGAACCTGGAAGTGCTTCATTTTCGATGAAATCGTAAAGTTCTTTAGCAATCGCTAACTTGCCTTTTTGAATACGTGCAGTCATTGTCTTTCCTGATATTGCTACTTTTTATACAAGAGATTCTAGTATACCGATTTAAACTTGGCTGAATAGTAATATCACCGTGCGAAATAGTGATCATTTTTTATTTAATAAAGTATACAAACTACCAAATAAAATACTGCTCAAGGCCCAGGCATTATCAATTTACAAAATGCTCTTTAGTAGTTTATTAAGTTTTTGAAATGCCGAAATTAGACTTAAGTGCAGTTTTGTATGTTTATTACACTTAAAACCAATATTCTCCCTATTTTCAATCCTGATTAAGCCATGATTATTCAAAAAAGTCGATAAATTAATCGATGAAAATGCACATAAAAAAGCACCCTTTTGGGTGCTTATATTTTTAAATTTCTTCTTGTTGTTTACTTGCTTCAGCTTGTATTTGTCGATGCGCTTCATTCAAGTAATCATCTGATTGCATTTCCAATAAACGTGAACGCGTGCGTTCAATTTCAAAGGCTAATTTATCACCAGAGTACAAATCGATAATTGTATCTTCTGAGGTTAAAATCAGTTTTACCCCACGGTCATAAAACTCATCGACCAGATAAATAAAACGACGTGTCCCTTCAGAAAGATAATCGGTCAAATGCGGAACATTACTCACCAACACCGTATTATAAATATTTGCAATTTCGATAAAGTCAGCAGGACTACGTGGTTTTAAACACAACTCTGAGTACTCACACCATAAAACATCTTCAGTATGCCCGACCGTTTCTACAATACGATTATTAATAATAATCGGCTCATCTGAAATAGTTTGGGTTTGTGTCAATGCACTAAAACGCTGTGCGATCCAACGTTGGTGCTCATGTGTTAAAGGAGATTTAAAGAGTTGCGCTTGCTTTAAAACACGCAAACGATAGTCCACGCCTGCATCTACATTTAAAATCACACACTGCTGTTTCACCATTTCAATGGTTGGAATGAAACGATCGCGGTGAATACCGTTTTTATATAAACCATCTGGCGCAATGTTTGAGGTTGCCACCAAGGTAATGCCACGTGCAAAAAGCTTTTGGAACAAATCACTGAGAATCATAGCATCTGTGACGTTTGAGACAAAAAACTCATCAAAACAAATGACCACCGCTTCTTTATAAATTTGATCCGCAACCGCATCTAAAGGGTTACGCTGACCTGAAAGCTTGTTGAGCTCACGATGTACATGTTGCATAAAATGGTGAAAATGCATCCGTGTTTTACGACGAAATGGAATTGAGTCATAAAACTGATCCATCAACCATGTTTTACCACGGCCTACACCACCCCACATATACACACCACGGGGAGAAGTTTGACGGCGAAAACGACGGAATGCTTTTTTAGATGCCTTAAAACGTTGAATTAATTCATGCCAAACGCGATCCAACTCATGAACGGCCTGAGCTTGTGCCTCATCAGACATGAACTGCCCGGATGCTAAGGCTTGAGCATAACGCTCTGCAGGAGATAAGGGACTGAATGCGGTAGGTGAATTAAAATCTGACATATCATTTAATACTGTTTTTAGGCTATATCAATTATAGCGGAGTGGAAAAGTTAATATATAACACTTTGGCATAATTATGCTTAGGCTATTTCCCATATTGTCGTGGACTGTAACCAAACCACCGTTTAAATGCATGATTAAAGGCTGCAGGCTCCGAGTAACCCAATAACTCTGCAATCATTTCAATGGAATATTCCTGATATTCCATCAAATGTAGTGCACGGTCTTTCATTAATTGCTCACGAATTTGTTTATAACTGCTATTTAACTGTTGCAACTGGTGTCTTAAGGTTCGCTCTGGCAAATTCAACGCTTGTGCGGTTTCAGCCATGGTCGGCAGTAAACCACGTTGTAACTCCAAATAATCCTGTACACGTTGAATCAGACTTGGTTGCTCTGCCGTTTCTTCCAAACGTTGTAATTCCGCCTGACATTTACCTGCATAAACGTTAAATGTCATCAAATCTGCAGAAGGAATTGGTACATTTAAAACCCATTCATCAAACCAAAATTCAGCTTGCTGCGTACCAAAACTCACTTGTTGACCATAAACCTGCTGATAGAGCGCCAGTTTTTTCGCATCATCAGGTCGTGAAATAGGTAAAGTAATTCGAATCTCAGGCATTTCCAGCCCAATCATCTTATAAATATCTTGTAAAAACTTATAGGTTCCCGCTATCTCAGAGTGTGCACGCAACTGTCCCACAGACGTTTGTAGGTCTCGCGGTAGATAACACAGTGCGACTTGATCATTTTGTTTTTTCAAACCCAATAAACCACTCAAATGTGTCAAACTTTGATAGCGAATACCCTGTTCTAACGCGGTATGTGTCGTTGGACTGGTCATCAATAACATCAGTAAAGGGCCATATCCTGCCAAGACATAATGCTGACCAATGAACAAGCCTTGCTCAGGCTCAATATCCTCTGCAATGATTTTCAAAATATCCCACTCTAGGGCAGGATGAATGATCGCATTCGGATCAAGCGACTCCACACGTAAGCCAATGCTTTGTAACTTTTGATCGACTGCGACTCCTGCTTTACGCATTCCTTGAATCAAATACATCAAGCCAAGTACAGAACGTTTCATAATCAATTAAAAGCAAAATATTGGCCTATGTTTTACTACAGCCGCCTAGCGCACAACAATTGCCGAATCTATCAATTTTCTTGTCAAGGCTATCATAGACCTTCTGGATAGTTGCTCTACAATAAAGTAAAACAAAAAGGAAAAACAAATGCAGGCAGCAAATTCAACAACCCCTCAGGTAAAAATCGCCATTATTGGTGCAGGCTTTGGCGGTTTAGCTATGGCTATTCGCCTTTTACAAAACAATATTCGTGATTTTGTCATTTTGGAAAAAGCCAGTGAAATAGGTGGCACATGGCGTGAAAACCAATATCCGGGCGCTGCTTGTGATGTACAGTCACATCTCTATTCCTTGTCTTTTTCACCCAAGACCGACTGGTCTAAACGTTATGCTGAAGCACCTGAAATTTATCAATACATGCAAACACTTACCACTGAAAATCAATTGCAGCCTTATATCCGCTTTCACACCGAAGTCAGTGCTGCACATTACTTAGACAATCAGTGTTTATGGCAACTCACCCTTAATCAAAATGAAACTCTGACCGCTCAATTTGTCATTTTCGCATCTGGTCCGTTGCATGTACCGCAAATTCCGCATATTGCGGGTATCGAGAAGTTTAAAGGCAAAGTTTTCCATTCATCACAGTGGGATCATGACTATGACCTCAGCAGTAAAAATGTTGCCTCGATTGGCACTGGGGGTAGCGCGATTCAATATATTCCTGAAATTTCAGAACAAGTGAAACAACTTTACGTACTGCAAAGGACAGCCGCATGGGTTATTCCTCGGGACGAACGTCGTTATTTACCCATTGAGAAAACACTGTTTAATCGATTTGATTGGTTTCGAAAAATTCATCGAGCTCGTCTGTATTGGACAAATGAATCTCGTGTTGTTCCTATTATGAAACCACAGGTCATGAAATATGCACAAAAACTAGCAGAAGCCTATATTCGCCATCAAGTCAAAGATCCTGTAACCGCAGATAAGCTGATTCCCAACTATATTATGGGTTGTAAACGCATTTTGGTCTCCAACAAATATTATCCAAGCTTCAACCGTAAAAATTTGGAGTTGATTACCGATGATATTTTGGAATTGACTGAGGACAGTATCATCACCAAAGATGGGAAAAAGCGTAAAATTGACTGCCTCATCTATGGCACAGGTTTTGTGACTGACCCACGTATTTATCTTAAATCCTTTAGCTGTACAGGACTGAATCATGTCGAGCTTACAGACGCATGGCAAGATGGGGCCGAAAGTTACTATGGAATTAGCACCAAAGGTTTCCCAAACTTATTTCAGCTTTTAGGGCCCAATACAGTCTTAGGTCATAACTCGGTTATTTTTATGATTGAGTCACAAGTAAATTACATTCTACAGCTCATCGAGATGACAGAAAAAACCCAATCTCAAGCAATCGTTGTGAAAGCAGATACTCAAGACCAATTTAATCACCATGTACAAAGTCAATTTACAGATACCATTTGGCAATCTGGCTGTGTCAGCTGGTATCAACAAGCGGACGGGAAAAATTTCTCTTTATGGCCCAGCTATACATGGAAGTATTGGCTAAAAACACGAAAAGCCAATCCAGCAGACTATCGTTTTTTAAACTCTAAGCAAGATAGTCAAGCAATAAATTAAGATCACGGTCATAATAAGTTAGTATTTATTCACACTTTATTTGACATGCAATCATTTTGGTTGATTTTTCAGCTTCTTATTTGTTTAGCACTTGGATTTGTTTTGGCGCGTCGTTTACCCAAATGGCTTGAACGACTTGCCTTTCAAATCCTGCCCTATTTTACTTATATTCTCTTAATTGCAATTGCGATTGAGTTTTCAACGACTTTGCATAGCATTGCCCAGCCTTGGCAAATACTCAATCATGCAGCGCTTTTAGCAGTTATGACCAGTATCGGTGCTTTTGTCTGTTGTTACATATTATTTAAACTTTTGGGCTATCAACCGAGTCATGGCAAAGTGTCCATGAGCCTTGTGAGCAAATCATTAATCAATATCAGTTATGCATTTATCGCACTGGCCTTGGGTTATGGTTTGGCGGAACTATCTTCAGGTTTCGGCTATACCCTTCATATCAGCACATGGAACTTGTTACTGGTTTTCATGTTCCTGATCGGGCTTGATTTAGCCTATTCCCCACTAGATCACTCATGGTTGAACTGGCAAATCCTACTCGTTCCACTTGGTTGTATTCTGGGTTCAATTATTGGGGCGTTTGTAACGGCCTATTTTGTACCGAGCATTCAATTAAAAGACCTGATTATGTTGTCTCAAGGTTATGGTTTCTACTCTATGACTGGCATTGTGGTCACGGAGTTAAAGAATGCACATTTAGGCAGTATTGCACTGATGAATGATTTGTTCAGAGAAATTTTTGCGATTGTATTTATGTACATCATTGGCTGGCGTTACCCTCGCTCTGCAATTTCATCCGCAGGAGCTACAGCAATGGATGTCACTCTACCGATGGTCAAACAAGCATGTGGGAATGACTTTATTCCACATGCCATGGTGAGTGGTTTCATCCTGTCAGTTTTGGCGCCGATTGTTGTGAGTGTCTTGGCTGCTCTGTAAAGCATAGCGCTCTATTCGATGCCGTCTTTTTATTTTGCTATTGCCACTTCGCTCACCAACAATTCTTTTTAAAATTTAATCCATAAAAAAGCCTTTCGAATGAAAGGCTTTTTAGATTTCTGGTCGCTTAAAGCGTCGCTAAAATATCTTTGAGCATCTGACACGGGTTTACAGACTGTGTAATTGGTCGACCAATCACTAGATGTGTTGCACCGTCTAACATTGCTTGTTTTGGCGTTACAATACGCTTTTGGTCATCCGCACTTGAACCCTCAGGGCGGATGCCCGGTGTCACCAATGCAAACTCTGAACCTAAAGTCTCACGCAGCATTTTTGCTTCTTGCGCTGAACATACCACACCATCTAAACCACTGTCTTTAGTCAATTTTGCTAAACGTTTGACTTGTTCAAATGGTTCAATATCCAGACCAATATCGGCTAAATCTTCACGGCCCATCGAGGTTAACACCGTTACTGCAATTAGTTGAGTATTATAATTGCCAGCCTTTAAGCGCTCAACGCAGGTTTCCATCATTTTACGGCCACCTGAAGCATGGACGTTTACCATCCAAACCCCCATATCTGCAGCAGCACATACCGCTTGCGCAGTCGTATTTGGGATATCGTGAAATTTTAGATCTAAAAAGACTTCAAAGCCTTCACCATGTAAAGCTTTAACAATAGATGAGCCTTCATGGGTAAATAATTCTTTACCGACTTTTACACGGCATAATTGAGGGTCTAATTGCCCAGCAATCGTCATTGCGTCATAATGACTTTTTGCATCTAAGGCAACAATAATACTCATGGGGAGACCCTTCAAACTCACAAAATTATGGCATTATACGGATTAAGCCTAAAACGACCAAGACTATTTTTCTAAAAACTATTTAAAATTCAAACTAAGTTCTTTATTCATATACTTTTTATATAGTTATCAATATTTTAAAGCACAATAAAAAACGCCTTTGGTTATATATCCAAAGGCGTTTAAATCAAACTTGCTTCAATACTTGGTAAGATAAAAATCTTAACAAGTATTGTGGCTTAAAGCGGTGTAGATGGACGATCATTAGGATTGATATCTAACACCGTTTTTTCATGTCTTGTATGTGCTGCAGCTTCTGCAGCAGCCAACTGAGCGGATTGAATCTGCTCTTTACGAAGGTGATCAATGTCTTTACGTAGTCGCTTAATTTCCCAACCTTTCTGGAATACACGAAATACCTGAACACCAATTAACAAACCCAACACAATCCCTAAAGCCATTGTCAATAATAACAATAGACCTAAACGCATTGCTGGAACCTGTATAAACAACAGATCAACGGTTAACTCAGTTCCGTTTTGTAGTACCAAAGCTAGGCAGTAGCCAAACAGTACAATTAATAATGCGAATAATACGTAACGCATAAGCACCCCAATAAATTTTATTCGCCTGCAGTCTCGTTTACTGCATCGCGTAATGCTTTACCTGGTTTGAAATGTGGAACAGCTTTAGCAGCCACTTCTACCGACTTACCCGTTTTAGGATTACGCCCAACACGAGGCTCACGATGATGGAGTGCAAAACTACCAAAACCACGAATTTCAATACGATTATCAGAAGACAAAGATGCAATCATTTGATCAATCATAATCTTAACAGCTTCTTCCACTAATGGCTCTGCTAAGTGCGGGTTTTTAAGAGAAATACGCTCTATTAAGTCAGACTTATTAAGTGCTTCAGTAGTCATCTGCGACCTCTTTAATTATCAAGCTACCTTGTAGATAGATTGATAATAACCTGTTTAAATACAAAACGGTAGCGTAATAAGTGAATACTACGCTACCGTTTATTGTATTTGTGTAAAAAGTATTAGTTAACTTACATTAACAATACAATTCAAACATCTACTTAGTTGCCCATTTGAGCTTTGATCAAATCACCAATAGTCTTAGGACCATTGTCTTGACCAGTAGTTGCTGTCTTCAAGTTAGCAACTGCTTCTTTCTCTTCAGCTTCGTCTTTCGCTTTGATAGACAAGTTGATAGAGCGAGATTTACGATCTACGTTGATGATTTTCGCTTCAACTTCTTGACCAACTTCAAGGAACTTAGTTGCATCTTCAACGCGGTCGCGGTTGATTTCAGATGCTTTAAGAGTCGCTTCAACTTCGTCAGCTAACTTAAGTGTTGCGCCACGAGCGTCAACAGCAGTTACAGTACCTTTTACAAGTGCACCGCGTTCGTTAGCAGCTAAGAAATCGTTGAACGGATCGCTGTTCATTTGCTTAATGCCAAGGCTGATACGGTTGCCTTCAGCGTCTACAGACAAGATAACCGCTTCAACTGTGTCACCCTTCTTGTAACGACGGATAGCTTCTTCGCCTTGTTCGTTCCAAGAAATGTCAGACAAGTGAACTAGACCATCGATACCGCCTGGTAAACCGATGAAGATACCGAAGTCAGTGATTGACTTGATAGTACCTGAAACTTTTTCACCTTTGTCGTGGTTCTTAGCAAACTCTTCCCATGGGTTAGCACGAGTTTGTTTGATACCAAGAGAAATACGACGACGCTCTTCGTCAACTTCAAGAACCATAACATCAACTTCATCACCAATCTGAACAACTTTAGATGGGTGGATGTTTTTGTTCGTGTGGTCCATTTCAGAAACGTGTACTAAACCTTCAACGCCTTCAGCGATTTCTGCGAAACAGCCGTAGTCAGTTAAGTTAGTTACGCGAGCTTTAACGATTGAACCTTTAGGATAACGGTTCATGATCGCTAACCATGGATCTTCGCCTAATTGCTTAAGACCTAAAGATACGCGGTTACGTTCTTTGTCAAACTTAAGTACTTTAACAGTAACTTCTTGACCAACTTCAACAACTTCTGATGGGTGCTTGATACGCTTCCAAGCCATGTCAGTGATGTGAAGAAGACCATCAATACCGCCAAGGTCAACGAATGCGCCGTAGTCAGTAAGATTTTTGATAGTACCAGTAACTGTTTGACCTTCTTCAAGCTGAGCAAGAAGAGCTTCACGGTCAGCTGAAGATTCAGCTTCCATAACAGCACGACGAGATACAACAACGTTGTTACGTTTAGCATCAAGTTTGATTACTTTAAATTCTAACTCTTTGCCTTCTAAGTGAGTAGTATCACGAATAGGACGAGTATCAACTAAAGAACCTGGAAGGAACGCACGAACTGGACCGATGTCAACAGTGAAACCGCCTTTAACTTTACCAGAGATAACACCAGTAACGATTTCGCCGTCTTCAAAGATTTTTTCAAGTTTAGTCCAAGTTTCAGCACGTTTCGCTTTTTCACGTGATAAAACTGTTTGACCCATGCCGTTGTCAAGCGCTTCAACAACAACATCAACAGTGTCGCCAACTTGAACTTCAAGTTCGCGTTGTTCATTTAAGAATTCAGCGCGGTCAACAATACCTTCTGATTTAAGGCCAGTGTCAACTGTTACCCAATCAGAATCGATGTTTACTACAACGCCTTGGATGACAGCACCCTTTTCAACGTTGAGGTTTAATTCGCTTTCTTCAAAGAGGGCTGCAAAAGATTCGGTCATGATATACCTGATAAAGTCAGCGGTCTTGGATCAGACAAGGCCGGTTTAGTTAAGCGTCTACATAGTCCATTTTGAACTGATCAAGCTATGCTTCTGCTGAATATAAAAATTCGTTAGTTTGCTAATTGCTTATCGACATAAGCCGTCATAAGCTGAAATACCTCATCAATGTTCAATTCAGAACTATCAATGATGTAGGCATCAGCTGCTGGTTTGAGTGGAGCAACTTCACGCTCCATGTCACGTTTATCACGCGCCTCAATATTAGCTAAAATATCGTTTATTTTAGCATCCAGCCCCATACCCTGCAACTGCTTTACTCTGCGTTCAGCACGAGATTGGGCTGAAGCGGTTAAATAAATCTTGGCTTGAGCCTCTGGAAAGATGGATGTGGCCATGTCTCGGCCATCTGCAACCAAGCCTGGCGCTTGTGCAAAAGCATGCTGGCGATCGACCAGCGCAGTTCTAAGCTCAGGAATTGTTGCAACTTTTGATGCAAACTCACCAACCCGCTCAGTTCGAATGGTTTGACTAACATCCTCACCATTAAGCAAGACTTGTGTGCCTTGTGCGGAACTTAAAAATTGTATGTCTAAATGTTTAGCAATTTCGACACACTGACTCAGTTCGCTTGACAAAGCATCCAACAAATCTTGTTGATGCAATGACAGGCCCAACAAGCGATATAACGCTCCCGAATCAAGTAAATGAAATTGATAATGGGCTGCTATTTTTGCAGCCAGTGTGCCCTTACCCGAACCACTTGGACCATCAATTGTGATTATTTGAACTGTCATTGCTTACCCAAAGTTTGTTATACAGATTTAGCGAGTTTTGAAAAACCTAGTTTAATCGCAGATTTAAGCTGTGCAAGGATTAATTTACTTACAAAAGGTGCACGTGCCTGTAATTCAATCGTATAGGTCACTAACGTTTTATTCGAGTCAATCGGCTCAAACTCAATAATACCCAAATGATGTTTGATGAGTGGATTTTTAATAATCTTGTATTCAATACGCTCATTCACATTCATTAATGTAATTTGCTCTTGCAACGGTTTAATTGGACCAAAACCCATACGACGTACAGAACCAAGTCCATCCGGACGTTCTGGATCTGCTGAATCTTTCACTCGCACCACTTGAACTGGTGCAAAAGCGACGTTATAGGTTGAGTGTTTAGAAAGTAAATCAAATACCTGCTCTACGGGTGCATTAAATTCTTTTTTAATCTGAATATTATTCATGGTGGTTCCAACGCCTTATTTGACAATAATTATTGTCATTTCATTTTACATGAAATTATTATTTTACGAATTCATTCATCCCTTTTCTTGTAGACGGGATAGTCGCTTTTGTTCGCGGCGCATTTTAAAAAAGTGACTGAGCTGCTGTGAGCATTGCTCATGTAAACAACCCGACTCAACCAAGAACTGATGATTATAATAGCCCGTTTCAAATAATTTACGTGCACTTATAAGAGAGCCCGCTTTCGGCTCTGTCGCACCAAATACTACTTTTGAAACGCGTGCATGCACCAAAGCACCTACACACATGGTACAAGGCTCAAGCGTCACATACATGACCGCATCATCAGGTAAACGATAATTTTGTGTATTTTGGCAAGCATCGCGAAGTGCTTGAACCTCAGCATGCGCGGTAGGGTCATTTAGCGTAATAGGCGCATTAAAGCCCGAACCAATAATTTTATTTTGACTCACAATGACTGCCCCGACCGGGACTTCACCTTTTGACGCTGCAATAGCAGCCTGCTCTAAAGCAAGCTGCATCCATTCACTATCTATTTTTAAAACATCAGTCATAAAGATTAGATTACATCGTAATGTTTAAGGAGTTCATTCCAGCTTTCAATGCTCGTTGTTGGTGGATTACCAGCGAAAATACCCTTTAAGCTATTACTAGCCCCTTGTTTCCATGCTGGTGACAAGTCTTTATCCACTAAACGCGCACGCACACCCTCAACAAAGTCTGCATGACGAATTTTCCAGTCCGAAATTTGCGTTTCAAGCTCAAACACTTCATTCCAAGAATGAACCTGCTTGCCCCACTGCCATAGCAACCATGTTAATGCAGCCGTTGTTGGTGAGCCTTTTTGTAAGTTCTCACTGGCTTGACGAAGCCAATCGCTACGCGCATCACTTAAACCAACAATAGCATCATAATCATGCTCGAAGTTCACACCACGACATACACTATGAATGACATCCAAAGAGTTCTGTAATGGGCCTGGACCTACCGGACGATGCATACTGTTTAATGTGTCATCAATGGCTCTAAAATCACCTGCTGGATAATGACTCCAGTCGATATTAATAACTTTCTCAAGCACCGTATTACGCTGCGCATCACAGATGTGTGTTGCCCAACCAATACCATATGCGCCCGCAGCCGTCATGATTGAACCCGTTAAGCCCGTGAACAAACCAATTGCTCCACGATCCGCCAAGAAACGCGTTGCACCCACATCTGGGTACAAACCAATATTAATTTCAGGCATCGCTAAACGTGAATGCGGTGTCACCAAACGAAATGGCGCGGCCATAAACAGACCTAAACCACCGCCCATGACATAACCTTCACCCCAGACCAAGACAGGCTTAGCATAGTTGTGTAGTAATAAATCTAAAGCATATTCTTGCTCAAAGAACTGATTGGCTGTTTCAACTTCATCGTTAATCACCAGTTGACGAAGTTTACGTACATCACCACCCGCACAGAATGCTTTTGGTGTGGTTGAATCCAACCAAATGGCTTTTACTGCGTCATCGCTATGAAAATCTTGAAACACTTCAAATAAAGCTGAAACAATCGTTTCATCTAAAGCGTGAAGTGATTTTGGTCTATTCAGACGAACAATGCGCCAACCATTTTTTGCTTCTTCTACAATCAAATCTGGATGGTAGTTTTTAGAAACGGGAGAATATGTCATGCGTCCAGCTGCCAATCTATAGGCTCAATGCCATGTTGTTTAAGATAATTATTGGATTTTGAAAAAACTTTACAACCGAAGAATCCACCACGGTTTGCTGCTAAAGGTGACGGATGTGCCGCCTTTAACACCAAATGCTTTTCTTGATCAATCCGTTGTCCTTTCCGCTGCGCATATGCTCCCCAAAGAATAAAAACAATATGCTCGCGCTGTTCATTTAAAACATCAATCACATGATCGGTAAAATCTTCCCAACCTTGTTTTTGATGTGATGTGGGTTGACCAGCTTCAACGGTTAATACACTGTTCAACAGCAAAACACCTTGCTGCGCCCAACGAGTTAAATCCCCATGTTTAGGAATATCAATTCCTAAATCTTTATTTAACTCATGAAAAATATTACGTAAAGATGGTGGTAAAGCAAGCCCCTTTTGCACAGAAAAACTGAGCCCATGTGCCTGATTCGGCCCATGATATGGGTCTTGTCCGAGTATTACCACTTTTACATTCGCCAAAGGCGTCGTATTAAATGCATTAAAAATCAGCGCATTTGGCGGATAAATCACTTTATTCGCTTTTATTTCTGTAACAAGAAACTGCTTTAACGCATCCATCTTAGTACTAAGCAAAAAGTCACTTAATCCATGCTTCCAACTGGCATCCAGCTGAATTTTATCAAGCTTGGTTTGCTGTTGTTCTGTTAAAGACATACTTGCGCCTTATTCCCTTACTGTATATTCCGTGACAAATTTCACAGTTTGACTTGTAATTCTACATTCGGATTGTGAAATTGGATACCTTCTTTTAATTTGGTATACATTTCAGTGTCCGCCCATTCCGCTTGGATTTGTTCTGAAAACTCAATCTGGCTTAAATCTAAAAGCCCCATCTGTGTATTTTCAATATCTTCAATAAAACTCTGCGCATAGCCCGTATCGGTCTCATGCACAATCACCGAGTACACTTCCACATCGCCTTCACCGTTTTGAGTCACGGTCGACGCAAGTACTTGCTGTGCAAGATAAAAGAAAATACGTGAAAATTGTTCAGCCGATGGCGAAACAGGTAACGACACCCAACGTGCACTAAAGGTTTTACATGCTAGGATATATTCTGGATCATCGTTTTGCCAAAAACAAATCGCATGATCAAAAGAGTCATAAAGGTCTTTAATCACCCCTTTCAGCAAGCCAAAGTCATAAACCATTTGACCATGATCTAATTTCGATGCTTTGAGGAGTAATTCAACTTTATAACTATGACCATGAATGGAGCGTTTACAACGATCCGATGTACAGTTGCGTACAATATGGGCATTTTCAAACTTAAATAACTTACGAATTAACATATGCCGTAATGCAATCAAACTTTCTGAGAATTGACTTTAATTATAAAGCAAAAGTTAACCTATGCTCATTTATTTTATTGTTCAATCCAATTGGTAAATCATATCAGTCTTATATTTACCCTTTAAAACGGTGACATGCTCCGATAAGCCACATATACCGCTTGATCTTTTCGCACCAAATCACTACTAAACTGACGCTTACGCTCACTCAGCAACACTTCAATTCTGGCTTTAAAATAGTTCGATTGAACTCCGAGAAAATCATTAACAGCAGCCCGCTGAGCCTCGTCCACTTGCTTAAATGGATCAACTTCCCACAGTTCATTCATATTGGAAAAATGTTCCAAATTGGCCTGTCTTTGCTTTTGTAAATTTTGAATAGCAGATACATCCAACTTGGGATCAATGCTGGCCAACACCAGCGCAGGTGCAGTGTTGATATTCACCTTTAACTCATTGCTCGGCAAAGCACTCACATAAGGTGCAATCAGTTGATAGTTGCGCCCCTCAAAACCCCGTACCAACTTCAACTGTTCAACATTATAAAAAGCACGATTTGGCGCCAAGTAACCCTGAGCTAAACTTTGATAATAAGCAGATTCAGCACCCATCGGCCCACTGACTTCATCATCTTCATCTTGCCAATCAATCACTGCTTCTGAAAGTTGCGCAGGCAACCCCACACGTACCAACAGCTTTTCAAACCAAAGTTTTGCAGCCTCATTCGGCTTTTTATCCGACTTAACTAAAGCATTTAAATTAAATTTACCCGATTCATCTTCTAAACGCCCAGAAACAAAACCATCTTCCACTGGAAAAGCAGGCATGGGCTTCGCCCAGGTTTCTTGTAGATGATCGACTTCTGCTGCATTTTGAGCATCATCCACCAACAGCTCAGAAAAAAAAGCTTCAGCACTTTTTGCGTATAACAGAGCTTGGTTTTGTCGCATTAAATAAGCCGTACTCTCTGCGGTATTGCGCTGATGTTTCGCAATCGTAGCAGCAAGGATAGTTGCTAAAGCCACCATCACCAAAATGGTGATCAATGCAATGCCATGCTGAGAGCGCTTCAAAACACCCACCTATTTACAACGAATACATTTAAGGAAAAATGGTTTTGCATAGAGTCCGTGAGTTTCATATCCTGCAACTTAATTTTTTTGTTTTAAAAAGTCTGTATTTAATAAACTAAACACCCATTCATAACTCACTTCATTGACAGTGAGGTTTATTTTTAAACCGCGCGGTAGTATTTTTGCCTGAGTTACATCATTTTCACTCAATGCCACCTCAGGCCATTGTGCCATTTCATTGGGATTGAGTAACATAATTTGAAATTGATCAACTGAATCAAGTAGAACACTGGTTTCAGGTTGATCATTACCTGTTTGATTTAAATTTTTATATTTATAACGGTACAGTTTTTTTTCATCTGCTTTGTAAATATATTCAACTCGCTCTTCAGGCGGTATGCCTTGCATTAAAGGATCAGTCACGCCAGTTTTACTAAAGGTCAACTGACCATTTTGCAACATGACTGCGGGTTGAACCTGCCCCGCAACATTCGCAGTAACTGGTACAATTTGCACCGTGTCACGTAACACTTGTTGATATGCTTCTTGTAGCTGACCTAAGCGCTGTTCATGTTGGGTATTACGCTCTTTAATCTTGATCAGATAATCAAAAACCTTCCAACCCAAAGCTGAAAGCACAGCAAAAATCGCTATTGCCACCAATAACTCAACCAAAGTAAAGCCTGAGCGTTTTGTCATGGTTGGCTTCCATCACGATGGTTAAAAAAAACTAAACTCGTAACACCTGAATCTACTTTTCCAGTTTCAGTATTCACCAAGCTCACCTGTACATTGACGCGTTGCACATTAGCACTAATCGTTGCTTGCGCTGATTTATCAATTTGCCAAGTTTCACCTTGCTGGGTGATTTGTTTAGAGGCCGTGCCTTGTAGCCAATCACGATTGATTTCCATCATAGAAATTTCATTCAAGGCAACAAATTGTGCCTTGGTACGCAAGATGGCATGTGCAGTAGATTGAGTATATTGCATACCTACTTTAGTTAAAGCGACCGCTGCCGTGGCAAAAATAGCCAATGCCACCATCACTTCCAGCAACGTAAATCCTGAGCGAGGATTAATGAAATAGCATTTCATTCGAGCACAAGACGGCAGACTATTCTTTAAATCTTTAGCTCGCATTTATTTTACCCAAATGATCAATTTCAATTTCGGCACCCACGGGCTCATTGGCATAATAAAATTGAATACGAACAGGTTTTGCTTCGCCATTCCCCAACCAAATCAGTTTAGGCGCATTCTCTTGGATTAAATCCTCGTTTCGGGCTTGGGAAACATCATAGTCTAAGGATTGCACAGCAAAAGAAACATTTTTAGCTAACACTTGCTGTGGGAACTCATTATATTTTTTCCATTTTTGTTGATTCAGCATTGCATTATTTTGTTGTTCTGTGGGTATGGTAAATTGAGGATTTTTATATTCAACAACAGCATAAGAAAAATCAGCCACATCGGTCGCAGGCTGAACCTCTAGTGCCAAAACACGTGCTTGGTCATTTGCCTCACGTGCAATTTTCTGTACATCCATGATAAAAAAATCACGGGCTTGCGCTGCTTTACGTTGGTCGACACCATTGATATTCAACATCACCAATGATGCCATAATGGCCATAATAACAATAACCACCATCAATTCAACCAGTGTAAATCCTTGAATCCTTGAAGGTGGTTTCTGTTTCATACATCCTATCCGCTAAGCAAGGTATCCTGCTGCGCCCGTTTGTTTAGGCATCGCCAGAGCTTGGTCAATGTAGGCCACACGCAAAGTATCACGCGAACCCAAATATCGTTGATAAAAACTAGAGTTCAAAATCGCTGCGGCACCATGCGTCAAAGACCAAATAGATGCCAAATAATCACGAACTGTCATTTGACTCTCTATCGACTCCAAATACCGCTCGGTCATACGAATAATTAAACGTAGACGTTGCTTTCGAATTTGATAAAGTTCAGTAAATAAATGATAGATCCCAACACCCGTGGTCGATAATCGCTCTTCTATTTGATGAAACAACACCGTGCGCTCAGGGTGATGCAAATGATGTAACATAAAAAAAGCAAGATGTTCAGGGAACTGTTTATCTGTATCTTTAATCATTTCAAGCAACATTTGCTCATTACGAATAATGAGCAACATATAGAGTTCATCTTTACTTTGAAAATGTTTATAAAGCGTACCTTTTGCTAGATCTAATTCTGCAGCCAATGCATCAAGGGTCATCCCTGCTTCGCCATTTTCTAAAAGCAACTGTTCAGCCACTTGGAAAATTAACGCTTCTCTTGCTCGAAACTGAGCCTGACGATCCATTTTCACCCTAGTACTCTCTTATACGCTTTTATCGTTTCAATTTATTTACTTCATGTTGAGAAGGTTTTCAAAGTTCTGTGTTGTGATGAAAGCCATCTCTTCCAAGGACTTATCATATACATCTGCCAAGGCTTTGGCTACATAAGGAACGTACTTTGGCTCATTAGACTTTCCTCTATACGGCATCGGTGCCAAATAAGGACTATCTGTCTCAATTAATAAGCGATCTAAAGGAACTTGCTTCGCCACATCACGCAGGTCTTGCGCATTTTTAAAAGATACAATCCCTGAAAATGACACATAATAACCGCAGTCTAAAACAGCTTTGGCCGTTTCCCAGTCTTCTGTAAAGCAATGCAAAATTCCATGGGTCGATTTTTCGGCGCGAATAATATCGACAGTATCGTGCTTGGCAGAACGGGTATGCACAACAACTGGTTTTTTTACAGCTTGTGAAGCATGAATATGTCGTGCAAAACAGTCTTTTTGCTCAGCGATGAAATCTGTACTATGAAAATAATCGAGCCCAGTCTCACCAATTGCCCAAACTTTTTCAGGCTGTGCCAACTCAATTAAATAGTCTGTGGTCGCGCGGGCCATGGTTTCAGGATCTTCACAAGGATGCACCCCGACGCTATAGCCCACATCGTCATGCCTTGCCGCAATTTTTGCTAGCTCAATATAATCATCAAGATCAACTGAGATACTCATAAAGCGGTGAACGCCCGCTGCACGTGCTTGCGCTAATGCTAAATCCAAATCCCCATCATAAGGCGTTAAATCTAGCATGGTTAAATGGCAGTGCGTATCTACAAACACAGGCGTTTCCTACTTGATATACTTAATTACATAGTGTAACTAGTTCGCCCTTCAGACTTAAGACCTGCTAGCAACTTTTCCGCTTCTGATTTGTAATAAACCCCTTTCTCCCCAGAAAGTTGAATACCAAATCCTTGGAGTTTGATTCCATTTTGCTTTTGCGAAATCCAAATCACTTTGCCTGTTAGAGGAATTTTCTGTGCTTGCTCTGGCAATGTTGCCAAAACAAAGACCTCCTCTCCCATCTTTACAGGTTGTTTGGATGGAATAAATAAACCACCACCAACTACAAAAGGCATGTAGCTTGCATATAACGTTGCTTTATCTGGAATATTGGCTTGAATGATTCCGCCCATACGTGGTTGCATAAAATTCCCCTGTTTTAAACATCCATCAACCGAATACACAATTGGTCGAGCACTAAATTAGTTTGTACGTTTTGTTCAATATATTGTTTTGACTGTTGCAAATCAGCATAAATTGAAAACAAAGTTTCAAGTGAATACCGTTCTGCCAGCACACTGAAATCCAAGTCAGTGTTTTTTAATTGCTGATTTAGCTTGACACAAATCAAATCTGACAACAAGTACTCAAACATTTGACTAAAATCACTAAATGTCAGCGCTTTATTCCACTTGGTAGCAATTACCATCGGCATATTTTTATCCATCACCAACTTTTGCCAATCTTTTAAAAATTCAGCACGTTGAGGAATCCATTCACTCTCGGACAATGTAATTGCCTGCAACGGCATATGATTGGACAAATTCATCAACAAATGTTGCTGTGCCAAATCGCTATGGGACAAATGCTGATTTAAAAATTGCTCTGCTTGCTGTTCATTTATGCGATCCAAAGCAAAATGTTGCAAACGACTGCGAATGGTTGCAGGCAGTTTTAAATAATGATCTGCCAATAAAATGATAACAACACGATCACCTGGTTCTTCAAGCGTTTTCAATAAAGCATTGGCTGAAGCTGTATTTAAAGCTTCGGCTGGTTCAATAATGATGACGCGCCAACCATCTACCGTTTGCTGTACAAAAGGCAGCAGATCACGAATTTTCTCAATTTTGATCTTAGCATTTTGTTTCTTATTGTCTTCATCGGTAGTGATGTGCACATAATTGGGGTGTGTATCCGCCTTTAACCACTGACAACTTCCACACTCCCCACAGGCCAAATGATTTGGCTGCCGCTTAGCACATAAGACCCAAGCAAGAAACTGCTCAGCAAAAGTCTCTTTACCACAACCTTTTTTACCATAAAACAATAAGCCATGACCAATGTTAGGAAAGCGTGTGGTTAAAGTTTCCCAAACATTTTGATGCCACGGATAAATTTGCTCAGGCAGCGTTTGCTTCATGTATACAACCTAAGTTCTATTATGCAAAATGAGCCACATCCATGGCATTTAAACGATCTAAATCTTCTTGTGTATCCACACCTGGCGGCAAGTTCGCTTCTGCGATATCAATGGCAATACGATGTCCATTTTCCAAAACACGTAGTTGCTCTAGGCTTTCGAGCTTTTCGAGTGTACCCATATCCCATGTCACATATTCTTGAAGTAATTTCACGCGGTAAGCATACAAACCCAAATGACGGAAGGCTTGTTCATGCAACGTTTGCTCCACTTGTTTTGCAGCATCTCGGTCATATGGAATAGTAGCACGACTAAAGTAAAGTGCTTGCTTGTACTTCGACATCACCACTTTAACAATGCTATCACGTTTAAATTCATCTAAATGCTGAATTGGTTCACACAAGGTCGACATTGAACAATCTGCTTGTGACTCTAAAAGTTGCGCGACTTGCTTGACCAAAGCCGCTGGCAATAACGGCTCATCACCTTGAACATTAACAATGATATCTTCGCTGGCCCAACCCTTAATTTTCGCCACCTCACTTAGGCGGTCTGTTCCCGAAGGATGATCCGCTGAGGTCAACACTACATCCACGCCTTCAGCCATGCAAAGATCATAAATTCGCTGATCATCCGTTGCGACGCAGAGATCATCAAAACCTTCCACTTTCTTCGCCTGATCAACGACCCGTAAAATCATTTCACGGCCATGAATTTTAAGGAGTGGTTTTCCAGATAAACGTGTGCTCGCAAAACGCGCAGGGATAACAATATGCTTCATAATAGACCTTAAGAAATTTCAATACCTACAGCGGCGAGCTGTTGATGTAAGGTGTCATAACACGCCGTCGATAACACCGCATCGACAGGAACAACCCAAATATCGCGGGCAAAACTAGGGTTTTGTTTGAGCAGCGCTAAAATTTTCACTGCATCTTTTTCAGTGGTAATGATGGGATTGGCATCATCAAAGACCAAATCCTCTAACTCATATTCATAATGATCAGCAAACTCATGACACTGGAACTGCTGCACTCCCATACGCTCTAAAGTCCGATAAAAGCGTTGCGGAAAACCTATCCCCACGACCGCATAAAAATCATCTTGCGGATTGAAAGCTTTTGCCTCAGTACTATTCAACAAGTAAGGCTCTGCAACTTCTAAGTGCATGTGCATACTACGTGTAGGATGATCTGCATGTTCGATCACTATGCCTTGATCCAGTCTAGACTTTGGCTCTCGTAAATAACCTTCGGGCAATAACTTTTCATTGCCTAGTCCACGATTATTATCTAGGACAATCCATTCAATTTGGCGATTCAATGCCCAATGCTGAAGCCCATCATCGCTAATGATCAAATCAATGGGATAGTGAGATAAAAGCAGTTCAATACTTTCTTGGCGATTTGGACCCACTGCCATCGGTACATCAGTGGATTGCACGATGAGAGTTGGCTCATCACCTACATTTTCAGGCAATGAGTTGAGATCCACCATAGTCGGAAATGGGCCTTTGGCACCATAACCACGACTGATCACACCCACTCGAATATTCTTACTTTGCAGATAACTCACCAAGTGAATGAGCAGAGGGGTTTTACCACTCCCACCCACAGTAATATTACCAATCACCATGACAGGTACAGGAGCCGTATAGGCTTTTTTAATATTGCACCGATACAACTTACGGTTTAGAAGAAAACCACCTCGATATAACCAAGACAGCGGACGAAGCACAATTAACCACTTTGCCTGTGAGTTCCAAGCATCCTGAATAAACTGCGCACCTGACATGACTTAGTTTTCCTCAAAATTACGCTGATGTAGCTGATAGTAAGCACCCTGCTTTGCAATAAGTTCAGCGTGTGTACCTTGCTCTACTATACGCCCTTTATCCATCACCACAATACGGTCCGCATTCTCAATAGTGGATAAACGATGCGCAATTACAATTGTGGTCCGATCTCGCATTGCAGCGTCGAAGGCACGCTGAATAAAGTACTCTGATTCATTATCAAGCGCGCTGGTGGCTTCATCTAATATCAGTACAGGCGCATTTTTCAAAATCGCACGAGCAATGGCTATACGTTGGCGTTGACCGCCCGATAAATTGAGACCTTGTGCACCCAACTTGGTATTGTAGCCTTGTGGTAAAGCCATAATGAAGTCATGTGCATAAGCTGCTTTTGCCGCTGCAATCACCTCTTCATCCGAGGCATTTTCAAGCTGACCATACGCAATATTGTCACGTACAGTGCGATTAAATAAAACCACTTGCTGATTAACCATTGCCACTTGAGTACGCAAGCTATTGATTTCAATATCATGAATATCAATACCATCAAAGAGAATTTGGCCCGAGGTCGTATCTTGAAAACGCACCAATAAATTTACTAAAGATGTTTTACCAGCACCAGAACGCCCTACTAAAGCGACTGTTTCACCTTCTTTTACACTCAGATTAAAATCATGCAATGCGTGATGGCCATCGGTATAAACCAGATTTACATGTTTAAAGTCAATATTACCTTTCAGTACAGGAGTTAAAGCCCCAGTATTTTTTTCTTCTGGTAAATCTAAAATTTCAAAAACTGAATGTGCTGCAGCCATACCCCGTTGAATCTTTTCATTCACGTCAGTCAACGCTTTAATTGGCTTACTCAACATACCCGCTGCAGTAATGTAAGCCACAAATTGACCTGCACTCGTATCCTGTAAAATCTCTGGGCGTAGTGCGATCCACATGACGATGCTCAAAGCAATGGACATGATTAATTGGACAACAGGACTGTTCAGCTGTTGCACAACCACCATTTTCAGGCCACGACGTAAATTCTCTAAAGATGTATCTCTAAAGCGTTGTTGTTCATAAGCCTGTCCACCAAAACCTTTTACCACCAAGTGACCATTGACCGTCTCTTGTACCACGTGATTGACATCACCCATGGTATCTTGGACTTGAATAGAAAGCTTACGCATGCGCTTTGCCGCTTTACGGATAAGTAAACCAATCAACGGTGCAAAAATCAAAATACACAAGGTCAGACGCCAATTGCTATAAATCAGGTACCCCAACAGTGCAATGGTGATTAGACCTTGTTGAACAATAGTTTTTAATGATTCTGAGGATGCAGCGGTAAGCTGCTCCACATTAAACATGATCTTCGCAGTGATATGACCACTGTTATTATCCAGATAATACTGTGCAGGAAGACGCAATAATTTTGCAAAAACTTCTTGGCGAATATTAAAGACCAGGTTTCTAGAAATGACAGCCGTAAAATACCCCCCCATGAACAAACCCAGCCCACGGAAAAACATTACCACAACAACCAAAATTGGGAACAAGGTTGTAAAACCTTGATCACGGTGTTGAATCGCTTCAATAATTTTTTCAAGTAATTTAGCAACAGAAACTTCTGTCGCGGCATTTATAGCAAAACCGACCACCACAAGAATTGCTACGCCCCAATAAGGTTTTAAATAGCTCAGTAGACGTAGATAAACTTTAAAATCGTGTTTCACTAATAACCTCGAGAAGGCACTTTGGTACTAATATTGATATTTACAAATCCCAACTGACCGGCCACATCCATCACACGGATCACATCCTGATGGGTTGCTTTTGCATCCGCAGCAATCACAAACATTAGATCACGACGGTCATTGGAAATCTGTTTAATTGCGGTATTTAATTCTGAAACATCTTTCGATGCGATAGACTGACCATTAATTGAATAATGCCCTGTGGAATCTACCACCACTTCGATTTTATGATCAAATGTTTTCGGCGGAACCCCTTGCGCATCAGGCAAGGTTAAATTCATACGACTAAATTGATTGAATGTAGTGGTCAGCAATAAAAACACCAAAATAAATAATAAGCAATCAATCATTGGTGTAAGGTTAATATGAACATCTTCAACTTGCGAGCGTTTGAATTTCATACTTCACCTTAGCTCGCTTGTTTCACAACAACATCATCATGGTTTTCAAGCACAGTTTCTGTTTTCTTATAAAATAAAGCCGCATGAAACAAAGTCGATTGCTGCTCTAATTCAGCAACGTACTCTTGAACCAAACGCTGAAAATAACGATAAGCAAATAATGCAGGAATCGCAATGAACATTCCTGCTGCAGTTGTAATCAGTGCTTTAGAAATCCCTGGAATCATCAGTGTTGGATTACTACTATTCCCAATATCAATCATTAAAAATGACTCGATAATACCTAATACAGTCCCCAACAATCCTAAAAGAGGCGCGACAGCGCTCAATGTTCCTAAAAAATTGATATTTTTTTCAAGATAACCAATTTCTTGAGAAGCCGTTGCTTCCATCTGCGCACGTGCAAACTGTTCACCTTGTGCCTTACTTTGGTAACCAGCTTCCAAAATACGACCTAATGTCGTTGCCTGTAAATCCTGATTTTGTTTAAGTTTAGGCAAAACCATTTGTACGCTTTGTGCTGGATTTAATAGCAAATCTTTCGGCAAAATAGTGGATTTCTTCAAGCGAATAAAACGCTCTAAGCTAATCGCAACAGTAAAAATCGAACAGAGTACAAGGGGCAGCATAAGCCACCCACCTGCTTTTACCAATTCCCACATAACACTTCCCCAAGTATTTAAAAATAGAAAATAAAATTATTCAGCTAAGCAAATATTCAAAATACCATCCAACTCGTCGAGTGAATGATAATGAATCGTGAGCTTGCCTTTCCCTTGTTTATTATGATCAATTTTGACATTTGCACTAAAACGATCTGTTAAGCGCTGTGTCAATTGTTGAAGATCTGGTGCAATTTCCGTTTTGTATTTTTCTTGTTTCGGCGCATTGAGATCACGAACATATTGTTCAGTTTGGCGAACAGATAAACTCTTCTCTATCACCAATTCTGCGACTTTCAGTTGATCTTTCCCTTTCAAAGTCAAAATGGCACGAGCATGTCCCATGTCCAGTAAACCTTGTTGCATAAAGTCTTTAACTTGCTCAGCTAGACTTAATAAACGTAATAAATTACTCACCGTGGTACGCGCTTTGCCTACAGTATCTGCAATTTCTTGATGACTTAAACCAAACTCTTCATGAAAACGCTGTAAAGCCATCGCCTGATCAATCGGATTGAGATCTTGACGTTGAATGTTCTCAATCAACGCCAGTGCAATTGCAACTTGATCTGTTAAATCGCGAACAATGGCTGGAACTTGCGTTAACCCAGCAAGTTGAGCCGCACGCCAACGACGCTCACCTGCAATAATTTCATAGGGGTGCTTTTCATTATCAATTGGACGAATCACAATCGGCTGCATTACACCGTGTTTTTCAATCGATGCCGCTAACTCTTGTAAGTCTTGCTCATTAATAAAACGACGTGGCTGATATTCACCACGTTGTAATAAATGTACATCAATTTGTTTTAGCTGACCGTGATCAAGAGCTTGTGCTTCAAGTTGTAATTTCTCTTTTTGAATGGAACCGAGTAAGGCATCTAAACCACGACCTTTTGCCAGTCCACGTTTTTTAACGGTCATGCGTTACTTCCTTTTTTCACTTTGCTTTTCTTAATCATTTCAGCTGCTAAATGTAAATAAGCAACTGCACCCTTCGAGCTTTTTTCAAAATAAATCACAGGCAAACCATGCGCAGGTGCTTCAGCTAGACGCACATTACGTGGAATGACCGTGTCATAGAGTTTTTTGCCAAAGTATTGTTCTAATTCTTCAGACACATCACGTGTCAGCGCGTTACGTGCATCATACATGGTGCGTAGAACACCAATAATTTTTAACTCAGGATTCAATGCTTGTTGAATGCGATCAATGGTCTGTGTTAAATCTGCCAAGCCTTCCAAAGCATAGTATTCACACTGCATTGGAATCATCACACCATCCACCGCTGCCAATGCATTAACCGTGATCAAGCTTAAGCTTGGCGCACAGTCCACAATGATGTAATCATATGCTTGTTCAATTTCTTGCAACGCATCACGCAGAATAAACTCACGCCCTTCTTGCTCAGCAATCGCAAGTTCAACTCCCGCCAAATCACGGTTTGCACCCAAGACCTTATAACCCACTTCCGCCTTGGTAATCGCAGTCTCTATAGGCACTTCACCCAGTAAAACATCGGTCACTGAATACAGTAGGTCATTTTTTTGAATGCCTGAACCCATGGTCGCATTGCCTTGCGAATCCATATCAACCAATAAAACCCGCTTTTTAAGTACTGCTAAAGATGCAGCCAAATTTACTGCGGTTGTGGTTTTACCTACACCACCTTTTTGGTTCGCAATCGCAATAATTTGTGCCATGACCCGCCCAATCCTTTGAATTCTTTTAGATACGTTTTAATAAAAGTAAGTGTCGTTGTTCGTCCAAACGTGGAACTTTTAACGCAATAATGTCACAACTAAATTCGTTTTTGAACGCTTCAACTTCGTCATGTGGAACCAAACCTTTCATCGACGCAATAATGCTGTCTTGGTGCATATAAGGCTTCGATGCATTGATAAAATCGGTTAACGAAGCAAATGCACGACTGGTAATCACATCAAACTGACCCAAATCATGGATGCTATCTTCATTCTCAACACGCGTTTGAACTGCAATTACATTGGTTAATTTTAAGTCTGCAATAAACTGTTTTAAAAACCGAATTTTTTTGCCATTGGAATCAAGCAAAACACATTGGCGCTCAGGTTGGCATAGAGCAATAATCATGCCCGGCATACCACCGCCTGTACCAATATCCAGCAAACGACCTTTCGGCAAATCTTTTAAAATACTTAAACTATCTAATAAATGCTTCACCAGCATTTCTTTAGGATCGCGAATCGCTGTTAAATTGTAAGCTTTGTTCCACAGCACAAGTGCGTCTTGATACTTCAGCAATAAATTTAATGCTTCTTCACTCAAATCTAAGCCAAGCTTTTGACTACCTTGCTTTAAGTCTTGAAAAAATGGATGCATAAAGAAGACATCTCAATAAAATTAAACTGAAGTATACCGATTTCTCAGCCGTGGAACAGTAGCTAACGCTTAGTGATTATGCACTTAAACGTACATACCTTGACGAATCTGTAGATCTAGATCACTTAATCGCTCAGGTGTGCCAACATCCACCCATGCGGCTTGCATTTTCTCAGCAGAAACTTTTCCAACAGACATCGCTTCTTTTAGCAATGGAGCCAGTGGACGTTTACCTGCTTCTAAACCCTTAAACATCTGTGGATGTATAACTGCAACACCACTATAAGTCAGTGCTTCGCCTGACTGCTCTTGTTCAAAGGTATAAGCACGCCCTTGATTTAAGATAAAGTCGCCTTTGGGATGTTGTGTCGGGTTGGGTACAAATACGAGATGCGCAAAATCGGCGTCCAATTGCACATCAAGTAAAGATGCAAAATCAAAAGTGGTCCAAACATCGCCATTCACTAAAATAAACGGGTCTGTGCCCAAAAGTGGTAGAGCATTAATAATACCACCTGCTGTTTCAAGCCCTTCTACTTCACGCGTCCAACGAATAGTCACACCAAACTGTGAACCATCCCCAAGCGCACCAATCAACACATCGGCCAACCAAGCAGAATTGATCACAATTTCTGTGACCCCAATCTGCTTAAGTTTTTCAATATGCCAAACGATCAGTGGTTTGCCACCCACTTCAAGCAGAGGTTTCGGTTTATAGAGTGTTAAAGGACGCATACGGTTGCCAAGCCCCGCGGCCAAAATCATTGCTTTCATGCTGCAACAACCTCATATTTGCCATATTTTGCTTCAAATTTCGGCATCACTTTATCGCAAATAAATTGCATGAAAGGTTGTAGTTCTGCATATGGTTTGCTTTCTTCGAGTAAATACCACATCACACGTGGTAAATCTTTCAGATAACCTGATTTTCCGTCACGTTCAAATAAACGCACAAAAATGCCTAGAATTTTGATATGACGTTGAATTGCCATCAGGTCAGCGTCTTGCTTAAACTGCTCAAAGTCACGCCCTTCTTTAGCAGAAGCTGGCAATAAGTCATAAAACACTTTAAACCAATGATAAACGCGCTCAGGATTCCATTGCACATACGCATCACGTGTAATTGAGATCAGATCATAAGTATCTGCACCTATCACAGCATCCTGAAAGTCAATTACGCCTTGCTCTTGCTCATCTGCCAAAAGCATGAGATTACGACTATGGAAATCACGATGTACAATCACTTGAGGCTGAGCCAAAGCAGCATTGGCTAAAATTGCAAATGTACGCTTAATCAGTGCAGACTCATCATCAGAAAGTTGAATCTGTAAACTTGGCAATAACCAATCTGTCAACAACGACATTTCGGTCATTAACTTTTCATAAGAATAAGCTGGGAAATGACCTTCACCATTAATAGATTGCAATTGAATCAACTGCTTAAAACTTTGCTCATAATGTGCATCGACAGTCCTGTCATCGAGCTGTGTAGACAGCAGCACATCACCAAAATCTTCAAGCAATAAGAAGCCTTGCTCCAAATCTTTCGCCACAATATGTGGTACACGAACACCGTTCGTATCAAAAAATTCATCAATCGTCACAAAAGGCACACAATCTTCTTTTTCTGGTGGTGCATCCATCAGCATAAATGTTTTATTATTCAACTTGATTCGTGCATAACGACGGAAACTTGCATCGCCTGCTAAAAAGTTAATTTCAAATTGATCTGAACCAAGTACAGATGAAATCCATGTTTGTATCAATTGTTCACGTTGTGTATTCATTTGCGATAAATTCTAATACAGGCTGAGTTTTTAAAGTGCTAAGTGTAGCCACTTATCAACTTTTTCTCTATGATGCGACAATAATTAATTGCGTTTTAAGCATACTTGGTAAATGAGACACATGAAGCATCAGTTTAAATTTAATCCTTTAGCGACTGCGATATTTACCCTTCTTTGTGGTAGCTCAATCACAAGCTATGCTGCAACACCAACCACGTCTATTTCAGACGAACAACAATCGCTAAAACAAGCACTACAAGAAAGCTATCCTGGGCAAAAGTTCTTCGAACAATACTATGTCGATAAGTCATCTCCTGAAGCTCAACAGCGCCAAGGTCGTTACTTAAGCTCCGCGTATTGCCAAGGCACATGGCTAACCCCAGTAAGCCCTGAAACCAAAGCCGCTGACGCAGCCAATGCGACATCTACCATTACAGCGGACTATGGTCACTACAACCCACAAGGTGACTCTGTTCTTGAAGGTAATGTCCTGATTGATCAAGAAGGTCGTCAAATTCGTGCCGATAAAATCACCATTGACCAGACTCAGACTTTTGCCAATGCTGAAGGACGCGTGCAAATGGCGCAAAGTGGTTTATTAGCGCAAAGCGACCAAATCAATTACAACCTAAAAACTCAACAAGGCGATCTGAAAAACAGCTTCTATATTTCAGAAGAACAACATGCGCATGGGCGGGCTGACCAAATCCTACGTGAGTCACAAACGACCACCACGCTAAAAAATGCAACTTATAGCACCTGCCCACCAGAGCAATCGCCAACATGGAAAATCCAAGCCGACGAAATTAAGTTAAATCAAGAAACTGGACGTGGTGAAACACGTGGTACAAAACTTTATGTTAAAGATGTACCCGTTCTCGCTGTTCCTTATTTCAACTTCCCAATTGATGACCGTCGTACTACCGGTATTTTGACACCAAGTTTTGGCTTCACCAATGATGGTGGTGTCGAGCTTGCAGTGCCTGTTTATCTCAACTTAGCACCTAACTACGATGCGACCGTTACGCCACGCTATATCAGCGACCGCGGCCCAATGTTTGAGGGTGAGTTTCGCTATTTGACCGAAAACTTTGGTTCTGGTCAAATTTGGGGGGGGTACTTAGCTGGTGACCGAAAATATGACGATGAAGACCGTAAAGATTTGCACTTTTTACATAACTGGCAAATCAATGAACAGTTCTCAACCAACCTTGAATATAACTATGCATCAGACAAAGACTACTTTACTGACCTAAGCAACAACCCAAACACCAAAACGGACTTAAACCTGCGTCGTGCGTGGGAGTTAAACTATAAAAATGGAATTCCTGGTCTAAAAGCCCAACTGAAAGTTGAAGACTTCCAAACACTAGACGAAACCACACCCTACGTTGACCGTCCGTATGCGCGTTTACCACAGTTCTTACTCAACTATAAAGCGGGTAATGCACTGGGCTTAGAATACGAGTTCAACAACGATACGGCTTACTTTAAAAAGGACTTTGGGACTATCGACGGCGATACCAACGATAGCTTTGAACCAAGCGGCACCCGTGTCTATAATGACTTTTCTGTACGCTATAACTACCGTACACCGTGGGCTTTCGCCATTCCTGAAGTCTCTATTCGTAATGTAAACACATTCTACGATCAAGATACCATCAATGAGTTTGACAACACCAACCGCTCATCGAACGACAAATCTTATGTCGTGCCACAGGTGACTTTTGATGCAGGTTTAACCTTTGAAAAAGAAGGCACTTTCTTACAGACCTTAAGTCCACGCATGTTCTATGCCTACGCACCCTATAAAAATCAAGATGGCGCACCAAACTTTGACTCTGCAACAGCATCGATCAACTATGATCAGTTATTTAGTGCAAATCGCTTCTATGGCCATGACCGTCTAGAAGACAATAACTTCTTATCACTGGGCTTAAGCTATAGCCTATTTGATACGGTGGGTCTAGAGCGCTTAAAAGCCAGTGTGGGTCAAAGCTATTATTTCGAAGACCGCCGCGTAACGCTTGACCAAACAGCAGATGTCTTTGACAGAGAAAATCACTCTGGTCCGATTGTCAGCGTATCTAGCCAGCTCTCGCAAAACTTTACCCTCGGTGCAAACTCAGCATGGATGGCGAATGGCGATAATGCGCAACGTGACTTACAGCTTTACTTTACGGGTGATAAAGGCAACCTCTATAACGTTGGCTATTTCTACCGTAAAGAAATTGCAGACCGCCAAGAACATTACGACCAAGTGGTTGCATCTTTTGTACAACCTATCCATAACAACTGGCGTATTATGGGCCACGCTCAATATGACTTAGACAACAATGTCGCTCGTGAATACCTCCTTGGTGTCAATTACGAGTCTTGCTGTTGGGGGATCTCCGTTTATGGTCGTGAGTACTATAACGACTTGGATGACGTCAATGCTGCAGGTATAGAACCTAAACGTGCAATTATGGCCGAAATTACACTTAAAGGCTTAGGCGGACTCAACAGTAAACTTTCATCATTACTAGAAAATCGTATTCTAGGCTTTAACAATATTAATCAGACTTGGACAGACCGTTAATGAAGACAAAACAGTTCAAACAATTTTTTAAAGCGAGTGCTTTGGCTTTAGCTCTCGCAACCGCTATTCCAACTTTTGTACATGCGTCGGATGAAGTTGTTGCTGTAGTCGATAACAGTGTCATTTTGAAGAGTGACTTAGAAGCAAGCATGGCTGAGCTCAAACATCAACTTGAGAGCCAAAAGAAACAAGTCCCACCAGAGCAATATTTGGCACAACAAGCATTAGAGCAACTGATTATTCGTCAGACTCAGCTTGAACAAGTGAAGCGTTACAACATTCAACCTGATGAAAAAAGCTTGAATGAAGCGGTTTTAAATGTTGCAAAACAATCTGGTAGCACAAGCCTAGAAACATTCCAACAAAAGCTCGATAAAATGGCACCAGGAACCTATGCTTCTTTGCGTAGTCGCGTTGCTGAAGATTTAGCCATCAATCGTTTGCGTCAGCAAATCGTTACCTCTCGTATCCAGATTTCAGATCAAGACGTTAAAAACTTTTTAAATACCCCACAAGGTCAAGCAGCACTTGGAAACCAAGTGCATGTGCTACATGTGCGTGTTTCAGGTGACAATGCTGACGCTGTGGCGAAGCAAGTTAAAGCGGTACTAGCAAACGACAACGATGTCGCTGCAATTGCTAAAAAGTTCAGTACTGCTGGCACTAAAGTTGAAGGTGCAGATATGGGCTTTAGAGCACTTTCTGACATCCCTAGCGAGCTTGCAGCACGTGTGAGTCCACTCCAAGTGGGACAAATCACAGATTTAATTACAGTACGAGATGGTGTGCATCTTTTAAAGTTAGTTGAACGCAAAGGTGCTGAGCAAAAAGCGATTGTGCCCCAATACAAAGCACGCCATATTTTGATCCAACCGTCTGAAGTGGTTAGCCCTGAAAATGCTAAACAAATGATCGAAAGCCTGTATAACCGCGTTCAAAAAGGTGAAGACTTTGCAGTCTTAGCTTCCACCTACTCTAATGACACAGGTTCAGCACGTGATGGCGGAAGCTTGGGTTGGGTCAGCCCAGGTGTGATGGTTCCTCAGTTTGAAGAAACCATGAAAAATACACCGGTAGGTCAAACCAGTAAACCTTTCCAAACCCAATTTGGCTGGCATATTCTTCAAGTGACTGAAACACGTCAACAAGACATGACTGCTGAATATCAAGAACGTATGGCACGTCAAATTTTAGGTGAGCGTCAATTTGATGCAGAGCTTGATAGCTGGTTACGTGAAACACGCAACAGAGCTTTTGTCGAAATCAAAGATCCAAACTTAGACCGTAAGAATAATAAGTCATAAGTTTGAACACATAAAAGACCAGCATTTATGCTGGTCTTTTATTTTCCACTTGGATGAAAACTAAAAATTAGGTATAAAAAAAGCCTCTCATGTGAGAGGCTTTTTTAAACAATCAATTAACGATTATTTTCGTCATCTTGAGTGTCTTCAAATTTTGATTCGCCATCAAAACCAGTCGATTGACCGCCGAAGCCACCTTGACCGCCGAAGCCACCTTGACTGCCAAAGCCACCTTGACCACCGAAACCACCTTGACCACCGAAACCACCTTGACCACCAAAGCCACCTTGTTGACCACCAAAACCGCCTTGTTGACCACCAAAACCGCCTTGTTGACCGCCAAAGCCGCCTTGTTGACCGCCAAAGCCGCCTTGTTGACCGCCAAAGCCGCCTTGTTGACCAGCACCGGCAGGTGCACCAGCAGGACGTGGGTTACGTGCAGGAACAACTGTAGAAATTGCATGCTTGTAAACCATTTGGCTTACTGTATTTTTTAATAAAACAACATATTGGTCGAAAGATTCAATATGACCTTGTAACTTAATACCGTTTACAAGGAAGATAGAGACAGGAATACGTTCTTTACGGAGAGAATTTAAGAACGGATCTTGCAAAGTTTGACCTTTAGACATGTTATAACTCCAAAAAAATTTAAAAATCAGCGCAAAAAACTATCTTTATTTTTCAATTAAAAATTATAAAAAAGATAGTAGCTAAATTTTGCTTTATCCGTAGCAGTTTCGCAAGTCTTCTTGTGCCTGCGTGATAGTAGAATACGTTGTAAATTTATGTGCCTCTTGCAAAGATCTTAACCAAGTGTATTGACGTTTGGCAAGTTGTCGTGTCGCAAAAAGTGCTTTATCCTCCATTTCACGTTGTTTTTCGACAGTTTTATCTCCTTTTTGTAAAAATTCGAGTGCTTGTCGATACCCAACTGAGCGCATAGAGGGTAAATTTTCGTCTAAATCGTATTTTTTCATAAGTGCTTCCACTTCATTCAAAAATCCGATGTCCCACATAATTTTCAAGCGTTGTGCAATTCTTTGGTGCAATTCGGCACGGTCTGGCATCAAAGCATAATTATGAAAATTATAGCGATAAGGCACGTTTTTAGGTTGCTCAGCTTGAAGTTTAGTAATAGGCTGCCCTGTCAATTTGTAAACTTCTAAAGCGCGAATAATCCGTTGTTTATCACTCACTTTAAATTTTTCGCCCGCCAGTGGATCCACGCTACATAATTCAGCATAGACCGCAGACCACCCCTCACTTTCACCTTTGGCTTCTATGTCAGCACGAACAGTATAATCTGCGCTCGGTAAATTGCTTGAAAGACCTTCTAAAAGTGCCTTGAAATAGAGCATGGTTCCACCCACCAAAATCGGGGTTTTACCTCGTGCATGCATATCATCAATTAGACCACATGCATCTTCAACAAAGTTTGCAGCCGAGTAGACTTCTAATGGGCTAATAATATCGATAAGGTGATGTGGATATTGCAGTAACTCTTCTTTGGTCGGCTTTGCTGTACCAATATCCATATGCTTAAAGACCAATGCTGAATCTACAGATATCAGTTCAAAATTTCCTTGCTCATAGAGCTGACATGCCAAAGCAGTTTTACCACTTGCAGTTGGCCCCATTAAATTGATGACCGGCAATTGAGTTGACATGTACAACTACTCTCCTCGAGCAAAAAGCTTATCTAGTTGAGCCAATGGAAACGCACGCCAAGTTGGGCGACCATGGTTACATTGGCTGGCAAATTCAGTTTGTTCCATTTGACGAAGCAAAGCATTCATTTCAGAAAGACCTAAAATGCGATGCGCGCGAACAGCACCATGACAGGCCATACCCGCTAAAATTTGATCACGCTTTTGCAGTAAGCCCTGCGCTTCATCATTTGGATCCAAATCGTTCAGTAATTCAGGTACCAGCGCCTCAAAATTGGCTTTATGTAAAATCGCAGGCACACCACGAACAATGACCTGCTCATCGCCATATTGATCAATTTCAAGACCTAAACGCGCCAATTGATCTTTGAGCTCTTCCACGCGTGTAGCTTGCATCCGCGTGATATTAATCACTTTGGGAATAAGTAACTGCTGAGAAGTCCAAAACTCTGGTTTATCCCATGCGGACTTCATTTGCTGTAGCAGAATACGCTCATGCGCTGCATGCATATCAACAATAATCAGCCCTTCTGTATTTTGAGCCAGCACATAAATACCATGCAATTGTGCAATTGCAATCCCCAACGGATGTTCATCGACTTTAGGGCTTTGCACTGTAACATCAGCCAAAGGCTGAGCTTGATCAATAGCAGATGAAGTATCACGCAGAGGTGCTAAATAGCTTTGCAAGGCATTATTGAGTTGTTGTGAGCCCTGATAGCGTGAAGATTGCGCCGAATAATGGACACCTTGTGGTTGACCTGAACTAAAGTCAGTGAGCACATCCGATGGGGCTTGCTCACCAGTTTGTGCAGACTCAACATGACGATGCAACTGCAAAGGCTCTTGATAGCGAGGCTGCACAGACATCAAAGCTTGATTCTCTGCAATTTTCATTGCATCAGATAAATCTGCGGTTGCCGTTTGAAACTGCGATAAAGTCTCTTTGGCATAGTGACGTACAAATTCATGTACTTCACGTTGATTCAAAAAACGAATTTCATGTTTGGTCGGATGTACATTGACATCAATATTTTCAGGGTCTACTTCCAGAAAAAGCAAATAACCCGCATGCTGATGCCCATGCAAAATACCATCATAAGCCATACGCAGCGCATGAGAGATGGTTTTATCTTTAACAATTCGACCATTCACATAAACATACTGTAAGTCAGCCTGAGCCCGCGCATCCGAGGGATGTCCCAACCAACCTGTTAAACGCATGTTGATGCTATCTGCATCCATCCAATAAGCATTTTCGGTAAATGCGCGCCCTAGCAATTGCTGTACGCGCTGAAAACGTAGCTCACCACTATCTGCAATCGGCAAATTCAATTTGATGCTTTGATTATGTTCAAGCACAAAACGAATATCGAAATGCGTCAGCGCTAAACGTCGGACGATTTCCTCAATATGACCAAACTCTGTGCCAGGTTTTTTGAGGAATTTTCGACGTGCAGGCACATTAAAAAATAAATCTTGTACCCGAATATGCGTACCTTTAGGCGCAGCTACAGCCTGAATCTCTTGACGGTCAAATGCAGTTCCATTGACTTCAACTTGATAGCCAATTCCATCATCCGCTTGACTACTGGTCAAGGTTAAACGCGACACCGCTGCAATAGAAGCCAAAGCCTCTCCGCGAAAGCCTAAACTGACAATTGCATGTAAATCTTCAGCGGTTTGGATTTTACTGGTCGCATGTCGCATCACCGCCAAAGGGAGATCTTCAGCGTGAATCCCTCGACCATTGTCCATGATTTCAATTAAAGTACTGCCGCCTTGCTCTACCCGAATAATCAGCTCTGTCGCACCTGCGTCAATCGAGTTTTCAAGTAACTCTTTGACCACAGACGCTGGACGCTCAATGACTTCACCTGCTGCAATTTGGTTGGCTAGAGCAGGATTCAAAGTATGAATACGACGTATCTTTAAATCATCATGCATTGTTTAATTGGCTCTCTAATGCTTGTAATAATGCTACTGAATGGAAACTTAAGGTAGCAGACCGTGTCATTTCATCTTCCGATTTTTGGATATCAATAATTAAGTCCGCCTCAGGGATCTCATCGCCCCCTTTAGACGGCCATTCAAACAAAAACAGTGCATTGGGCGTTTCCAAATAGTCACGGATGCCCATTAATTCCAACTCATACGGATCGTTTAAACGATACAAGTCAAAATGAAAAATATCACGTCCTTGAATTTGATACGGCTCAACCAAAGTATAGGTTGGACTTTTTACGGAACCCTGATGGCCTAAATGCTGTAAATAATGACGCGTTAAGGTGGTTTTACCTGCCCCCAAATCGCCAATTAAATACACTACACCCGTCGTAAAATGCTGTGCCAAAATTTGCGCTAAATTTTGGGTATCTTGTTCATTATTGAGCGTTAAATTAAATGAATACTGCATAATACTCACGACAAGTGACAAAAGAACAATTATGATAGCACTGGACTCACAAAATGCCCAAGCCACAAGCTTGAAATCTCGTATTTAACTGCGCCAACCGATTAGATATTGCCTGCACATCATGCTCAACATAAAACCTGCTGAATTTTGCCCTCCCATGCTCAATGGCGTGAGTGCAAGTAAAGTGTTTCTGCCTAAATTAAAGCCAGCACCACACACCGTATTGGCATACTTATCTGACCAATTTCCGCATATTGAAGCAACTGAGTGGCAGCAACGCTTTCATGATGGTTTGGTCTATGACGCTGTAGGTAATATCCTCCATACAGATTCGGCATATCTTGAAAATCAGCATGTGTTTTATTACCGCTTTTTAGCGTATGAAATTGAAGTGCCATTTCAGCATGACATTTTATTTGAAAACGATCATTTCTTAGTGGTGGATAAGCCGCACTTTCTGACCATCAGTCCCACGGGGCAATATGTTCAACAAACCCTATTGGTGCGCCTGAAAAAACAAACAGGCATTGAGCATTTAACGCCCATCCACCGCCTTGACCGTGAAACCGCTGGCTTAGTGATGTTTTCCAAATGCATTCACAGTCGAGGGATGTATCAGCAGATGTTTGCAGATCGACAGGTTCAAAAAACCTACCATGCAATTGCTCCTTTTCATCGCGAACTCAACTTTCCACATACTGTAAAGTTGCATATGCAAAAAGGTGAGCCGTTCTACACCATGCAGGTTTTGGACAAAGCACCGAACAGTGAAACTGAAATCATGCTTTTAGAGCATGATGCAACATGGGCAAAATATGAGCTTAAACCCGAGACAGGGAAGCAACATCAACTCCGTGTACACCTTAACTTCTTAGGCCTGCCGATTAAAAATGATCCGTTCTATCCTAAAGTTGTACATAAAGCCGACGATGATTTTAGTCAGCCTTTACAGCTCTTAGCCAAGCATCTTTCATTTAAAGACCCAATAACTCAACAGCTTATGCAGTTTATCTCCAATTTTGAATTGACACTGTAATCTACTTGTCATTACAAAATAATTTAAAATTCCATTGTATGAATATTGAAATTACAATGGAATTGATTAAAATAACTTCTACCCTTAAGTCGTTCAAATTATTTAAAAAATCATGAGAAAAACAGAAGTCTATCAAATTCGACTCGATTCCCAAGAAAAGAAACAAGCTTTTGCAGTGTTTAAACAACTGGGAATTACACCTGCACAAGCCGTTCGTTTGTTCTTCAAACAAGTGGTTTTAACCAAATCCATCCCTTTCTCAATCGAAAACCAGAACATCAATCTTGAACAGCTGATTAAACTACGTAAGCTTAAGCAAGAACAAAAAGCGGTTGAACACATCACCAGCGCAGACTCAACTGCAACCAATGATTTATTTGCAGACGATGAACATATTGATCTATTTGAGGAATTAGCTGCAATCTTGGGAGAAAGTGACAAAACTTAACAGTGTTGCATTTCTAAACAAATTTTAGAAATATCCCTTTCAAAACTTAGGTATGCTTCATGTAAACATTATAAATACAGCATGGAGTAATACATGATCGTTAGACGTGCCACTTTAGAAGACTTAGAAAAACTTGCTGTATTATTTGATGAATATCGCCAATTTTATGGTGCATCTTCCAACTTAGCCCTTTCTCAAAAGTTCCTTAAACTTCGCCTTGAAAACGAACAAAGCGTCATCTTCATTCATGTCAAAGACGATGTGATTACAGGTTTTGTGCTGCTGTATTTAGGCTTTTCTTCTGTGGCCTGTGCAACTTACTATATTTTAGATGATGTTTACGTTTCTCCACCGCACCGTCGCCATGGTTCAGCAAAACAATTGATCGATACCGCGATTTTGTTTGCGCGACACGAAAAAGCCATTCGTATTACACTTGAAACGCAAAAAAATAATTATCAATCCCACAGCTTATATGAAGCCATGGGCTTTGTAGCGGATAATGAATTTAAGACCTATCATTGCTTTCTATAGCATTCAGCGTCTAAAGACCTTCACTCTCAAGATCATTGCGTGTCTTGGCTAAAGCCACTTGTTCAGCATTTAAATAGGTCCAACGTCCCTCGACTAAATCTGGTATCCCCGTTAAGTCGAGCGCTCCAATTTGCTGACGATGCAAGCTCTCAACTTTATTTCCCACTGCCGCAAGCATACGTTTCACTTGATGATATACCCCTTGATGCACGGTCATTTGCAGTTCACATTCAGCTAAGCGTTTTACATCTGTTGCAGCAAAACTCCCTTTTTCATTTCGCAGTTCAACCCCTTGCTCCAGCTGTTGAACTTGTTCATCTGTAACAGGGTCGACCGTTTGCATGCGATACACCTTTGCCACATGCTTTTTAGGGTGTGTCAGCGCTTGTAAAAACTGACCATCATCGGTGAGTAACAATAAACCTGTGGTGTCTTGATCTAGACGACCCACACACTGAATACCACGATTCAAGAGCACATCGTCAAACAAATCAAAAACACTAAAATGATGCGTCGCCTGATGTGAACATTCATAGCCTTGAGGTTTGTTCAAGGCAATATAAACTTTTTCACGGTATTCAAAGCTCTTGCCGTGTACCTTGTAGTGCAGCGCATCCAATTTGAGTTTATGTTTAGGGTCAGTAATGATCTGCCCATCAATTTCAATGGCTGCATTTTTAATCAACTGTTGGCAATGCTTTCGCGAACCAAATCCTTGCGACTGCAACATTTTTTCCAACAGCATCAGCACACCACATTTTTAAATAAAGGCTCATTTTATACTGAAATACAGGAACATCAATCAAAGGACTCGGATCATTCAGCAGAGTGGCTAAAAAAACGTTACAATGCACATGTTTTTTTGACCAGTCTCTCCCCTATGCCGAACTTAGATTTGAATCTGATCGTCCTCCTGATCCTACTGGCTTGCGGTATTTTTAGTCACAATTCTGCGGTAACCATTGCTGCTGCAGTCCTCATTATTTTGCGGATGACACCACTGAATGAATACTTTCCACTAATTCAACAACATGGATTGAATATCGGGATTATCATTTTAACCATTGCAGTTTTAGTGCCTATTGCAAGTGGTAGAATTAGCGGTGAAAGTATTTTTAAATCTTTTTTAAGTGTTAAATCGTTACTTGCTATCGCCATTGGTGTTTTGGTTGCATGGCTAGGCGGGCGCGGCGTAAAACTGATGTCAAACCAACCCGATGTTGTTGCAGGCTTACTAGTCGGAACCGTTGCAGGAGTGGCTTTACTACGTGGCGTTCCAGTCGGTCCACTCATTGCGGCTGGGTTACTTACCCTAATCATTGGTACAGGACAGCCCTAGCCTAACAAATCCAAACTCTCAAACTAGGTCAGATTAATCTGTATTTGCTGCCTTTAAATTTGACTTCTTTTTATAGAAAGTCCACTCAATATAGCGCTATGAATAAATATTCATCGTGTAGAACCTTCAGAGTTCATATGAATATACGCTTGCTTAGTTCACTTATAACTTTTTTGAACAACCAAATTTTAATGTGATAAAGAACGTATAATACTTTTCATTTTCTCGTCTATTTATGTCCTCTCAAGAAAATAGCACCCCGCCAACCCACCACTTATCTGTCATTATTTTGGCATTGGCACTCGGTGGTTTTTGTATTGGAACTACTGAGTTCGTTGCGATGGGACTCATCCAAGAGATCTCACAAAGTTTCAATCTCAGCATTCCTGTCACAGGGCATTTTATTAGTGCCTATGCTTTAGGTGTGACTATTGGCGCGCCTGTAATTGCCATTCTGGCCGCAAAGGTTCCGCGTAAAACGCTCTTAATTGGTCTCATGCTATTTTATGGTATCGCCAATGCCAGTACAGCTCTCGCAAACAGCTATGAGTCTATGCTGATATCGCGTTTTATTGCAGGTTTCCCTCACGGCGCTTACTTTGGTATTGCCGCTTTGGTGGTTGCCGATTTTGCTGGAAAACAAAAGCGTGCTTCGGCAGTCGCCATGCTCATGATGGGGCTGAATGTCGCGACCGTGATTGGTGTACCTTTTGCGACATGGCTGGGTCAGCTGTATGGTTGGCGTGCAGGTTTTGAGTTTTCTGCATCTATCGCATTTTTGACCGTGGTCGCGATTTGTTTTGGCCTACCTAAAATGCAGCTGGATCACACAGCCAGCATTCAAAATGAACTGCGTGGCCTTAAAAACACACAAATGTGGATCACGCTTGCTGTCGGTGCAATTGGATTTGGTGGGCTGTTTTCTGTCTATAGTTATGTATCGCCTATTTTGACTGAATATACCCATGCCAGCATTCAAGTCATTCCGTTTGCACTGGCATGTATTGGGCTCGGGTTGGTCATTGGTGGTGTTGTCGCAGGACACTTTGCCGATAAAAATTTAAACAAGGCAATTATTTGGGTCTTAGTTTCCAATGCCTGCTCTTATGTACTTTGTGCCCTGTCTATGGATCACCTTGCCACTGCTTTTATTGCACTCTTCTTAGTCAGCTTCAGTATTGCAGGTTTGGGACCTTTACTACAAACCCGATTAATGGATGTTGCTGGCAATGCACAAGGCTTAGCAGCTTCACTCAATCACTCTGCATTTAATATTGCCAATGCTTTTGGTGCTTTCCTGGGCGGCTGGTTAATTAGCCAAGGTTTAGGTTGGTTAGCTCCAATCTGGGTCGGGGTTCTACTAAGTTTAGGTGGACTAATTATTTTGCTGATGGCTTTTCAGCATGAGAAAAAGTCGATATCCGCATGTAAAAGCGATGCAAATCAGACTTGTTAACCCCGTATAAATGACTTTTATCTAAAAACAATAAGCGTGCATAAAAATTCAATCGTATTGTTATGCACGCTTTTACAATCCATCATTCAGATTAATATCAGGCCGTTAAGAATCTTACTGGTATTTTTTTAAACTCTAGGTTTTATTCGATATGCGATAACGTCATCCGCATTAAGAAGTTCAATACGAAACTCCTTAATTGACTGGCATAATCATTCAGGTAGTTTCTTCCCGCAGTGTGGACAATAAGCATATTGCTCACGCTCTTGCCTTAAAGATTCTTCTTTTTGTTCACGAATGAGCTGTAAAATAATATCGTGTGTTTGCTCTTTGGTCAGCCCAACTTCTTTACGAACTTCTTCAATTTTTTCTGTCTCCAAGACAAAATCAATATCGCTATTTTGGATTAATTCTCGAAATCTAAGTTCAAGTTTTTCTTTACGCTGCTCAAGTTCATTGGCCAAACCATTCGCCAAAATACCCGCAGGTAATGCGGCTAAACCAACCCCTAAAATGGTAATAATCGCACCAAGAAAGCGTCCTAACGGCGTGATAGGTGTCACATCACCATAACCGACGGTGGTCAGTGTAACCACGGCCCACCACATTGAAGCTGGAATGGAGCTGAAAACTTCAGGTTGTGCCTGACTTTCAATCAAATACACCCCTGCAGCCGCCATAATGATCATAATCATTAAGATGAAAATAACCGCTTGAAATGAGCCTTTTTCGCGCTCAATGACACGTAATAAAATTTGTAGAGAGACAAAGTAGCGGGTGAGCTTGAGAAGTCGGAGCAAACGAACAATTCTTAAGAATCGTAAGTCGAACTGAACAAAGAAGTTTAAATACGCAGGTAGAATAGCCAAAAGGTCGATAATCGCCCCACCACTTTTGACCCAATTTAGACGGTTTTTCCAATCCGACTCAAAACTATTAGATTCAGCAATTGACCAAAAACGTAAAAGATATTCGACGCTAAAAACGATAATAGAAAAGATTTCAAAATAATAGAAAAAGTCTTGATACAACACATAGTACTTTTGCACCGACTCCAGCAAGACCGCAGCAGCATTACTCATAATCAGTGCAATGAGAAAATAGTTCAACCCTCGACTTAAGGGCGTCTCATAATCTTCATTATGCAAATTGTTATAAACAAATTTGCGTAGCGTGTACCAAGCTGTCAATTTCATTACGATTCTAAGTTATTCTTATCCCTTAAAATTCAGTTTAACTGAAGTTCCGGGCAAAGTAAGTAAGAAATTTCTGCGCGAAATGCCCTAGTTTTAAGATGTTATTCAATATATAACAGCGCTAAACGAACTTGGTCATAGCCCATACGTGGATTAGTCAGCTCCACAATAGGACGAAGCTTAATCGCACCATCCTCACTAAAATGTTCTGTTTGCTGACGCTTCATTAAACGTTTATAAATTTTCCGCACTTGCTCAACTACTTCTTCTCCAGGATGTGCCACGGAAATATCTAAGCCTTGCTCTTTATGCAACTTTGCCAAATGGTTGATAATGGTTGCAGCTGTCAAACCGCGCTCTTGTGCGATATCTGCAATTTCATAACCACCTTCAAACAACTCACGTGTTTCATCAAGTGTTGCAGAAGCATAGTTGGCTTTACCTGCATTACGGGCAATTTTCTTTTCATTACGCTCAATCTCAACTTCATTGAGCGTTCCACCACAGTGACGAATAAAGGCCTTGTGCTGTGGCTCAAGATCAATGGCCTCAAAATGTGTTTCGGCTTCATCGGAGAGTTCTTGGAAGCGGCGGTCTGCCTTAATGGCAAGACTATCTAACTCCAAAGCTTGTTCATTAAAACCCAGTAGCCTTAAACCATCCAAAGTCTTTAAGCGCGACAAAGCCACATAGCCCTGTCCTTTTTCAAAAGTATGGCTGAGGTTAATTTCCGCTGCCGCTAAAGTCATCCCTTGCGACTTATGAATGGTAATGGCCCATGCCAAACGCAATGGAATTTGCTGAAAACTGGCAATGGTTTTGCCTGCATCATTGTCCACTGACCAAGTTTCAGGCTCAACCACCAGTACCGTGCCATCAGTCAATTTCACTTTCGGCAAGATTCCAAAGTCATCATCTTCTTCAAAGCCCACCACTTCGCCTAAGCTACCGTTGATATACCCCACATCAAAGTTGTTCTTTACAAACATCACTTTGGCATTTTTCTTGAGGGTTAGGTTTTCAGGTGCGCGCACAGAAGACTTTAAGGTTTCAATAAGCTTGTCATTGCCATCACACACCGCCTCAAACTGTCGGCCTTCATTTTCAATTTCATTCAAATGTTTAAAGTTGATGGTGTCCACATCCATATTGTGCGTATATAAACGTGTAAAGATTTCTCCAATATCTTGCTGACGTGTGGCTTGTAAAGCCTGCAAGTGCTGAGCGTTAATACTCTGACTGCGGATGGCATTTAAAATATCATTGAGATAATCATTGCCCTGACGGTGCTGCTCAGTCAAATAACACACACGAAACTTGGCTTCGACCCAAGCATCAGACATAAAACAGAATTTATCGCGATTGCGTTCTTCATTTTTACCAACTGGCGGTAACTGGAAGAAATCACCTGCAACAATCACTTGAATTCCGCCAAATGGCTCTTCACTTTCTTTAAAGAACTTAAGAACTTTATTGACCAAATTGAGTTGCTTAGCATGTAACATCGAAATTTCATCAATGATTAAGACTTGGGCATTTTCTAAATGCTCTTTTAAGTATTTACGTTCTTTCATGCGTTTGAGTTCATCTTCCCCCAACGCATCTTTAATTCCAATGCCAGCCCAAGTATGAATGGTCATCCCATTCATATGCGTCGCGGCAATACCTGTGGAAGCAGTAATCGCCACAGGCACTTTACGGGCTTTTAAATAGTTAATGTATTGGTTCAGCGTATAGGTTTTTCCTGCACCAGCGGAACCGGTTAAAAAGACATTTTCGCCCGCTTTTAAGAGTTTGAGTGCAGTTTCTTGCTTCATAAGACCTATACCATTGATGAACGGCTATAGCCTACCGAGTTTTTGCTAAAAAGTTAAGCAGATCTCGTCATACAGTAAATGATGTGCGACAAATTAGGTCCATTGTTGTTTAATTTTTAAGAGCTTGGTTATTGGGTTTGATTCAGCATGGCAATGAATTGTTCAGCGACGACAACATCATCAGGTAGCGCTTTTTGGTTATTTGGATATTCAAGCTGATCAAATAACAGTTGCCCTGCAATATAGTGACAACCGAGCGTCAAGTGCCGCTGTGCGTCGGTATGACTCATATGAAATGCAGCATATTCACGTACAATGATTCGCTCAGCAAAACTGGCTGCTAAACAATGTTGAAAGCGACGTGATTCAGCAATGATGCGATCAATATCTTTGAGCTCCTCAAGCACCCAACTCTCAATAAAATAATAAGCTTCATGGCTGATCGGTTGCCATGAGACATAACCAAGCTTTCGTTTCAGTTCCGCAAGTAGCTCTTGGCTATGCAACTGATCATGCCACTGCGTAGCCTGATGAAATAGGCTCTTCCATGTGACATTTTTTAAAACTTCCTTTTGCGTCTCAAAATGTTCAGGCAAATAATCTCGCACATAAGCATCAAACACCGAAATTCGTAAAGGAGGCCGATTTAAATAAAACAACTGTCGAAAGCTTTCAATATGCAGTTTATGTTGCTTTAACTGAAGATAAAAATCACGGTGTTGTTGCTTATCTTCGCTAAAATAAATCACTAAGTCTTCAGGAAGTTCCTGCGCAATTTTATCTAAATGCTGAATATAGGCCTGCATTACACGACTCAATTTTGTGTAGACCCTTTTCCCCCATTCAGGCTGTTGTTCGACCACACGGCGTAGCAGTTCGAGCCATTCATCTAAATACAAAATAGACGGACTGATCGCTATCCGCTGATCATCCATATCTTGGCGTCTATTTTTTAAGACCACATGCTGGTTGGCCTCCAGCTCAAACCAATGCTGTTGTAAGGCATGTTCATAGCAACTTTGTATAAATAAGCGAGCCGCCACATGTTGGAAGTACTTTAAGGTGGTCACAATAATTTCAGGATGATAAGACTGCGTATCGAGATAACTCAAGGCCGTTACGGCAACGCGTATACTACTGTGCTGAATATTTTGACTAACCCAGTCTGTCACCACCGCTTTTTGTTTGAATAACCAGTTTACGGTACGGCTTTCATCAAAAATCGGGAGCTTGGCGACCTTCTTTTGCCATAGCTTGGTTTCAGTTTTTAAAAAATGCTGCTTTGACAACAAATCACGCGATGTCCAAAGATCCCGATGCATAAGCCGCACAAAGCCGAGCATATGGGACTGCTCTTTAGCATGCGGATATAACAAGTGAATGTCGTGCGTATGATCCATCAACTCTTGTAGCGAAAATCGTTCAGGAAATGCCGTTTGCACAATGCGATAAACATACGGATCTAAGAGTTGACTAGCACTGCAACACAGCTCATCATAACTATTCATCAAAGACTGTAAGGGTAAAATATCTTCAGCCTGATCTGCATCTAAGCAGCATAAGCACTGCAACTCGGCCAGCAAACTTCGCTCAGAAGCTGGATCAGCTGCATTGAATTCAACTTGCTGGCATAACTGTTGAAAGAGTTCTGATTGCGTTTCCCGTATTTCAGTCAAAATCGTTTGCACGCGACTCGGCCCATCGAACAAAACAAACACCTGTTGTAGAATCAACTGCCGCAACTGTTTAACTTTATTGCGCAAATACAAAGAATGTTGTGGGGACTGATCACCCACTAAAAACACAATGTCGTGTAAACAAAACTCTTCGAGCGCTTCCGCATAGTGCCCTTGATAGATAAACTGTGGAACACACAGCTCCATCTGTTCAGCTGGCGCATAAAACTGAATATGAAAACAATGATTTAAAATTTGGATCCGTTGTGTTTTTACGTCGACACTTAAAACGTTTTGCACATTGAGTGTGGAAAGAAAAGCGAATTGCTCGTGATAAAGCTGCTGAATACTTGGAACAACTTGTCTTAACTGTATAGCAAGACTTTGATATTGCTTAACCTTATCATTTTGCTCCACGGCTTTTCCTCTTTGAATTTGGCTATTTTCACCACAACTTCAAAACCAATATAAACAAATCCTGAACCACAGGCTATGCCTTTTATCGATAGCTATTCTGTTCGTTGAAGCCATTTCTCATCATTCCCTTACTCATGGTAGGTATTTGGTAGGTACACAAGTTTTTTGAATCATTCAATACTCTAAAAACGGTAATGAGCACCGATAACAACATAAATAATGGTAAAAGGAATCGCACCATGGCTTTTAAAAATATTGCAGATCAAACGAACGGTTTTTATATCCCTTGTGTTTCACTTTTTGGCCCAGGCTGTGCCAAAGAAATTGGTGGTAAAGCACAAAACCTCGGTGCAAAGAAAGCACTGATTGTGACCGACGCAGGTTTATTTAAATTTGGCGTAGCCGACACCATTGCAGGATATCTCAAAGATGCAGGTGTTGATAGCCACATCTTCCCAGGTGCAGAACCGAACCCAACTGACATCAATGTCCACAACGGCGTGACTGCCTATAACGAACAAGGTTGTGACTTTATTGTTTCCTTAGGTGGTGGTTCTTCGCATGACTGCGCTAAAGGTATTGGACTCGTGACTGCGGGTGGTGGTCATATTCGTGACTACGAAGGAATTGATAAAAGTACGGTTCCAATGACTCCTCTTATTGCCATCAACACCACGGCAGGTACAGCATCAGAAATGACACGCTTCTGTATTATTACCAATACAGATACCCATGTAAAAATGGCAATTGTAGACTGGCGCTGCACTCCACTAATTGCTATTGATGACCCTAAACTGATGATTGCAAAACCTGCAAGTTTAACGGCAGCAACAGGTATGGATGCATTAACCCATGCGGTAGAAGCCTATGTTTCAACAGCCGCAAACCCAATCACTGATGCCTGTGCTGAAAAAGCCATTTCAATGATTAGCGAATGGTTAAGTCCAGCAGTTGCGAACGGCGAAAACTTAGAAGCACGTGATGCCATGAGTTATGCACAATATTTAGCAGGTATGGCATTTAATAATGCATCTCTAGGTTATGTCCATGCTATGGCTCACCAACTCGGTGGCTTCTATAACCTACCTCACGGCGTATGTAATGCAGTTCTACTTCCACACGTCTGCGAGTTCAACTTAATTGCCTGCCCTGACCGTTATGCACGTATTGCCGAACTGATGGGAGTTAACATCACAGGTTTAACTGTGACAGAAGCTGGATATGCTGCCATTGACGCGATTCGTGAATTATCTGCATCGATTGGTATTCCATCGAGCTTGTCTGAACTGGGTGTGAAAGAGCAAGATTTGGGTGTTATGTCTGAAAATGCGCAAAAAGATGCCTGCATGCTGACGAATCCACGTAAAGCAAACCATGCTCAAGTGGTCGACATCTTCAAAGCTGCACTCAAGTCAAGTGCTTCAGTGGTCGATTTTAAAGCAGCGGTCTAAGTTCTCTCCTTAACTTTTTGTTTGCTTTGACAATTTAAGTGGAATGAAACAGACGTCCATACTGTTTCATTCTGGTAAGCCTAATCCTTGCTTACCTGTGCACTTAAATTGTCTTTTTTTATTTGTGGTTGACAAAGTTTTGCAGTTCATCAAGGATAAGAAAACTCATGACAATAACAACCAGAGCAAATTATGTCAGCAAATCAAACTCATCCTGCTTATCAACCTGATGTCCTCGGCGAAGGTTATGAACAATTAAAACTCAGTTTTCCAGACGATTATGAAGGTGCAGTCTGCGCAACCCTCGTGCGCAAAAAAGCCTCACAAAATACTCAAAAAGCTGTGTTGTATATCCACGGCTTTATTGACTACTTTTTCCAAACCGAAATGGCTGAACAATTTAATCAGCATGGTTATGATTTTTATGCGCTCGATTTAAGAAAATATGGTCGTTCTCACTTGAGCCATCAAAAATATTACAACGTCCGTGATCTCAGCGAATACGATGCTGAAATTACCCAAGCCTTAGAGATCATTGGCAATGAAGGCCATACTGCTGTGCTACTTGCAGGGCACTCTACGGGTGGCTTAATCACGACTTTATACGCTGCGCACAATCCTAAGCATCCGCTGATCAAAGCACTTTGGGCCAATAGCCCTTTTTATGATTTTAATATGCATCCTATTAAGCGCAAACTTGGCGTGCCGCAGCTCAGTCGACTCGCAAAGCGTTTTCCTGACCTCAAGTTTCCAAGTGAACTGAATAAATGGTATGTACCGAGCCTGCATCAAAACGAGCATGGTGAATGGAACTTTGATTTGGAGTGGAAACAACCAAGCTATTCTATGGTTCGGATCAGCTTTGTACGTGCAATCCATGAAGCACAGAAAGAAATTCATCGCGGTGGTTTAAAGCTCTCTGTTCCTGCACTCATCATGCATTCACATCAAACGCTCAACCCAAAGAAATGGGGCGCAGCCGCGCAAACCAGTGATGTGATTTTAGATGTTAAAGACATTGAAAAGCAGGCCAAAAATTTACAAGGTGACGTCAGTGTCGTGACCATTCAAAATGGTTTACACGACTTAGTCCTCTCCGCACCTGAAGTTCGTGCCGAAGTCTATGCTGAGCTGTTCCAGTGGCTCGAGCAAAAAATAGTGTAACTACACCTTTCTAACACAATTCATAATCTTTAAATTTTATATTTCTCAAGTAGCTGATGCGCAGGATGTCCATCCGGAGTCAGCTCAATGAGTCGCTCAACGGCATCAATCGCTTCTGGGTAACGTGCGACATGTTTAAACAACATATCGGTTTCATTGGCTTTAAAAATCGCACTGCTTAAACGTGACTCCAAACAGTCGCGCCATGCGCATAGAAATGGACTTTCCGTTTTAGGCAGTAAAACCCCTGAACAAAGTTTTAATGCAGTCTCGATATAGGCAGCATCTAAGGCCTGCTCGGCTTGTAAAAAATCGGCCTCAATATGCGCCAAAATCCGATAGGGACGAGATCCCAACATTCCACCGAGCAAGTCACGCAATTGTGACATTTCGGCCTTAAGTGTTCCCACACTCACCTTGCGCTCACCATATAAGGCCTGATGCAAAGTATCTAAAGTCATACCCTGTGGGCACAACGCCAAGATGGTCAAAATTTCAATTTGTCGCGGTGTGAGGACCATCACTTTGCCATTGAAATGTACTTGTGGCACACCAAAAGCACGGATATATAATTGTTGACGCTGGTATTCTAACAGTGCCGTTTGAATGATAGATGCACAGCGCTCTGCTGCGAGTAGACCAAGGCTATTGTGGTTTTTCCATGTGGTGGATAAATCAATCACCCCAAGGACGTGTTTTGAGTAAGGGTCGATGATCGGCGCAGCATAACAGACCCAATCATGGATGGAGCTCATGTAGTGCTCATTTGAAAAGACACAACTTGACTGTTGCGTTTTTAAGGACAAGGCCAATGCATTGGTTCCCACCAATTCCTCACGCCACTGTCCACCTTCAACAAAATGTACACTTTCTGCCGCATTACGCATTTGTCTACTGGATGCACTCCAAATAATGGTACTACCAATATCGCCTACAGCGACAACCATAGACGACTGCTGTGCAATATGTCTTAGTTCATCTGCACAATAACTTAAAGCGTGCTGTAGCGCTGAACCTTGTGACATAGAACCTTCAGAAATGGGCGCAGCAAAGCGATCCTTTGGAATTTCTGCTGAGTTAGAGCGCTGCCATGAACTTGCAATACTTTTTCCCAATTGTTCAGCTTGTACCGTCGAAATACTGCTACTGGTTCTAAGCTTTTCTATTTCTTGTCTTTTCTGTATTAAATGTTGCATTGCCATCATTCCTTATTCTCAAAACAATTCCTGATATACGTCCACTGTATTACTTGGTTGTAAACATTTGTCAAAGGCTTGTAAACCTCCTTCCTTCCAACCTTTTTCCAACCTTATATTAGTTATGCTACTTAAATATTGTACAGATGTACCTTATACCAAAGCTGTAGATGCTTTTAAAAAATCAATAAGCAAAGGAACTTCAATATGCGCTATGTAGACCCTAACCAATCTGGTTCTAAAGTAGAATTTAAAGCACAGTATGACAACTTTATTGGTGGCGAGTGGGTTGCTCCAGTAAAAGGTGAATACTTTGAAAATATCTCCCCTGTCGACGGTAAAGTTTTTACAAAAGTCCCTCGCTCATCTGTCGAAGACATCGAACTTGCACTGGATGCTGCGCACAAAGCCAAAGAACAATGGAACAAATCTTCTCCTACTACACGTTCAAATTTACTCCTTAAAATTGCAGATCGTCTAGAACAGAATCTAGAAAAATTGGCTGTGGCTGAAACATGGGATAACGGTAAACCGATTCGTGAAACGCTCGCAGCGGACATTCCTTTAGCCATTGACCATTTCCGCTATTTCGCAGGCTGTATCCGTGCGCAAGAAGGTGGCATTTCTGAAATTGATGAAGATACCATTGCCTATCACTTCCACGAACCATTGGGTGTGGTAGGGCAAATCATTCCATGGAACTTCCCAATTTTGATGGCGACATGGAAAATTGCTCCTGCACTAGCTGCTGGGAACTGTATTGTTTTAAAACCTGCTGAACAAACGCCTGCGAGTATTTTGGTTTTAATTGAACTCATTCAAGACTTACTACCACCCGGTATTTTAAACATCGTCAACGGTTATGGTGTTGAAGTGGGTCGTCCACTCGCAACCAATCCACGTATTGCTAAAATTGCATTCACTGGCTCTACTGCTGTGGGTCAAATGATCATGCAATATGCCACTGAAAACGTAATTCCTGTGACTTTGGAATTAGGTGGTAAGTCTCCAAACATCTTCTTTGAAGACATTATGGATCAAGACGATGAGTTCTTAGACAAAGCCCTTGAAGGTTTTGCCATGTTTGCCCTTAACCAAGGTGAAATTTGTACGTGTCCATCACGCGCTTTAGTTCAAGAAAGTATTGCGGATAAATTCCTTGAAATGGCAGTTGAACGTGTGAAACGCATTAAAACGGGTCACCCGCTCGATACAGAAACGATGATTGGTGCGCAAGCTTCACTGGAACAACAAGAGAAAATCTTGGGCTGTATCGCAACAGGTCGCGGTGAAGGTGCACAAGTACTGACAGGCGGTAGTGAGCGTAATGAAGTAGGTTCTGGTTTCTATATTGAACCAACCATCTTCAAAGGCACCAATGACATGAAAATTTTCCAAGAAGAAATTTTTGGGCCTGTACTTTCAGTGGCAACATTCAAAGACTTTGACGATGCCATTAAAATTGCCAACGACACCATTTATGGTTTAGGCGCTGGTGTATGGTCACGTTCAGCACATACGTCTTACCGCGCAGGTCGTGCAATTCAAGCGGGTCGCGTTTGGACCAACTGTTACCATATCTACCCTGCGCATGCCGCTTTCGGTGGTTATAAAAAGTCAGGGATTGGTCGTGAAAACCACAAAATGATGCTCGATCATTACCAACAAACTAAAAACTTACTTGTGAGCTATGCAACCAAGCCTATGGGCTTCTTCTAAGCACTTAGCTTATTCGTATACAGTTCTCTATGTGTTTAGGGTGATTCGTTACCCTGAACACTCTCACCATCAACCATCAACCATCAACCATCAACCATCAACCATCAACCATCAACCATCAACCATCAACCATCAAAACAATAATTCAAAACTGTGTCATATAAACATTAGACAGGACGTCTAATCGCTTGGTACTGAAATTGCATAAATATTGCATCCATCAAGCCATCTATAAAAACTCAAGATATGGAGCTTCACATGACCGATTCTCCCATTAACAGCCCAACAACTCCGCTCTCTACTTCAACGGTAAGCACATCTGACGACTATTTTGAAAAAAGGCAACTGAAACAAGGTGCTGTAGGCTGGCTATTATTAGTCGGTTTAGGCGTAGCGTATGTCATTTCAGGCGACTTTGCTGGCTGGAACTTCGGCCTCGCGCAAGGTGGCTGGGGCGGTATGTTTATCGCAACGGTTGTTGTAGCCATCATGTACTTATGCATGTGCCTGTCGATGTCTGAAATGGCCACCATGCTGCCCACTGCAGGAGGTGGCTATAGCTTTGCACGTACCGCATTTGGCCCATTTGGTGGCTATCTCACAGGCACGGCGATTCTAATTGAATATGCCATCGCCCCTGCGGCTATCGCATGCTTTATTGGTGCCTACTGCGAGTCCTTATTTGGTGTCGGTGGATGGATCATTTATCTCATCTGCTATCTGGTTTTTATGGGCATTCATCTTAAAGGTGCAGGTGAAGCCCTCAAGATTATGTTTGTCATTACCGCCATTGCAGCCGTAGCTCTTTTTGTCTTTATCATCGCAATGGCACCACATTTTAACAGCGCCAACTTATTTAACATTGCACCGACTGAAAATATCGGTGCAAGTAGCTTGCTCCCGATGGGTTATATCGGCATTTGGGCGGCAGTGCCCTATGCCATTTGGTTCTTTTTAGCGGTAGAAGGTGTTCCACTGGCAGCAGAAGAAGCTAAAGATCCATCTAAATCATTACCGCGTGGTTTGATCGGTTCGATGCTGATTTTGGCCGCTTTTGCCCTACTTATTCTGTTCTTAGGTGCTGGTGCTGCTGGTGCAGAACAACTTAAAGAATCAGGCGCACCCTTAGTTGATGCACTAGTAGCCGTCTATGGTCAAAACAGCTGGTTAGGCAGCTTTGTCAATTTTGTCGGTCTGGCAGGTTTAATTGCGAGTTTCTTCTCCATCATCTATGCCTATTCACGTCAAATTTTCGCCTTATCCCGTGCGGGTTATTTACCAACCTCGTTATCCCTGACCAATAAAAACAAAGCGCCCTATTTAGCGATTATTATTCCCGGCATCATTGGTTTTTTATTGTCCCTAACAGGTGAAGGTGATCTGCTCATCCTGATGGCGGTATTTGGTGCGACTATTTCTTATGTCTTGATGATGCTTTCTCACATTAAACTGCGCATCAGCCGTCCAGAGTTGCATCGTCCCTATAAAACCCCAGGTGGGATTGTCACCTCATCAATTGCTTTGATTTTAGCCAGTATTGCGGTGATAGCTGGTTTTGTAGTGGATCCTAAAGTTTGGTTTATGGCTGCCGCTATTTATGCGGTCTTTATTGCCTACTTTATTTTCCATAGTCGCCATCGACTCGTTCAAGGTACACCTGAAGAAGAGTTTGAAAGTATTCGTAAGGCCGAACAAGACTTATAGAAGGACCTATGACATGGCTTATAAAACGTTGATTGGACATCAGCACTATGTGTTTAATGATTTAAAAACTTTAATGGCAAAAGCAACCCCGCTGCGCTCAGGTGATCAACTTGCAGGTGTTGCGGCGGAAAATGCCACTGAACGTGTTGCCGCACAAATGGCATTGGCCGATGTTCCATTGAAGCAGTTTTTAACTGAAGCGCTGATCAGCTATGAACAGGATGAAATAACCCGCCTGATTATCGATGAGCACCGTAGTGATTTATTTGCACCAATTTCACATTTTACCGTAGGAGACTTTCGTAACTGGCTACTCAGTGAAGATGCGACTACGCAGAAATTACAACAACTTGCGCTCGGTTTAACCCCTGAAATGGTGGCTGCGGTGAGTAAGATTATGCGCAACCAAGACCTCATCTTGGTTGCAAGTAAATGTGAAGTCATCACCCAATTTCGCAACACCATCGGATTGAAAGGTCATCTCTCGACCCGTTTACAACCCAATCATCCCACTGATGATCTCTTGGGAATATCGGCCAGTATTTTGGATGGCTTGATGTATGGCAATGGTGATGCCGTCATTGGGATTAACCCTGCAACCGATAACCTACAAAATTTATCGGAGCTACTCAAACTACTCGATCATGTGATCCAAGAGCATCATATTCCAACCCAGTCCTGTGTGCTGACGCATATCAGTTCGGGGATTCAATTGGCAGAGAAAAATGTGCCGATTGATTTAATGTTTCAGTCGATTGCAGGCACTCAGCGCGCCAATGAAGGTTTCGGCATTAACCTTGAATTACTGCGTGAAGGCTATGAAGCGACACTGGCTCTCAAGCGTGGGACTGTGGGACAAAATGTGATGTATTTTGAAACAGGTCAAGGTAGTGCTTTATCTAGTAATGCGCATCACGGCGTAGATCAGCAAACCTTAGAAGTCCGTGCCTATGCTGTGGCTCGTAAATTTAACCCACTACTGGTGAACACTGTAGTTGGGTTTATTGGGCCAGAGTATTTATACAATGGCAAACAAATTATTCGTGCAGGCTTGGAAGACCATTTTTGTGGAAAGCTCCTAGGCTTACCTATGGGCTGTGACATTTGCTATACCAACCATGCCGATGCCGACCAAAACGACATGGATGTACTACTCACCCTATTCGGTGCAGCAGGTCTGAACTTTATTATGGGCATTCCAGGTTCGGATGACGTCATGCTGAACTATCAAACCACGTCATTTCATGATGCGCTGTATTTAAGGCAACTTTTGGGCTTAAAAGCCGCACCTGAATTTGATCTGTGGTTGGCGGAACAAGGCATCTTTAAACAACAGCAGCAGCACATTCTCTGGCCAGAACATATCCCGCCGCAATTTGAAAAACTTTTGCATATATAAGGAGCAACTTATGTCACTTGTTCCTCTAGAAAACTATCAATCTGAACAGCATCAGGATGTTTGGGAAAACTTAAAGCAATTTACCGATGCTCGTATCGCCATTGGTCGCGCTGGCTGTAGTATTCCGACCCATGAACTGCTGAAATTTCAACTGGCGCATGCGGAAGCGCAAGATGCGGTACATCAAGCTTTAGATGTCGAACACTTAGTTGCAAGTTTTAATACACTAGGTTTAGATAGTCTAACGGTACACAGTCAAGCTGAAAACAAAAAAGAATACTTAAAACGTCCTGACTTAGGTCGCCTGTTAAGTCCAGCTTCACAACATGGCTTAGAGGTTTTTAAATCCAGTAACCCGCAAAACTATGATGTCTGTATTGTAATTGGTGATGGACTATCCGCACGGGCGATTGAAGAAAATGCAGTGCCTTTTATTCAGCATTTGATCTCACATCTGCACGCTGAGCGCTGGAGCATTACACCGATGGTGATTGCTACTGGAAGCCGAGTCGCTTTGGGTGATCCAGTTGCAGAGTGCCTACAGGCGACTATGCTCGTGATGCTGATTGGCGAAAGGCCTGGCCTAAGCTCACCTGATAGTATGGGTATTTACTATACATGGAAAGCAGCCTCAGGCATGTTGGATGCTAAACGGAACTGTATTTCAAATGTTCGACCTGCAGGCTTAAGTATTCTTGTTGCAGTACAACGACTAATGTCTCTGATGCGTGGCTCTAAAAAACTCGGCTACTCAGGTGTAGACTTAAAAGATGAACATGAAATGGTCAGCCTAGACACGGAACATACGCCTAAGCGTTTATTTTAAATTGAAGCAGATCAGCCGTAATTTTACGGCTGATCCTAAATAGCGCGTTCTGTTAACTTAGGTTTTTTAGCTCGCTTTATTCAGCGCTTGTTCTACAAAATGTAGGCGATCTTGGCCCCAATACATTTCATCACCCACAAAGAATGTCGGTGCGCCAAAAATGCCACGTTGAATGGCCTGTTCTGTTTCAGTGATCAGTTTTTGTTTCACAACATCCGCCTGAACCATACTCATAATATCTTCTACAGAAAAACCACTTGGTTTTAGCACTTCTGCCAAGACAGTAGATTCATTCAGATTTTGTAGTGTACCAAACATCGCATCGAATAACAGTTTCAAAACTTGCTCAAACTTTTCTAGATGCAACAATTGAACGCCTGTCAAAATCCTCATTAGGGTTAAAGTATTCATTGGAAAATGCGGATTCATGTGCATTGGAATATGGTAATACTCCGCCCAGCGCTGCATATCTAAGATTGAATAAACCCCTTTGACAGGAATCTCAATCGGACTACGATTGCCTGTTGCTTTAAACACCCCGCCCAATAAAATAGGCTTATACACAATCTGAATCTCTTGCCGCTCTGCTATTTGTAGTAAACGATAGTAGGCCAAATAGCTATATGGGCTGCCCAAATCAAAATAAAATTCTACGCTTTTCATGCTTTGTCCTTTTACCACGTTTCCATCCAAGGTCTTAAATCTAACTCATGCGTCCATGCATCGCGCGGTTGCTGCGACAAATGCCAATAATTTTCTGCAATATGCACGGGATTTAATATGCCATCCTGTTCTTTGCGCGCGTACATTTCAGGAAAAGTGTCTTTAATAAAATCGGTATCAATTGCCCCATCCACCACCACGTGTGCCACATGAATATTTTTCGGACCGAGCTCACGTGCCATACTTTGCGCTAAGGCACGCAGTGCATGTTTCGCCCCTGCAAAAGCGGCAAAGTTTGCTGCACCTCTTATGCCTGCGGTTGCACCCGTGAAAATAATGCTGCCGTGTTCACGCATGACCATACGCTTTGCCACTTCACGCCCTGTCAAAAATGCACCGAAACATGCCATCTCCCAAATTTTAAAATACTTACGTGCAGTTTCTTCTAAAATACTACATGGCACATTCGCTCCAATGTTAAACACTAAAACATCGATTTCACCAATATTGGCTTCAATTTCTTCTACCAAAGCGATGACTTGATCTTCTTTACGTGCATCAGATGCAAAGCCATATGCAAAGCCACCTTCAGCTTCTATCTCTGCAATTAAAGGCTGGAGTTTTTCGGCATTTCTTCGCGTCATGCAGGCGATGTATCCACCGCGTGCAAAACGTTTCGCGATTTCGCCCCCTGTGGCATCTCCTGCGCCAATCACTAACGCGACTTTCTTTTTAGAAGCAGTCTTTTGCAACTGCTGTTCTGGCTGTAATCCATCCATAAATACACTCCCTTTATAAAATAACGATCGTTATCATAACGATCACTATGTTATAGTTTTCAACATCAGTCAATTTTATTTTGATGAAACTCCTATGCGCTATAAAACAGGCTATAAAGAAGAAAAACGTCAAGAGCTGCTTAAAATCAGTGCTCAACTGGCCAAGAAGCAAGGCTTTGCCAATACTGGCGTCGACGGTTTTATGAAAGCGGCTCAAATGACCAGCGGTGCTTTTTATTCGCATTTTTCATCAAAACATGAATTGTTTGAAGCACTGATCGAGTCCGAGTTACAACACAGCTTTCAAGCATGGCAAGCCAATCCGCATGACAACCTCGAAGAGTGGATTGACTTCGAACTTGAACGTTATTTAGCGCTGTCTCATGTGCAACGTCCAGATCAAGGCTGTGTTATTCCCTCACTTGCAGCCGAAGTAGCACGTAGTAGTGAAACAACAAAACTGTGTTTTCAACAGGAAATGCTTCGTGGTCACGCACTCTTTACACAACATCTAGGCAATGAAACACAAGCTTGGGCGGTACTGTGTCAACTGGTCGGTGCAATCGTCATGGCGCGCAGCATGGCGGATGAACATCTACAAAGAGAAATTTTAAGCTCCAGCAAATGGATGATTAAGAACATGCTACAGCTCAAGTAAAATCTTGGATTGAATTTATAGTTTTTTTATACATATTTTCTGATTTATTGCCTTCAACTTCTACGCATTTCCCTGTACATTTTTACACTCCTTTAACCCCTGTGAACGAGCCAACTATGACGACACTACCCGATACCATTTACGCGATTCAGCATCTTGCTTTTGAAGATTTGGGTGCATGGGAAGATGTGTTATATCAATTGGGTTATCGGGTACGATATTTTGAAGCAGGCAAAAATGACTTAGCTAAAGCATTGAACTACACAGGTCTAACCGTCATTTTAGGTGGACCGATTGGAGTATACGAAACTGAAGACTACCCTTTCTTACAACAAGAAATAGACTTACTCAAAGTTCGTTTAGAAAAGAATTTACCTACTTTAGGCATTTGCTTAGGTGCACAGTTGATTGCACATGCACTCGGTGCAAAAGTATATGCAGGTCATAGCAAAGAAATTGGCTGGAGTCAGTTACAGCTCAATACCGTTGAACAGAACCCACTACAAGCACTGGTAGGAACTGAAGTGCTACATTGGCATGGCGACACCTTTGAACTTCCTGCTCAAGCTGAACTGTTGGCCAGCTCAGAAGCTTATCCCAACCAAGCTTTTCGTGTAGGCAAAAATATTCTAGGCTTACAGTTCCATCCTGAAGTCGCAGCGGATGGTTTAGAAAAATGGCTAATTGGGCATACTGCTGAACTTCGTCAAGCGAACATCAACATTCCAGCACTGCGTGCAGACAATCAACGCTTTGCAGCTCAACTAGAGCATGTCTCTGGACAAGTTTTGGCAGCGTATTTAAAAGCACTGGTTTAATAATTCAGCCTTACTCCGTTCGGCGGGTCTATTGCTCTAAATTTTAAGTTTACAGCAGACATAAAAAAGCACCTCTATGAAGGTGCTTTTTTGGAGGTATCGCTTATTTCGCAGCAGCTTTAGGCTGTGGAACTGATGCTTCAGTGGTGATATTCACAGTGATTTTATCACCCACGTTAGGCACGTATGCGCCTACACCAAAAGCAGAACGGTCAAATGAAGTGGTTGCGTTAAAACCAATTGACTGTGCTTTGGTCATTGGGTGCTCACCTTGTTTATTTAACACCGCATCTAAAACGACAGGCTTTGTCACATTTTTAATGGTTAAATCACCTGTGATTTTGTACTTATTCGCGCCTACAGCTTGTACTTTTGTACTTTTAAATGTGATGGTTGGGTATTTTGCTGCATCAAAGAAATCAGCCGCTTGTAAGTGTTCATCTAAAGCTTTTACGTTGGTGTTTAAGCTAGATAAAGGAATCGTTACATTCACCGATGAGTTTGCAGGTTTTGCATTATCAACATTAATCACACCCTGAATGTCGCTGAAGTTTGCAGATGGCGTTGAAAAACCAAAATGGCTCCATGTGAAAACTGTTGCTGTATGTGTAGGGTCAATTTGATATGCCACAGGTTTTGCCATAGCAAATGTAGTCGCAGTTGCAACAGCCAAACCGATTGTTAAAGCTTTAAAGTTCATGTTTTTATCTCACATTAGAATACTGCTTAGTCTATAGAGTTCTACAACGAATACATCTATAAAGATAAAACGATATGTTGCAACTTTAGAACGATATAATTGTTTTTAAATGTAGCAACTTAGCTACGCCCGATATTGAATGAAACCAGTCTTCTTCACGACTTTATTATAGATTTGCTGTGAGACTAAATTATCCTGATGGGTGAGCCAATAGACCCGATCACATGCTCGCTTTTCGGTATACATTTTGACGTGTTCGATTAAAGCCCTTGCACCCCCTAGCCCACGATAGTCCTCATGCGTAAACAGATCTTGTAAATATGCGTAAGGCTTTAACGTCCAACAGCTATTATGTTCTACCACATGCACAATGCCTACAACCTGACCGGCCATAAGTGCGGCAAAACCATATATATGCTCACGCTTAGAATCAGTCAGTTTATGCCACGTGTTTTCAGATATCCGCTCCAATAAGTCGGCCTGATAAGCTTGCCATAATGTAGTCCAGATCGACTGATCGATTTCTGTCAGTGGCACAACATGAATATTTTGTACTTCTATTTTGCTCTCAAAGTACTATTTATTTTTGTACGGCTTTTATTTAAATTGAAATCGTCACAAAGAAAAAGCCCTATTGAATCTCTTCAATAAGGCTTCTTTTAGACGTGACAACCATCATAGTTTTTCAATCAGAATCCGATCAATCAACTTCATACCTGTCTGCTTTTCATGGTTTTTACGACGGATCTTAATTTGCTTATCTTCTGCTAAATCTTGCAATAACAGTTCAACAGCAACCATCGCCTCCAAAGGTAGATCTGGTCCAATCCACTTCTGTTCGCCCGCATCCATCAATACAACTTCATCATGAATTTGATCGTACAAGCTCATATCATCACCTAAAATTTATGCAGCTACTTCAGCAGCAGCTTGCATATTATATACGCCATTCAAAATAAAAGACGCCCCTAAACTGGAGCGTCCTTCAAACAGTTAATTTTTAAAAATTAAGCTGTCAATTCTTTTACCGCAGCAACAACTGCTTCAGTGGTAATACCGAAGTATTGGTATAAGTCTTTCGCAGGTGCAGACTCACCATAAGTCGTCATACCAATTACACGACCATCCAAACCTACAAACTTCCACCAGTAGTCTACGTGCGCTGCTTCAACAGCAACACGCGCACGAATGTTTGATGGAAGAACCGCTTCACGGTACGCTGCATCTTGCTTCACAAATTCTTCTGCACATGGCATAGACACGACACGCACGCCTTCAAGTTGTGCATGTGCTTCCATTGCTAAAGATACTTCAGAACCCGTCGCAATAATAATCGCTTTTAATTCGCCTTTTTCTTCAGCCAATACATAACCACCTTTCGCTACATTTGCAATTTGTGTATCTGTACGTGTTTGGAATGGTAGGTTTTGACGAGAGAAGATCAACGCAGACGGGCCTTCTGAACGTACAAGTGCAGATTTCCAAGACACAGCTGCTTCAACTGTGTCACATGGACGCCAAGTATTTAAGTTTGGTGTACCACGTAAAGACGCAATTTGTTCTACAGGTTGGTGCGTTGGACCATCTTCACCCAAACCAATTGAGTCATGTGTATATACATGGATTACACGTTGTTTCATCAATGCAGACATACGTACTGCATTACGCGCATATTCCATAAACATGAGGAATGTTGCAACGTAAGGAATGAAACCACCGTGAAGCGCAACACCGTTTGCAATTGCAGTCATACCAAACTCACGTACGCCATAGTGTACGTAGTTACCTGCTGGATTGTCTTGAACGCCTTGGCAACCTTTCCAAAGTGTTAAGTTAGAGCCAGCCAAGTCCGCAGAACCACCTAATAATTCAGGCAATAATGGACCGAAAGCTTGTAATGTGTTTTGGCTTGCTTTACGTGTAGCGATGGTTTCAGCTTTTGCATTGGTTTCTGCAATAAACGCATCTGCTTGAGCAAGGAATTCAGCTGGCAATTCACCTGAAAGGCGACGTTTCAATTCAGCTGCTTCAGTTGGATATTTTGCTGCATATTGAGCAAATAATTCATTCCAAGCTGCTTCAGAAGCCGTCCCTTTTGCTTTTGCATCCCATGCTGCATAAACGTCAGCAGGAATTTCAAATGGACCTTCAGTCCAACCCAATGCTTCACGTGTTAATGCGATTTCGTCATTACCTAGCGGCGCACCGTGGCAGTCTTCTTTACCTTGCTTATTTGGCGAACCTAGACCAATAATCGTTTTACAGATAATGATCGTTGGTTTTTTCGTTTCAGCTTTTGCTTGCAAAGTTGCAGCACGTAATGCATCTGCATCATGGCCATCAGCTTTAAGTACTTGCCAGCCATAAGCCAAGAAACGTTGCTCTGTATCGTCAGAGAACCAACCTTCTACTTCACCATCAATCGAAATACCGTTGTCGTCATAGTAAGCAATCAGTTTACCTAGACCTAAAGTACCTGCAAGTGAACATGCTTCGTGAGAAACACCTTCCATTAAACAGCCATCACCTAAGAAACAGTAAGTGAAATGATCAACAACACTCATCTCATCTTTGTTGAACTGTGCTGCTAAAGTTTTTTCAGCTAGAGCAAAACCAACTGCGTTTGCAATCCCCTGACCAAGCGGGCCAGTTGTAGTTTCAATACCTGGTGCATAACCTAATTCTGGGTGACCTGGTGTTTTAGAGTGCAGTTGACGGAATGCTTTTAAATCTTCAATTGATAAATCATAGCCCGTAAGGTGCAATAACGCATATTGCAGCATAGAGCCATGACCATTTGATAGTACAAAACGGTCACGGTTCGCCCATTGAGGGTTAATCGGGTTATGGTTGAAAAACTCACGCCATACCACATCAGCGATATCAGCCATCCCCATTGGCGCACCTGGATGTCCAGAGTTTGCTTTTTGCACAGCATCCATTGCCAATACACGAATTGCGTTTGCAATACGACGTTCGTTAAGCGGGGTTGTCATAGGTCAGAGTCCAAACAAATGATTTAAAGAGTAAGATGAATAGAATTCAAAGATAGGTGTATTGTCTTAAAAAAATAGGAATGGGTAAAGCCTAATGGACAATATTTCGCTATTTATTCATCATCCATGTCTAATAAATGCGGGCATTGCCTAAAATCACAACAATTTCACTCAGAAATGCCTCTCCAGATTTTCTCCGGTTCAAATTCTACACAATAGAATCATCAATTTTAAAAACATAGTTCGGCCACACTATTCACTAATCAGAACAAACCGTTATCCTTGAGTATCAAACACATCACAAGATACATTTGTATTTTTTACATACAATTAAACATTCATGGTGAATTTTATTCACTTTTTTAAATTATTCATGAATTACTACAGATTATCGATTCTTTTATGATGCTTATTTTAAGCATTTTTTATTTACCCACTTAACACCCAAGCCAAAAAAGACTCAAACAAACTATTGTTTTACAATTAGATATAACCAAAGCAAAAAATCTCATGATACGGACCTATAGACTTTGAACCAAAAGCCTTTACTTTGTCATTTCGAACTAAAAATAAACGCTATATCAATTTTTTAGATGCTTATATCAGATAAAAAGTCGTTGAATTGAAATAAATTCAGTCATTTTGGTCGTGTAGAACTGGCTCAAACGGCTAAGTCGATGTACCATATTGCGTCTTTTAAATTAACTGTGATAGGACTTATGCGCGAGTACGCTGTATTTACCTCGGAATCTGTAAGCGAAGGCCATCCAGATAAAATGGCTGACCAAATCAGTGATGCTATCTTGGATGCGATCTTAAAAGAAGACCCATATGCGCGGGTTGCTTGTGAAACGCTTGTAAAAACGGGTGCGGTAGTACTTGCAGGTGAAATCACAACAACTGCAAATGTGGACTTCGAAGCGATTGTTCGTCAAACCGTAAATGGCATTGGTTACCACCATTCTGACCTTGGTTTTGATGGTTCAACATGTGCTGTGATCAACATGATTGGTAAACAATCACCAGAGATTGCTCAAGGTGTTGATCGTCAAAAGCCTGAAGATCAAGGTGCAGGTGACCAAGGTTTAATGTTTGGTTATGCAAGCCGTGAAACTGACGTGCTTATGCCTGCTCCAATTTCATATGCACACCGTTTAATGGAAAAGCAAGCTGAACTACGTCGTAGTGGCGCTTTACCATGGTTACGCCCAGATGCAAAAAGCCAAGTGACTTTTGCTTATGAAAATGGCATGCCTGTTCGTTTAGATGCAGTCGTATTATCTACCCAGCACGATCCTGAAATTTCTCAAAGCAACTTAAAAGAAGCTGTGATTGAAGAAATCGTGAAAAAAGTGATCCCTGCTGAAATGTTCCATGCAGACACCAAATTCCACATTAATCCAACAGGAATGTTTGTGATTGGTGGTCCAGTGGGTGACTGTGGTTTAACAGGTCGTAAAATCATTGTAGACACTTACGGTGGCATGGCACGTCACGGTGGTGGTGCGTTCTCTGGTAAAGATCCATCTAAGGTTGACCGTTCTGCTGCTTACGCAGGTCGTTATGTTGCGAAAAACATCGTAGCTGCGGGCCTTGCTGACAAATGTGAAATTCAAGTGTCTTATGCCATTGGTGTGGCTGAGCCAACATCTATTTCGATCAATACCTTCAATACAGCAAAAGTATCTGAAGAGTTGATCATTGCATTAGTCCGTGAACACTTCGACTTACGTCCATACGGTATCACTCGTATGCTTGACCTCATTCAACCGATGTATAAGCAAACAGCTGCTTATGGTCACTTCGGTCGTGAAGGTTCAGATACTGCATTTACTTGGGAAAAAACAGACAAAGTGGAAGCGCTTAAAGCTTCAGCTGGTCTATAATTTTGATCCCAAAAAAAACCCGCTTAATGCGGGTTTTTTATTTTCCTTGATGGGGAATAGTCCATCAGTTCAGTCGTGAAGTCATTGAACTCCACTACTTAGGCTTGTTTTCATGATTGAGTACATCAAAGAGCGAAGTCACGGCAGCGGGTTCGCTGTTTCGGTCGGCCAAATAGACTTGTACAGATTTAACGATAATCGCTGCTGCAAGACATGCAACAATACAAAAAATCCAAAACCCAAAAGGACTTCGAATATTATGTGATCCGCAGTTTGGACAGTCTTTATCTGTTGATGCGACAACTGTTTCACAACATGCGCAGTGGTATTGATAGAGCATGGCTTTACCCCCTTGTTTTTGTCCTTTCTTGTTTTTATTGTCCATCACTCTGCCTCACAGAATGTTAGATTCATTTATCTTATGTGAGTATTTGTTGAGACTCAAGCGTAATTCACCTGAAGTGATGTCAGCAACGGCTTACAATGAAAGATTAATCAATTGATTTAACGCATATTCCTCTTTATAACACCGAATCATGACAATTTCATTTTGTAACATAATAGTTTTTGACGTATTCCAAAGTATTTGCTCGAAACCCTTTAGTTTTCTCGCGATTGTTTATTAAAATAAGATGCAACAATGAGGAAGAAAGAATGGTTCAGTTGATTAAAAAAGGCGGTTTACGCGAACGTGCCAACCGCAGTCGCAGCTATAAAGGTTCAGAAAATACCGAAGCGACATTGCAGCCCAACCGCTATACGCAAAGTAAAAAAGACGAAGTGTCTAGCTTGGAACAGGCTCCATCATCTAAAGAGCTTAAAAATGACTTAGATGTAGATTGCGAGAGCATCGTACCAAAGCCATAAAGCAAAAATCAGGAACAGCCCGCCAGAAAAAATGTCAATATAACTTCCTGAACGCTGATATGCCGCTTTAATTTTAGGTAATGACAAAAGCATCATGAGCAGTGCAAAAGTCATAAAAGTTTGAATGGGAATAATGACCGCAAGTTGCATTTTTAAATAGGGACTTGCGCTAGAACTTAAGGCTAGTGAAAACACACTACTGAAATAAATCAGCGTTTTCGGGTTAGACAAGTTCGTCAGTAAACCTGACATGAAATAATGGTTGGCCTTGGGTGTAGGTAGTTTTTGACCATCATCTAGCAAGGCTTCTTGCTGCATTGTATTGAGGCCAGCTTTCAACATCAGCCACCCCATACGTGCAAGGAACACACCACCAACTACCATCAATACTTGTTGAATCCACGGCATTTTGTCGATGAGTACGGTAAAACCTAACAAGGTTAAAACCACCCAAACGACGATGCCAACAGAAATACCTAAGATCGTTTTTAAAGTGTTTTTTTGTGTGGTCGAAGCTGAACTTTTGGCAATCAGCAAAACATCAGGACCAGGACTTAGCTGCGCAACAAAATGCAATGCGCAAATCGTGAAAAGCAATGACATAAAAAAGCGGCATAAATTTTAAAAAATAATTATATCGTTTGTTATATTTATTTTAAATCATAAGCACTTAAAACATTTTCATAAAGATAAAAAAAGCCGAGTTAGAACTCGGCTTTAAAATTAGGCATGAAATTATTTATTCACATCTTTCATTTCAATTTTTTTCGCATCTGGCATTACTTCTCGTGCTTCGCCATCAATAATACTCGAGTCACGATAAGTTGAACCGCCCTGCTGTTGCTGCATTTCTTGCATCTGGCGCATGATATCTGCAAATGGGTTTTGACCTTGAGCACCACCGCCCATGCCATTCATATCTCCCATCATGCCACCCATCATTTTTTCCATCATCGCTTGCTGACGTTTCATCATCACGTTCATCAGTGCACCTGTCATGGCTTTTTGCACCGCAGGAATAAGCAATAACACGGCAACCACGTCTGTCACCAAGCCAGGAATCAATAAAAGAAAACCCGCAATGATTTTTGGCAGATTGTTTGTTAATGCAGGATCTGCACCCATCTGGCCCGCTTGCATTTGCTGCATTTGTGGCATTAAACCTGCTGAATACTTACGAATCAGGCTCATACCAATAAAGAAAGCGGCAATAAACCAGAAGAACACGTACCACATGCTACCAACGAGGTCGCCCACGCCAATCCATACGAAGACTTCGAGAATGACACCAGCTAATATAAAAAGAAATAATTTCATGAAAATTAATCTAATCTCAACAAAATGAATAAGGTGCAAGAATCAAGTGCTCAATCTACATCAAGCTTTTTTGATACGCTTATGTAACAATATGGGCATATTATTTTTTTTAAAGGGCAAGCATGTCATTAATTATTGGTATTGACCCCGGTTCTCGCCTTACAGGCTACGGTATTATTCAAAAAGAAGGTCAAAAACTAATTTTTGTCGATGCTGGCACCATTCGTACCGAAGCTGCTGATATGCCTGAACGGCTAAAACGTATTTTTGCAGGGATTGATCGTATTGTAAAATTTCATGGCCCAACTGAAGCCGCAGTTGAGCAAGTATTTATGGCACAAAACCCTGACTCCGCACTGAAACTGGGGCAAGCACGTGGTGCTGCTATTGCTGCACTGGTCAACCTTGACCTACAAGTTGCTGAATACACGGCACGTCAGATTAAACAGTCGGTGGTCGGTTATGGCGCTGCGGACAAAGAACAAGTACAAATGATGGTGATGAGACTCCTAAACCTGAGCATCAAACCACAGCAAGATGCCGCCGATGCTCTCGCTGCTGCTATTTGTCATGCGCATGCTTCAGGCAGTATGACCAAGCTTGCTGTACTCAATGCTCTAGGCGGTATGGCGCGCGGTCGCAGCCGGAGTAGCTCTCGTCGACGCTAAGCGTTAAGTGACATAGTTTTGAAAGTCTTTACGCATTTCACGTCCCGATGGTGCTTTGGGATAAGTTGCTATCAGCATTCTTCCCGAAATGCGTAAATTTTTCTTTTGAGCAGGATCGATACGTATAAAGACCAATTCTTCTGGCTCATTGCGATGGTTGATCTCACAAATCATAATGGTGTAGTTTTTTTCGATCACTTTATAACGACTAAATGCCTGCTGTACGATTTGCTTAAAATTTTTCTGTCCACCTGATGGTGCAAGTTGGGTGTAAATTACCAGCAATATGCATGCACCAACCACCAAGGCCACCAGTAAGTATTTATCCATTCTTCCTCCCCACTTTTACCATTATTCGAAGTCTTTAAATTTTAGGCTTGATTGCGTTATATCGCGTTTTCTTACTACTCAATAGTTCTTATGCTACTTCAATATTCTTACTTGGAAGCATTTACTTGATTTTCTTCTATCTGAAAAGAATTAAATAATTTTAAAGAATCACGCTGAATTTTTTCCCAATGTGGCAGAAGCTCCGCATGGAAATCTATATCCAAATTACTAGTATTAAAACCATAATTTGGTACATGACTATTTAATTCACACGCCGTAGCACCACTTGGATATGAAGCACACGCAATGACTACACCAATGCCTTTCCCGTTTTCTTCTTTCCAGTAAATTTTTTTAGAAATATTATCTTGCTCTCCCAAATCTATTTCATAAAGTGACAAACTTGCATTAAATTTCTTCTCCGAATTAATCTCACTTATGCTCATATCTTTTCGAGCACCCATCCGTTCACTTAAATAAAATTTCAATGAAGGCGTATAATCAAAAAACGTTTTGTCGTCTCCCCACTCATCCTTCCAATTACCACGTTGTGATAAAGTGAAAGCGATGTCACTGATTTGATTTGAGGAAAGCCGAAAACCTTCTGAAGGATGCATTTCTGGCCATTTCACAAGAAATGTGGCGTTACCGATTTGATCATTACAACCTTTGGTATTATGTAGTTGATTAGAACCTTTCTCCCAATAATTAACATCTTGATATTCAACACTTGCAAAAAATAAATATCGTCGATCTATACGCATTTTCTGATCGCCAAAACTTCCACACTCATATGGTTTTTCTTTTAAGCTCGGTACATCACTTGGTTCTAATACACTAACAATAACGCTCAAAATGACGATAATGATTGGTGACAATAGTATAAAGATCAAAAAATGTTTTAGCTGAATAGGCTTTCTAAGAAAATCTAAAATCATAAGTCATCTTATTTAATTATTCATTTTTTTTATGTACTCCTAAAATTAACACAAAGTATTTGAGATATAGTATTTTTTATTCAAAATACCCATCATATAAAAAGCCCATCATATGAGATGGGCTTTTTTACAACTAGATTAATCTATACCTTTCAAGCTTATTTTTTCTTTTTAAAATTTAGATATTCTTGATAAGACTCTTCCGCAAACCGTCGTAAGGAATCACCAATGGCTGCATATTGGAATTCATTCAGATTTGCCAAAGAAGCTCGTGCAGAAGGATGTTGTACACCAAAACCTGAGCCCGGAAGTAAAACGACCCCCGTTTCATCTGCTACACGGAAAAGTAACTCAGTCGGGTTTTTATTTTTCATAACCCAGTCTGCAAACTCGTCACCATACAGCGTCCGCGAAGTATTTTCCAAATTCACCAGCGTATAGTAATCGACGGCATTTGGATCTTGAGGAACATCAACACCCAGTTGTCGATACAGTGCTGCATCACGCTCACGAACCACAGATTTAACCGCTTTTTTATAGCTTTGGCGTGAATCCATTAAGTTAAATAGCGCAAATAATACCATTTGAACTTGTTGTGGTGTCGACAGTCCAGCGGTGTGATTTAGAGCGACATTACGACTATCTGCCACCAGACGATCAATAAACTTGATACTCGATGGGTCTGTCGTAAGCGACGAATAACGCTCTTCTAGTTCTTTTTTATCTTTTTTAGATAATTCAGTAAGCTTCTTATCCAAAATATTATTGTTGGTCGTGGCGATGACACCTAGACGCCAGCCTGTCGCACCAAAGTATTTTGAGAACGAATAAACCAAAATGGTGTTGTCTGGACAAATGGCGAATAGTGATTTGAAATTATCGGCAAATGTTCCATAGACATCATCGGTCAGGATAATCAGATCAGGACGCTTTTTAACAATATCTGCCAAAATCGCCAAGCCTTCATCACTCATTTTGACCGAAGGTGGATTACTTGGATTCACCAAGAAGAAAGCTTTAATTGATGGATCTTCTAATTTTCGGAGCTCTGACTCTGGGTATTGCCATCCCTGATTTGGATCCGCCTCAATCAATACTTCTTCCAACTGATAATCATTGAGTTTTGGAATTTCTAAATAAGGGGTAAAAATTGGGGTACCGATGGCAATTCGATCACCCTTAGCAATAATTTTATTCTCTTTAAGCGAGTTAAAGATATATGCCATGGCTGCTGTTCCGCCCTCTACGGCAAACAGATGTAAGCCATCTTTTGGCATACCCTGCACGCCCATTTCACGCAACACATACTCTTTAATGATGGTTTCACTCAAGCGCAACATGCGATCTGGAACAGGATAATTACAACCCAAAATACCTTCAACCATTTCCAATAAAAATGCATCAGGGTCTAAGCCCAACTGGTCTCTAACATAAGAAATCGCTTTTCCTAAAAACACTACGCCTGGTTTATCACGATTTTCAAGTATAAAGTTATCAAAGCGAGATTGCAGGCCTACAGGTCGTGGAAAACCACCGAGCCCTTCTGGCATATAAGAAAATGAAAACTCAGATTCGGTTGCAGAAAATAAACCCAGTTGGAAAAAAGCTCTACGAGGAACAGTTGCAAGGAAGTTTGGGTTTCCTCGGCCTGCGTTCAGCATCATACGGTCAGTTCGACTTTCTGCGAGCGCAATCAGTTTATCTTTTAATTCAAATGGGCTTAGTTTTGCGTATTTTGAGTAATCAACGTTCCCCATGGGAAGTCTCCTTTAATTATAGTGAAGCTAAAGATTTATTGTTAAACATCAATTTTTAAGCTAAACCCACAATCAGTGGACCCAGCAAGGTTAAAAAAACATTGGCCAATGCATAGGTAATTGCAAAGGGAACCGTAGGAATTGAATTGCCTGCTTTATCGAGCACGCCACCAAATGCAGGGTTTGCACTTCGTGAACCAGTTAAAGCACCAGCCATCACTGCGACATTGTCATAACGCAGAACATAACGTGCGAATAGCATCGAGAGAATCAGTGGCACAACGGTAACCACGACACCAATCATAAATAGTGATAAACCACTGTCTTTAATGGTTTGAATGGCTTGTAACCCCGACTGTAAGCCAACCGCAGCCACAAAACCTGCAAGACCTAAATCTTTAAGTAACTGCGAAGCTGCTAAAGGCATATTGCCATGAACTTGGTTTCGACTACGTAGCCAACCAAACAACAGACCTGATAAAAGTGCGCCACCGCCAGCACCAAGTGTCAGAGGAACATCACCGATACGCACAACAAATAAGCCAATCAGTAAGCCCACCACCAAACCAGCACCATGGAAGATCCAGTCTGTTTTTAAGCTCTCTGGTAAGGCCTTACCTGCTTCTTTGACTAAACGCTCAAGATCACTTTTGGTTCCGTATACAGTCACCACATCGCCTTGACGCAGGATGGTTTCATCACTTAAGAGCTGTGTTTCGTCCTGACGTTTAATGCCCAGCACATAAATGCCATGTTTAAGATAGTCAGGCGTATTGGCTTTGACATCACCTAATGTTCGATTGATGTATTTAGAGTTTCTTAAAATGACATCCGTCGTATCCATGACCATTTCCATACCCTGAGAAGATTGGAGTTCGGAGCCAATATTCTCTGCAATAGAAACGACACTTACTCTGCGACCAACGATGAGAACTACATCATCCGTTTGCAAAGTAATTTCAGGCGATACATCGATAAACTGATCTTTACGTTTAAGCCGCTCAATGGTAATACCTGACTTTTGGGCTTCTAATTCTGCAATCGTTTGACCAGATGCTTGTTGAACTTTATAAATCCGTCCCACAATTTCTGGCATCGCCAGTTCCTGACCCGGTGCAAGTTCAAAAGCACCTTTTAAACGCTCAGACTGTGCTTTAAGTGCGTCATCATGAATTTCTCGCCCCATAAATTTCGGCAAGATATTCACACAAATAATAATCGCACCTAGAGAGCCAAAAATATAAGTCACAGCATAACCAATTGCGACATTGGCTTGCAGTCGTTGAATCTCTGCCATTGGCAAATCTAAGCGCGAGATAGCATCACCTGCCGTACCAATAATGGCAGATTGTGTCATCCCGCCTGCGGCTAAGCCCGCAGCCAAACCCTTGTCTAGATCGAATATTTTCGCCATAGCGAGGACGGTAATAAGCCCGCAAATGGCCATAAAGGCAGCCAGTAGAATTTCTTTAATCGACTGAGGTCCGAGAGATTTGAAAAATTGCGGACCACTTTCAAATCCAACTGCATAAATAAATAGTGCAAATAGAATGGCTTTCACACCATTGTCAACAGGTACACCTATCAGACTTAGAATCACTGCAACCAATAATGATCCAGCGACACCACCAAATTGGAACTTACCGAATTGAAATTGACCAATCCAAAAACCTATTGCCAATGACAAAAACAATAGAATTTCGGGACTATGTTTTAATTCACCTTGTAGCCACTCAATCATATTATGGACTCACTTTATTATTAGATTTATCATTAAAACTAAAGTTTATTTTTCCATTTGATAAAATACTCCTCAGAATATATAAATGCAAATATATTATTTTATCTATAAATGATGATAATTAATTATTTCAAAATAACTTAAAAATATATAGGTTTTTCATTCTCATATAAACAAAGTAAAATCATCTGAATTAATATTTCATATTGTAACTAAAAGCATTAATTTTTATTTAACATAATTTATTTGATCTTTATTTTCTTTTCCGCATTAATATAAACAACTGATTTAACTATTTTTATAAATCCTGTTTTTAATAGAATCGATTCTTCAAATTGTGACCCGTGTCACAATTATGAATTCAACATATCTCAGCTTTATTTAAACGTATTGATAAGTTTGATGAACTATAAATTCGGTAGCTACCAACAATAAGTAGCACTTTATTTTCATATTGAATTCCACAGTTAAAATGCTATAAAAAAACCCATCAAATGAGATGGGCTTTTTTAGTAAGTACAAATACTTACTTCATGCTTGCAAAAACTTCTTTCGCTGCTTGCAGGGTAAATTCAATATCTTCATCAGAATGAGCAGCTGAAATAAAGCCAGCCTCAAATGCAGATGGTGCAAGATTCACACCACGGTCTAACATGCCATGAAAGAACTTACGGAATGCATCGATATCACACTTCAGCATCGAGTCAAAGCTAGTAATGTCTTCTTGATCGGTAAAGTACAAACCAAACATACCGCCGACTTGTTGCGTTTTAAAAGCAATACCCGCTTCATCAGCCGCGGCTTGTAAACCCACAAGCAGTTTTTCTAGTTGCGCTGTCAATTTTTCATAGAAACCATCTTGGCGCAGGTGTTTAAACATCTCAATCCCTGCACGCATTGCAAGTGGATTCCCCGACAGTGTTCCAGCTTGGTAAACTTTACCCAGTGGCGCAATACACTCCATCACTTCTCGTTTCCCACCAAAAGCACCCACGGGTAAGCCTGCACCAATAATTTTACCCAAGGTGGTTAAATCAGGAGTCACGCCATAGTGAGCTTGTGCACCACCCAATCCAACACGGAAACCAGTCATCACTTCATCAATGATAAAAACAGAACCATGTTCATCACATACATCACGAATCGCTTGTAAGAAGCCGTCGATTGGTTTCACAAGGTTCATGTTCCCTGCCACAGGCTCCACAATCACCCCTGCAATCTCTGAACCAAACTTAGCAAAGCACTCTTTTAAAGTGGCTATATCGTTATATGGAAGAGTAAGTGTGTGTTTGGCAAAGTCGGCAGGAACACCGGCTGAAGTCGCTTCGCCTTCACCGCTGGTTAACAAACCTGAGCCTGCTTTTACTAGCAGTGAGTCTGAGTGACCGTGGTAACAGCCTTCAAATTTTACAATCTTGTCGCGACCTGTATAACCACGTGCAAGACGAATGGCGGTCATGGTTGCTTCAGTGCCTGAGTTGGTCATACGAACCAGCTCAATTGACGGCATAATTTCGCAAATAATGTCGGCTAAAGTCGTTTCATGTACAGTAGGCGCACCGAAACTTAAACCATCCACTGCAGCATTTTGAACTGCTTTAATAATTTCAGGATGAGCATGACCTAAAATCATTGGTCCCCATGAGCCCACATAGTCTACATAGCGCTTACCATCCACATCGTACAAGTATGCACCTTGCGCCTTTTCAATAAAGACAGGCGTTCCACCTACGCTATTAAATGCACGTACAGGTGAGTTCACACCACCCGGAATATGTTTGCTTGCTTGTTTAAACAATTGTTCTTGCTTTGGAGATAAGCTCATGAAGTTACTCAACTCAAAAAATAAAAAAACATCTAAAAACCCTTAAGCTTTAGATGCAAATAAATCAGCCCACTGTTCTATACGATCAGGAATCGCAGACATTGATAGCCCTAATATATCACTAATCACTGCGCAAAGGTCGGCACCAGCATCGATCACTTCACCTGAATTTTCAACTGTTAAGCCACCAATCGCACAAATCGGCACATTCAATTTGGCTTTGGCTTCTTTTAAAGTCTCTAAGCCAATATTGCCAGCTTCTGGCTTGGTCTCCGTTGCGTAAATTGCACCAAAAGCAACGTATGTTGCACCTTCAGCAATCGCCTTTTCAGCCAGCTCAATCGAGTTCAAACACGTACGACCAATCACCGCATCTTTTGGCAGACGTGCGACAGCTTCGGCAACTTCACCATCACCTTGCCCTAAATGCACACCAACGCCGTATTTGACTGCCATTTCTAAGTCATCGTTAATCACAAAAGGAACACGATACTCAGCGCACATCGCTTTCATATACTCGACTTCGTAAGCCTGTTCTGCTTTGGATACTTTTTTACGGCGATACTGCAAAATGGCAACTTCGCGTGTTGCCATTGCACCTTCTAGCTTAGCCAAAAGTAGCTCTAAAGGATCATCATTTGTAATTAAATATAAACCGCGCATTTAACTCTACCTTTGGGTTATGTCATTCTATTATAAAACTAAAGGCTACTGATGCTTTAATGAATTGGAACTGAAAATGCGTTGCTTTGCACAAAAATCCCGCGACCAAGCCCAAGCTATATAAAAATACCTATTTTCAGTGATAGTCGCCCCACCGCTTTCGCAGTTTAATGAATACAGAAAGCAACAAGAATAAAATAAAAATAACAACTTTATAACAAGAATAAGAGACACGCAGCGATCTGATACGGCTTTTTAGCTTTTTAAACCAGTGGTGTTTAAACAACATCATAAAAGCTAAAAAGCCGCATATTTTATTTAAAATCCACATAAAAAAAGCCTAGAGAAGGTCGCTCTAGGCTTGGAAAACTAAAAGCACTTTAAAGTTCAAAGCACTTATATATTAATTGATGAAAATATAAACAACGATCTCATTATTAGAACATTAACTCATACTTTGCAACTGTTAATTTCAAGCTTTTCATAAAACTTTCATGATGAAGTCATAAAGTGCTTCACTAACTTGGAATTTTATCCAAGGCACGATCTTGTAAGCTTAAATTTCCACGTAAAACATCGGAAAACATGCGCCAGTCAGAAATAAAACTATACAAAGGCTGTTTAAAACTGGCTGGCTTATTTTTTTCAAAAACAAAATGACCTACCCACGCACAGGCATAGCCAGAGACTAAGCCGTATATAAAATAACGCGGCTTGCGTTTAAGTATGGCTTTAGAGAAAAAGTACAGTCCAATCGAACTGCCCGCGACATGTAGCCGACGACTCATGATGTTGCGGTGCTCTGTTAGATAAAAACGATAAAACTGGTGATAGTCCTTAATCGGCAATTGAAAATTAGGTTCAGCGTCGTGTTCCTGTTTCGGTTCAACCTGAGCATTCATCTGTCATCATCCTGATGGTTTTTTACCAACATAGCTGAAAATATGCAATCTGCAAAGTGCAATAGCCTCTGGGCGCGCGTCCACTAAAAACAGAATTGTTTTTTGATCAATCTCACACTGCAACTTTGTTTTATTGTGTCGTCAAGTCTTACATACTGTCTCTTTTTCGCTACAATCCAGTTGTCCATTGGTGTGCCTTTAGCGCACATAAAAACAAACTACAGATCATGCATCTCAAAACATAAAGGCTTGGCACTGACCTAGCCCCTCAAATTAGGAATTTTTCATGGTTGAAATTGAATTAAAATTTCAGATTAGCGAAGCACGACGTACCGCCCTTCTTAAAGCTTTAGATCCTAAAAAATCTGAAACGATTCAACTTCAAGCCAAGTATTTTGAAACTCCTGATCGCCTCTTGGCCCAACATGGTGCTGCTTTGCGTCAGCGTCTTGAAGGTACTTGCTGGATTCAAACACTCAAAGCCGCAGGTAAAAGTCATTTACACCGTTTTGAACATAATCATAATTTGGGTGAGTTAGAGTCATCTCCTGAACTGGACTTAAGCATTTATGAAGCTATTCCAGAGGCTCAACAGATTTTAACCCAAGCTTTAGGCTCAGATGCAGCTGCGTTAAAGCTCACCTTTGAAACGGACATCCAACGCACCTATCGCGTCATTGAGTTTGAAGATGCTGAAATTGAAGTCTGTTTGGATGTTGGTGTGGTTCGTGCATCTGGTCGAGAACAGACCATTCATGAGGTAGAATTCGAACTCAAATCAGGCTCTGTTCAGTCGCTTTTGGCCTTTAGTTTTGAATGGGTGAAGAAGTATCAACTGTGGTTAGATGTCCGCAGCAAAGCCGAAATGGGTAATCTACTGGCACTTGAGCAAACCGTAAGTCCAGCACGTTTTGAAAAAGAGTTTGTCTTATCGAAAAAAGAAAGTGCGGCACATAACCTGAGTTTGTTGATTGGTCAGCAAATGCAGCATTTACTGCCGAATATTGCTGCAATTTCAGCAGGTGTTGCTGAGCAAAGCCATATTGATCAGGCACAAACCGCTTTAGAGCACTTACAACTAACCTTAGCTTTGTTTAAGGACTGGAATAGCAATATTTCTGATAAATGGGCGATGCAACTTTCCGCATTTAAGCATCAGTTTGATCATTTACAACATTTGCAGCATATGCAAAGTACCCTAGGCGCATTTTTACAAAATCCAACTACTACAGAAAATCTTGCCAAAGACATTTTATATGCTCAAGAAAAGCTTGGAAATTTAGTTAAATCGACGCAGAACGTGCATCATTATCTTGAATTATTGACCTTTAGTTTAAGTTCACATGATCAGGTACAAAAGCAGGATTTAAAAAGCTATGCACACAATACCCTACAAAACCAATATCGACAGCTACAAGAAAGCTTAAATGCTGCAGATATTAGTCACTTTGAAAGCTTAGATGTATTGGCGCAGAAAATTAAGGAATTAAAGTTTAGCTTTCCTATTTTAACGTCAATTTATGATGTGAAAAATTTGCAGAAATACAGTAAAGCGTTAAATGATGCCCAACAAGCCGCACATGAATATCAAATTTTGGCAACTTCAGCTGCATATATTCAACAGACCGAACTTGAAGCCAGTGATTGGTTTGTTTTGGGTTGGCTCACGGCGAAGCTTGAAGTTTATGCCGATAAACTTTTAGAAGCGACAGAACAGTTCTTAGTTAGCCGTAAATTCTTAAAATAACGCTCTGTATACCAAAGCAGTCATGTTAAATACATGACTGCTATCGACTCTCTATAAGGTCTGACAAGACCCCAAATCATGCACGATAAAAAATCGTAGTTGGTCGCTTCAAACCAGTAATTTATCTATGACAAAGCGGCCTATTATCAGAACAATACAGGCTTTATATTCATTTTTATTCTTAAAAAGTAAAGCTATACATTCCTACTCAATGTAGATTTATTATCACTTCGATGTAACCATCTGTACTTATTAACTCTGCATATTTCTAACCATCATCTTCATTTTTAAAGTGACATCTAGCCCACTATTTCGGCTCTTTTAGCTTATACCTATTCAAATTTGGTCTTTTTTTGCTCAATTTAGCATATAGTAAAACCTAAGTTGTCATGAGTCATGGGCTATGCAAGAGATTGAGTTTAAGTTTCAAGTTCCAGTTAAGAAGCGTAAGGCATTGCAAAAAGCTTTTACACTGCTCAAGGCTGAGCCGATTCATTTAGCAGCCCAATACTTTGATACAGCCGATCAAACGCTTGCTAAGCATTGCATCGCGATTCGACGTCGGCAGGAAAATGATGAATGGAAACAAACCTTCAAAGCAGTAGATACCGCAAAAGCATTGGGTCGCTTTGAACTTGAATTTGATATAGAGCCACCTGAGACGACTACACTCGACTTAGATAACTATAAAAAAGATTATTCCGCTATCTACAAAAAATTAAAACGCGCTTTGGGGCTTCCACTTCCAACCCTTGAATTGCTCTTTGAAACCAACATCCAACGTTTACGCGTTTTGCAGGATGTTGGAAGTAGTGCAGTTGAAATTGCTCTCGATATTGGCAAAATTTTTAAAGAACAAAGCAGTGTAGATATTTTCGAAATCGAATTTGAATTAAAACAAGGATCGATAGAAGATCTGATCGCATTTATACGACCTTGGGTTCAAAAATACCAACTGAGTCTCGACACACACAGTAAATCTGACTATGGCCTTCTAGCTGTTCGTCAGCAAAGTTGCTTTCCTGCACAGTATCAAACACTTCTTCTACTGAACAGAAGCTCAAGAGAAACTGAAGCGCTACAAAGCATAGTGGCCAATTGCTTACAGCACTTACTTCCGAATGCCAGTTCAATTGCTCGACAGCAGTACTCCACTGAGCATGTGCATCAGGCCCGCGTGGCAATCCGCCGCTTGCGTACCGCACTGAAAAGTTTTGCTGCATGGTCGGAGGCTACGCAACCGCATTGGAAAACTGAACTCACCACTATTTTTCAAGCCTTAGGTGGAACACGTGACATCGATGCGCTAAACGAAGACTTACTCCCTCAACTGATTGAGGCAGGTTATCCTTTAGACCATCTTGCTCCAAATACAGAAGCCATCACTGATGTCTGCGCCCTATTCCAACGAGCAGAAACGACGCAACTTTGGCTTGAATTAATTTTATTTACAGAGCAAGAACTAGATTCGCCTTCAAAAGCCAAACTGAAAAAGCATGCACTCAAAGTTATACATGCTTTACACGATAAAATATGTGCACATGCCGAGCACTTTAGCCAGCTTGAAGATGAGGAAAAACACCGTATTCGTAAACAAGTCAAACAACTGCGTTATAGCATTGAGTTTGTGGCATTTTTACTCGATGCAAAAGCATTAAAAACCTATTTAAAAAAACTCAAAGCAGTTCAGGAAAACTTAGGGCACTATAATGATTTAGTGGTTGCAGAAGCTTTATTTCAACAAGCCCCTGAACCAGAAGCCGCTTATAGTTTTGCCACAGGATGGATCGCCGCGGAAAAAAATAGAATGCTGAAATTGGTTGAACAACAGCTGTTGCTGCTCAGTCAAACCAAAAAGCTGAAATAGCCTTTAAACCAAAATATACATCAACAGTGAAAAGCTCTTCTATAAGTGAATTTCCTGCCGACACTTAAGTTAACGATACTTTCCGTACACCTTCCACGTATTGTTATCTGCTAAGGGGTCGTTATAGCTATCACTGCGCTGCTTACGTGGTTTGTCTCGTGCATCGACCAGTTCAAAGTGTGCTTCGGTACTTAACACGATACCATTTACATAAAATCGGGTACGGGTATATTCACTCTGCCCATGCTGAAACACATAGGTTCTGAGGTCAATAAATTCCCTATGCGCAACCAAGGCAGCGTTATCATCGCTGTCCAACCAAGCGCGCATGGCTTGGACTTGCTCTGGCTCAAACTGCCCACATTTTTCGATTAAGCTTGCAATACCGCGAAAACTTTTAGATTCTTTGGCGCGGGTTTTATTAATCCGAATACGATCGACGTGAAAATAAAACAGCGGTAAGTTCAAATGACTAGGTAAATGAATTGCATCCAACACTTCATCTTCCATAAAAGGTTGGAACAAGTCTTGTGCCCGCTCAATCAAACCCATCCACTGACGGTAGTAGTCCTCAACTTCCGCTTTCGTGCCATAGTAGATCGGTAAGCCTTCGACATTGGCTAAATTTTGTGGTGGCCAAATGTTTTGACGCAATAATGCAATATCACTTTTTAAACTTTGTACCGCAATCGCGTCTTGCATGGATATCCTCTATTTTATTGCTTAGGCTATTTTTAGATTAAGGCAAAGGTTTAGTTTCTGCAAGGCTTTGCCTATAATGCAGGCTGAGTTATTTATGTATTTTAGGACAAGTTCATGGTTCAGAAGATTGAAGCAACAGATGTAACCGAAGAAGAAGCGTTGAATGCTGCTTTTTTTGAACGTGCAGATGAATTTATTAAGCAAGCCAACGATTTTTGTCGCACAGAAAAAGGTTCACAAGTGAAACCTACTGAAATACGTGGCCAAGTGAGTGCTGCGATGTTGTTTGGTACAGCCCGTTTTAACACGTGGGTGGCAGCCAACAACTTTAAAGATGGCGATGAAATGCGTGATGCCAAAGAGCAAGTGATGTCTTATATTTTGCAGCAGTTCCAAATGATGCTTGAAGACAACTATGACGAATATTGTGAACAGTTTGAGAACTACCTTCGTTTCCGTCATAACGAAGAATTTCATGCCAATAAGCATGACCACAAACACGATCACTGATCAATCAAAGCCTGCTTCGTGCAGGCTTTTTTCATTTCGTCGTATTTGAAACGAAATACAATGTTGCAACACCTCAATTTACAGTATGGTAATCGCTAAGGAATATGACTTAGGGAAGAACATGCAGCATTTGGACTTTGCACTCATCGATCCACACATCCACCAGTGGGACCCCTATAACACGCCACATGCAGCGGCTTTGGCAGTCAAATTATTGGGCAAGCATCCTAAGCTTTTGGACAAAATGGTTCGTTTGGTGAAACCTAAAGATCTGATTGAAACCATCGGTCTAACCCGTCATATTACACGTCCTTATTTACCTCATGACTATAAACGCGATACTGGCCCATACACAGTAGAACAAGTGGTGCATGTCGAAGCCAGTTGGCATCACAGCAAAGGCAAAGGTGTGGTTGAGGAAACTCAGTTTATCGAGTCTTTAGCTTTTGGGGTAGATACCGTCAAATTGGGTGGCATTGTCGCAACAGCTGACCCACGTGATCGTAACTTTAAAAAAATCCTAAAATTACACCATAAAGCTTCACCACGCTTTCGTGGTATTCGTAAAATGGCATCTTTTCATGAAGACAAAGAAATCCATGCGTGGACAGATGAGCCACACTTATATCGTAATAAAAAATTTCTCAAAGGCTTCGAAGTACTGTCCCAATACAACTTAAGTTTTGATGCTTGGGTTTATTCCACACAGCTTGAAGATGTGATTCATCTGGCCAAGCAGTTCCCAGAAACTTCCATTGTGCTGGATCATTTGGGTACACCCGTAGGTTTATTTGGTCCAATTGGTGCAAATACAGGGATGACACAAACAGCGCGGGAAAATATTTTCTTTCGTTGGAAAGACGACTTAGCTGAACTTGCAAGCTATCCGAATGTCTATACCAAAATGTCAGGGCTTTTCATGCCTGTATTAGGACATCGATTTCATAAAGAAGGCCGACTGGCTTCCAAACAAGAAGTCTTTGACCTTGCACATCCCATGATTACACATGCCCTCGCCTGTTTTGGCACCTATCGGGTAATGTTTGCCTCTAACTTTCCGATGGATTCGGTCAGTACATCGTTGGTGAATATTATCGATGCCTTTAGCGATGTCATCGCAGCCTATGACCCTGATGCTTTAAAACGCGTATTCCATCACAATGCCAAACAGTTTTATCGGCTTTAATTGAAAAAATAAGAAAACTAATTTCTAAAAACTATAACAAAAAGAACCCCTCAATTTTGAGGGGTTCTTTTTAAATGAAAACTGAAATCTTTACTTTTTCAGCGCTGGTTGCGCTTTGCCATATTGGTCAGCCATCACTTCAACCAACTGATCCAGCTTAATATACTTCTGAATCACCGCATCAACATCGGCTTTACTAATTTTGGCCAATGCTAAATCACGCTGTTCGCGATCCAGTAAAGTACGATTACGCTTCATTTGAGGAATCAACATGCGATGGATATTGCGACTATCTTCAAGTGCAGTCACACGCTTTTTCAAAATATCAGCCTTGGCAGCTTCCACTTCCTGTTCAGTAACGCCTTTTGCCAGTAACTCATTCAACACTTTATAGACCGCCTGAGACACTTGAGCCGATTTGCCTGCGTTATAGTTTGCATCAATCGTCAGCGCTCCTGACTCCGTCCAGTCATCCAGCGAAATGCTGCTGCCAAAACCATAGACCAAGGCATTCTTTTCACGTAGCTCTTGCGCCAAACGAGATGATAACTGCGACTCACCTAAAATGTGCTCGAGTACCTGTAAAGCAGGTGCATCTGGGTGGTATGTGCCCACAGGGAACGTCATAATGCTCTGATAGCTACCAAACTCACGCTGCTCTGACAGTGCATGTACACGCTGCGCTTTATATGCAGTAAAGTCAGAAGTAATCCGCTGATAAGGCGCTGCCGAGTTCCAGTTTGCAAAAGTCTGATTTAAAGTCTTTTTCATCTTTTTCGTATCAATCACACCCGTTACCGAAATTTGTGCATGATTCATCGCAAAAAACTGCTGATACAGCTGTTTAACCTGAGCTTGTGTTGCGGCCTGATACTGCTTCTTGACATATTCAGGCTCGAAGTGATGTCGAATATCCCCAATTGGATAAGTTTCAAGTAAACGAGCAATGGTTAAAGCCGCTACAGTTTCAGGTTCTGTATACGGTCGATCTAGACTTGCTAAGCTTTGTGACTTAATCAAATCAAACTGGCTTTGTTCAAAGGTTGGATTTTTAAGTACATCTATCACGAAGTTAAAAAATTCATCAAACTTTTCTTTCTTTGCCACGATTGAAATATTGATGCCGTTACCATTACTTGAGGCACTTGCTCCACCACCCGCATCGATCGAGTGATCAGCAATATCTTGCAAGCTATATTGAGTTGAGGCTCTGAGCAGTAAATAAGAGGTAAGATCTAATAACTCTGCTTTATTAAACAAACTTTCTGCAGTACCAAAATCAATCGAAATGGTGGCATAGGTCTTATCGTCACGCGTAGTACTTGGGTACAGCGCATATTGCATGCCATTTTTTAACTTGCCACGCTGAATTTGTTTTTCAGCACTTTCTAAATATTGCTTTGAGCTTTTTACATATCCAGCCACTTCTGCCTTATACGCACTGACATCTTTCAATGGTTCTTCAGCAACAGCTTGTTGATCTAAAGTTTTTGCTGGGGTCGCTGCTGCCGCTTGTTCAAGTGCTTTTTTCTGATCTTCTGGGGTCGGTAAAATAGTGCCTGAAATCCGATGCTCGGGTACTAAAAAGTCATCTAAACGTTGGTTCACATCAGTAACGCTGAGCTGTTGTAACTGTTGCTGATCTTTAAAGTATTGTGTCCAATCACCATTGGCAGAAACCACGTAGTCACTGAGCATACCACCGACTGCCGTTGCGCTGCTGAACATGCTTTCTTGGGCATTTTTAATCATGCTCTTCACACGGTTGAGCTCAACCTCGTTGAAGCTTGGTGTTTTTTCTACACCAGCAACCAAAGCCGACTCGACTTTTTTCACATCATGGTTGGGTGCATAAACTGCGCCCATAAACACCATATTAAAATCTTGGTCTAACCATGTGGTCGACTGAACTGCTGTCGCCGTTCCCGTTTCTACAATGCTTTGGTACAAATGTCCACTGGGTTGCATGGTGTATAAATACGGTGACACCGCCAGCGCAGTCTTAATGTTCTCGTTTTTACCATTCAGGTAGATATTATATTTGGCGAAATTACTGCCTTTTTTCACCACAAACTGGCGTTCTTTAATCTTACTGGCATCTAAGACAGGCACTTTGACTTTCGCAGGCACAGCGCGCGCTTTAATCGCACTAAACTTTTCATCAATCTGCTTCAGTACAGCTGCTTGGTCAAACTTACCCGAAATGACAAATACCGCATTATTCGGTGCATACCAGTCACGATAAAACTTATTCAGTTCAGCCATTTTGATTGACTGTAACTCGTTTAAATCACCAATCGGTAAACGCCCTAAATATTGATTACCATAAGCAGACTTCCACATCTGATCCATGAGTACCGAAAAAGGCTGATCCATACGGACTTCACGCTCGCGTTTTACAATCGCGATTTCAGACGGTACATATTTTTCTTGGAGCACCAAGCCATCCATACGCTCAGCTTCAAGATGAATCAGCTCATTAATCGCATTTTGTTCAGGACGAACCACATTAATATATTTGGTTGAATAATAGTCCGTGCTGGCATTATTCATTAAACCGTACTGATCTAAACGGCGCTGAAACTCGTCCCCAGGAACATTTTTAGTTCCCTTGAACGCTAAATGTTCCAGTAGGTGCGCTAAACCGCCCTTACCTTTGGGATCGTTCAATGAACCAGTCAAATAGACCATATTCATATACACTTTATTTTCTTTATCGTTTGGCGCAAGAATAATACGTAAACCGTTATCTAATTTATATTCTTCAATTTTCTGTTCCGATTTTACCAATACGGGTTGTGCCCATACTGTGCCCCCAAAGCCAAGTAGCAATACCGACAAACTCAATGTTTTAAAACGCATTAACATTATTTTTCCAAATAATTCGACAAAATATGAATGATTCTCAACATCATAGAGGAAAGTTAAATTATTTTTATAGTAATTTGGTGAAAAATAGCATTTTAATCAATGCTTATTTTTCACCAGTAGTTTTAATTTAAAAGAATTACAACTTAATCTAAGTAAAGTTCAGCCGTCATATATAACTTGGCATAGCCAGAAATTTGGATCCGTGTTTCAGACTGAATATCACAGTAAAGCAATCCACCACGGCTCGATGCCTGATAGGCAATCAATGAGGTTTTACCCAACTTCTCCGCCCATAGTGGTGCAAGACCTGTATGCATGGAGCCTGTCACAGGGTCTTCATTGATGCCTTTATGCGGTGCGAAATAACGCGCGATATAGTCATAGTCTTGAGACGTTGAAGTCAGGGTAACATCCAAGTTTTCAGCAGTAATCGCAGTACTGACTTTATGCTTTTCTGCCAGTTGACGAATTTTATCTAAGTTCGGTTTGGCATCCTTAACAGCCTGCTCAGACTCACACACTAAAATATAAGCCTGTGGGTTTAAATAGACTTCTTTAATTTCACAATCGACCAATTCATGAATTTCCGCAGGATAGTCTTCTAACTTTTGAGGTGCACGAATTGGAAAATTCATATGAATCTTGCCATCAATGTCTTGATCAATGATAAAAATACCCAAGTCTTTTACATGAAACTGGATACGTTTGGCATCGGTATAATCACGAAACAGAACATAACTACTGGCTAAAGTCGCGTGCCCACAAAAATCCACTTCAACCTGAGGGGTAAACCAACGAATTTCATAGTTTTCAGCATCAATCACTTTCACAAAAGCCGTTTCTGCCAAATTATTTTCTAACGCAATATTCTGCATCAAATCTACTGCTAACCATTCATCACGCACAATCACAGCGGCAGGATTACCTTTGAATAATTCAGTTGTAAAGGTATCGACTTGATACATTTTCATCGTTTTTCTCCTAAATTGAAGCTTTATTTTGCAAAAAACTGAGTAAAAAAGTAGACACAGTTTTTAGTCATTTATGGATACACGTCCAATAAAAAGAAGCCTAATCATGAAGATAGGCTTCTTTTCAGTTCATAAGCTATATATTTCTCAGCTTAGACTTCTTTTAAGTCTACATTGTCTTGCTCAAAAATACGCTTATCCGTTTGACCTAAAACTTGGCTGGTCACGACACCTGCGGTCATAGAACCATTCACATTCAAAGCCGTACGCCCCATATCAATTAAAGGCTCAATTGAAATAAGCAGTGCAACCAAAGTCACAGGCAAGCCCAGCATCGGCAGGACAATCAGTGCTGCAAATGTTGCTCCACCACCTACACCAGCCACCCCAATCGAACTCAAGGTCACGACACAAACCAAAGTCAAAATCCAAAGTGGATCGAGCGGATTAATACCCACTGTCGGTGCAACCATAACCGCCAACATCGCAGGATACAGCCCCGCACAGCCATTTTGCCCAATGGTCGTACCAAATGATGCTGAAAAGCTGGCAATCGACTCTGGTACACCCAGACGTCGTGTTTGCGCTTCAATATTTAAAGGGATACTGGCAGCACTTGAACGGCTAGTAAACGCAAAGGTCAGCACAGGCCAAACCTTTTTAAAGAACTGAATTGGGTTCACACCTGTGAGCGCCAAAATCACGGCGTGTACGATAAACATAATCGCCAAACCGATATAAGACGCAACCAAGAAGCCACCTAAGTTTAAGATGTCTGCCATTTTAGAGTTGGCCACAATATTGGTCATGAGTGCGAACACACCATAAGGCGTGAGCATCATAATTAGACGCACCAACTTCATGACCCACGCTTGCAAGATGTCAATTGCAGACAACAGCTTTTGCCCTTTCTCAGCATCCGCTTTCATGAGGTTCAAGCCTGCAATGCCTAAAAACACTGCAAAAATGACTACACTAATAATAGACGTTGGATGTGCCCCTGTCAGCTCGGCAAAAGGATTGCTCGGAATAAATGACAGAAATAAATCAGGCACTTGCAAGTCAGCCACTTGCCCGACATAGTCAGTTTGAATCGTATTTAAACGTTCAGTTTCTTGTGTACCTTGCACTAAACCTGCCGCAGTTAAGCCGAACAGATTGGTCACCACCACACCGACAAATGCAGCAATCGCTGTGGTAAATAACAAAGTCCCAATACTGATAAAACTAATTTTACCCAATGAACCCGCATCGTGCAGCTTAATCACAGCGCCTAAAATGGAAACAAATACCAAAGGCATCACCACCATTTGTAGTAGTTTGACATAGCCTTTACCGACCAAATTAAACCACTGTACCGACTCTTGCAGTACAGGCGAATTCGTACCATAAAACCCATGTAAAGCGAGACCAAAAACAATACCGAGACAGAGACCTGCCAGTACCTTCTTCGCTAAACTCCAATCGGTTTTACGGGTTCGGCCCAGTAAAAAAAGCAATGCAATAAAAATGATGACATTGACGATTAAGGGGATATTCATATTGTTTCCCTAAGTGATGCTGTCATAATTATAAATCAAAATTTAAATGGGCTTACTGTTTTGCGCCATATTCCACGCTGAATGTACAAATTTAGACTGAATTGGCAGTTTTAGAATGTGGTATAAAGCATTTAAACGGCTGTTAAAGTGTTCTTTTACATGAATCAATCTTTGCTTAATCCTCACATTCTGCCCGTCCCTTTAGAAAAAGCATATCGGCTACTCAACCACGGCCCAACCGTGCTGGTTTCCAGTCAACATGATGAAAGCACCGATGTCATGGCCGCGGCTTGGGCATGCGCCCTAGAGTTTAGCCCAGCCAAAGTGACGGTCGTACTCGATAAATCGACAAAAACCCGCAGTATTATTGAAAAATCGGGTTTGTTTGCGCTGCAAGTCCCTACACTTAAACAGCTGAAAATGGTCTACGCACTGGGCATGATCAGTCAATATGATGCTCCTGAAAAGTTACGTCAGTGTGGGGTCGACCTTTTTCAGTTTGGTCACAGCCCAATTCCAGTGGTTGAAGGCTGTAGCGCATGGATTCTGTGTGAACTCATTCCTGAACCACATAATCAGCAACAGCATGACTTGTTTATTGGCAAAGTCATTGCAGCTTATGCAGATGATCGGGTTTTTAGAGATGGTCATTGGTACTACCATGAAGCCGCAGATGAATGGAAAAGCATCCACCATGTTGCAGGCGGACACTTTTATACCATTGGTGATGCAGTGGATATCAATCAACTCAAAGATACTGATTAAATTAACTACGCCTTTACTCCGCTCGACTAAAGGTGGACATCACCCGATTGTTTTATTGTAAATTTCATCTTATAGTTCAAGTGTATTTTTTAAACAAATAGTCAAATTATGATGAACAGGACGTTCTCAAGCACCGTACAACTGAGTCTCTTTCTCTGCCTGAGTATGTGCTTGGGAATTGGCATCTTACGTTTTTCTTATACCGCACTACTGCCGTCCACTCGCGAAGCCTATGAATGGTCACACAATTTCGCCAGCCTACTCGGTAGTGCCAATCTGCTGGGCTATCTGATCGGCGCGTTCTGGGCGATGAAGTTGCCACAAAATGCAAAAATGCCGATCTATATCATTTTTGCTGCGCTCTTTGGTTCAATCAGCCTATTTGCCTGTGCATTTTCACATTTTAACGAAGTTTGGTATTTGGTGTGGCGCATCATTTCAGGTATCGGCGGTGGTTTGCTGATGATTCTATCACCCAGTATTGTGGCGCAGTGCAGTGAGTTACAGCACCGTTTTAAAATTAATCTCATTGGATTTAGCGGAATAGGAATTGGTGTATTGGCAGCCACGCTGTTTATGCCGTATTTAGACCGTATTGCAATCAGTAGCGCATGGTTCATTCTCTGTGGCTTTGCATTTGTCATTACGTGGTTATTATGGATACTGGTTCGTCCTTTCCAAAAGCAACTGCACAGTATCCCTACAAACCAACCCCAGACTCATACAGTGAATAAAATTTACTATAGCTTACTCATTGTTTATGCCTGCAGCGCCTTTGCCTATATTCCCCATTCTTTGTTTTGGATTGATTATTTAAGTCATGTCTTAAAGCTAAATTTATATTGGATCAATTTTAACTGGATTTTATATGGCTTAGGCAGCGCTTTGGGTGCAGCGACAGCTTATGCTTTAGCACGTAAATTTGGCAACTTTCTGGCTTTAAAGATTTTATACAGTGTCTATATTGTGGCAGTTTTTATTGCGGTTCTGAGTTTTTCGCCTGTATTTACACTCCTGTCTTCATTTCTCACAGGACTACTGAACCCTGCGGTAGTCTTTCTCACCTCCTACACCATCTTACAACTCTACGGCTTGGCCTATAAAAAACTATGGAGTATGGCGACACTTAGCTTTGCAACGGTACAGCTGGTCGGTGGCTTAAGTTTTAGTACCTTGCAGCATTTGGGTTGGTCATATCACTTTCAGTTTATGCTTGCTGCGGGAGTCCTCGGTTTAGGAACATTGCAACTATTTTACTTTACCCGTACGACATCCACCTCCAATCCAACAACTAAAAAAGAGGCCTTTTAATCCTTCACATAGAAGGAAATCGAAAAAGAATTGTAGGTTCCGTTATAAAGGGCCGTCCATGTTAAATACCTGTGATATTTTTAACTTACCTCTAAATAATACAAATGTACTGTGTAAGTATAAGAAAAGAACCCAATTGATGTGCCTTCTATAACCAATACAATTCACGCATTCAAACTTTTACAGCTGTAAATCAAAGCTCGGTTATTTCAATGCATTTAAAGTTAAATACGGATAAGGATTCACAGCTCCTTTTCCAGTCCTATAAATTCCATAGTGCAAATGTGGTGGCGTATTCTTGGCATTGCCAGTGTTCCCGACATAACCCAATACCTCTCCTACTTCAACCCAATCACCCGTTTGAATATTAGGCGCATAAGCATCTAAATGTGCATAGTAGTGACGGCTTAAGTTTGGTCCCATTACCCATACTACTTGTCCACCTAGACTATTGAGGCCGACATCCAAGACAATGCCTGATGTGGCGCTTAAGACAGGCGTACCACGTTTGACAAAGATATCAATACCTTGATGTTTTCGGCCCTGACCACGTGCAGCCCCCCAAGTGTCCTGTATGTACTTATGGCTTACACCTTGTACAGGCACATTTAAGTTTTTCTCTAAAGGTGTCTTATATAACTGCCAATATAAATATGGATAACTCAAACCTGCTGCTTCACCCGAAGCGGGTGGCTGACATCCACTCATCAGCAGACTTGTACTTAAAATAGCTCCACTCAGAACTAAACGAGACATGATTCAACTACTCAGCTAATTTTTAGATATTAAAATAAGATACAGTTACCTTTTCATACTAAATACCTCATATATTGAAAGATATCTTATATATGTAACAGCAAAGCCCTCATATAAAATGAGGGCTTTGCTTCAAATAAACCACGTAAAACTACTTACGCTTCTTCAGTTTTTTCTCTAAGGCTTTCAGCTTAGACTGATGCTTAGAGATCTTTTTTAAACGTGCTTTGATCTTCTGTTTTAATGTTTTCACAACATTATTCGACATAGGGTCCTCCTTTGGTTCAACTCCCTTTGATCGATTCTTCCTTGAAATGCCTTTAACATTCGTTCATGAAATGCAATACGCCTAGCGTTGTTGCTGATCTGGGTTCGGTTGGTTTTGATTCGGCTGTTTTTGCTGGCCTTGATTTGGTTTGGGTTGTTGTTGCTGTTGTTGCTGGTCTGGTTGTTCTTGCGGTTGATTTGGTTGTTGTTGACGTTGCTGCTGATTGTTCTGCTGTTGATTTTGTTGATTAGCCATGAGACTACTCCTTTATCATCTGCCGTAACATTCGACAAAGACCACCATACATCACTCAGCGAAAAACCCAAGCTATAAGCTGTATCAAAGTACTTCATTGTAATTACATATATAAATTAGGGTTAAGAATCAACTCTCCTTTTTATTTGACCTTACCTATACTCACTGAAAGCACGAATCCTTTAACCTAGTTTTACATTGCAAACCTATTTCCACAGCTATTTTCAAGCCAACAAAAGAAAACCCGCAGTATGTGCGGGTTTCTACAGATTCAGCTTTAGGTTTATTCCATATTCGCAATAATAGCCTCACCAAACTCTGAACAACGCAATAAGGTTGCATTTGGCATTAATCGCTCAAAATCATAAGTGACTGTTTTCGCCTCAATTGCCCCTGAAATCCCCTTAATGATCAAATCTGCCGCCTCTACCCAGCCCATATCTCGTAGCATCATTTCAGCAGAAAGAATAATGGAGCCTGGGTTGACTTTATCTTGACCAGCATATTTTGGCGCTGTTCCGTGCGTGGCTTCATAAACAGAAATCGCCCCGCCAATATTTGCACCAGGCGCGATACCAATCCCTCCGACTTCAGCAGCCAGTGCATCAGAAATATAATCGCCATTCAGGTTTAAAGTCGCAATCACTGAATAGTCTGCAGGACGCATTAAAATCTGCTGCAAGAATGCATCGGCAATCACATCTTTAATAATAATGTCTTTACCATTTTTTTGGTTTTTAATTTTTACCCATGGCCCGCCATCAATGAGCTCACCACCGAAACGGTCCATCGCAAGCTCATAGCCCCACTCTTTAAACGCCCCTTCGGTATATTTCATGATATTGCCTTTGTGAACCAAGGTCACACTCGGCTTATCATTATCAATCGCAAATTGAATCGCTTTACGCACAAGGCGCTGCGTTCCCTCTTTCGATACAGGCTTAATCCCGATACCACAGTTATCTTCAAAGCGGATTTTAGTCACTCCCATTTCTTCTTTGAGAAACTTAATCACTTTCTTCGCTTCAGGAGAGTCGGCTTTCCACTCGATTCCTGCATAAATATCTTCTGAGTTCTCACGGAAAATAACCATGTCGGTCAGTTCAGGGTGCTGAACAGGTGATGGTACACCTTCAAACCAACGTACAGGGCGTACACAGACATACAAATCTAATTCTTGGCGTAGCGCCACGTTCAAAGAACGAATGCCCCCGCCGACGGGTGTTGTTAAGGGGCCTTTAATTGAAACCACAAACTCGCGTAGCGCATCAAAAGTTTCTTCTGGCATATAAGAGCCATAAATTTTATTGGCTTTTTCACCGCAGTAGACTTCCATCCACTCAATCGAGCGTTTACCACCATATGCTTTTTGTACTGCAGCATCCACTACAGTTTTCATGGCTGGTGTAATGTCGACACCAATACCATCGCCTTCAATAAAAGGAATAATCGGTTGATTTGGAACATTTAATGATAAATCTGCGTTTACGGTAATTTTACTACCATCCGCAGGAACGATGATCTTCTGATAACCCATTTTGCAGGCGCTCCCTTTTATTATAATTGGCAAATTTAAAAAATAATTGCCGATAGACAATACTTTCCACTCTTCTTATCGCATAATAGCTTAATCGAATTCCGCTGTTTTTGAGATTTATACGAGAAATAACTACATTTCTCTATTAAATAAATCTTGATATTTCTTATTTTATGTAATTACAGAAGTTATTGACTATGAAAATCGTCATCCTGAATAAGCCCTATGACGTCCTCTCCCAGTTCCGTAAAGATGAAGCACATATGACGATGTCTGACTTTGTCAGCGACTCTACTTTGCGCTTGGCTGGTCGTTTGGATATGGACTCTGAAGGCTTGGTATTTTTAACCGACCATGGCGGTTTGAACCAATACATCACCAACCCTGCCAATAAAAAATTTAAAACATATTTGGTTCAGGTCGATGGTGATGTCACTGAGGAAGCCCTTGAGCAGTTGCGTAAAGGTGTGGAACTGAAAGATGGTATGACTTTACCTGCTGAAGCATCTAAAGTTGAACAACCTGAGTGGTTATGGGAGCGTGATCCTCCTGTACGTTTCCGTGCGTCTGTGCCGACTTCTTGGGTCGAAATTTCAATTTGTGAAGGCCGTAACCGTCAAGTACGTCGCATGACTGCTGCTGTAGGTTTTCCAACTTTACGTTTAATCCGCACTAAAATTGGTGCAATTGATTTGGTTCAAATGGGTTTACAGCCGGGCGAAACCAAAGAAATCGAGCCACTTTTATACCCTGACTTTCAAAACATTCCTGCGGAAGAACCTTACCGTTCGCGCTCTTATGTGAAAAAACCGGGTGGTACAGGTGGTAAGCCTATGGTTCGTAAGAACAAAGATGGTTCCGTGAAAAAGTCAGGTACAAAGCGTATTTGGCAAATGGATGATAGTGAGAAACCAAAGCGTAAAACCAATGGTACTACTCGTCCAAATACAAAAGCGCCACGCGGTCGCGGACGTAATGGTCGTTAAAAATTAAGTATTTTAAAGCCCACGAAAGTGGGCTTTATTTTTTCAGAAAAAATTCTGCACCAAACTGTAATTCATTACGTTTATAGATTAACAATTTAAGTTCTTTGTCTAAATTTTTGCCATTCTTACAAATAAATCCCATATCAAGCTCAACTAATAATTCTTGTTGATTGTTTAATAAAACAATCTGCTCATCCGCTAAATCAAAATCAATACTTTGAATATTTCCTCTTGCTATATGATCAACTTTTACTACTATTAATTTCTTACCATTTTCTTTTATTTTCAAATCAAAAATTTCTTCGCCAAAATTTATTAAATTAAAAGTAATTCTAACCAATACATTTTCATTAGAATTTAATAAATGATTATTTTCAGAATTCCTTTCAACTTCTCTGCCTAATACATTAAATACCTCAGCATCAGAAATAATAAAGCGTGGTTCCAGTAGGTTCTGTTGCTCTTCATATTGCTTCTTTTGGATATTAACAAGTTCTGTTTGCTGTTGAACACTCTCTTTCATCTCTTCAATCTGAAGTTGCAACGCCTTTTCTTGTTGTTCTAGAGCTTTCGTATTTTGATCTAACTGCTTACCTTGCTGAACATACCCTAGAATTAACCAGAAGAAAGCAACAGGTGCAAAAATACCAGCAAGAAAATCGCCCAAAGCATTTAATTCAATTGGCAAGCTATAGGCATTACTTTGAGTAAAACCATAAATTCCTAGAAACCAAATCAAAGTAACTATTACCCCCAAAAACTAAACTCTTTTTATTCATCTCTCAATTAAATCACTTAAGCATTATTAAATTATAGTTATAACAAATATCTGATTTTTTTAATATAAAGCATAAAATACTATTAAAAAAAGCCGATGCATATGCATCGGCTTTTTTCACTTCATCGGTAAATTTACCAATTTAGTTTTGACTTAGATCGCTTCAAGTGCAGCGTTCAAAGTCTCGCTTGGACGCATTACAGCATTTACTTTAGCTGTATCTACAGCATAGTAACCACCGATGTCAGCAGCTTGACCTTGAACTTGCGCAAGTTCAGCAATGATCTTGTCTTCGTTTTCAGCAAGTGCTTTCGCAAGTGGAGCAAACTTCGCTTTCAAATCAGCATCTTCATCTTGTGCAGTAAGCGCTTCAGCCCAGAACTTCGCTAAATAGAAGTGACTGCCACGGTTATCTAGCTCGCCTGTACGACGTGATGGAGACTTATCATTATCAAGTAATTTGCCAGTCGCTTGGTCTAAAGTCTTCGCAAGAAGTTTCGCCTGAGCGTTATCTTCTTTAATGCCTAGCTCTTCTAAAGAAACAGCAAGCGCCAAGAACTCACCTAAAGAATCCCAACGTAAGTGGTTTTCTTCAACAAGCTGTTGTACGTGTTTAGGCGCTGAACCACCCGCACCAGTTTCGTACATACCACCGCCCGCCATTAACGGAACGATAGACAGCATTTTCGCTGAAGTACCCAATTCCATAATTGGGAACAAGTCAGTCAGGTAGTCACGTAGGATGTTACCTGTCACAGAAATCGTATCTAGGCCACGCGCTACACGTTCAAGTGTATAACGCATTGCACGTACTTGAGACATGATCTGAATGTCTAAACCAGCAGTGTCGTGGTCTTTCAAGTATTTTTGTACTTTCTTGATCACTTCATTTTCGTGCGGACGGTATGGGTCTAACCAGAAGATTGCTGGCATACCCGAGTTACGAGCACGGTTTACTGCGAGTTTTACCCAATCTTGAATCGGTGCATCTTTCACCTGACACATACGCCAGATGTCGCCTTCCTCAACATTTTGAGTCATTAACACTTCGCCAGTTTCTAGGTCAGTGATGTTTGCAACACCCGCTTCAGACATTTCGAAAGTTTTGTCGTGCGAACCGTATTCTTCAGCTTTTTGCGCCATCAAACCAACGTTAGGTACAGTACCCATTGTACGTGGGTCAAAGTTACCATTCCACTTACAGAAATTGATCATTTCTTGGTAGATACGCGCAAAAGTTGACTCAGGCATTACTGCTTTACAGTCATAAGGTTTGCCGTCAGCGCCCCACATTTTACCACCACCACGAATCATTGCAGGCATTGAAGCATCTACAATTACGTCGTTTGGTGAATGGAAGTTTGTGATGCCTTTCGCCGAATCAACCATTGCAAGTGCAGGACGGTGTTCTTGGCAAGCGTGTAAGTCTTCGATGATTTCTTCACGTAACGATGTCGGTAAAGTTGCGATCTTCTCGTAAAGACCAGCCATACCGTTGTTTACGTTAATGCCTAGCTCATCGAACAATTTACCGTGTTTTTCAAAAGCATCTTTGTAGTAAATTTTCACACAGTGACCGAAAACAATCGGATGTGAAACTTTCATCATGGTTGCTTTAACGTGTAAAGAGAACAAAATACCCGCTTCTTTACAATCATCAAGTTCTTTTTCATAGAAATCGCAAAGCGCTTTCTTGCTCATGAACATTGAGTCGATGATTTCGCCGTCTTGAAGTGCAACTTTTGACTTCAGAACAATCGTTTCACCAGACTTGGTGATGAGTTCCATTTTCACATTACGTGCACGGTCTAAAGTCATCGACTTTTCACCGTGGTAGAAGTCGCCTTCATCCATGTGAGAAACGTGAGTTTGAGACCATTGCTTCCACTCGCTCATAGAGTGCGGGTGTTTTTTCGCATAGTTTTTCACTGCAGCTGGTGCACGACGGTCAGAGTTACCTTCACGCAATACAGGGTTTACAGCTGAACCAAGACATTTGCCATAGCGTGCTTTAAGCGCTTTTTCGTCTTCAGTGGTTGGGTTTTCAGGATAGTCAGGAATCGCGTAGCCTTTTGATTGAAGCTCTTTGATACATGCTGTTAACTGAGCAACAGAGGCACTAATATTCGGGAGTTTGATGATATTAGTATCTGGATCTTGGGTAAGACGACCTAGTTCTGCAAGATTGTCTGGGACTTTTTGCTCTTCTTTTAGGTATTCAGAGAATTCTGCGAGAACACGTGCGGCAACAGAGATATCAGTTTTAACGATCTCTACACCAGCAGGTTTAGTAAAGGTCTCAATGATCGGCAGTAGCGAATAAGTCGCTAGCAATGGCGCCTCGTCGGTCAGTGTGTAAATGATGGTTGACTTTCCACCAGCCATATATAGCCCCTTGCGTTAGATTGAGTTTTTTAGGGGGATGAGCTTCTGGCTCAACCCCTGCGAACCGATGTGCTTGAATAAAACCCTGAAAGTATCGTCCCTCAGGGCTTTACAGTCAACGTAATATCCAGTGATAACGACATTTCGCCAGAAAATACCACTACAGCCTTCGTTTTTCAAAATCACGTCTTTCCACAAGGCTTTAGCTTTTGCTTAGCAAATAAACAAATTTTTTAGCGAAATGTGTTATTTACCTCATTTAAGTCACAACATCAGATACTTTTCACATAATACAGTCTTCAAATCGTTTTACAGTCTTGTAGTCCTACATGCATAAGCATGACTTTTCTCACGGCTAAATTTCAATTGGCAAAGCAATCCAACATGCCAAAGCTTAAATATTAATACATAAACCCTGTACGCCTACTACCCCATTTTTACATTTTTAAACCTATGTTTTTTATAGGGTTGGTTAAACTGAATCTTTTTTCTGCAACGGTAAGGGTCAATTCAATGCTAAAAATGCTGCTTCCGCTCATTGGACTTGGTTTTTCTTCTTGGTGTTTTGCTCAAAATCCATTGAGCGTCCATGTGCTGAATTTAGAAAATGGTCTCCCTTCTGCCAATGTCAAAGTGACACTCGAAGCCCAACAAAATGATAAATGGACAGAAATCAGCTCAAGTACGACCGATGACCAAGGTCGAATCAATGATTTATATCCAAAAGATACGGCCTTACAAAAAGGTGTATACAAAGTTACCTTTAAAACGGGTGATTGGTTTCGCCAAAACAATCAGCGCTCATTCTTTCCAGAAGTGCCCGTGGTATTCGTAATTGATGGCTCATTGGATCATTACCATATCCCGCTGTTAATTAGCCAATATGGCTATTCCACTTACCGTGGTAGTTAATGCAATAAATAAGCGCATAAAAAAACCGATGTCTAGGCATCGGTTTTTGTCTGTACAGAATCAAAAAAGTGGCTTGGGGACTAAGCCTTGAACCACTTCTCTGCTTTCGCTTGGTCTTCAACTTTCAATTCAACTTCCGTCAGCTCTGAGCCAGCAGCTTTTACGTCAAAGCTCATCAACTCATCACGGCGGAATGCCAATATGCTATACGAGCCTTCTTGCTTGGCATACTTTTCTACCAGTTTCACCGTTGCTTTGAGACCATCAATCGCAATGATCACATCATGGGCAGAAAGGCCAGCTTGAGCAGCAGCGCCATTACGACGTGCGCTTTGCACCAATACACCTTCTGGCTTCTCTACAAGCTTTAAACCTAAGGGTAATGACTTGTCATTTTTCAGGCTATAACTTAGACCAAATTCAGGGAAAAGTTGATCCAGCGGCAACTCATCTGTGGTGTTAATTAAGTGATTGATTTGCTCAATCCAGTTATCACCTGTCAGCTCATTACACAACTCAACAATCGTACGCTCATGTACTTGTATGCCCTTTTGCGCGTTCTCATAAAGTTTACGCATAAGTGCATCTAGACTTGAACCACGTAAGCGCAAACCTAAGTCTAAGCATAGGGCAACCAAACAGCCTTTGTTGTAATAGCTGGTGCCTGCATTGTTCGAGTTTTCATCCTGACGGTAAAATTTCACCCATGCATCGAAGCTAGACTCAAACACAGACTGAACAAAACGACCCGGATTTTGCAAATAGCGATCAATCTGAGTTTTGAGTAGTTTGATATATGAGGCTTGGGAAATCACACCACTACGCAGCAAAATCAAGTCATCATAATAAGACGTGAAACCTTCAAAAATCCAAAGCAAAGAGGTATAACTTTCTTTGTTTAAATCATAATTAACAAAGTTTTCAGGACGAATGAATTTGACCAACCATGAGTGGAAGTATTCATGACTACATAGACCTAAAAAACGTTGATAGTCTTCAGACGGCTCTTCAGGCTCATTGGCTTTTGGTAAGTCTTCACGTGGGCTAATCAAGCTGGTTGAATTTGGATGCTCCAAACCACCATAACTATTTGCTGTCGCCATCGTCATAAAGGTGTAGTTTGAAAATGGCGCTGAGCCAAACATTGAGATTTCTGTTGCACAGATTTTTTCAATGTCTTGCTGCATACGTGCAGCATTCATGGCATGTTTACCTGACACCACAAACTCGTGTGGAATGCCATTGGCTTCAAAACCAAAACGAGTCTGTTCTGCTAACTCAAATGGTGCATCAATCAGCTCTGCATAGTTTTTGGCTTTTAAGGTAAAACGACCTTTAACGAGGCTTTTTGAAGCCATACCAGTAGCCAATTGGAAGTGTTTCAGCTCATCAGGAAGGAACAGTTCAACTTCAACTGCTTTGTCCTCTTGACCCTCCAAACCTAAGCAAGCACATGCAGGGTTTACATATAAACGGGTTTGATCTACATACGCACCACGCACCGACAGATCATAGGCATAGACATCATACTCTACCGTAATCAGTTCATGGTCGGTATTAAAAAGACGCCATTTATTCTTTTCAAATTTTTGAATTTCTAACAAACGCCCTTCTTCATCATAAGCACGAACCGACTCTATATGCTTTGAAAACTCGCGAATGAGGTAACTACCCGGGATCCAAGTCGGTAATGAAAGTACCTGTGTTGGGTCTGCTACAAAACGTAAAGTCACGTGTATAAGGTGCTGACGATAATCGTCAAATTCGATCTGATAATGCAACATAATGGGCGATACAAAATAAAATGAAATGAGTTATAACTTAGCTTAGCATTATTTACGCCAGTTTTGCGTCACAGTCACATTTGTCTGCATTTTTGACTGGTCATTGAGGAAAAAAAGGCATAGCATTTGCAGCTGTTTTAGGTTTAAAAGTCACGGAATGGCTTGGTTAGGGAATTTCATTGAAAGCTGTCATCTACTTCATCGCTACACTCTTCGCCTTATGTTCAAGTTTCACTCAAGCGGCATTGCTCAATATTGTTCCTGAAACAGTTGAAGCTCAAGCTTGGACAGTTTTTGACAGCCAATCGGGGCAAGTCATTGCAGAGCATAATAGTCATGTTCAACGTGCACCCGCTTCGCTCACCAAAATGATGGTGGCGTATATTGCACTCAAAGAAATCAATGCAGGGAAGCTCAATAAGAGCGAAATTCTTACCGCAACACCTGTGGTCAGTACTGTGATGTGGGATGAGTCCCAAATGTACTTAAAACAAGGCGAACAGATTTCTGTGGATCAGCTTTTAGCGGGTTTAGTGGTCATGTCTGCCAACGACGCAGCGGTGACTTTAGCGGAACGCATCTCAGGTGATATTCCAAACTTTGTTGCACGAATGAACCAAGAAGCCAAAGCACTGGGAATGACTGAAACTCATTTTCAAAACCCTGCGGGTATCACCATGCCAGAGCACTATTCGACCGCACATGATTTAGCGCTCTTAGGCCAAGCTTTGGTGAATGAAACGCCAGACTATTTATACTATTCAAAACAGCAAAGTTTTAGCTATAACCAACGCTTTCACCGTGCAACCAATATTCTGTTAAAACAAGACCCGACAGTAGACGGCTTAAAAACAGGTTATACCAAAGCAGCGGGATACAATTTAGCGCTGACAGCAAACCGCCCGACTATGAACCCAGATAATCCAAACCGTCGTTTGGTGGTGATTGTATTGGGTACAGAAAGTGCAGCAAAACGCGCTGAAGTTGCACACAATCTCATGAATTTGTCTTATACCTATACTCGCAATGAAGTTGCACTGAAAGATAAGCAAATTATCGCTGAACTGCCTGTAGTCAAATCGACATTGAAAATGTTCAAAGTGGAAAGTAAGCAACCGAAAATTGTGACCACATCATTGTACGAGCAACCCTATGCCATTGACTTACATGCCTTTGACCAGACCAACCAACGCATTATGCTCAATACAGGCAATGGTACTATTCAACGCATTGATCCATTAGAGTCCACAAAAACGCATTTCAATATTGAAGTGTTGCAAAACAAGCTGACCGCTCCGCTGGCTGAAGTGATGCAACTGGCGAAAGTGCAGGTCTATCAAAACAATCAGCTCATTCAAACGTTTACCATTGAAGAAGATGTACAAATTGAAGAAGCCAATATTTTCCAACGACTAATGTTTTGGTTCAAAAGCTTGTTTCCATTTTTATCAAGCGATGAACCTAAAGCAAAAACCTATACACTCGGTTAAGTTCGAGCAGTATCCCGAGTTTTATACTTTATGTAACTTGTAAGACAATCTAATTATCAATAAATCAAGAAGATGGCATATTCAATGTCATCTTCTTTTTTTAATAATAAATAGGTTGCTTCATATGGCTGTACAAACAGAACAAGTGCCACACCATATTGTTATTATTGGCGGTGGTGCTGGTGGTCTAGAGTTAGCAACGCAACTCGGTGACAGCTTCGCAAAATCCAAGTGGGTGAAAATCACCCTCGTCGATCAAAACCTCACTCACATCTGGAAACCCTTACTCCACGAAATTGCGGCAGGTACACTTAATCCAAGTGTTGAAGAAATTAATTATTTTGCACATGCGTCTAAACATCACTATGAGTTTGTTTTAGGTCGTTTTGTCGGCTTAGACCAAGAACATAAACAAGTAAAACTTGAAGCACGCCAATATGCCAAACAAAGCACTGAAACCACACAGTTTGAACTCAACTATGACACCTTAGTCCTAGCCGTCGGTTCGACCTCTAACGACTTTGCGACCGAAGGCGCTAAACATTACTGCCATTTCCTCGACAGTCGCCAGCAAGCTGAAATTTTCCAGCAAGACCTTCTACATTTGTATTTAGATGCACAAAACCGCCCTGAAACACGCGCACTAAATATTGCGATTATTGGTGCAGGTGCCACAGGAGTCGAGCTTGCAGCCGAATTGGTCCATGCGAAAAGTACTTTTTTTAAATACGGTCTCAATAAAATTGACCCAAATAAAGTCAAAGTGACCTTGATTGAGGCAGCGGATCGTATTCTTCCCGCCCTATCCACCAAAATGGCAACACACACACATACTCAATTGGAAAAGCTTGGCGTTGAAGTCCTCACCCATCACCGTGTTGCCAAGTTAGATAAAGACCATGTCTATTTTGCCAATGGCTCACAAATCGATGCCGATCTTAAAGTTTGGGCAGCGGGCATCAAAGCGCCTTTCGTTTTAAATGCGCTTGAAGGTTTTGAAAAAGATGCGATTGGCCGCCTTAAAGTCTATGCGACTTTGCAAACCCGTTCCGACCCCAACATTTTTGCCTTTGGCGATTGCGCCCACTGCCAGCCCGCGGCCGATGAACCAGTCCTTGGCCCACGCGCTCAAGTGGCCAGCCAACAAGCGGCCTTTTTGGTTCGTGCGCTCAAAGCGCGCATTCGTGATCAGTCTTTGCCGATGTTTAAATTTTCTGACAAAGGCTCTTTGGTTTCCCTCAGTCAATATAAAGCTGTCGGCGAGCTACTGGGCCAAGTCAATGTGCAAGGCGTGCTGGCAAAAACCATGTATGTTTCTTTATATCGACTCCATCAGGCCACCTTACATGGCTATACCCAAGCTGGGCTGATGACTGCAAAAGACCTGATGAATAAAAAAGTCGGTCCGAAAATAAAATTGCATTGAAATCTAAAAATGCGTCCCCACTAATAAAAAAACGCCATAAGAACGTGGAAAATGCAGTTTTTTTGCTAAATTTAGTCTACAAAAGCTGCTTTTCACTTTATGATATACCCCTTAAATTCTAAATGAATGGACGAAAAACATGACTGCTATCGCAAATGATCACGTGGTTTCTTTCAACTACAAATTGACTAACGCTGAAGGCGAAACGCTAGACCAATCACAAGGTGAACCACTTGCATATTTGCACGGCGCAGGTAACATCATCCCAGGTTTAGAAAATGCATTGCTAGGCAAAACTGTAGGTGAAAAATTCACTGTTACTGTTCCTGCTGCTGAAGGTTATGGCGAATACAACCCTGAACTCGTTCAAGAAGTTCCAGCGCAAATGTTCCAAGGCGTAGACAACATCCAAGCGGGTATGCAGTTCCAAGCTCAAACTGATGATGGCGTTCAAATCGTAACTGTAAAAGCAGTTGAAGGCGAAAACGTAATTGTTGATGCGAACTTCCCACTTGCTGGTCAAGACTTAACTTTCGAAGTTGAAATCGTAGAAATCCGCGATGCAACTGAAGAAGAATTACAGCACGGCCATGCGCACGGTGCTGGTGGTCACCACCACTAAGATTTAACATCTTAGAAAAAAGGGCGAAAGTTAAACTTTCGCCCTTTTTTTATTTTTTGCATACTTGATCATTCGCGACGTATTTGAAAATCTGTAAATCTTTGCTGTTCTGAAGCCAGTTCTATGATGAACACATCCGTGACTACCGCATGAGTTGGCCCGACTTTAGCGCGATTCACCAGTTCGGCAACCATACCATCATCACCCAAAAGCAGTGCTTCAACTGCACCTGAATCCAGATTCTGTACATAACCCTTTAAACCTAAAGCAACAGCATATTGTGCAAACCAGCGTCGATATCCAACACCCTGAACTTTTCCCGATATGGTCAGTTTTACTGCTTTCATACTGTATGCTCTCGGTTCACGACCGTATAAATAGCCTGACTCATTTGCTGTGCTTGTAAACCACGTTCACCTTGCTGAGCCAAAAGATCGCCTGCTTGGGCATGTAAAGTCACAATTTGATGTAACGCAATGTCATCTTGCAACTGTGCTTTCAAACTGGCAATCATGCCTGCCAATACATCACCCATTCCACCTGTCCCCATCCCTGGATTACCTGCGGTACAAATCCAAAGTTGCGTATCTAAAATCAAGCTTCCCGAACCTTTCAGCACCCATTGTCCTGCATATTTTTCTTGTAAAGCATAAATAGCTGCAATACGGTCAGACTCCACCGCTGAGGTACTGATACCGAGTAAAGTCGCAGCCTCCCCAGGATGCGGTGTTGCGTACACCTGTTTACCAAGCTTTACTGGCTTCTCAGCCAAAAACCATAAAGCATCTGCATCTAATACCAACTGCAAAGCACTGGTTTGAATGAGTGGAAACCATGCATCAAACTGCTGCTGAGCCCACGAGTCTCTTCCCAAGCCCATACCAAAACTGACTGCATCCACATGTGCCACCAACGCTGCACGCTCTTGGAGCGACATTTGGTTAATATCACGCAGCATAATATTCGGTGCACGGGCTAAAATTGCAGTATGGTGTTTTGCATCACATACCACGGTCACCTTGCCTGCACCCGTATGAAAGGCTGCTTCTGCGGCTAACATCACCGCACCACCCATCTGTGCATGCCCCCCAATCACCAGTACATGCCCATAACTTCCTTTATGTCCAAAGGCTTGACGCGGTACAAGCTGCACATGCTGTGGAGCAAGTGAAGCCAAAGGTTTTAAAGCACTGTCTACAGGAAGTAGCGAAATAAGCGTGACCTCTCCTGAAAATGCTTTACCCTGTCCAGTAAATAAACCTACCTTTAGGCCGAGAGCCGTAAAAGTATAATCGGCGATAACTGCACAAGGTAAAGCTTGGCCCGTGTTGGCCTGTAAACCACTTGGAATATCAACGGCAATTTTTAAGCCTGTTTGTCTATTGATCTGTCGAATGACCGCTTGCCAGTCTGAACTGAGTTCACGGTTTAACCCAATGCCAAACAAAGCATCAATATAGGCATCATATGAATGTTGAAAAGTAAAACCGGTATGAATCATTATCCCCTGTTGCACAGCTGCTGCATGTGCTTGTTGCAGTGAAGTAGACTCTCCCAAAGCAGCTGCATAAATTTCAACGTCATAACCTTGCACTGCTAGATACGATGCAATCAAGTAACCATCACCTGCATTGTTGCCTTGACCACAACACACCGCAACGCTTTTGACTTTCTGCTGTTTAAGCCTAGGCAGCATCTGTTCAGTTGTTGACCATGCGACTTGTTGCATCAACCCATAAGCACTATTTTGCTGTGCGAACCAACGCCCTTCCCATGCTTGAATCTCGCTGCTGTGGTACACTTGCTGATGCATGATTTTTCCTTTGTTCTTGGTTATGACAACATCCACATCTTCCTCAAAAATCCCTGTAGATCAATATGATCCAGAGCAGCTTAAGGCTTGGATTAAAGCTGAAGCACTGGCTTTAGGATTTTCTGATTGTGTCATCGCCAAACCAGATGCTCAAGTTGAATTGCCGCGTTTTAAAAAATATTTAGAGCTTGGTTATCATGGTGACATGCATTTTCTTGCTGAAAACTTAGAAAAACGCGCAGATCCAACACTGCTTGTTCCGGGCACCAAAAGCATTATTTGTGTGCGTATGGATTATTTAGTTGCCGTTCCTGAACCACGTCTTGTGCCTTTTGCACCAAATAGCGCCATCATTGCGCGTTATGCACGCGGACGTGACTATCACAAAGTCATGCGTGGGCGTTTAAAGACCCTTTCTCAGAAAATCAAAGCCAAAGTTGGTGATTTTGAATCTCGCCCATTTGCAGACTCAGCACCCATTTTTGAAAAATCATTGGCTGAAAATGCAGGGATGGGATGGGTCGGTAAACACACCTTACTCATTCATAAAACATCAGGCTCATTTTTTGTTTTGGGTGAGCTCTTTACCTCTTTAGAGCTACCTTTTGACCAAGCCACCACCAAACACTGTGGTTCATGTAGCGCTTGTATTGATATTTGCCCGACCCAAGCCATTGTTGAGCCTTATTTATTAGATGCGCGTAAATGCATTGCCTATTTAACTATTGAGTTTCAAGGCATTATTCCTGAAGAACTACGCCGCGGTATTGGTAACCGTGTGTTTGGTTGCGATGACTGCCAGCTCATTTGCCCGTGGAATAGCTTTGCCAAAACCACACCAATTGATGATTTTAACCCACGTCATGGTTTGGATGACATTCAACTAATTGACCTTTGGCAATGGGATGAAAACACCTTTATGGCAAATACAGAAGGGAGTCCCCTACGTCGTACAGGCTACCAAAGCTTTATGCGTAACGTCGCGATTGGTCTAGGTAATGCACCTTTCTCAGATGAAATATTGCAGCAATTACAAGCTTCTCGCCTAGAGCTTAACGATATTGTGCAAGTCCATATTGACTGGGCCATCCAAGAGCAACTGATGAAACGGCACTAAAACTTGCTTCAAACAGACTCAATCAATAAAAGTTCAATCAAACAGCCATTTGCTTGCATAATTTTATTTATTTTATCTATTTAGCTGCATTTTCAGTGTAACTCAAAATCCAAATAAATAGAATTTTGCGGCCAAATTTCTGAAAAAACGCTCAACTTTGCAACTATTTTTACAATCTCATAAAAAGATAAAATTAAAAACATAATCGGGAGATACTATTAAAACTGAGCAATAATGCCTTTTAAGTTGGCACGTTAAATGTATGATGTATACAAGTTAGAATTAAAAATGGATCGCCATTATGAACCTACGCAATGATTGGACGCGTGAAGAAATCGAAGCTTTGTATGATCAGCCTTTTCTTGATCTCGTCTTTCAAGCGCAGACCGTACATCGCCAACATTTCCAAGCCAACACCATTCAAGTCAGTACTTTATTGTCGATTAAAACAGGAAAATGTCCTGAAGACTGTAAGTACTGTTCTCAGTCAGCACGTTATGACTCAAAACTTGAAGCCGAAAAGCGAATTGCTGTAGACAAAGTGATTTCAGAAGCCAAAGAAGCTTTAGCCTCAGGCTCATCTCGTTTTTGTATGGGCGCAGCTTGGCGTAATCCACATGAACGTGACATGCCTTATGTATTAGAAATGGTTAAAGAGGTAAAAGCACTTGGTTTAGAGACTTGCATGACTTTAGGGATGCTGAATGAGTCTCAAGCTGGACGTTTAAAAGATGCAGGTTTAGATTATTACAACCATAACCTCGACACGTCACGCGAGTATTATTCACATATTATTAGTACACGTACCTTTGATGACCGTTTAAATACCTTAGAATATGTCCGTCAAGCAGGCATGAAAGTGTGTAGCGGTGGTATTGTTGGTCTAGGTGAAAAGAAAGAAGACCGTATTGGTTTATTGCAAGAGCTTGCAACAATGCCAATTCACCCAGAATCTGTGCCAATCAACATGTTGGTTCCAATTGAAGGCACGCCACTGGCAGATGTTGAAAAACTCGATGTGACGGAATGGATTCGTACCATTGCTGTTGCGCGCATTATCATGCCGCACAGCTATATCCGCCTATCTGCGGGTCGTGAAGCACTTTCTGACTCAGACCAAGCACTTGCATTTATGGCGGGTGCAAACTCATTGTTCTCGGGTGAGAAACTACTGACCACACCAAATGCAGGTGAAGGTAAAGACCGTCAACTGTTCACCAAATTAGGTTTAGTGGCAGAAAAGCCAAAACCAACGGTGGCAGACCTTAGCCTAGATGCCATGGCAAGCTAATTCCCAAGATTTGCTAAGCACAAAAAAGCCCCTTATTCAGTATGGGGCTTTTTTAATGTCTATCTATTTAACCTTCAGGCGACTGAGCAAAATTATGCGCAGTAATTAAAATGCCATAACTGGCATTCAGATAATCGCCTTGGAATATCTCATCTTCACCATTGGCATGGCGTACCGTTAAGGTTTGGCGAATCGCGTCATAGTGAAAAGAATCAAAACACTCTTGATGCTGACACAGCCAGCTTAAGGTATCACTCAGATTATCATCGACAATATAAGTCTGTGCTTGAAAATTTTTAGTCATTATCTGTATACGCTAAACACTGTTATTCGGCTATTGTAAGCCGTTCTGCGTCAATTCAGTCGAACTAAGCCATAAAAAAATACAGGCATTAAAAAGTGAGCCTACGCTCACTTCTCCTTAAGATGATTAGTCGGTTTTAGAATCACCGCACTTTCGGCATTCCATATGCTCCCCTATTTCAGTCATTTGTTCATATTCATAAACGTGGATGCAAAATAATTTTTTAAACAACTGAAGCATTTTTAACTCCTGTAAATGATTTTTTAAAAATTCGCTTCTTAAAATAGGTATATCTTCCTGAAATACCCACAACTCATATCTCATGAGCTATACACAGTTTTAAACATACTTTTTATAAATTTCAAGTGCCTTTTGTCGAATAACAGCATAAAGTGATAAATGGTCATTTACTTTTTTAAATGATGCTTTTCATTTACTTGTGGTTCTACATTACATCGCTTTTAAAAATGCGGCTGAGATTGAAAGAATGCTTGATTTAAATTTGGATCAAGCTAGGATAAAAATACAATCAATGCTCAAAACAGATGTTTCGAGCAACCAATAAAGAATTTGATAAAAAAGCAACGATAAGGATATTTATACATGCTTGGACGTATGATGTTTCAACCGCTATTAATTAGCAATCTTATTGATCACGCAGAACGCTACCATGCGGATACAGCCATTATTTCTAAAAATACAGACGGCAGTATCACTGAAACCAACTGGGCCAAAGTCGCAGCCAACTCTAAGCGATTTGCCAATGTACTCAAAGATTTAGGACTTTCGCAAAGTGACCGCGTGGCGACCATCGCATGGAACAATCATCGTCACCTAGAATCTTGGTATGCGATCTCTGGCAGTGGTTATATTTGCCACACTATCAACCCACGTTTATTTCCAGAACAACTGATTTTTATTATCAATGATGCCCAAGACCGTGTGGTGTTATTTGATAAAACCTTTGCGCCACTCATTGCTGCGGTAAAAGCACATTTACCCCATGTAGAGCACTTTATTTGTTTAGATGCCGCAGATGATGCTATTGCAGAAAAAATTGCCGATGTAAAATTTTATGATGACTTGGTCAGCAAACAGTCTGAACAGTTCACATGGCCAAGCTTTGATGAGCAAACCGCAAGCTCTTTGTGCTATACCTCAGGCACAACTGGAAATCCAAAAGGTGTGCTATATAGCCACCGCTCCACCATTTTGCATAGTTTTGCCATCAGCCTACCCGATTCTCTCAATCTGTCTGCAAATGACATTATGTTGCCTGTAGTGCCCATGTTCCATGTCAATGCTTGGGGTACGCCTTATGCAGCGGCTATGGTCGGTTGTACCGTTGTATTGCCTGGGCCAGGCTTAGATGGGCCAAGTTTAGTGAATATGATTGATACGTATAAAGTCACTGTGGCTTTGGGTGTACCCACCATTTGGCAAGGTTTACTGGCAGCAGCCAAACAAACAGACAGCCAACTGGCAAGTATGAACCGTAACGTTGTCGGGGGTTCTGCATGTCCACCATCCATGTTAGCGGCCTTTAAAAATGACTATAACTGTGACACCATTCATGCATGGGGCATGACCGAAACCAGTCCACTCGGTTCTGCCAGCCAACTTAAAGCCAAACATCAACAGCTCTCTGAACAAGAGCGTTTCAAGTTACGTCTTTCTCAAGGCCGTCCGCCTTTTGGCGTGGATTTACGTCTTACCGATGAAGAAAAAGGCAACCATGAAATTGCCCGCGATGGTGAACAGATTGGAAATCTACAAATTAAAGGGCACTGGATTATTGACAGTTACTTTGGTAAAGATGAATCCGCCCTCACGACCGATGGCTGGTTTGACACAGGTGATATTGCAACCTTAGATGAAGACGGCTTCTTATGCATCAGTGACCGCTCTAAAGATTTAATTAAGTCTGGCGGCGAATGGATTTCATCGGTTGAACTTGAAAACCTTGCGATGGGGCATTCAGACATTCTTATGGCAGCCGTTATTGCGGCCGAACATCCAAAATGGGATGAGCGTCCTATTGTCATCGCTGTAAAGAAACCCGATAGCACGGTCACTGAACAAGGTGTCTTAGACTACTATACGGACAAAATTGCGAAATGGCAGATCCCTGACCGTGTGATTTTTGTCGACAGTATTCCACTGAGCGGTACGGGTAAAATGCTAAAACGTGAACTCCGCGCCCAATATGGCCAAGTACTATTAGAACAAAATCCTGTTTAACGTTGTTGAACATAAAAGCCTGATCTTATGGTCAGGCTTTTATGTTCGGATAATTTAAATATCATCAATATAATTTATTTGAAAGCACATCCAATAAAGACACTTTAAAGACCTCACCATGCTTTAGATTTGGATAGATTAAAAATTTAGCCTCTACGCCCTGCTGATCGAATATAGATAAAATTTCTCTATTTTTATTGATGCCATTTGCATCAAAATTAGCGCTTTGCTGTGCTCCACTATGTATTAAAAGATCACCTTCCATCAGCCATACATGTTTTTGTGGCTCTTTGACTAATTTTACTGTGCTAATTTTTTGCATCATGCGCTCATCAGCCCAAGAAAGTGATGGACTTGCAGCAAAGAAATGGCTGAAATAACGCCCATCCAGCAAGCTATCAAGCACAAAAAGCCCTCCATAGGAATGCCCCCATAACGCTCTTTTTTGCACATCCAGCTTTACATTCTGCTCAACCCAAGGGGCGATATCCTTCAAAATCACATTTCTAAAATCAGCACTCCCCCCGCTCATCCGCTCTGGATTTCTTGGGTCTTGAGCGGGTTTTCCAGTCAATAAATCTGCTGGAGTATAGTCAAGTGAACGAAAAGCTGTGGCAAATGGCAAATTGGTTTTATAACCAATGGCAACCAATACAGGGGCATCATTTTCATACAAAGACTTAAGTATTTCTTCATTCAGATGGGACATCGCAGCGTTCCCATCCAGCATAAAGACCGATGCATAGGCGTCCTGCGTCTTCTGTACTGTCTTTGGAATACCTAACCAAACGCTATAGATTTTATTTGGATCTGTAGTTGCAAATTCTTTGACTTTAAAGCTGTAATACGCCGAGCCTATTTCTGCAATATTGGCAAGTAAAGGTTTCATTTCAGGTTTCGCATAAATACTTAAGCTGGCACCCAAAATCAATAACGAGCCAAAAATTCGCGAAAACACAGTAGTAAAAATCTTTCTATAAAGATGAGTCATTTTTCGTATATACAGCCATGAGATACCGAAGCTTAACATACAATAATAGTTATCATTATCAATTAAGTAAATCTTAATCATCTCTTTGTCATGACGTACATCTCATCGATTAAATAGACTACATTTTCTTTGACCACACACTCCGAAAGATGATTTTTCCTTTTTATACGGATTCAACAAGTCTAGGAAATACCCTTCCAACTTTTTTATCCATAAAAAAGCCACCGCACTATGAAAGTGCAATGGCTTTATCGACACAATCAAAAGACTTAAAGCTTTTTCCATGTCATGTTGCTCAAACCTTTCGCATTTTTTGCTGTGGCTTGTACCTTCATCTGATCTTTACCAGCATTTAACTGCGCAGTATTGATGTTATACACACGGCCATCTTGAGGATTCAGCCATTGGCCTTTTGCGAATTTTTGACCTGTTGCATCACCCATTAAGCCATTCAGCACTTGCATACCAAAAATCGGTTTATCCTTGAGTCCACCCTGACACTTACTGCACACATCACTCACAGGCGCTCCAGCCAAAGGATAGTACTTGGTCACTACTGCGCTATATTGTGATGTTTTAGAATTCTTACGAATCACAATATCTGAAATATAATACCCGGTCCGATCATCAATCACTTTCCATGTTCCAATAAGCGGGTCAAATGGCATGGCGAAAGCAGAATGAGACAACCCCAAAAACAGTGCTGATACACACAAAAACTTATGTTTCATAAAGTAAATTACAATATAAATGAAGAAATAAACGGTCGCGATTATAGCAATTCTATTCTTTTAATTATCTATTATTTCATTAAAATTAAATATTTATCTGAATTAACCCGTGAGAAAAATCAACAAAAAAATTGCATATAAAAAAAGCCTCCGAAAAGGCTTTTTTTATAATGTATCAGAGCTTCATATTAAGCCGCTGAACGCTCCTCAATCGGCACCACTTTACGTAGCTCAGGCCCAGTATAGTCCGCACTTGGGCGAATAATACGGTTGTCTGCACGTTGTTCCATCACATGCGCTGCCCAACCTGTCACACGGCTCATCACGAAGATGGGTGTGAAGAGTTTGGTCGCAATATCCATGAAGTGGTATGCCGATGCATGGAAGAAGTCTGCATTACAGAATAATTTCTTCTCACGCCACATCACTTCTTCACAACGGACTGAAACTGGGTACAGGACCGTGTCACCGACATCTTTCGCTAAGCGCTCTGACCAAATTTTAATGATGCCATTACGTGGGTCATTGTCTTTATAAATCGCATGACCAAAGCCCATGATCTTTTCTTTACGTTCCAATTTGCCCAGCATTTCTCGCTCAGCTTCTTCAGGGGACGTCCAGTTTTCAATCATTTCCATTGCTGCTTCGTTTGCTCCACCATGTAATGGACCACGTAGTGAGCCAATTGCACCGGTGATGCATGAATGCATATCGGATAAGGTTGATGCGCATACACGTGCTGTGAATGTTGATGCGTTGAATTCATGCTCTGCATAGAGGATCAGTGAGACATTCATCACTTGTTCATGTAGTTCATTTGGCTTTTCACCACGCAGCAGGTGTAGGAATTGAGCACCTATTGAATCGTCATCGGTATTTTCTTCAATGCGTACGCCATCATGGCTAAAGCGGTACCAGTAGCAAATGATCGCTGGAAGGGTTGCGAGAATGCGGTCTGCAACATCTTGTTGTTCTGCAAAAGATTGTTCTGTTTCTAGGTTGCCCAGCATCGATACACCCGTGCGCATCACATCCATTGGGTGTGAGTCTGCTGGTATACGCTCAAGGACTTCTTTGAGTGCTTGTGGCAGTTGGCGCAATGATTTGAGTTTAGCCTTGTAAGCGGTGAGCTGTGCTGCTGTGGGTAGTTCACCAAAGAAGATCAGGTGAGCGACTTCTTCAAACTGGCAATTTTCTGCTAAGTCTTGAACATCATAACCGCGATAGGTGAGACCTGCTCCGCTTTTGCCTACGGTTGATAGTGCTGTCTTTCCTGCGACTTGTCCGCGCAATCCTGCGCCTGTGAGGACTTTTCCTTCAGCCATTTTTAATTCTCCTGTTTAAACAGCTTGTCTAATGTGTTTTCAAAGGTGTGATAATCCAGAAATTCGTAGAGTTCTTTGCGCTGTTGCATTTTGTCAAGCACATTAACTTGGGTTCCGTCGTTACGGATGGCATGCATGACTTCAAGTGCTGCCTTTTGCATGGCGCGGGTCGGTGACAGTGGGTACAGCACCATTGAGATGCCTTGTTCTGCCAGTTGTTCTTTGGTGTAGTATGGGGTATCGCCAAACTCGGTGATGTTGGCCAGCACTGGAACACCGACTGCATCACAGACGGTTTTGTACATGGTAATGTCAGTCATTGCTTCGGCAAAGATCGCATCAGCACCGGCTTCTACGCAGGCACAGGCACGGTCAATTACCGCTTGTAGGCCTTCTTTTTGTAGAGCATCGGTACGTGCCATCACCACAAAGTTTGCATCGGTTTTAGCATCGACTGCAGCTTTTACGCGGTCAACCATTTCTTGTTGGGTGACGATTTCTTTGTTTGGGCGGTGGCCGCAACGTTTTTGTGCTACTTGGTCTTCGATGTGCACTGCGGCTGCACCTGCGGCAATCATTTGTTTCACAGTACGGGCAATGTTAAATGCCCCACCCCAACCGGTGTCGATATCGACCAGTAACGGGGTGTCTACACGTTCGGTAATGCGGCGTACATCTTCCAAAACATTATCCAGACTGGTCATGCCTAAGTCAGGCAATCCATAAGAGTAGTTGGCTACACCAGCACCCGAAAGGTAGATGGCCTTGTAGCCCACCTGTTTCGCCATCATTGCTGCATAAGCATTGACTGTACCGATAATTTGTAATGGTTTTTCCACTTCTAGTGCTTGTCTAAATCTTAAGCCTGCAGATTTTTGTTCTGTCATCGTCCTTTCCACGGCATTTACTTTAATTTTCGAGTTTTGAGTATAGCCATAATGACTGAATTGGCTATGACATTTTAGAATGAAAACTCTAAAACTTTAGTCCCATGGTTCACGCTTTTATTGTGTAATTTTCTTCCACGCACTGAGGTTTAGTGGTAAACAGTTAAGCCCCAAAACAACAATGTGTACATATTCTTGCTATGATAGCAACTAGAGATCCACATTTATTAGGCTGTTGTTAGTTATATGCACGACTCAGTTCAACTAGAACCCCTTACACGTGACATACCTCACACAAAACGAGGTCATGAACGCTGTCTTGCATTTTTATTAAGTGCAAACGAGTTGTTTTTGCAACATGGCTACGATGCAGTTTCACTTGATGATATTGTCAATCATGCGGGTGGTTCAAAAGCATCGATTTACAAATATTTTGGAAATAAAGACGGTCTTTTTACAGCCATTTGCGACTACCGACGTGAGCTATTTTTTAAAGACATTTGTATGCCTTTTGATTTTACGAAGGACAATTTGCGCGTTTATTTAATACAAACCATTTTAAATATTCAAACGCATCTTGTACTTCCAGAAAATGCTTCTTTTTTAAGACTCATTATGGAACAAGTACAGCGTAATCCGCAGTTGGCCTTTCATATTCACAAACAAGGACCTAAACATATTGAAGATGCCGTGGCTTGCATTTTAAGCAAAGCAGATGAAATAGGCATTATTCGATGTGAACACCCGAATTATTCTGCGCAGCTTTTTTTTGGCATTGTGCGCGAATTAGAATGGCGCGTGCTGATGAACATCTATGTTGAAGAAAATGAAAAAGAAAATCTAGAATATGTTCATTATTGCGTAGATCGTTTCTTAGCAGGTCATCAAAAAGTCTAGTTTTTTTGCAATTTCCTTTGCATATAGTATATTAATCGACTCTCTTTTTCTTTCCACCAACCAACAACTAATTGTTGTTCTATACCTATTTCGGTTTTCAGCAATTATTGTGGAGTAACAATGGCTCTACGTCACTTTCTTACCTTACGCGATTTATCTACTTTAGAACTGAACCAAGTTGTGCAACGCGGTATCGAACTAAAGCGTAAACAGCACAACAGCGAAGTCTTCCAACCGTTTGTTGGTAAAGTCATGGGGATGATTTTTGAAAAATCGAGCACCCGTACCCGTGTATCGTTCGAAGCAGGCATGAGCCAGTTTGGTGGCAGTGCAATTTTCCTCTCTCCACGAGACACCCAATTGGGTCGTGGTGAGCCGATTGAAGATTCAGCACGCGTGATTTCAAGCATGTTGGATATTGTGATGATCCGTACTTTTGGACATGACATTGTTGAACGTTTTGCTTCTTATTCAAAAGTTCCTGTGATTAATGCTTTAACCGATGATCACCACCCTTGCCAACTACTTGCAGATGTTCAAACTTTTGTTGAACACCGTGGGCCTATTGCAGGCAAAACGGTCGCGTGGATTGGTGATGGCAACAATATGTGTAATTCATATATTGAAGCTGCGCATATGTGGGGCTTTAAGTTAAAAATTGCTGCACCTAAAGGTTATGAACCCAAAGCAGAATTTTTAAGTGAATTTGCGCATTGTGCAGAACTGGTTAACTCAGCTGAAGATGCTGCCGTAAACGCAGATCTTATCGTGACCGATGTATGGGCAAGCATGGGCCAAGAAGAAGAGCAAAAAATTCGTGAAGCTGCGTTTGCAGACTATCAAGTAAATGAACGTCTTATGGATCTTGCTCATCCTGATTGTTTATTTATGCATTGTTTACCAGCGCATCGCGGCGAAGAAATTTCTGAAAAGATGCTCGACCATAAAAATGCCGTGGTTTGGGATGAAGCTGAAAACCGCTTACATGCACAAAAAGCATTGGTTGAGTTTTTAATCAATGAAAATACCAAGAAAGATTAATTAATTTTCCCAACGAAAAGCACCTAAGGGTGCTTTTTTTATACGGGCAAAGCTATAATCAGAACATAATTTTTATAAGCGACACTTTCCATGCATTTCAAAAAAACTGGCCTGTGCCTTGCTACAATCCTAAGCTCTACTTTTTTTCAGGTTCAAGCCTCAGAGTTTGATGACTACTTACAGTCCAAAAAAATTATTGATCAAAATTTTAAAATTAAACAGCCTGAAACTCTGAACGAGATTTTAACTGTATTAACCGCAGAAGACTCACGAACTCTCCCAATTGAAATTGATAACAACACCATCATTGAACAATTTAATCTATATGCAGACCATACCGAGCTTAAAGGCTTGATCATTACCCCTGATTTTGCGCAGTTTGAACAGGATTTGGGTACGAAAGAAGTTCAAAAAGTGATTAAAAAGAATGTTGTGCAAAACTGCAATATTTTCTTCGAGCATCAATATCAACGCCATAATCCCTACATTGTAAAATTACAGCTCAGCTCTGAGAAAAATAGCTACGATTTAGAATTAAAGCAAAAAGATTGTGGTATCAAATAGTACCTTTCTAGCGATTGGTTCTCTACTTTAGCGAACCAATCCTTGCGGTTGTAAGATAATCATGGCCGCACCAATTAATACCACTGCCCCACCCATTATGTCCCAACGGGTCAAATATACTTGATCAACATAACGCAACCATAGCAATGCGGTAAAAATATAAATTCCGCCATAAGCGGCATAAATACGTCCTGACGCAGCCGGATGTAAAGTCAACAACCACACAAAAGCACCTAGCGCTAAAGCTGTAGGAATCCACAACCAATGACTTCTTCCCTGATTTAAAATCAAATAAGGGAAATAACAGCCTAATATTTCCATCACAGCGGTTAGCAAAAACAGTACAAATGTACTTAAAACTTTCGTCAATTGAATATCCATGCAACCTACTTTTATTACTTCTAACTGTTAAATACTTTCTTCAATAAAAAACCCGTGCGAACACGGGTTTTAAATTATATAGCGATCTTTAAGCAGGCTCAGCCGTTTGATCTTCGAAAACTTCGAGTTTTAGACCCACCGCTTTACCATTTTCATTCTTCACAGAGACCGCAACATTACCACCATGTTCTGCAAGCTCACCAAATAGAATCATTTCAGCCAGTGGTTTTTTCAAATGCTCTTGGATGAGTCGTTGCATTGGGCGAGCACCCATTAAACGGTCATAGCCATTTTCAGCCATCCACTCACGCGCACTTTGATCCACTTCTAGAATGACTTTTTTCTCATCCAGTTGCGCTTGTAGTTCTGTTAAAAACTTATCTACTACGTTTTCAATTACTGTCGTTGGTAAAGCTTTAAACTGAATCACACTGTCTAAACGGTTACGGAACTCAGGAGAAAACGCTTTTTTCATCGCATCTTGGTTATCATTACTGTTGTCTTGATCCATGAAGCCAATACTCACGCGAGAAATACTTTCCGCGCCAATATTTGTGGTCAATACCAACACCACATTACGGAAGTCTGATTTACGACCATTGTTATCGGTCAATGAACCATGATCCATGATTTGTAGCAATAAGTTGAACACGTCTGGATGCGCTTTTTCAATCTCATCTAGCAATAATACACAGTGCGGACTTTTATGAATCGCATCGGTCAATAGACCGCCTTGATCAAAGCCCACATAGCCTGGAGGCGCACCGATCAAACGTGAAACCGCATGGCGTTCCATATACTCTGACATATCGAAACGAACCAACTCAACACCCAGTAATTTCGCAAGCTGTTTGGTGACTTCTGTTTTACCCACCCCAGTTGGTCCTGCAAAAACAAAACTACCCACAGGTTTATCTGGTGATTTTAAGCCTGCACGCGACAGTTTAATTGCTGAGCCTAAAGCTTCGATCGCTTCATCTTGACCAAAGACCACACGTTTTAAATCACGTTCAAGATTTTCAAGAACGGTCTTATCATCTTTAGATACGGTTTTTGGTGGAATACGCGCAATTTTCGACACGATATCTTCAATATTTTCCACGGTAATCAAGGTGTCATCTTGTTCGGCTTTCAGACGACGTTGTGCCCCTGCTTCATCAATGACATCAATGGCTTTATCCGGCAAAAATCGGTCATTAATGAACTTCGCAGAAAGCTCAACCGCAGAAATTAAAGCTTTGTCATCATATTTAACATGATGGAAATCTTCAAACTTGCTCTTCAAACCGCGTAAAATATCAATCGTTTCTGAAATAGATGGCTCATTGACATCAATTTTTTGGAAACGGCGTGACAATGCATGATCTTTTTCAAAGACTTGGCGGTATTCTTGGAATGTGGTTGAACCGATGCAGCGCAATGAACCATTGGCCAAAGCGGGTTTAATCAAGTTTGACGCATCCATTGTGCTGCCCATACTTGAGCCTGCACCAATAATCATGTGGATTTCGTCAATAAACAAAACTGCTTCTGGTTTCTTTTTCAACGCGTTCAAAAGCTGTTTTAAACGTTTTTCAAAGTCACCACGGTATTTGGTTCCTGCCACCAAAGCGCCAATGTCTAAGCTATACACTTCAGCATTTGCCAATGGTTTAGGCGCTTTACCATTGACAATGAGCCAAGCTAAACCTTCAGCAATCGATGTTTTACCGACACCAGGATCACCCACCAATAACGGGTTGTTTTTGCGGCGACGGCATAGAATTTGTGCTGCGCGCTCAATTTCTTTTTCACGACCAATTAAAGGATCCGTTTTACCCTTTTGTGCCTCAACATTTAAGTTGGTTGTATACAGCTCTAAAGGGCCTGCGTTGCTTGAACTGGTCGATTCCCCGTCAAGATCTTCAATTTCTTCTTCCACTTGCACTTCGTCTTTACGTGTGCCGTGGGCCAAGTATTGTGTCAGTGTTAAACGGTTAATTTGATGACGTTTCAAGAGGTAGACTGCAAAAGAGTCACGTTCAGAGTACATTGCAACTAAAATGTCTGCACCTTCAACTGTACGATCACCACCGCTTGATTGCACATGGAAAATTGCACGTTGTAAAATACGGTCAAAACTTTCAGTTGGATGCGGAGCTTGGTCACTGTTTTCGCCCAGCTTAGGAGTGTGCTGCTCTACATATTCTTCAAGCTCTTTACGAAGCACAATAATATCTGCACCGCAGGCTTTCAATGCATTTACGGCCGAATCATTATCGAGTAAAGCCAATAATAAATGTTCAACGGTTAGGAATTCATGTCTCTTTTGTCGAGCCATACTAACAGCCAAACGTAAGGATACTTCTAATTGACGACTGAGCATGGAACCCCCTTAATCTTTCGGCTCAATCTGACAAAGTAAAGGATGACCTTGAGACCGAGCGTAATTATTGACTTGGTTTGCTTTTGTTTCCGCGATGTCTCTCGGGTAAACGCCTGCAACACCTTTTCCTTCATAATGTACAGTTAGCATTACTTGAGTGGCTTGGTCAAGATTCAAAGCAAAGTATTGTTGTAAAATTTCAATAACAAAGTCCATTGGGGTGTAGTCATCGTTCATTAAAACGACAGCATAGAGTGGCGGACGCTTAAGTTCTGGTGGCGCGGTTTGGACAGCGACATCCCCATTTTCTTCTTCATGCGGTTCATCATTGCTCAAGCGCGGGCTGATATGCCAGTCGACATAGTCAGATTCATGAAAAGACTGCTTGATTTCATTTAAACACGTTGAACGCTTAGAGATACCCATAAACTTACAATTCACAATTATTGTGCATTTGCCTCAGCCTGAGGGATTTCAGAGACAAATGCAGATTGACTTTCTACGGCCTCACCACGTGACCAACTAAAGCGTCGTGTCACTGGGGTGCTACCTGTTAAACGGACTTCGATAAACTGTGGCGTAAAGCCTTTAGGCATCGTCCAACGCCCTGTTAAACGCTCATAGTTTTCAAAGTTAAAGTTTTTGTCTTCTAGAGGTACAACTAAAACCTCTGTACCACGAATGAGTCGAAGCTCAACGGTACCTGAAGCTGCACGTTTAGATGGACTAACTTGAACCAAATCAAGTTGATATTCAAATGCATTTTCAGGCAAAGGTTTAATCGCAATATGCTGCACAGCCAGTGGAATACCGCCGCGTTGACGTAAAACCTCACGGTAAATCACAGCAGTGGTTTCAGATTGCGCTTGTTGATCCAGAGCTTTTTGCAATGACAAATACAGCTCATTTGAATTGGTCACAGCAACGTCACGCTCCTGAACAGCAGCATTATAGTTTTTATTTAATACATCCAGACTGGTCTTTTGCTTTTGTACCACTTCAACCAGTTGCTCAGCATCTGCATCAAAACCTACCACCGTTAAACCCTGACGATGTCCGACGGTATAGCCCAATAGTCCACTTGCAACCATCAATATTGCAGCACCAATTGCCAAAGGCTTATTGGTCTGTAAAAACGGCTTTGCAGGTTCAGGCTGTTGTGACGTCATATTTGTGTCAGTGTTCGGCATCGTCATCTCTTATTTTGATTCAATTCAAAACACACATTTAAATCGAAATCTAAATGTGTGTGAAGTTTTAAAACGTTTTTTATGGTAATAAACCAATTCCGTCTAGGCCCGCTGTTTCAGCAAATCCAAACATTAAGTTCATGTTTTGAACGGCCTGACCTGCTGCACCTTTAACCAAATTGTCTTGTATAGAAATGACCACCAACTTTTTCGGTTGTGGTTTATACAGCGCAATACGTAGTTGATTTGCACCCCGCACAGAACGTGTCTCTGGTGAACTTCCCGCAGGCATCACATCGACAAAAGCTTCATTGGCATAAAACTGTTCATATAAACTTTGCACATCAGCAGCTTCACCCGCATCGGTTAAGTCCACATAAATCGTGCTCAGCATGCCACGAATCATTGGCACCAAATGCGGAACAAACAAAATGTGGTTAAACACCTCTTTTAAGCCTGAAATATTTTCCAACGCTTCCACAATTTCAGGATGATGACGGTGACCTGCAACGCCATAGGCTTTAAAATTATCAGCATTTTCAGAATAGATCATACCAAGGCTGGCTTTACGGCCTGCACCAGACACACCCGATTTTGCATCAATAATAATACTTTCAGGTTTAACTAATGTGTCATTTTGCTTAAATAACGGCGCTAAACCCAGTTGTACTGTCGTTGGATAACAACCAGGGTTACCAATAACATTGGCTTGTTTAATCTGCTCACGGTTTAATTCAGACAAACCATAAACCGAGTCTTTCAACAGTTCAGGGCACGCATGCTGCATACCATACCATTTTTCAAACTGTTCTAAATCTTGTAAACGGAAGTCTGCGGCAAGGTCAATCACTTTAGTATTTGCAGCCACCAACTCTTCGGCATGCTTCATGGCAACGCCATGCGGTGTCGCAAAGAACACCACATCACATTTTTTCAGTTCATCAATATTCAAATCTGAATATTTGAGTTCGGTATGTCCACGTAAGCTTGGGAACATATCATCTACACGGCGACCGTCTTCTGTACGCGATGTTAATACGCTTACTTGCACATTTGGGTGTCGTAGTAAAAGACGCAACAATTCAACGCCTGTATAACCTGTACCGCCGACAATACCAACTGAAATCACGTGTATTACCTCAAACTTAAACTGTCCATTTCGTAACTGCCTAGTATGACAGGAAGTTTCTGCTTTCTAAACTGTTTTACTTGGAATTTATGCGTTTTTAGTGCTATCGACACCTATTAAGGCACATCCAATATACTCTGTGCAGGCTCAAAACCAATCTGATTTCGTCCCGAATGTTTCGCCTGATATAACAATTGATCGGCAGCTTGTATGGCATATTTTAAGTTGGAATGATGTACTGCAGCCAGTCCAAAACTTGCTGTCACGGCAATATTTTTTGAGGATAATCGTGCATCGGCAATACCTAAACGAATACGATTGGCAATGTTATAAGCCAGCGTGGGGTCATCAATTTGCAATAAGACAATGAACTCCTCTCCGCCGAAACGCCCCACCAAATCGTGCGCACGGACATTTTGCCCAATAATTTGACCGACTTGTTGTAAAATTTGATCACCCACCAAATGCCCATAGGTGTCATTAATTTTCTTAAAATGATCAATATCACACATGAGCAAGAAATAAGACTGTTTAGAGAGCTGATGCAACTTTCGTTTAGCCGCTTCGTTAAAGCCACGTCGATTGAATAAATGTGTTAGCGGATCTCTTAGCCGCTCATCATTGAGTTGATGGATAATATCGCGTACCAAGGTTCCGAGCAGCACTATTGCAAACCACATACTTAAGATAATGCTCGCAGCAAGCATCATCAGCCACCAAACTGAATTTGCCAGCATATCTGCTTCGATATTTCTTAAAAAGAGAAAAATAATGATTCCGCGAACAAAGGTATACAGCACAATAAACAAGTAAGAAAAATCGACTATTTTATTGAGCAAATCAATCCCTTGATAATGTTTAAACATTGAAAACAAAACCAAAGACTCAACCAATGCAATTGAAATGTTCAGAATCAGCATTCTGATCCACAGTTGATCATCTACGTAGGAATAATAACTGAGTGAAAGTAAAGCCATCACGACCAAGGCCAGACACCAATATGGACGTGCATTGGCATTCTTTCTTAAGCCCATGGCGTAGGCGCTGGCCCATGCGCCAAACAAATACATACTGCCTAAAATGGGTGCCGACAAAGCCAACTGCTTATTCGACATCAAACTTTGTGCCGCCACAGAAAACGAAGGCACAATATATCCAAGCCCGAGCCACAATAAATATGAGGGAGCCCTAAAAGCAAAATGACATATTAAAAGCAAGCTTCCCATTAAAATCAGGCAAGCTGGAACGATTAATATAAAATAGTGGATATCTGTAAAATTCACATTTGAGGTCTTTGGACTAAAATTGAGGAATGTTTACCTTAGATCATGAAGTTTAGAGCATTTTTTGACTAACGCTCAATCAATCAGAAAAAATTATTTTTAAATTCTGCACGTAAAATTAACTTTAAACGCTTGCCCACCAATGCGGCAATGCGGTTGTTTTTAAGGTTTTTCGATGCTGTTGAAAAGCAGCATCATATTTGGCAACTTCCGCCCAAAAACGTGCACTATGATCAAAATGTTGCGTATGTGCGAGTTCATGCACACAGACATAACGGGTAATGGCTTCAGGAAACAACACTAAAGCACTGTTAAGCATAATGTCGTGTTTGGCACTACAACTCCCCCAACGTGTTTTGGGCTGACGAATTGAACATTGTGCAAATTTTAAACCAGTTTCATGACTAATCTGTTGCAAATAAATAGGCAAGTGCTGTTTGGCATATACAATCACAAAAGATTTTAAATAACTTTCAGGCTGACGGTCACTGATCCAAAGCTGGTGATTATCCTCATCCAAAATATACGCATTTTTTTGTGTTTGATAGCTCACCGTTAAAGCGTTTTGGCGATTAAATAACCGCAACTCTGTGGGAAGGGTTCGATCTATCTGTACCAGACTGGCTTGCTGCTTCTGCCACGTTTCAACCATCCACTGTTCAGATTGATTTAAAAAATCCTGAATTTGCCGTTTACTACAAAACTTAGGCACGGTTAAACGAATTTGAGTCGGTTCAACACGAAGTCGTAACCGGGTCGCACGTGCATGATGGGTGATTTGAATTTCAGGTAGGTCTGCTAAGGTCATTAATATTATTCTTTTATTGAATCATCCTCCCGGCCCTCCTTTTGAAAGGAGGGAGAAAAACATAAGATAAAAATGTTTTTGCTTTTCGCCCCTCTTTTTCAAAGAAGAGCTTAGGGAAGATTTAAAATTAAACCGCGGTACGTTCTTCAATACCGCTGTCTGTTGCAACAACTGCCACATCTGCTTTATTGATTGCAAAAATACCATTACACACCACACCTGGAATGTCGTTAATGGTTTTTTCAAGCTCAAGCGCATTTAAGATATTTAAGTTATAAACGTCTAAAATCACGTTACCGTTATCCGTCACCACGCCTTCACGGTAAGCAGGATCACCACCGAGTGAGACAATTTTACGTGCCACAGCTGAACGAGCCATTGGAATCACTTCAATCGGAAGTGGAAAGTCACGCCCCAATTGATCGACCCACTTAGAGTCATCAACGATACAAACAAATTTTCTCGCAATTGAAGCTACAATTTTCTCGCGAGTAAGTGCAGCCCCACCACCTTTGATCATATGCATATGACGGTCAATTTCGTCTGCCCCATCTACATAGGCATCTAAACCGCCCACAGAGTTCATATCAACCACTTCAATGCCTAATTTCTTTAAACGCTCAGCCGTTGCTTCTGAACTTGCCACAGCCGCTTCAAGCTGAAGTTCTGGTAAAAACTCAATTAAGAAATTCACGGTGCTGCCTGTACCTACCCCTAATATGCCACCTTTAGGTAAGTGCTTTAAGGCAGCTTTTGCAGCAGCTTGCTTTTTTTCATCTTGGGTAGCATACAGACTCATAATTTGGCTCAACTATTTTTTGACATTTGTTGCTGATTTTACAGCCCAAATGTACAGGGGTTTGTTACAATGATCCTCTATTTTAAACTGTTAAATGGGAAATTAACATGCTGTCTCGTTTGGTTCGACAAATATTACAAGCAACAGTCTACGATGTTGCAATCGAAACTCCACTCGAAGCGGCACCTCGAATTAGTGAGAAACTCAATAACAACATTCGTTTTAAACGTGAAGACTTACAACCAGTCTTTTCATTTAAGCTACGCGGTGCCTATAACCGCATTAGCCAACTTCCTAGAGCTCAACTTGAACGTGGCGTGATTACTGCATCTGCTGGCAACCATGCCCAAGGCGTAGCACTGTCAGGTAAAAAACTCGGGATTCGTGCCATTATTGTGATGCCGAAAACCACCCCAGATATTAAAGTTCAGGCGGTCAAACGCTTAGGCGGTGAAGTGGTTCTCCACGGCGACTCTTTTGATGTTGCCAACAAATACGCGATTCAACGTGCCGCAGAAGACGGTATGAGTTTTATTCCACCCTATGACGATGAACTGGTCATGGCAGGTCAAGGTACGATTGGCAATGAAATTTTGCGTCAATGGCGCGATGTCGACTATGTCTTCGTCGCTGTTGGTGGCGGCGGTTTAATTGCTGGTGTAGCAGCCTACTTAGGCGATGTTGCACCACATGTCAAAGTCATTCCTGTTGAATATGACGAATCTGCTTGTTTAAAAGCCGCATTTGAAGCAGGTGAACGTGTTGTACTGCCTCAAGTCGGTCTATTTGCTGATGGTACTGCGGTAGCACAGATTGGTGAAAAACCATTTGAAGTGATTCAACTCCAAAAGTCGGATAACTCAGGTCCGATCGTTGAGTGTGAAGTGGTTTTAGTCAATACCGATGAAATTTGTGCCGCCATTAAAGACACCTATGATGAGTGTCGTAGCATCGTTGAACCATCAGGTGCAATGGCCTTGGCAGGGATTAAAAAATATATTGAAAAACACGAGCTGATTGGGCAAAACATCGTCTCAATTGTATGTGGTGCCAACATGAACTTTGACCGTTTACGTTATATTGCAGAACGTACTGAATTAGGTGAACGTAAAGAAGCTATTTTTGCTGTGACCATTCCAGAGAAAAAAGGTTCATTCCTGAATTTCTGCCGAGCACTACAAGGTCGTAATATCACCGAGTTTAACTACCGTGCGAGCGATGCCAGTGCAGCGCAAGTCTTTGTCGGCATTAGCTTAAAAGGCGGTGAAAAAGAGCGTCACGATATTTTTGAAGCACTCAAAACTCAGTTCGATGTCGATGACTTATCTGATGATGAAGTGGCAAAACTGCATATTCGCTACCTAATTGGTGGGCATGCAGACCTTGAAAACGAGCGTTTGTTCCGTGTTGAGTTCCCTGAACGTCCAGGTGCGCTATTAATGTTCCTCGAACGCCTTGGCCCTACGCATAACATTACCCTATTCCACTACCGTAACCATGGTGCGGCGGAAGGTCGTGTCCTTGTTGGTTTAGAAGCAAGTGATGCGAAACAAAACCCAGATGGTTTGATTGAAACCTTAGAAAGTATTTCGTATCCATATGAAGAAATTACCAATAACCTAGGTTATCAACGTTTCTTAAAATAAAAGATTCAATACATACATAAAACCGCCCTTCGAGGCGGTTTTATTCTATGAGCTGTATCGGCTCTTCATCACCAAACGTGTGGTTATACGTAACAATAATTCTATCTATCAGCTCATCATTATGCGGTACCAACAGCCAATAGGGGTTCTCCCGCTCGATAACCAGTAAACTGAGTTCATAAGGCTCAATAAAAATTTTAATGTGGTTAAAAATAACATCAAAACTAAATTCAAAATCATAACCATGCATGTCTGAGGTTTCTTCTTCCTCACTCTCATACATTTGATAAAAAGACGCCATATCATCATTGATTTGGTTTTTCAGCTCGTCTAAGTCAATACCTAACTGTTGGAGTCGATGGCATTCATCAATACCATTTTGTCGAAAATCATCGAGTTCTATTTTTTGAATGTTTGAATAATAGCTATTCAACCAACGTACAAAGTGCTCGAACTCATCTTGTTCTTCTGGAATTGCGGTATCATTCAATTCTGGAAACGCGATCCTGAGGGATTCATACAGTGTCTTCCGCATTTATATACTCCTTTGGATGAGTGATATATTGGTATAAGGCAAAGCGCGGTTGATCGAAAAAAGCGTGTCTGTATAAAGATGACATCTTGTGAAATTTGGCACAACATTCGTTAACAATCGACGTATAAAAAAATTTAAAGGAAAGATGACATGGCACAATTTGCAGTGATTGGTTTAGGAAGCTTTGGAGCCACAGTTGCAACTCAACTCATTGAACTGGGACATGATGTCATTGGTATCGATAGTGAAAAAAAATATGTTGAAAATATTTCTGAGCAGGTGACCCATGCTGTCATCGCCGACGCAACAGATGAACATGTCCTCGATGAATTAAATATTAAAAACTGCGATGCCGTGGTGGTCGCAATTGGTGAAAATATTGAAGCCAGTATTTTGTGTGTGCTGCACCTCAAAAATATTGGGGTTGAAAAAATTTGGGTCAAAGCCAAATCAAAGTCGCACCATATGATTTTAAGCCATTTAGGGATTAGTAAAATTATTCACCCTGAAGAGGACATGGGCGTACGGATTGCGCAGTCTTTATGCTACCCCATGGTCAGTCGCTATATGGCGCTTGAAGATAACCACTATATTGTCAAAATTGAAATTGATGAAAAACTACAAGGGACTCGCTTCCGCCAATTGATGGATCAAGCACCTGATGTGAAAACATTACTCCATAAACGTGGCAAAGACGTTTTGTACAGCATTGACCCCAATTTAATTTTACAAGTGGGTGATATTCTAGTTGTTGAAGGTTTACTCGAAACATTACGTCGTCTTTCAGCACGGTTCAAATCATGAAAAAAGTCAAAGAATGGCAAACCCCCAAAAACAGCACCATTAATTTAAGCCCGCCCAGCCTGCTGGCTTTGGGTTTTTTGAGCTTTATTATTATTGGGACTCTATTATTAAAGTTACCCATTTCACACTACGGTGAACTCAGTTGGATTAACTCTTTGTTCACCGCCAGCTCAGCAGTCACCATTACCGGACTGTCTGTGGTGAATGTCGGTGAAACTTTTACCGTAACAGGTAAAATCATCATCATGCTGCTAATTCAAATTGGTGGCTTAGGCTTTATGACTTTTGCAATTTTAGCCGCACTGAGTCTGTCGACCAAACTCGGTTTAAAGCAACAAATCATGGCGCAAGAGACCATTGGTCAAACCAGCTTATCCAAAGTATCCTTCACCATTAAAGGTGTACTGCTATATTCCTTATTTTTTGAGGCGATCGGCACGGTTATTTTGACCATTGCATGGTTAGAGGATTACAACTTCAATCAAGCTCTGTTTTATGCGGCTTTTTATAGTGTATCCGCATTTAACAATGGTGGCTTTTCACTATTTCCCAACAGTCTAATGAGCTTCTCGGGTCAGTATCTCATTACCTTTACCATCAGTATGTTATACATCATTGGTGGGACAGGTTTTGTGGTATTAATGGACATTAAACGCAGCAAACGTTGGAAAGGCTTAAGTACCAATAGCAAACTGATTTTATCAACCATTGCAGGTTTGAACCTGATTGCTTTTGTTCTTTTATGGGCAATTGAATCGAACAACCCCCTCACCTTAGCGCCAATGAGCTTAGGTGACCAAGCTTTAAATGCATGGTTCCATGCCACAGTGCCTCGTTCATCGGGTTTTAACAGCCTCGATTTGGCACAAATGAAAGATGCCTCGACCCTCGTCACCATGTTACTGATGTTCATTGGGGGCGGCTCGATGAGTACCGCGGGCGGGATTAAAGTAGGTACTTTTATTATTGTTTTACTCAGCGTGATTAGCTTCCTTAGACGTGAAGATGAAATTCGTGTGTTCAATCACTCTGTTTCTCAAAAAACCTCTTTTAAGGCAATGGCTGTCGTCTCTATTACCGCAGCACTTATTTTCTTAGGCATCTTTACTTTATCCTTAATCGAGCCTAATCATCAGTTTATGGATTTGTTATTTGAAGCCATTTCAGCCGCGTGTACAGTCGGTTTATCACGGGGCATCACCGGTGAACTTCAACCTGCAAGTTTATTTATTCTGATGCTCTTGATGTTTGCAGGTCGTTTAGGTCCTTTAACGCTAGCCTACCTGATTGCGACGCCAAAAAAGAGCCGTTTAAAACATCCAGCTGCCGATATTCAAATTGGTTAAAACACCTAACACTTAAACATAAAAAAACCACGTATCAAACGTGGTTTTTTTATGTTTCTAAATTAGTACCAATTCATTAAGGACACGCCCAAGCCCACATAAGTCGCTCGGTGGTTATAATCAATTAAGCTTTCGCCATAACCATCAAACAACTGGAAATGGCCACGCAACTTCCCTGAAATAGGAAAAGCCCAGTCAAACTGTGCAGCACCGCGCGCGTCATCGCCACCTTTTAAACTATGACGCAGCATGAGTGAAAAGTCATGTTCATTCCAACGGTAGAATGCTGTTAAGTCACCCCGTCCGATATAATCCTTAATATCCGGGTTATTATCATCACCTGCATCTTCATCTAGACGGTACCAAGGGCGCAGCATGAGCGCAAAGTTGTCTCTTTCAAACCCCACATTCAACATGACACGGTTCCAACTACGTGACAACGGATCGGAACGACCATTAGACTGATGGTTGAAAGTTAATCCCAGTAAGCGACCATTTAAACCCAACAGTTCATAATTGGTACGGAAAACCAAACTGGCTTCAGGCTCATAGTTCGTTTCACGGAACGGACGTGATTCATCACTATTATAAAGCTGCCAACGAGAAGACTGGGTATAACCTAACCAAACATCGCCATTGTCCCCAAATAGGTTTTCCACAGCTTTAGTTTTTAAAGACAGTTGGAATTTCGCTTCCATTGACTTTAGGTTCTGATCTTCATCCACCGTATTGGTCGGATTTGGACTTTGTGGAAATTCATTTTTATCTGTTGTCCAAAAACCAGGCATTAAATAGACAGGTTGATAGGCACGAATATTCCAAGTCCCCAGTTTACTTTCGGGTGAAAGCTCCCAACGACTATCCATTAAAGATAAATTTGGCGATATTTTAGGACCTTCAGAAGCGAAAACAGAGCTCACACTTTGTGTAATCTTCCCCGTGATATTTTCGGGTTCTGGCGCAATTTCCATAGCTGCACGTTGCTCAGAAACAATGCGCGGCTTTACTGCTTCAGGGATTTTAAATAATGCATCATAACAAGCCAAACGGTCTGCATTCGATGCCAATGCAACACATGCCTCGGCTGTTGCAGGAGCTGCAGGTACTTCGGAAATTTGTGCATGTGTTTTAGCGACACCCAAAGTACTGAGCACAGTCATGCTCAGTACTAAAGTTGAACGCTCAAATGATTTGAACGCCATACGACCCTCTTATTGTTTTACTGAACTTGTTGAATACTAAAACCTAACTCAATTAAAGTATCACGCTTCGCCATAGGTGCAACCACGGCTTTCGTTGGTTTTTGTTCAAGCAAGTATTGTACCGCCACACGTTGCAAGTCCTCTAAACTCACAGCCAAAAGACGGCTACGTAACTGCTTACGGAAGGCTAGTGTACGTGCATGTAAAAGTGCATAACATGCCGTAATCGCTTCACCCGCTGGTGAACCTGGTTTGTCCATACCAGCAATCAAACCTAAAATTGCTTCCTCAAGCTGATGTGGCTTTTGCTCAGTATTTAGCAACCATTGCACACTGGCTTCAAAGTCATTGAAGGTTTCAGCCAAACGCGGGTCACGGTAACTATAGAAGCGGAATGAGCATGCGTTGCCATCATAGCTTGCACCACCACCATAAGCCCCACCTTTTTCACGAATTGCACTGTGTAAGAAACCATTACGCAAGTACGCTGCCAGCACCATCAGCGGTGCAGCATCTGGATGTGACACCTCAACGGCTTGATAAGCTGATGAGCAGAATTGAACATTGGCTTGAATTAGCCATGCTTCATCAGCATCGGTATCGATCTGCTCTGTAGCTTTTAAAGTCACAGTTTGTTCAGGAATGGTTAACTTGTCCCACACATTTTGAACTTCTTCAACCAAACGGTCTGAATGATGTTCTTCACACACCAGTAAGAACTGTTTTGGTGCTTGTAAAAGTTTCAAATGAATCGCTTTTAATTCATTGATCAAATCATCATAAGCTGCTGCATCTTTTTCAATACGGCTGACTAGATCGCCTAACCAGTTTAATGCACCCAAGCCCGTGTTGTGATAATCACGTTTTGCTAAAGCACTGTGGTTACGTCCCGCAATTTGCATGGCATAACTGTGGCCTGAACCTGAAAGACGAGATGCCCAACGTGTTTTACGTTGTTGCAATAACTCAACAATGCGATCTTTTTCGTCAAAACGGAGTTGTTCAAATGCCAATTTCAACAAAGCAATACTGTCAAAATTACTCACCAACGATTTTGTGGTCAGCGTTAACCATGCACTGATTTGATTTTTGTCATTCACTTGAGAACGTAAAGAGGCGCCCATACCTAAACCACCACTCACCGCAGTTTGCAGTTGTTGTAGTTCTAGATAGTCATACTGACCTGCACCGACTTCACCCATCAAAATAGATAGCAAGTTAAAGTATGGCGATTGCACTACATCTTGCGGAATCTGAATCAGCACTTGGTTGTAGTAAATACCATTCGTACCCGCATGATAAAGATTCAACGGATAATCGATACGATTTGAGATAATCTCGCGCAACTGCCCTTGTACAATTTGCAGTTCAGCAGGCACATCTTCCAAGCCCACTTTTGGCAAAAGATTAAGGTCATCTGGGGTATCTTGACGGACTTTGAGTGCTTCAGTTTGTGCTTCAATTTCTGCTTTTTCAGCTTCTGTTAGCTGCGCACCAATTTCGGTTAAACGTGCTTTTTCTGCCGCCGCTTCCACCGCAGATTTATTGGCATCAGGCACCAAAGTCATTTGTACACGGTGCGGGTTATCAATCAAATAGGTTTTGATTAAGTTTGACAACCACATTGGATCTTTCAGTTCTTCTTTTACCGCAGCAATGGCTGAGTCCACATCCCATACAGTGACTGGGTCGCTGTGGTGAATCGCACTGCCCAAACCATTTAAAATCAGGCTTAGACCATAAGGCATGCCATCGCCATTGATTTCACGTTGGTGCAATTCAATTTGATGTAAAATCGCATCGACCATATTTCGATCGACAGGTTTTGAAGCGACATCTTCTAAAACCTTAAACACACCTGCTTTAAACTCAGCTGTATGTTCAGGGTTTGAACCCTGTACGCCACAGTAGAAGGTCATTTCGTAGTTTGAATCATCTACCCCCATAATCGGGCCAGTAGACTGTGCATAACCACACGTTTCTAAATAATGACGTAATGGAGAAGCCGAGTCTTCTAACAGTACACCTTCTACAAGGCGCATACCTAAGCGTAGTTTGATCTCGCTGGCTTTAGGCAATAACCACGAAATAATGTGATAAGTTTTGTCTTTTAAATCTTCCGCATCTACCGCATAGGTTTCAGTCACTTCTAGTGGCGCAGTCAAACGGCGCTCTTCTTTAGAGAATAGCGTTTCACCTTTTGAAAACTTGGCCAAGGCTAAAGTTTCAAACTGCTCTTGTAGATTGTAAGCAGGTTCATTACCAAAGGTCATGAAAACTGCGTTACTTGGGTGATAATGCGACTTATAGAAATCCACCAACTCAGGGTAAGTCAAGTCTGGAATATCTTTAGGGTCGCCACCTGAGTTGTAGTGATAAGTGGTTTCAGGGAATAAGTGATGCGCTAACTGATGATACAACTGGTCTGAAGGCGAACTCATTGCCCCTTTCATTTCGTTGAAAACCACACCTTTATAAACAGGCTCACCGTTTTCAAGCTCAATGCGGATTCCTTCTTGGGCAAAATCCAGCGGATTCAAATTGGCTGCAAAAGCCGCATCTAAATATACTTCAAGTAAATTTTGGAAATCTTTTTTATTCTGAGTCGCAAATGGATACGCTGTCCAGTCCGCCGCAGTAAAGGCGTTCATAAAAGTATTCAATGAACGACGAATCATTAAAAAGAACGGATCGCGAACAGGAAATTTTTCCGAACCGCACAGTGCTGTGTGCTCTAAAATATGTGCTTCGCCTTTTGAATCCATAGGTTGGGTGCGAAATGCAACCAAGAAGACATTTTCATCATGATTGGTGGCCAAGTGATAATGCACTGCCCCAGTGACTTTATGTTTATATTCAGACACTAAAATGTCTAAAGCTTCAACATGGTGTTGACGTACCAACTGAAACGCAGGATGTACAGTTTGAGAAATGGTTTCAGTGACATCTACAGTCATGTGATCTCCTAACAATAATTAATACACTGCCTGCATTATAGCTTTAGTTGTCAAAAGATTTCACGCTGAAAACCCGAGTAATTTGCTGGAAATTTGAAAAGCATCTCACTGCTTTCCAAATTTCAGTCTTTTTGAGGGAAGCGTTCTCAAAAAGTAAAACTAGATGAGATATTTAAAATAATTATAGTTCGGGTGATTTTCCACAAAAACATAGTTTTGCTTTTGATAAAAACTGGCTGCGGATAAATCTGCGGTATTTAAACACAGTGCAGAAAAGTTTGGACGCGCACATTTTTCTAGATGCGCCAACAACTGACGACCCACACCGCTCTTACGGTATTTAGGGTGCACATAAAAACGACGTACGCGCCCAATACGCGCCTCGATTTCATTTTCACCCCATTGTTGATTTAAACCGCCACAGGCAATCAATTGGTCTTGATCATAGGCCAATAACAACACTTCACCCTTTTGATCAAAACGATTTTTTCCACTTTGATATTCTTCGATCAAGCGGGTCAACGGTTCATATCCTTCTTTTGCTGCATGTTGTGCCAAAGCTTGTATTTGAGGAGGTAATTGTTCTGCCGCTTGAATTAAAATTTCCATCTAAACTTCCTTGAATATGAGCAAAGCCATTTCACTACATTTGCCACGTAAATAAAATGAATTTTCCTCAACAAACTACAGCAATCTTGAGCATTGGTGTAAAATGTCGCTTTATTTTCAATACGTGACGAAAAAAGACATGGCAACTGTTGATCTTTTTGCAATTGGTAATGCACTAATCGACCAAGAATTTAAAGTCTCTGACGACTTCCTTATTCAACAACATTTGCAAAAAGGCACTATGCAGTTAACTGATGGTGAAACACAAGCAGATCTTTATAAAAAATTAAAAGAAACACAAACCTATAAAGGTCAAGCTTCAGGTGGTTCAGCAGCCAACACTACCGTTGCCTTTAGTGCCTTGGGTGGTTCAGCATTTTATGCATGCCGCGTGGGTAATGATGAGCTAGGGCAAACTTACCTCAACGGCTTACACGAAGCAGGCATTAAAAACACTGAAAAATCAATCAGTGAAGGCGTAACGGGCACGTGTATGGTTCTAGTCAGTGGAGACTCTGAACGTACTATGCATACCTATTTAGGTATTACAGCCGAGTTAACTGAACAACAGATTGACTTTGAACCCTTAAAAACAGCGAAATGGCTCTATATCGAAGGTTATCTTTCTACCAGCGATAGCGCACGTTTAGCTGTTAAGCAGGCGCGTGAAATTGCCAAAGCTCATGGTGTTAAAATTGCATTAACCCTATCTGACCCTGCGATGGTGCAATATGCGCGTCATGGTCTAGATGAAATGATTGCAGATGGTGTGGACTTATTGTTCTGTAACCAACAAGAAGCCATGATGTACACTGAAACTGAAACAGTTGAGGCGGCTTTAGCAAAACTTAAAACACTGAGCCAGCATGTGGTGATTACACTTTCGGCGGAAGGTGCACTTATTTCAAATGCACAGGAAACATTTAGTGTTGAAGGTCGTAAAGTACACGCTATTGATGCCAATGGTGCAGGTGATGCCTTTGCTGGTGCTTTCCTTTATGCCGTGAATGCGGGCTTAGGCTTACATACAGCTGCGCAACTTGCGATTTTGATTTCAAGTGAAGTAGTGTCTCAGTTTGGTCCTCGTTTAGATGTGGCAGATTACGCTGAATTGTTCCATCAACTGCAAAAGGAATGTGCATGATGCAAAAAATTTGCATGACGGAAGACATCCCAGAACGCGAAGCGCGTTCTTTTGAAACACCTAAAGGGGATACGATTTTTATCACTCAACGTGACGGTGCCTTCTTTGCTTACCAAAACATTTGCCCGCATTTGCAAGTTGAACTTGAATTTTTAGAAAATCAGTTCTTAGACCGCGACCAAGAATTTATTGAATGTTCGACCCATGGTGCACTGTTTATGGTTGAAACAGGTGAATGCATTTCTGGCCCATGCCAAGGCGAAGCACTTGAAAAAGTAGCGATTACCGTGCATTCTGACGGTGGGATTTATCTCACAGAAGAATAATGAAATTGGACGTTCACCATGTATGAGTTGCTACATCACCCTGACTTGATGCTCTTTCATTTCAGCTTATTGACTTTAGTCATACTCAGCATGGTGGAAACCTTAGGCTACTTTTTTAAATCCCGCCCAAGTCATTTCCTCAAAAGGCTCTCGCCGCAAAAACTGACTGAATCTCCACTGCTGGACGTTAAGTTTTCTAAAGTGCTGATTGTCGTTTTTCTCTTACTTAATTTTAGTGTTGCAGGTTATTTCCTTCAGTTCTGCATCTATGCCAAAGAACAAGCGTTTACTTCGGCTTACTATCTAATCTTGCCTGCGCTAATTATTGCAATTTTCTTTACCGTTTTTATGATCCACTGTTTGGATCAAGTTATTAAACCCAGACCAGATAAAAAGCAAACCAACTTACTGGGTCGTCTGGCGACCATCTCCAGCGGGAATGCACGCCCCGGTTTTTCGGCTCAAGCTCGCGTTCGCGATGAATATGGTCAGCTACACTATGTGCAAGTTGAGCCTGAGTTTGGTGAGCTTGAGTTTCAATCACAAATTATTCTCATTCGTCTAAAAAAGTCGCATTACATAGCAAAGAAAATTTCAAAATCCAATCAACTGTTTAGCGGCGAAAGTACGCGCTAAACAAGCACCCCATCTGATCCCATTTCAACGCTGTACGTCTTTATGAGCAAGCTTATCCTTTGCCATGGCTACTGCGTCAGCCTCCAACAAATGCCTCACAACGCGCTGTTTAAATCGAACCCTTGCCTCATCTTCTTGCTCAATCTTTTCAAAGCAATCTTTCATTTACAATCCAGCTTTCTGGATTCTAAGAAAATTTACCCAGAATAAGCTCAGGATGAGAATTTTACTCCCCGCCTCTGCCTTCAAGCTTAGATGACACAATAAAAGACTTTTTAAATATTAATTCGATTTTTAATTCCTAATTTCCTTGTGGTATATGCAACAGATCAAATCATCCATGATTCATATCCGTTAAAATCCATCATTTAAAAGCCCTATCACTTTTATATTCTTAAGACGAATTATCAATAAAATAACGATGAACGTTAAATATAAGCGTTTTAGTCGGATTTAAAATAAATATATACAAGTATTTTAGTCAGGTATTTAAATATAAACATAAGTAATTTGGTCAACTTTAAAATACAAAAATATTAGTTTATTTTTCATCACATCATTATTTTAAGTATATGTATTTAAACAACTTAATAATATATTTTTTATTTAAGTTTAAAGACTATTTATCTTTTGTATGTTTTTGTTTAATAATATAAAGCAAGTTAAAAAATAGGCTTTGTGAAATGAGCTTAGTCCCCAAAAATCTCAATCAAAAAGTCACCAGAGAGATTGTGGCCATTTTAATCATTAAGGTGATTATTTTAATGGTCATTAAGAACATCTGGTTTGACGCCCCGACTATTCCTAAAAATTTTGACAATCAAGTTGCTGAGCGTATTGCAGGCAATCCATCCCCAATCAAGGAGACACGTTGATGATATCTGAAAGCGTGGTCGATCTTTCGCGGTTCCAGTTCGCTATGACCGCGATGTATCACTTTATTTTTGTTCCACTTACACTGGGGCTTGCCTTTATTCTTGCCATTATGGAAACCACCTATGTGATTTCAGGTAAAGAAATTTATAAAGACATGACCAAGTTTTGGGGGAAACTCTTCGGTATTAACTTCGCTTTAGGGGTCACTACTGGCTTAACCATGGAGTTCCAGTTCGGGACTAACTGGGCATATTACTCACACTATGTGGGGGATATTTTCGGTGCTCCATTAGCCATTGAAGGATTAATGGCATTCTTCTTAGAATCGACATTCATCGGTCTGTTCTTCTTTGGATGGGATCGCTTATCCAAAGTGCAGCACTTATGTGTGACATGGCTGGTTGCACTCGGTTCTAATATGTCTGCCTTATGGATTTTGGTTGCAAATGGTTGGATGCAAAACCCTGTCGGTTCTGTCTTTAACTATGAAACCATGCGCATGGAACTGGTAGATTTTGGTGCTCTCATTTTTAACCCAGTTGCACAGGTAAAATTTGTACATACCGTGTCTGCGGGTTATGTGACAGGTGCTATTTTCGTCCTTGCTATTTCAAGCTACTACTTACTGAAAAAACGCGATATTCCGTTTGCGCGTCGTTCATTTGCCATTGCCGCAATTTTTGGTTTAGCTTCAACACTTTCAGTGATTTTACTGGGCGATGAGTCAGGTTATGAACTCGGTGATGTTCAAAAAACTAAACTCGCGGCCATTGAAGCAGAATGGGATACTCACCCTGCACCTGCACCCTTTACTTTGTTTGGTATTCCAAATAAAGAAACCATGACTACAGATTATGCAGTGAAAATTCCATATGTGATGGGTCTTATTGCAACACGTTCTTTAGACAAAGAAGTGACTGGTATTAAAGATTTGATCGTACAGCACGAAGATCGTATTCGTAACGGTATGGTGGCTTACTCACAACTGGAAAAACTACGCGCAGGTGATACTTCTCCAGAGCTAAAAGCTGCCTTTGCTGAAACTCAAAAAGACTTGGGTTATGGCTTACTGCTGAAAAAATACACACCAAATGTAGTTGATGCATCTGAAGATCAAATTAAATCTGCTGCAAAAGACACGATTCCGCACGTACCAAGCTTATTCTGGGCATTCCGCGCCATGGTTGTATCTGGTTTCCTTATGCTGCTGTTATTTGCTCTAGCAACCTTTGCTGTGGCAAAACGCAATGCAGAAAACAAACCATGGTTACTGAAGTTCGCGCTTTTCGCTCTCCCTCTGCCATGGATTGCTGCACAAACAGGTTGGTATGTTGCAGAAGTAGGTCGTCAGCCGTGGACGATTGGTGAAGTTCTACCTACACACTTGTCAGCATCGAGCTTAAGCACAGGTGATGTGTGGGGTTCTATCGCTGCCTTAGCTGCGTTCTATACCGTTCTTTTGATCATTGAAATGTATTTAATGATCAAATTCTCACGTCTTGGTCCAAGTTCGCTTCACACTGGTAAATACCATTTTGAAAAACTTGAAGCAGCTCGTAATGAGGAGACTCAAGCATGATCGAATATGAATTACTCAAAATCATTTGGTGGGTTTTAGTCGGTGTCTTGCTGATTGGCTTTGCCCTCACCGATGGCTTCGATATGGGCTCTATGGCGATCATGCCATTTGTGGGCAAAACAGATGAAGAACGCCGTGCGGCCATCAACACCATTGCTCCGCACTGGGACGGTAACCAAGTTTGGTTCATTACTGCTGGCGGCGCATTGTTTGCCGCATGGCCAATGGTTTATGCAACAGCATTCTCAGGCATGTATTGGGCGCTACTGTTGGTACTGTTTGCCCTATTCTTACGACCTGTAGGTTTTGACTACCGCTCTAAACTGCAAAATACCAAATGGCGTACGTCATGGGACTGGGGTTTAGCAGTCGGTGGTGCTGTGCCTGCACTGGTCTTCGGTGTGGCTTTTGGGAACATGTTCTTAGGCGTGCCATTTAGCTTAGATGATACAGTCCGTTCAACTTATACAGGGAGCTTCTTTGCTCTACTCAACCCATTTGCTTTAGTCTGCGGCCTAGTTAGCTTATCAATGCTGTGTGCACACGGCGGTGCATGGCTCATGCTTCGTACCGATGGTGACTTACGCAGACGCTCAGCACAAGCAACGAAACTTATGGGCATTGCTTATCTCATCTGTTTCTTAGGCGCTGGTGCTTGGTTGTACTTTGGTGGAATCGAAGGTTATACCTTAGTCACTCCATTTGATACCAACGGTGTTGCTAACCCATTGGCAAAAGAAGTGTTGACCAATGCCAACCATGGCTGGATGAACAACTACTCGACTTACCCAATTACCATGATTGCGCCTATCGCAGGTATCTTAGGTGGTTTGATTGTGGTGCTTGCAGCAAGCAAAAACAAAGCGGGCTTTAGCTTCTTAGGTTCGAGTTTAGCGGTCGTGGGTGCAATTTTAACTGCTGGTTTTGCGCTGTTCCCATTCTTAATGCCATCAAGCATTCAACCTGTTGCAAGCTTGACCATGTGGGATGCAGTTTCAAGTAAAACGACGTTAACTGTAATGACAGTTGCAGCATGTATCTTTGTCCCACTCATTTTGTGCTATACCACTTGGTGTTACTACAAAATGTGGGGTGTTATTACCAACACACACATTAAAGAGAATTCACACAGCCTTTACTAAGGCTTGTGTCTAAGGAGATCAAATTATGTGGTATTTTGCATGGATTCTCGGCATTTTGATGGCTTGCTTTGCAGGTGTACTCAGTGCTTTGTATATCGAACATCATCAAGACCTTGATGAGGAATAAACCATGACAGACGTTGCTATGGAAAACCAAACTGTAGATAAAAAGCCGAACAAATTTGCGATGCTAATTTCCTGCCTATTGGCCTTTCCACTTGCAGCGGTGTTGTTAGTGCATCCTGCTGCTATGTTGGATGACAATGGTCACTATAGTCACAGTGCACTGATGTATATCATGATTGGTATCTCAGGCGGCTTTATCCACGGCGTCGGGTTCGTGCCACGCCACTGGATTTGGAAATGGCTGTTTAGCCCGTTTCTATCGTGGCCACTGATGATCTGGGGTTATTACACTTGGTTCTTCAGTTAAATAAAAAAGCCCTCATTTACTGAGGGCTTTTTTATGGTCCGCTATTCGTGGATTCTACATTTCAGCCATGACGCCAATAATGCCATTAATAATCATATCTACCGCAATGGTTCCAATCAGTAAGGCCGACAGTCGTCCGACAATATCAACATAACGGTCAATATATTTGGCATGCTTATAACGCAAATGGTCATGCGCAAATTTCATTAAAATCATCAAACCACAGGTCAACGCCAAAGTCAGGAAAATAATCATGGCTGCGCCGCTGATTGGCAGTGCCATACCTGTCACCACAGCAGCACTGATGGTTCCTGGGCCAATCATAAAAGGCATGGCAATGGTTCCTGCCAAATGCTCAGGCGCACCACGCATTTCACCAATGGTATCTGCCCCCTGAAACACGTAACGATAACCAATCACCAAGAAGATCAGACCACCAAATATTTGAAAGGCTTCAAAGCGTACATTTAAATATTTACTAAAAATCGCTTCTCCACCCCATGCAAACAGCATAAATACTATAAAGGCAATGAGACAGCCCTGAATCAAGGCCTTATTAAACACTTTAGCTTCGGAGTTCCGAATCATGCCAATCATGTAAATACTCATTAAAAACGGATTCAGCAATGAGAAAAACAAAGCAAAAGCATGTAAATATGAGGTCAACATGGTTCCTCCTAATTATCCTTGAGGGTCTGGAAATAAGGGACGATTCCCTGGACTGATTCGATTGATATGTAAGAAGGTCATGTGACGCTCATAACGATCCAGCACATCATTAATCACTTGCTCTTTGGTATAACCAACAAGGTCGTTGCCTTGAGAACCTTCATACAAATAAGTTTCAAGACGGTAGTAGAAGCGTTTACCTAGTTTGCCACGCTCACTAAAGGTCGGTGCGATATAACGTACTGGCCAAATTTGATAGACAAAGTTTTGTTCTTCTTCCAAATGTATCATCAAATCTAAATGATACAGATTAGGATCTTCTTCTAGCGCACTCTCTTGAACACTGATGTCGATACCTCGTTTTTGCATTTCCTCTGCAACCGCCATCACAGCCGGTCGGCAGATGTCATCGAGCATACGCCGAGTATCAGTTGTTCCTGGATGGTGCATGACTCGGGACAAACGTTTTTTCCAGTTGAGGATGTCGACATTGCCCACCACGGGTGCGGCATTTAAACTGCTACTGGCTTGTCGGTAGTCTTCTAACCGCAGTGATTTATACAATCCTGCCATCACCAAGAACATCACAAAACTAAACGGCAACCCCATAATGATTGTGGCGTTTTGTAGTGCCGTTACTCCGTTAGCCATCAACATTGCAAGGGTTAATAAACCAATGGCTATAGCCCAAAACACGCTCAACCATCGCGGTGCATCATGGTCGACATTGGTAAATTGAGTGGTGAAATTTCCCAATACCAGCGCACCAGAGTCCGCCGAGGTCACATAAAATAGTAAACCAGTAATTGTGGCTACCCCTGCAATAAAGGGAAACCATGGATACTGTGCTAGCAAGTCATAAAAACCATGTGCAGGATTTGCAATGACACTCTGTGCAAGGGCTAAATTACCATCAAAAATCACACTATGTAGTGCACTATTTCCAAATATTGATAACCACGTGAGTGTGAAAAATAAAGGAATAATGAGCGTTCCGCTAACAAACTCACGAATGGTTCGACCACGTGAAATCCGTGCTAAAAACAAACCTACAAATGGTGACCAAGCCACCCACCATGCCCAAAAGAACAATGTCCAACTGTTCATCCATTCTTTTGGTTGTTGAAAGGCAAAACTTTCCAAAGTCATACTTGGAAAACGGTTAATGTAGTCCCCAATATTTTGCACAAAAGCATTCAGTAAAAATTCGGTATTGCCTAAAAACAAAATAAACAGCATCAACCCGACAGAAACATAAATATTGATCTCGGAGAGAACTCGCAGTCCCTTATTCACCCCTGAAGTCACTGAAATAATGGTCATTCCCACCGCAACCACAATTAATGCGGTTTGCATCCAGAGGTTTTCGGGTAAATCGAACAACACATGTAAGCCATAGTTCAGCTGTACTACCCCGATCCCGCAGGTCGTGGCAATACCAAAAATAGTCCCGATGACCGCAGCGGTATCAACACTATGACCGATCGGCCCATGAATCTTATTGCCAAAGATCGGATATAAAGCAGAGCGAATGGTCAGTGGTAAGTTATAGCGATAACTAAAATACCCTAATGCCATGCCAATCAAGGCATACATACACCATCCAGTTAGACCATAGTGAAATAGCGTCCACACCATGCCTTGACGTGCAGCTTCTAAGGTCTGCCCCTCACCCACAGGTGGATGCATATAGTGGGATAAAGGTTCCGCCACCGAGAAGAACATTAAATCGATGCCGATCCCAGCTGAGAACAACATTGCAGACCAACTTAAAAGACTAAATTCAGGTTTGGAATGTTTGGGGCCTAATTTGATGTTGCCGTAGCGAGAACAGGCAATAAAAATGACAAAGACCATATACAAAGTCGCTGCGAGTAAGTAATACCAACTAAAAGTTGAACTCACCCACGCCAAGACTGTATTTAAGGTTCGGTTGGCAAAGTCATTAAACAAAATGGTGGTAATAGAAAAAATTAAAATAATGAGAGCTGAAATATAAAAGACCACACCATTTAAACGGTCTTTAGGCGCTAATGTTTGATCATCAACTGCTCTTGGATTATCTGTCGCCATACAATCCTCAAGAAAGTAAATAAAAAAAGACAAAAGCCAATTTTTAAACTTCTCGTGGTCGAGAGCTTAAAAATCGACTAACGAAAACGACAGTATTTTTATCAGAAATAAAAACGCTATCTTCTTTAAACCTGAAGGTTTAAATCATTTATGCGGTGCATTTGCTACACAGTTTTAAAATGTAAGCCACCCTTGTTCATCGATATTTTGATAGAAATCTTACACATATCTCCCTTCAACATGACTATAAGAGCTTTCTAAACTCGAAAAAAGTATAAAACCGTAAGCCTATAGCTCATCAGCTCACTTTTCTGAATGATGTTCTGCAATTAAACCCTTATGGCACATCCTTTTGATAAATAAAAAGTTATGTCGAATACTCAAAGCAATTTAGCAGTATTTTGCTTTGAATTTAACCATAAGTGTACTTTTTATTGATTGAACGTTCAATCAATAAAAAGTATCATAAAAAAATGCTATGATGCTTTCCATGTAAGTTATTGAATCTAACGCCTTTAAATTTAAGGAAAATTGTTCTGGATTGTCATGAATAAACGTAGAGTAAAACCTGAGCATGAGCGCCGTGAAGAAATCATTAATGCTGCCTATGCAGTCATTTATGAGGTGGGCTTATCCAACACCACCATTGCTCAAATTGCGAAAAAAGCACAGCTTTCTACGGGCATTGTGAGCCATTATTTTGGTGATAAACAAGGTCTCATTCACAGTTGCATGCGCCAAATGCTGAATGTCTTAGCCGAGACCACGGCGAGCTATAAAGCAAAGGTGGCGCAACCCAGTCCAGAACATTTACTCAAAGCCATTATTGATGCCAACTTTGACATCAGTCAGGTCAACAACACTGCTATGCGGGTTTGGCTCGATTTTTGGTCTGCCAGTATGCACCTATCCGACTTGGGTCGACTGCAACGAATCAATGACCAACGTCTTTATTCAAATTTGAAGTTTTATTTCTTGCAGCTCATGCCGAAGTCACAGGCAAGCCAAGCCGCTAAAGGGCTAGCAGCACTGATTGATGGATTATGGTTACGTGGAAGTTTAAGTGGTCATCAAGCATTTGATCGTGATTTGGCACGTTCTATTGCATACGACTATGTCGATATGCAACTTCGCTTAATTCAACAGATACGGCAGGAACAACAAAATGAATGATGTACAGCTTCACTCGCTTTATATTCACGGACAATATTTCAATGCCACCAGTGGTCAAACCTTTGACAGTATCAACCCTGCTACAGGTGAAGTCATTGCTACCATTCAACAAGCATCCAAAGCTGATGTCGATACAGCCGTGCAAAGTGCTGTACAAGGGCAGCGTGAATGGGCTGCCAAGACGGCAATCGAACGTGCCCGTATTTTACGTCGAGCAGTCGATATTTTACGCGCACGTAATGATGAGTTAGCACGCCTAGAAACACTCGATACAGGTAAAGCATTTAGTGAAACTTCTACTGTGGACATTGTCACTGGTGCAGACGTTTTAGAATACTACGCAGGACTTGCAACTGCCATTCAAGGTGAACAAGTGCCACTACGTGAAAGTAGTTTTTTCTACACGCGCCGTGAACCCTTAGGCGTAGTGGCAGGGATTGGCGCTTGGAATTATCCAATCCAAATTGCACTTTGGAAATCAGCTCCTGCCCTCGCTGCTGGGAATGCCATGATTTTTAAACCCAGCGAAGTGACCCCTCTTACCGCCTTAAAGTTAGCAGAGATCTATAATGAAGCAGGCGTACCTGCTGGTGTTTTCAACGTGGTACAAGGTTTTGGTGCTGACGTGGGTCAATGGTTGACTGAACACCCAGATATCCAAAAAATTTCGTTCACAGGTGGTGTGGCAACGGGTAAAAAGGTCATGGCCAGTGCTGCGGCTTCTAGTCTCAAAGAAGTCACCATGGAGCTCGGTGGCAAATCACCTCTGATTATTTGTGCCGATGCCAACCTTGATCGCGCAGCCGATATTGCGGTGATGGCGAACTTCTTTAGCTCAGGTCAAGTATGTACCAATGGCACCCGTGTGTTTGTACCACAAACCCTCAAGGCTGTATTTGAACAAGCAGTGATTGAGCGTGTAAAACGTATTCGCATAGGTGACCCTATGCAGGCTGAAACCAACTTTGGACCTTTAGTCAGCTTTCCGCATATGGAAAAAGTCTTGTCTTATATTGAGTCAGGCAAACAACAAGGTGCGACCTTATTGATTGGTGGACAACGTGCTACCGAAGCAGCGCTTGCTCAAGGTGCATATGTATTACCGACTGTGTTTACAGACTGTCACGACGACATGCACATTGTGCAAGATGAAATCTTTGGTCCGGTCATGAGCATTTTAAGCTATGACAGTATTGAAGAAGCTATTCAACGTGCCAACAACACCAGTTATGGTTTAGCTGCGGGTGTGGTAACACAAGATATTTCCCAAGCGCATCGCATTATTCATCAGCTTGAGGCAGGGATTTGCTGGATCAATACATGGGGCGAATCCCCTGCTGAAATGCCTGTAGGGGGTTATAAACAGTCAGGAGTCGGACGTGAAAATGGCATCACCACACTTGAACACTATACCCGTATCAAATCGGTTCAAGTTGAACTGGGTGAATACCAAAGTATTTTTTAAAGTCTGAATTTTAACTATCTAAATCCTTACTTCCTTTTTATTTATTCTTTTTTTCATCCTCAACTCAACATGTGGCCACGTTCTCATGCAACGTGGCCCTGCCATAGAAAAAGGATCATTATGCATTCTCAACACTACGATTATATTATTATTGGTGCAGGTTCTGCGGGTAACGTACTGGCTGCTCGTTTAACAGAAGACCCCGATGTTTCGGTACTGTTACTCGAAGCAGGTGGTCCTGATTATCGTCTCGACTTCCGTACCCAGATGCCTGCTGCCTTAGCTTATCCCTTGCAAGGTCGTCGTTATAACTGGGCGTATTTAACCGACCCAGAACCTCATATGAATAACCGCCGCATGGAATGTGGTCGCGGCAAAGGCTTAGGCGGCTCATCCCTAATTAATGGCATGTGCTATATCCGTGGAAATGCCATGGATTTAGAACAATGGGCCAGCTTGAAAGGCCTTGAAGACTGGAGCTATGCGGACTGTCTGCCTTATTACAAAAAAGCTGAAACCCGTGATATCGGTGGCAATGACTATCATGGCGATGCTGGCCCTGTTTGTGTCGCCACACCTAAAGCAGACAATAACGTGTTATTCCACGCCATGGTTAAAGCGGGTGTGCAAGCAGGCTATCCACGCACTGATGACTTAAATGGTTATCAACAAGAAGGTTTCGGCCCAATGGATCGAACCGTAACCCCTAATGGGCGACGCTCAAGCACAGCACGTGGCTATTTAGATATGGCCAAAGGCCGAGCGAATCTAACCATTATCACCCACGCCATGACCAATCAAATTTTGTTCAATGGCAAACAAGCGATTGGTGTTGAATATATTCAAGGTGCTAATCAAAACAACTTGCTTCAGGTCTATGCCAATAAAGAAGTTCTACTTTGTGCAGGGGCGATAGCATCACCGCAAATTTTGCAACGTTCAGGTGTGGGTTCAAGCACCTTACTTCAATCTCTCGACATTCCAGTCGTGCATGACTTACCGGGTGTCGGTGAAAACCTGCAAGACCATTTAGAAATGTACTTACAATATAAGTGTAAGCAACCTGTTTCTCTCTACCCTGCTTTAAAATGGCAAAATCAACCTGCAATTGGTGCAGAGTGGTTGTTTAACGGAACAGGGATTGGAGCAAGCAACCAGTTTGAAGCAGGTGGCTTTATTCGATCCTCCAAAGAGTTTGCTTGGCCAAATATTCAATTCCACTTCTTGCCTGTTGCAATTAACTATAATGGCAGTAATGCCGTCAAAGAGCATGGATTCCAAGCCCATGTCGGTTCGATGCGCTCACCTTCACGCGGTCGAGTACAGGTGACATCTAAAAACCCTTTCGACCATCCAAGTATTTTATTTAACTACATGTCGACAGAACAAGACTGGCAGGAATTTCGTGACGCGATTCGAATCACCCGCGAAATCATGCAGCAACCTGCGCTTGATCCTTACCGTGGCGAAGAAATCAGTCCCGGAAAAGATGTGAGTAGCGATGCTGAATTAGACGAATTTGTACGTAATCACGCCGAAACGGCTTATCATCCATCCTGTAGTTGTAAAATGGGTGAAGATGATATGGCGGTAGTTGATGGACAAGGTCGCGTGCATGGCCTGCAAAGTTTACGTGTGGTGGATGCATCAATTATGCCGCTGATTATCACGGGTAACTTAAATGCAACCACCATTATGATGGCTGAAAAAATCGCGGATCAAATCCGTGGCCGCACAGCCCTACCTCGTTCTCATGCACCTTTTTATCAAGCTGAAACTGAATAAGTTTTAATAGCTCAGCACCTGACTTTAATTATCTTTAAAATAAAAAGGTCAGGTGATTATTCATTTTTTCTTAAACAACCATGCTGCGTTTTGTATACATAATGCTATTTCTATTAGTATCCAATTTATTCATTTTAGCTTTTAAAATATTGAATGCCTGTATATATATTCAACATCAATATCTTAATTATCAAATCTTAACAAGAATAAACACCAATAAAAACAATGATTAATCTTACACATCACTCATATTTATAGTTCAACCCAACCCATTTACAATAAAAATTACTAAGTCAATACATATTTAGTCTAAAATATTCATAAATCAGGACTGTGTGATAGGCTCAAAACTTATATTTTTGTGCGCTTTTCAGCTTTTAAGTATTACTTCAACTATACCAAGCTGGTCATTTATAAGCAGCTCTATCATTCTTCTTATTTTTTTATTCTTTTCGCTATAAAGCGATCCAAAACCTGCTCCCCAAGGTCATAATCGCATGAACAAATTCTTAAAATACCTTTTGGTATTAATCGTACTGCTTATTATTGCAGTCGTAATTTTCTTATTTAGACCCGTCACGTCTAAAAAAATCCAAACCACCAGCAATGAGCCTGTTGTTGACGCAGTCTTAGTCGGCGGTGGGATCATGAGTGCAACTTTAGGCACATATCTAAGCGAGCTTGAGCCAAACTGGCAAATTCGCATGTATGAACGCCTAGACAATGTTGCACAAGAAAGCTCAAACGGCTTCAACAATGCTGGCACAGGCCACTCTGGCTTTATGGAAATGAACTATACCTCTGAAAAAGATGGAAAAATGGACATTTCTAAAGCTGTGAACGTTGCGGAACAATTTGAAGTTGCAAAACAGTTCTGGTCTTATCAGGTGAAAGAAGGCGTTTTGGGTCAACCAAATAGCTTTATCAACCCTGTACCGCACATTGCCTTCGTTTGGGGCGATAACGTGAATTTCCTCGAAAAACGTTATGCTGCAATGGTTAAAAACCCAATGTTCTATGGCATGAAATTCTCTGAGAATCCTGCTGAAATTAAACAATGGGCACCATTGGTAATGAATGGCCGCGATGCTGCACAGAAAGTAGCTGCAACACGCATGGATGTAGGTTCGGATGTGAACTATGGTTCGATCACCACTCAATTGGTCGATCACCTTAAAAAACAATCTAACTTCAAACTACAAACATCGACTGAAGTGACTGGCATTAGCCAAAACGATGATAAAACTTGGACGGTTGCATTTAAAAACCTCACCACAGGTAAAACAGATCACGTGAAAACGCGCTTTGTCTTTATTGGTGCAGGCGGTGCAGCGGTTAAGCTTTTACAAATGACAGGCTTACCAGAAGCGAAGCAATATGCTGGCTTCCCTGTAGGTGGCGTGTTCTTAATGACCGACAACCCGAAAGTCACTGAAGGTCATACTGCAAAAGTTTATGGTCGTGCTGAATTAGGCGCGCCTCCAATGTCTGTTCCACATATTGATACACGTTATATCGACGGTAAAAAATATGTATTATTTGGTCCATTTGCGACTTATTCAAACAAGTTCTTAAAACAAGGTTCTCAGCTTGATTTATTGAAATCAACCACGAAGAACAACGTTTTACCAATGACTGCTGTTGGTATGGAAAATCTTGATTTGGTGAAATACTTAGTTAGCCAAGTCATGATGACCGATGCCGACCGTTTTAATGAATTGAAAAAATACTACCCTGATGCAAAACCAGAAGACTGGCGTATGAATCAAGGTGGTCAACGTGTACAAATCATTAAGAAAGAACCAGGCAAACCTGCAAGCTTACAATTTGGTACCGAGATTTTTGCATCACAAGATGGTGCTGTGACTGCCCTATTAGGTGCTTCACCAGGCGCTTCGACTTCTCCTTATATTATGTTGAGCTTGCTTGAAAAAGCATTCCCACAACAAGTAGAAGGTAAATGGAATCCGAAATTACATGAAATTGTAAAATCGTACCAACAAGAACTCAGCACCAATCCTGTTCTTCTTGACCAAATTCGCCAATACACCAGCACAACCCTAGGTTTGAAATATACACCTATGGCTAAAGCTGCAAATGACGAAACTGTTGCGGTAGCAAAAGCACAGTAATCTGTTTTAAACCCTAAAAAGGATGGACTTTGCGCCATCCTTTTTTTAATTCATATTTGAAACTATTCTGTTTATGTCGCTTTTCCATTCCGACGCTTTTTTGGCTTTTCGTTCACGTGATTTTTCACTTCTGAGTGTAAATCAATTGTGCTTAATTCTAGCCATCATGATTCAAGAAGTCGTCATTGCCTATAGTGTCTATCAACTCACTCAAAATCCACTCAGCCTTGGCATGATTGCCTTAATTGAGTTACTTCCCTTTATTTTCCTCTCCCTTATTAGTGGCGACTGGGCTGACCGCTATAACCGACAAAAAATTGTGCAGTGGAGTTTTAGCTGTAGCACCCTAATTCCCTTATTATTTATTGTTCTTTTTTCTCAATACCAACAACAGCACATTCAACAAAATACACTTTTATGCGGCATTTATAGCCTCATCTTTTGCTTAGGTATACTTAGAGGTATTTACAGTCCATCTTTTAATTCATTACGCCCTTTTCTAACCCCAGAGTCAGCCTATAGCAATGCAGCCACATGGACTGCCCTCATTTGGCAAATGGGCGGCATTTTAGCGCCCTTATGCGCAGGACTTTTACTCGGCCAACTTGGGCTTAAAAAAACCCTCTTGATTGTTTTTTTCTTGTGTTGCGTGGGTAGCATCTGCTTATTCGGATTAAGCGCTCGCGACTTCCCTAGCACGCATAAACAACATTTAAGCAAAAGCTTAAAAGAGGCCTATTTATTTATCTTTAAACATCCACTGATGTTTTGGAGTATGTTACTTGACCTCAGTGCCATGCTTTTTTGTAGTGTCATTATCTTACTGCCTATTTTTGCACACGACATCCTACATCTCGGCGTTGAAGGCCTAGGTATACTCAGAGCAGCACCAGCCATTGGCGCCTGTATCATGATGTTGATGTTGACCTGTTATTCTCCGATGCAAAATGCATGGAGAAACATGCTCTATAGTAGTTTTGCAATTGCTTTGTGCACTTTAGCCTTTGCACTATCCCCCCATATTTGGCTCTCAGTCTTCTTCCTTGTTTTGATTGGCGCCTTTGATAGCATCAGCATGATCATTCGACAAACTTTATTACAGCAACTCCCCCCAAAAGCACTATTAGGACGTGTAGCAGCTTTAAATGGCATCTTAGTGACTTCAGGTAATCAACTCGGTGCCCTACACATGAGCCTGATGACGCGCTATTTTTCTGTGGTGCCAGCAGTACTTATTGGCGGGACGCTGTGTTTAATAATCTGTGGTCTAAGCTCTACTCGTACACGACATTTACTCAACCCATCTCCAACACAACAAAAACATGTCACCGTCACAAGAATCAAATAGCATGTTAAGCTTCAAATCTCCTTTTAATATGATGTGAGTTTTCAATAGAGCAAATTATGAAACAGATTCTCCCCTTTTCACACACTCTCTATGTCAAACTCTATTCTTTCGTACTATCCATGTTGTTGGCTTATTGCCTATTCAATGCAATCTATAGTGTGATTATTGGTGGAAAAAGTGCATACCTTTTCAGTAGTCTGATTTTAATATTTCAAACAATTACTGTTTTTAAAGCATCTGTAAATAAAAAGATCTATAACTACATGGGATTGATTGGACTCATTCTAATTCTGATTTATCTCAATCATTGGATGTTTCTTTCTCAGTATGAAAGTATTGCCATTCTTCCCTCAGTCATACTCACCGCACTTAGCTTAGGCTATTTTTTACAGCAGCACTTGCATTTAAATCTATTGAAGGCGGCTTTAATTTTTGGGCTTTTAGTATTAGCCTATACGCAATACCATGACTTGAATACTCTACAAAACTATTATAATAGCCTGCATACAGGTGAAACATGGCAGCAATATGGTGCTTTATAAAGATCAAAAAAACCGTTAGAGTTTTCTTCTTATTTTAAGCACAAAAAAGCCAGCAATATCGCTGGCTTAATTCTTTTAGACTTTAGCGATGAGTATGAATTGACATCACGATGCCCATGCTGGCCAGCATGGTAATCACCGCGGTTCCACCATAACTCATCAGTGGCAATGGATCACCTGTTACAGGTAAAATCCCACTGACCATCCCCGAGTTTAACAACACAAAGAAGAAGAACGTTAAGCCCACAGCACCCGCATATAATCGCCCAAAATTATGAAAGCTGTTCATACCAATAATTAAACAACGAATGATAATGGCCGCAAACAAACTAAACAGCAAGAACACCCCAATAAAGCCAAACTCTTCCGCATACGTCGACATAATGAAGTCGGTATGGTGCTCAGGCAAATACCCCAAATGTGACTGTGTGCCTTCTGTGAAACCCTTCCCCATTAAGCCACCTGAACCAATGGCAATTTTGGATTGGATAATATTCCAACCCGCACCCAATGCATCCGACTCTGGATCAAATAAAGTGAGCACTCGCTTTTTTTGGTACTCTTGCAAAAAGAACATCCAAAGTAAGGGAGCGACAACAGCCAACGCACCGCAGGCCAAAGCAATAAGCCGCCAAGAAATACCGCTGAGGAAAATGACGCACACACCAGGAATCAAGAGACCTAGGTTTAAGTCGGGCTGTAAAGCTGCCAATAAAAACGGCAACATCATAATACCCAACGAAATCACAATATGCATAAACTTCGGCGGGAATGCACGACCTGCAAAGTACCATGCCATCATCAAAGGCATGGCAAACTTCATAAACTCAGAAGGCTGCATACTACCAATACCCGGTAGACTAATCCAACGTCTGGCTCCCATGCGGGTTTCGCCCACCACCAAGACCAATACCATTAAAATCACAGCAAAGATGAAAAAATAAGGACTAATGGCCTGATAGACTTTGGGAGGGATTTGCGCACAGATAATCATCACAATGAAGCCCACAGCAAAGCTTGTGGCTTGGCGAAACACCATACCCATATCTTGCGCTGAAGCACTATAAATGACCAACAATCCCAACACGGCATTTAAAATCAGAAAGCATAAAAGCCATGGATCTAAATGCAATTTAGCCCAGCGAGATGAGTCATGTTTAATGCTTCTACCGTCACGTAAAGACTGACGTAAAAAACGATACTGCTGTGATGGTATCATTTGCGTAAATTGAATGAGCTAAAGACAGGGCAAATTATAAGTTCAAAGTGTTTTAGATAACATCATTCAAACCCATATTTCTGTAGTTTTAGCTCAATAAATCCAAATAATTTTTTATTGTGCCGCCAAAATCAGGCGTGCAAGCTCAAGGTCATCTGGATAGGTAATTTTAATATTATCGGAGCGCCCTTGTACGACTTGAACCTTTTCACCAACAAACTCTAAAGCACTAGCTTCATCTGTAATTAAGGCTTGTGCCTCTAGTGCATGTTCAATTGCCTTTTTCAGTACCCCCAGTTTAGCAATCTGCGGAGTTTGTGCCTGCCAAAGCTGTGAACGATCAACGGTTTCTTGAATATCTTGCGCTGAGGCTACACGCTTTAAAGTATCTCTAACAGGAATAGCTAAAATCGCCCCTGTATTGGACTGAATAGCAGTATCAACCAATCTCACCAAACAATCCTGCGTGACACATGGACGAGCTGCATCATGGACAAAGACCCAGTCGTCAGCATCAGCGATTGTGGAAAGATAATTGAGCGCATTGAGCACTGAGTCTACACGCTCAGCACCACCTTCACAAAAATGTGCTTTTTCCATGTTGGTAAAAGGCAAACTTTGAGCGACATCATCATCTAAACCAATCGCCAAAACATAGCCCTGTAAAGGCAATTGGTTAAGACGTAAAACCGTATGTTCAAGTACGGTCTTTTGTCCAATCATTTGATATTGTTTTAGTTCAGTTTTAGAAAAGCGACTACCCGAGCCAGCAGCAGGAATAATAGCCCACAATTTATGGGGTAGCTGGAGGGGTTTCAGGCTCATCGTCTTCATTGGTTCGCAAATCAATTTGGGCGTTAGGATCAATATAAACAGGCTTATATTGAGTACTGATGGTACTCATTTGAATAAACGTTTCTCGAGGTTTGATTAAACCCAAGTCTAAGCGCGCATGCTCTTCAATGGCTTCAATACCATTTTTCAAATCATACACTTCTGCCGCCAAGACACGATTACGTTCTTTTAAGTCGTTATTAATTTCAGTTTGTTGTTGGATTTTTTGTGTGAGTTGTAAATGGTCTTGATAACCACCCTCACCAAACCAGTATAAATACTGAAACCCTGCGATCAAAATGATCGCAAGGCCTAGTAGTACTTTACTCATCAACGAGTCGAATACATTGAACATTGACATCAGTCGCTTAGTTTAAACCTTTAAACTCAGCTTTACCGCGGTAAGCAGCATTTGTCAATTCTTCAATACGAAGCAATTGGTTGTATTTCGCTACACGGTCAGAACGGCACAGTGAACCTGTCTTGATTTGACCAGCCGCAGTACCCACCGCAAGATCAGCAATCGTAGAATCTTCAGTTTCGCCAGAACGGTGTGAAATTACAGTAGAGTAACCATTTTCTTTCGCAAGATAGATTGCATCTAGAGTTTCAGTCAACGTACCAATTTGGTTGTATTTAATTAAGATAGAGTTACCTACTTTCTCATTAATACCACGTTGAAGGATTTTCGGGTTTGTAACGAACAAGTCATCACCCACCAACTGGATTTTGTCGCCAAGGATAGATGTCAAGTAAGACCAACCTTCCCAATCTGACTCATCTAAACCATCTTCAATTGAGATAATTGGATATTGGTTTACAAGGCCCGCCAAATAGTCAGAGAACTGGTTGCTTGTGAATGCTTTATTGCCTTCACCAGCAAGGATGTACTGACCATTTTTGTAAAATTCTGAAGACGCACAGTCAAGCGCAAGCATAATATCAGAACCCGCTTTGTAGCCAGTTTGACCAATCGCTTCAAGAATCACAGTGATTGCTTCTTCGTTTGAACGTAAGTTCGGCGCAAAACCACCCTCATCACCTACAGCAGTGTTTAAACCTTTTTTGTTTAAAACTGATTTTAGAGAATGGAAGATTTCAGCACCCGCACGTAATGCTTCAGAGAATGAAGTGAAGCCTACTGGCTCAATCATAAACTCTTGAATATCCACATTGTTGTCTGCATGCGAACCACCATTGATGATGTTCATCATTGGTACAGGCATAGTCAAAATGGTTTGACCACGTAAATCTGCGATGTATTGAAAAAGAGGAATTTTCTTTTCATCAGCAGCAGCACGTGCAGCAGCGAGCGAAACAGCTAAAGTTGCATTTGCACCCAATTTTTCTTTGTTTTCAGTACCATCAAGTTCGATCATCGTATTATCGATGTCTTTTTGTTCAAATACTGATTTGCCCACTAAAGCATCACGGATAATCGTGTTTACGTTGTTAACCGCAGTTTTAACACCTTTACCCAAATAGCGTGCTTTGTCGCCATCACGAAGTTCTAAAGCTTCACGAGAACCAGTTGAAGCACCAGATGGTGCACATGCACGGCCAACTACGCCAGATGCTAAGATTACGTCTGCTTCGATGGTTGGGTTACCACGAGAGTCCAAAATTTCACGTGCACGAATGTCAACGATTTGGCTCATGAACAATTCCTCAGTTGATTAATAACGAGATGCTTTAGATGGCATCAATGAGTTTATAATTTAGTGTGTATCTAGCTTTTTGAAACCTTTAACCAAGGTGTCCAATTCTTTTAGCTGTGCCAAGAAAGGCTCAAGTTGAGACATACGCAATGCGCATGGTCCATCACACTTGGCTTTTTCTGGGTCTGGATGTGCTTCCAAGAATAAACCTGCTAGACCTGTTGCCATTCCCGCGCGGGCAAGTGTCGTGATTTGCGCACGACGACCGCCCGCAGAATCCGCACGACCACCCGGAGTTTGAAGCGCATGGGTCACATCAAAGAACACAGGGACATTCATTTCTTTCATGATGTCGAAACCCAACATGTCTACAACCAAATTGTTGTAACCAAATGCCGAACCACGTTCACAAATAATGAGCTTGTCATTCCCGGCCTCTAAACACTTATGCAAAATATGGCGCATTTCATGTGGTGCAAGGAATTGTGCTTTTTTGATGTTAATGATGGCATCAGTTTTTGCCATCGCTTCAACCAAATCAGTCTGACGACTTAGGAAAGCAGGAAGTTGGATAATATCCGCAACTTCCGCTACAGGTGCAGCTTGGTAAGGTTCATGTACATCAGTAATGATAGGTACATTGAAATGTTTTTTAATGTCAGCTAACCACTCAATCCCTTTTTCTAGGCCTGGCCCTCGAAACGAGTTCAAGCTTGAACGGTTGGCCTTATCAAAACTGGCTTTAAATACGTAAGGAATCTCCAAACGCTTGCAGATATCGACATAAGTCTCTGCAATTTCAAAAGCCAAATCTTTAGACTCAAGTACGTTCATGCCGCCGAATAGTACAAATGGCAAGTGGTTTGCCATTTGTATATCGCCTAAACGTACAATTTCTTGTGGTTTTAATTGTGACATTTAAACTTCCTAGTTTATTGCTTAACCCAAATTACTTCGCTTTTTTGTACTGTGCTTTTGCAGCATCAATAAAACTAGCAAATAATGGGTGCCCATCACGTGGTGAACTTGTAAATTCTGGGTGGAATTGTACAGCAATAAACCAAGGATGTTGAGGAATTTCAACTGTTTCTACTAAGTGCTGTACAGGTGAATAGCCCGAAATTTTCATGCCAGCTTCTTCAAGCGCTGGAATAAAACGGTTATTCATCTCATAACGGTGACGGTGACGTTCAATAATATCTGCTGAACCATACACTTCACGTGTTTTAGTCCCTTCAACCAATTCTGATTTTTGAGCACCAAGACGCATCGTACCACCAAGGTCAGAGTCAACATTACGCTGTTGAACTTCACCACGCTCATCTAACCATTCAGTGATTAGACCAATCAATGGAGACTTAGTCGAACGGTTGAATTCAGTCGAACTCGCGTCACTAATACCCACGACATTACGTGCATATTCGATCACAGCCAACTGCATACCTAAACAGATACCCAAGAATGGAACACCGTTTTCACGTGCGAATTTAATCGCTTGCATTTTCCCTTCAGTACCACGTTCACCAAAACCACCCGGTACCAAGATTGCATCCATATCTTTCAATACTTCATTGACATCTTGGCTTTCAAGTTCTTCAGCATTGACATAGTCAATTTGAACTTTAACGCGATTTTGAATGCCCGCATGTAAAAGCGCTTCATTCACAGACTTATACGCATCTGGAAGTTCAACATACTTACCAACCATTGCAACACGAACCGTGTATTCAGGGTTTAGTAGCGCTTCTACAACATTGTCCCAATCTGTTAAATCAGCTTCAGGCAAGTCATTGAAACCAAAACGTTCACAGATTAAGTCGTCAACATTTTGCTCATAGAATGTACGCGGAATTTGGTAAATGCTGCGCGCATCTTTACACACCACAACTGCACGTGCTTCAACGTTTGTGAACAAGGCAATTTTACGGGTCGTGTCTGCATCAACATCATATTCAGTACGACAAATTAAAATGTCAGGCTGAATACCAATCGATAACAATTCTTTTACCGAGTGCTGAGTTGGTTTAGTTTTCAACTCTGCCGCAGATTTGATATATGGAAGCAAAGTTAAGTGCATAAGCATAGTGCGCTTATGACCTAGTTCAACCATAAGTTGACGTACAGATTCCATGAATGGGAGAGATTCAATGTCACCTACTGTGCCGCCAATTTCAACAATCGCAACGTCATAACCTTCGCCTGCGCGAAGTACACGTTCTTTGATGTTGTCTGTAATATGTGGAATAACTTGAACAGTTCCACCAAGGTAGTCACCACGGCGTTCTTTATTTAAAACGTCTTGGTATACGCGACCAGAAGTAAAGTTATTTAACTTGGTCATTTTCGCACGACGCAAGAAACGTTCGTAATAACCCAAGTCTAAATCGGTTTCTGCACCATCCTCTGTGACAAAAACTTCACCATGTTGGAACGGGCTCATAGTCCCTGGATCGACATTAATGTATGGATCCATTTTTACCATGGTTACTTTTAATCCACGGGCTTCTAAAAGCGCAGCAACTGAAGCAGCTGAAATACCTTTACCTAGTGATGAAACTACACCACCAGTCACGAAAATAAAATGGGTCATTGGGTTTCTCGTACAATCGAGCCTAATTCGGCCTGCAATGTTGCGCAATTTTACTTTACCTTGTACCAATAAAGCAAAGTCAATCCGCATCAATTCATAGAACAATAAACAATTGGATATTCTATCAGCATTTGGCAGATAAAATTAAGCTAAGTTCATAGGATTTTCATCTTGCATTTTGCTGTTATAATGGCGCGATCCTTCAAACACTCGATTTTATGTAATTATGAATAAAAAACTTTTAATTTGTGGTGCCATTGCAGCAGGCTTACTATTAACAGCATGTGTAAAGAAAGAAGCACCTAAAGAAGATGAACAAGAACAAGTTGAAGTCGTTACTACAGAGCAACAACAAACTGTTGAACTTCAACCTTTAGCAGCATCTGAGCCTGAGATTCCAGCGCAAGTTGAAGTGATTCGCGAAGAAACGCCGAATACAACTACTGAAATCCGTCGTGAAACGCCAGCACCTGCTCCAGCAGCTCAGCCTGCACCTAAAGCAGAAGCACCAAAAGCTGAAGAAAAACCAACGCAAGCACGTCCAAGTAATACAAACCCAAATACGCAAACTGAAGACGATGCGGTTGCAGCAGCCATTGCAGCAGCGACACCAGCTTTAGAAAACTAATCATCGCTATTTAGATGATTAAAAAACCCGATTGATATCGGGTTTTTTTAATGCTGGCTTATAAATAGGCTTTTAATTTTTCTGCAAGAAAGTCGATAAACAAGCGAATACGCTTTGGCACATAATTCTGTTGATAGTAGACCGCATGTATTTTCTGCTCTTTGATCTGAATTTGATCTTCCAACAAAGCAATAAACCGCCCATCTTGAATATCTTGCTCGACCATAAAGCGTGATAAACAGGCAATCCCTGCCCCCTGCAATGCCAACTGACGAACCGTTTCACCATTTGAACATTTAATTTTAGCCTGAATAATTAAAGGCTCATCCTCCAACTGAATAGGCCACGTATTTAAATGTGCAGGCTGACTAAAACCAAGCAAAGTATGTGAGCTTAATTCTGCTGCATTTTTAGGTAGACCATGTTTTTGCGCATAAACAGGACTAGCCACAATATATAAACGGCTTTTACAAAGCAGCTTGGCATGTAAGCTGGAATCCGCTAACTCACCAAACCTAATCGCGACATCGGTTTTATGTTCAAGTAAGTCTATAACCTGATCGTGATTGGTAATTTCTATATCAATTTTTGGGTAGTGCTGCATAAATTCTTCAATCAGCGGCACTATCACATGCAGTACAAAAGGCGTTGCTGAATCAATCCGAATTAAACCAGACGCCTCAGCATCAGTATTTTGCAGACTTTCTTCAGCTTCGGTCAGATCCAGTAAAATTTTACGCGCCTTTGCCAAAAACTGCTGTCCTTCATAGGTCAGCTTGAGCTTCCGTGTCGTTCGTTCCAGCAACGTCACATTCAACTTCGACTCTAAACGTTGCAAGGCACGGCTGACACCTGATGTGGTTTGATCCAATTGCTGCGCAGCTTTGATGATAGAGCCACTATCAACAATGCTCACAAAAGCCGTTAATTCTTCTATGGTTGATTTCATGTGTAATTATTGATTAATAGTCAATAATATTTTGCAAATTACCCAGTTTTTAAGCAAGTCTTTTTTCTACAAAATAGCCTCATTCCATGAAACAAGTTATCGAGTAAAAAATGAATATCGTTCCTCAATTCGGCCTAGGCACTTTCCGTTTAACAGGTGACACTGTCATTGAGTCTGTGAAAACTGCACTAGAAGTCGGTTATCGTGCGGTCGATACTGCTCAAATCTATGGTAATGAAGCCGAAGTTGGTCAAGCCATTGAACTCAGTGGTATCAACCGTCAAGATCTTTTTCTCACCACAAAAATCTGGACGGAAAATTACTCAGCAGAAAAATTGATTCCAAGCTTAAAAGAAAGTTTGCATAAACTAAAAACCGATGCAGTGAATCTAACCTTGATCCACTGGCCTGCCCCAAGTACAGGTGTAAACATTACAGAACTCATGCAGAACTTATTGGAAGCGAAACAACAAGGTTTGACCGAACACATTGGTGTTTCTAACTTCAATATTGAGCTGACTCAACAGGCGATTGAGAGTATTGGGCTAGAAAACATCGCAACCAACCAAATTGAACTCAGTCCTTACTTACAAAACCATAAGTTGGTTGATTTCCTCCAAGCGCAAAACATTGATGTCACTTCATATATGACACTGGCTTACGGTAAGGTTTTGAATGATCCTGTTTTAATGCACATCGCGCAGCAACATCAAGTATCGACTGCACAAATTAGTTTGGCTTGGGCATTACAACGTGGTTTTGCAGTCATACCATCTTCAACCAAACGTGAACACTTGATGTCCAACTTAAAGGCACAAGAGATTCAACTGTCGACTGAAGAAATGATGGTAATTACGCAATTAGACCGAAATCAACGTGAAGTTAATCCTGAAGGATTAGCACCGATTTGGGATTGAGCATCGCTATGAAAATTAATTTTCCGCTTTTGGCGCTTGCGGTGGGTGCTTTTGCCATTGGAACCACCGAGTTTTCACCCATGGGCTTTTTGCCTGAAATTGCCAATGATTTGTCCGTTTCAATTCCACAAGCCGGACTGCTGATTAGTGCCTATGCAGTAGGTGTCATGATTGGGGCTCCGCTCATGACCTTATGGCTGGCACGCTTTCCTAAGAAAACAGCTTTAATCCTATTGATGGCTATTTTCACAATTGGGAATGTGTTGGCGACCGTTGCACCTGATTATATGAGCTTAATGGGTGCACGTTTAATTACCAGTTTAAACCATGGTGCATTCTTTGGCTTAGGTTCGGTGGTGGCAGCCAGTGTTGTGCCTAAAGATAAACAAGCCAGTGCAGTCGCCATGATGTTTATGGGCCTCACCATTGCCAATATTGGCGGTGTGCCACTTGCGACGTGGCTCAGTCAAAATACCAGTTGGCGCATGGCTTTTGCTGCGATTTCAATCTTAGGCATCATGACCATGTTGGCCCTATGGAAAGCACTCCCGCAAGATCACGATGTGGTTAAACCGAATGTAGCAAAAGAATTGCGCGTTTTAACACGTGCGCCTGTCGTCCTTGCTTTATTAACCACAGTCATGAGCGCGGGCGCCATGTTTGCGTTATATACCTACATTGCTCCGAGTCTACACGTATTTATGCAGGCATCACCGCAAACCATCACCTTAATGTTGATTTTAATCGGGATCGGTTTCTCCATTGGTAATCATTTGGGTGGAAAGTTTGCCGATCTATCCCTAGAGAAAACCCTGATTGGCTTCCTTGTACTTTTGATGGTGATGATGCTTGTTTTCCCAGTATTAGCACAAACAACCGTTGGTGCGGCGATTGGCTTAGTGATTTGGGGTGCGGCTGCATTTGCGGTAGTACCGCCACTGCAAATGCGCGTCATGTCAGTCGCAGCAGATGCGCCTGGTCTTGCCTCTTCAGTCAACATTGGTGCGTTTAACTTAGGTAATGCCTTAGGTGCTTTTGCAGGTGCAACGGTACTGAGTATGCAACTCAGCTATGCAGCAGTTTCATATGCAGGTGCCGTACTCAGCTTTATGGCCTTGATCTTGGTCTTACTGCAAATGAAGTTCGGTCTTAGCAAGAAAGCCTGTGAAGCCGTTTAAGCCTTTACACTGCTGAACCAATCAAAAAAAGACCTACACAGCTGTAGGTCTTTTTTATACTCAGTGTTTTTGTTGTTCCAGTTTCAAAAAATCCGCAATCAGCTTGGTCGCCCAAGACTCTGTATTTAGTGCCCCTTCATAGAAGCCACAATGGCTGCCTTTTTTGGTGGTCACTACCGCAATATTCGGCATTTGACGGATCATGTCTTTATACGGTTCAAAATTTTTAATGTGACAAACGGGATCATCCTCTGCATTTAAAATCAGCAATGGAATGGTGACATTTTCAAATACATAAATTGGGTTTGTGGCTTGGTTATAACTGTCATAGTCCACATAACCCGCCATTTCATAATAACTCGACTCAAACTCAGCCAAGGTTCTGGTCATTAAAACTTGCGATACAGACGCTGTTTGTTGCCACGTTTTCTGGTAGGGAAAAATAAATTTCTTAAATAGCTTTTTAGTCATGACCTTACTGTAAAAGGGATGCACATTTACAAAACCCAACTCCGTGTTATAACCCGGACACAGGGCAAAGGCCGCCTTAAAAGGGGTTTGACTCCCTTCTTCGCCTAAGTAACGCACCAAAAGCCCCGTTCCCGCAGAAGAGCCTACCGCATACAACGTTGAACTTGGAAATCTGCTTTGAATAAAGGCAATTTGCTCACGTAAATCATCGGTTGAACCGAAAAGATTCATTTTGGGTACAGGCATTGGAAGGTCTGCATGTCCACGGCGTAAGCACAGTGCAACACGCCAACCCGTATAGCGATTTAAGTCACGCACCACCTCACGCATACTTTCAGGAGAGCCTGTAATCGTATGCATAACCACAACCGTTGGCGTCGCTTCAGGCAAGTCATAACCAAACCACATAATGCCAGTGACCCCACCGTCTTGCATCTCTAACTGATCAAAATGATCGTATTCCAATTGAATCCGACGCTTACGAATCACATCAAAATACAAAAGATGGGCATGCGTGTTGGATAACCACGGCGTTGGTCGGTACTTTTCTTGAAGCTGTGTAAGCGCCCCAACAGTCTCTTGAATTTGCCCTTGTGGGTTAATATAGAGCTTCGGTTGTTCCGCACCAGTCACTCGATCCCACGCCGTTTGGCTTAATTGGTTTAGCAAACTGAACACAGCATTCATATCAGTACCTTCTTTTTCCTATCTTTCTTGGTGATGCATCAACTTTCGTGCCTAACTATAAATAACAAGTCACACCTTTATCATCCAGCTTGAGGTGCAAAAGCTGCCATTCGCTGTCCCATTTGTACAGCTAAGGCCTCTAGCCCAGATTTAGGACGGATCATCACTTCAAAATCTACAATTTGACCTTGCTCATTAAAACGAATCATGTCAATCCCTTTGAGCTTTTTTTCGCCGACATTGGCAGAAAACTCAAGGACGACACTTAAACCATCCTCTGTAAAAAACTCACGGTGGTAAGTAAAGTTTTCAAAAACCTGAATCACATTACTTAAAATAAAAAAAACCACTTGCTTACCCGGATAAGGATTAAACGCCACCGGTGAACGGAACACGACATCTTCTGCTAAAAGCTCATTTAAGATGCTCATATCACGAGTCGTGACCATATCATGCCAGCGTACTAGCGCTTGTTTTGTTGTTGCTAAACTCATTCTTATGTCCTTATGAAAGTGAATCTACTCAAATCTGCAATAAAGGCACCTTCTCTTGCACCACATACGTTTCATGGAAAAGGCAACACGAGGGAAAAAAATAATATTTTAGAAAATACCTCTCCCAAACCCTCTCCGTGTAGGAGAGGGAGCTTTATTACAAATTTTAAGCTGATAAATGATTGTTATCGATTAAATGGTCGCAGCCAGTTCAGCGCCTTGACGAATCGCACGCTTCGCATCCAACTCACCTGCTTCTTTCGCACCACCAATCAAATGCACATTTTTACCATCGGCTTTTAACTGGTCGTACATTGCAGTATAAGACTCTTGTCCTGCACAGATAATCACGTGATCAACCTCTAAAACCGTTGACTGATCATTCACTGTAATGTGGAGACCTTGATCATCAATTTTGTCGTAGCTTGCACCTGCAATCATTTTTACATCGCGATGTTTTAGCCCTGTGCGGTGAATCCAACCCGTGGTTTTACCTAAGCTTGCACCGACTGCCTTCGCTTTACGCTGTAGAAGGTAAATTTCACGATCTGACTGCTCCAAGACTGGCTGTTTTAAGCCACCGACATGTGCATAGCTGGTGTCGATTCCCCACTCATCATAGAATTTTTGTGGGTTTAAACTACCGCTTTCACCTTCATGGCTTAAGTATTCTGCTGTATCGAAACCAATACCACCCGCACCAATAATCGCGACTTTTTTACCAACAGGCTTACGCTCACGTAGAACTTCGATATAGCTCAACACTTTCGGGTGATCAATCCCTTCAATAGTCAGTTCACGTGGAGTAACGCCTGTTGCAACCACAATGTCATCATAATTTTCAGCACTCAGTTCTTCATAAGTTGCGGTATGATTCAGCACCAATTTGATATTCGGTTGTAATTCAATTTTACGTTTAAAATAACGCAGTGTTTCGTAAAACTCTTCTTTACCAGGAATAGTCTTCGCAATATTAAACTGACCACCAATCTGACTTGCTGCATCAAAAACAGTCACTTGATGTCCACGGTCAGCGGCATAAGTCGCAAAACTCAAACCTGCAGGCCCAGCACCAATAACCGCAATATTTTTCTTAGCCGCACTTTCTTTAAAAATCAGTTCAGTTTCATAGCATGCACGCGGGTTGACTAAACACGTCGCAATTTGCATGGAGAAAATTTGATCTAAACAAGCTTGGTTACAACCAATACACGTATTGATTTCATCACTACGGCCTTGTTCTGCTTTGAGTACAAACTCAGCATCTGCAAGCATTGGGCGTGCCATCGACACCATATCCGCATCACCCTGAGCCAAAACATGTTCAGCCATTTCAGGGGTATTAATACGGTTAGACGTCACTAAAGGAATCTGAACCGAACCTTTTAGCTTCTTGGTCACCCATGTAAATGCCGCACGTGGCACTTTGGTTGCAATCGTTGGAATACGCGCTTCATGCCAACCAATACCTGTGTTGATAATGGTTGCACCCGCCTTTTCAATTTCTTTGGCAAGCTGAATCACTTCTTCTAAAGTCGAACCACCTTCAACCAAATCCAACATTGAAAGACGATAAATAATAATAAAGTTTTCACCCACTTCTGCACGAGTGCGTTTTACGATTTCAATCGGGAAACGAATACGGTTTTCATAGCTTCCACCCCATTCATCATCACGATGATTGGTACGTGCCGCAATGAATTCATTGATTAAGTAGCCTTCTGAGCCCATGATTTCAACACCATCATAGCCAGCGATTTTCGACAATTTTGCACAATTTACAAAGTCTGCAATAGTCTGATTCACTTCAGCAGAAGTCAAAGCATGAGGTTTTACTGGGTTAATCGGTGCTTGAATTGCAGAAGGTGCAACGTTTTCAGCCTGATAAGAATAACGACCTGTATGTAAAATCTGTAATGCAATTTTACCACCCGCATCATGTACGGCTTGTGTGATGACTTTATGCTTTTCCGCTTCTTCTAAAGTATCTAACTTAGAACCACCGTGAAAAGTCACACCATGATCATTCGGTGAAATACCACCTGTTACGATTAGCCCTACACCGCCAGCGGCACGCTCTGCATAAAATGCCGCCATGCGATCATAACCACCTTCAACTTCTTCAAGTCCAACGTGCATAGATCCCATTAATACGCGGTTTTTTAATGTGGTAAAGCCTAAATCTAAAGGCGCAAGTAAATGCGGATAATTAGACATGTGTACTCCTTGGCGTGCTTTCGCTGGCTGGTATTTTAAATACAAGGTTAGATCAAATTATTTAATGCAACAAGTTGCATAATGTTTATCTTTATAATCGAGATTTGTTTTTTATGCAACATGTTGCATAATGACTCTACGTCCATTTTATTTGCGAAATATTACCGAAATGTCATTAGCTCATGTTTTATTGACCAGTTTGATTGAAAAACCAAGCACAGGTATTGAGTTAGCGCGTCGTTTTGACCGTTCAATGGGCTTCTTTTGGAATGCAACACATCAACAGATATATAGAGAACTCAGCGCTATGCAGAGCAAAGGCTGGATTTCAACAGTAGAAGATGATGGTGCTACCTCGCGTAAAAAAACCTATCAAGCAGAACAGCTTGGACGTACAGAACTTGCGGACTGGTTAGTAAAGCAAAGCCCACCTGCCCAGCTCCGTGAAGAACTGATGGTGAGACTGCGTGTTGAGGCTCAGCTTGGTGGCAATACAGTTTTGCCTGAACTTGAACGCCATCTGATCCTACACAAAGAAAAATTGCAGATCTACCAAAGTATTTTTGCCAAAGACTTTGGTCATGCTGAAGAAAATGATCGTACCTTATATATTCATAAAATGATTTTACAACTTGGAATTAATTTAGAATGTGGTTGGATTGAGTGGCTAGAGACCATGATTCCAGCGCTTAAAAACTTCGAAAAATAATAAGCCACGCAAAGGATGGACCATGCCACATTATTTAATGCCAGATGGCGAAAAACTCTATGTTCGAGAATTTGGACAAGGCACACCTGTACTGGTTTTATCTGGCTTAGGGATGCAAAGTTGGCAATGGCTGCCTTTTTTATATCAACACCGTAAAAAGTACCGCTTTTACATTCCTGACTGGCGGGGTTTTGGTGGTTCAGCACAGTGCAAAATTCCCACACTGGATGCAATTTCCAGCCACTGGCAAGATTTAAACTGCTTTCTAAATCAATATGCTGATACAGCATTCCATGTGATTGCCTACTCTATGGGCGCCACGACAGCCATGCATGGTATGCAATATGGTCGCTTTCAAGACCATATCAGTAGCTATTTACACATTGACCAAACTCCCAAGATTAGCGTAGATGCAGACTGGCCACATGGTTTATTTGCTGAAAAGCATGCTGACTTCAAAGTCATCCTACAAAACATTGCAGACCTATTGGCCCAAAATGCACAGTATCGTTTGGTCTCAGACTTAACAGCGTCTATGCGTACAGAACTGGTTAAGCAATGGTTGGCTTTTATTCAACTACAAGCCACGCCATCTCGAACTGCGGCCTTATTTCAAAAAGCATTTCAACAGCCATACTTGCAAAAATTCATGCTCCCGATCCAGCGTTTAGACTATATGGCTTGGTATATTCAAAATTATCTTGATCATCAAGAAGACTATCGCAGTGCCCTCCGTCAGATTGACCGACCAGCTACATTTTTTATTGGTGAAGACTCTAAACTTTATCCTGCTCAAGGACAAAAGCTGATTGCCTCAAGCGTACCGCATGCCAAAACGGTGATCTTTAAAAAATCTGGGCATACGCCTTTATTGAGTGAACCGCGCAAATTCTCCCAAGAAATTACACGTTTCCTCAACGCCACGAATATTTAAATGCATGTCGTATTATCAGCCAAATGATGAATATTTTTATAATAGCTGAAGATAAATACAATTCATCATTCCATTGTAATGACAAAAAATCATAACAACCCGATAAAACACCAATGTTTAGGAATTAAAAAAGGCATCTCTAAGAGATGCCTTTTTCTTATGCTGCATAGGTCTGCTTGAGATAAGCAACAATATCCGCCGACTCAAACAAAGCCGTTTCAGTGTTCGGATCAACCAAATATGGCACTTGAATATCACGCCCCATCACCTGCATGACTTGCTCACGCTTTCCACCTGCCAAAGGTACATACTTGCCCGGCTTCAAACGCAGTACTGCTGGGCCTTGATCTTGCCAACGTTCTTTAGGCACATTATGAAACTTAAAAGGGAGCTCCAACTCGGTCAGTAAACCACGGACAATCCGAGTATAAGGACTGGCTTCAAATCCCCAAAGTTGTAACAGCTGTTCTGGCGCTACGCGATCTTTAATACTCTTGTTGATCCACACCCCACTCGCACCATTTACCAATGTCCCGAGATAAGCAACATAAGGTGTTTTGGGATAATGTGCATACTTTTTCGGTGTTTTACCACTGCGTCCATACTGTTCAAACAAGTAGTGAATAATATCTTCAGATTCGTACAGCTTGGTGTCAGTGTTCTCATCGAGTAAAAAAGGAAATTGGGTTTTTCCACCCAACTGTTTCACCAAAGGACGATATTTAGTTCCACCCTTAGGACATGGATACACTTCATAATCCAAGTTCAACAAAGTCAGTACTTCACGCACACGACGACAATATGGCGAGCCTTCAAACTCATAGAGCTTTAAAGGTTGTTTAGGTTGTTTAGGATGCGGCGTTCCAGTTACACCACGCCCACCTTGCGCAAGCCCCGAAAAAAGAGCCTGAATCACTTTAATTTGATGCTTCACCATATTACACGTCCATATCTTTTGTTGATGTTATTATGAGTCTGGTTGCTACTTATGCATCGACCAGTTTTTCTTTTGCAATGACAATACCGTTATTATCCGCATAGAGATAATGACCTGATTGAATGGTGACACCACCAAAATGCAGGCTGATATCAACTTCTCCTACACCCTTACGATTACTTTTTTGTGGAATGGCGGCTAAAGCATGCACACCTAAATCTAGTTCAGCAATCGCATCTACATCACGGACACAGCCATAAATCACCACACCATTCCAGTGATTTTTGACTGCTGACTCTGCAATTAAGTCTCCCATCAAGGCACAGCGCATCGAAGCGCCACCATCCACAACCAATACTTTACCCGTACCATCTGTTGCTAACAGCTCTTTCACCCGAGAGTTATCTTCAAAACATTTAACCGTAACCACCTGACCACCAAAGGTTTTACGCGCACCATAGCTCTTAAAGAACTTACCATCCATTGATGGGCTAACCACTTGTAAATCAAGTTCAGGATGATCATCCAATAAATCGCATGTCACAAATGCTGTCGTCACCACACTTCCCCTCATTTTGTCTTTTGTATGCGTAAATTATCATATATTTCAAATTTCTCGGTCTGCGTTTGGGCAGCCTCGACCATAGTATGAGCCACTTGTTCTGCTGTCACTGGCTTATATTTAAAATGCTTTGGTATAAAATGCGATAGTTTGGTATAAGCCTTTTGGAATATATCTTCCAACATGCGACCTTCATTACGCTGTCCGATCAGTAAGGATGGCTGCATAATACTGACCTTATATAAATCGAGTCCACGAATGGTCTCTTCAAGCTCACCTTTGACGCGATTATAGAAAATTTTCGAATTGGCTTGCGCGCCCAAGGCACTGATCAACACATAATGGGTTTTGGTCAAAACAAACAATTCAGCAAAATGTGCATTCACCACATAGTCGATGGCATAAAACTGCTCTTTTGAGCCAGCTTTCTTTAAAGTCGTCCCCAAACAACTAAAAGCATGACTGTAGCCCTGAACATCCTCATGGTTGAGTAATAAAAAATCATCCAGCTCCAGTTGCTGAACTTTTTCATACCGATCGAGCTGCACATTATACTTTCTGACCACAGCCAGTATTTTGCTACAACTTGGCAGTTGTTGTAATTGTTGAATCAGGTTTAAGCCCACCAAACCCGTTGCTCCAATCACAATCGCTTGTTCTATATTTTGTGTCATTTTTATACAAACCCCCATGCAGATGGCTAATCTTACCTTTTCTTTAGAATTTTTATGTATCTTAAATATAGTCAAAGCATGTCAAGACTTGACTTCACTGCGTATATTAATCAAAATATGCCACTTGTTTACGGGCTGGTGATTGTTCTTCTGATGTGGTTTTCAGTTTGAATTTCAGCCCGCCCAGACCAATCTATTTCAAGGAGTGCACGAGTGGCAAACTCTGCTCAAGCTAAAAAACGTGCTCGTCAAAACGTTAAAGCACGCAAACACAACGCAAGCTTACGTTCTATGGTTCGTACTTACATCAAACGTACAGTAGCTGCTATCGCTGCTGGTGATTACGCAGTTGCTTCTGAAGCATACAAAACTGCTGTACCAGTAATCGACCGTATGGCTGATAAAGGCATCATCCATAAGAACAAAGCTGCTCGTCATAAGAGCCGTTTAAATGCACAAGTTAAAGCTTTAGCTAACTAATTTATGCATTAAAAAAAGCCCTTTTTAAAGGGCTTTTTTTGTATCTATTTTTTGAACTTTCTAACGCCTATACCTTTTCCAATACATCTGCTACCTAAGAATACAACTTAAAACCCAAATACAATCCATCAGCCGTCTCTCGCACCCACGAGAACATCTACTTACAAAAAAAGCCCCCTTTAGGGAGCTCCTTTCATTTCATGTTAAATCATGTGCGAGATGAGCAGTGGTTTAATTCAAAGATTGAGTTTTCAGGTTTTTCACTAAAATACCAATATTTCTTGATGTTGCCCCAGCTAAAATCAAGCTTGTATTTTGGTTCAGCATTGTCCATCTTTGATTATTATTTCCAGAGCAGCCATATCGAATTGCAATCTGACGGTTATTTACCAAATTACCCGAGTTTAGATCTAAGCACTGTCCTGATTGTTTAATAGCAGACGTCGTCGCATCCATTGACCACACTTGTGCTGTATTATTCGCCACACAGTCAGTCAAGGTGACTTTAGCACTTCCTCCATTACCCGTTAAACATTGTCCCATAGCCGCTTTACTATGGATACGTCCTAAACTGTCATAAACCCACTGCTCGGTATCATCAGCAGTACAAGCCGATGGACCACTAATGTAAACATCCATTTTTTGGTTAGATGCCAGCTCTGTTTTCAAGCAATTCTTGTTATTTTTTAACAATCCACTTTGTGCAAGTGGGTCATCTTGTTGTAAACCCAGCTGTTTGATAAAAGCCTTGAGTGCATCAATCGCAGCAGGTACATCTTTGGCCAAATCATCATAATAAACATTTACCCAACGATTTAAACGCATCCATCTAGTTTCTTGCTCTTCATAACGCTCAAGTACCTGCTGTGCAGCTAAACTCATCTCATTTTTATACGATTTATAAGCCTGATAAAGCATTAAACCGTTTGGTGACAAAACAATAAGATTGTTCGCCGCCTGATTCAGTAGCTCTCGCTCAAGTAGAGGCAACTCTACATCGCGTAAGGCTTTATAACCCTGTGCTTTACCAATCTTAACTGCAGGCGTAATAGCCGTAGCATATTGGGGAATCACTGTCGTCGATAATAATTTGGCAGCAGCATTGACCTGCTTACAATATAAATCAACTTTCTGAGGATGATCTGCAAGCGCTAAATTGACATGTAATTTATTGGCATTACTACCTAATCGTGTCGGAGCCAGTGCAATATTGGTCACTGTATTTGGATACTGTACATTTAACCAACATGCATCCTGATTTAACGCAGTATCTGCAGCAGGTAAATCATAGACATTGCCCCAATTTGAACGTGCTGCAGGATAGAGTAACCCAACCTGCGCAACAGGGTCATAGCCACCCAAAATGGTCACTACAGGCTCACCAAACACACGTGGGCGTAAATAGTTTTGCTTTGGTTGATACCAAACAGGTGCAGCAGAATCTGGCATAGTAGGTTGAGCCACTTCCATCTGTCGTGTTACTTCATTCCATTTTTTATAACCCGTCGGTGAAGTCTTGTCCCACACATAACGGTTAAAGTGCGGTTGAATTTTTAAATAAGTGCTATAGCCCGTATAGTGGGTATAACGTGAAACTGAGCTTGATGCATAACCACCAGACATTGCATCTCGGCTATGTGGATATAAAGCTAAGAAATTTGCAATTCCTGTAGAAGCAGCCCATAAATCCTTATTATTCCAAATCAAATTACCCCGCATCATATTACGATACGGAATATAACCCCAACCACTGTCTGCATGATGTGAAGTCCAAAACTGGTTATCACCCGCCTGCCCAGGATAATGCCCCAGTCCATAGTGATGTCCAATTTCATGACTAAACTCATTTCCAACCGAATCATACAACGTCAGCATGCCATTACCACCACTTAAACCATGATTACTTTCGCCATTGGCATATTTTCCACGACTATGGTGCGCAACTACGGTTTGGGTTAACTGTGGTTGATTCTGACTTGCCATCGAAGCACTGGTAATGCCCCAGTTTGCTAGGTTAATGCCCACGCTAAATGTCGACTTACCCACGTTTTCACGCATGTCACCATCATAAACCCCGCCTTGGCTAGCACTTACAGTATCGTAAATGGTCCCGTCTGCAATCATGACGCGATCTAACTGAATATCATCATATTTTGCAACGGTCATTTCAGCAGCTGGAATCGTTTGAAAGTAATCTGAACCTGCCCGAACAGGATCATTCAGCATATAGTGACCATTGGAAACAGGGGGAGCAGTTAACATGCCGATACGAATATTATTTAAGACCAACTCTCCCGGAGAGGCAAAATCAATTTTATCTTCCGCGATTTGCCCCTGACGACCATGAGAATCTTTAAGCTGAATACGCAAACCTGGACGTATTTCATCCCAATTGAGTTGAGCACTCCACGCACGCTTACTATATTGCACACGCGGACGGTCATCGGTATTGGTTTGATCAGACTGAGGAATCTGAGTTGGATCGTTAAATGAAACTGTGCGGAGCAACTGATTATTCATGTAAATATCAGCACTCAGACCATCAATTTTCCCCATGCTATCAGTTGGCGTAACTAGCAATAGCGCTTCTTTTTCCATCGTCAGACGCGGCATTTTTTTACTTTCATTACCATTTGGATCAACCACATGACTCTGACCAAATTGCAGCATTGCTTCGAAGTTACCAGTTAAGTCATTTCGTATCACACGTGTTCTTGAGTTTGCATCGTAATCAAAATAACCCAATTTATTTCCATCAGCCACATCCTGTGTAGGTTCAGCATAGGTTTTCACTACAGGCGTTGTAGAGTTTTCGGTTCCACTTTCTCCACCACCTCCACCACACGCAGCTAACATCAGTGTTACAACGCAAAGACTTAGCTTGCAATACAAGAACTCATTCACACTTTTCACATCTTCCCCCAAAATAGTCACAAATAAAAATTTAAAAATCATTAATAATTTATATAAATCAAAAGCTTAATTATTTAACACTATTTTCTATTCATATTCAATTTACATAATTTGTCACTTCAGAACATATTTTTTATAAACATTAAAACTAATGTCCGAAAAATAAAAGTTCTGTGACAGGGCTTGAATTTATGAAAAATAATGATGAGTTATACATTTAAATTTGCACCAATATAGTGCCAATATTTGTCAGTTAATTTTTTAAAAAAAGATATTTCAATTAATTTTCTTTGTAAGCACTTAGCTTATTTTAATTTTTAAATCCAAAATGATTAAAATTAAAATCCCATAAATAAATTATGGTATTCTGTTTTCTTATAATGAAACCACATAGAATGTTCTACTGGGGAATAGCATGATTAATAAATTTCTTCCAACACTTGAAAAATTCCAACTGACAGAACAACAATATATTGAGTATTTTCATGCCAAAGGTGAAAAAGACATACTCGCCAAAGTCATCTCAAATATGCGTGGAACCGCAGAAATTCAGGCCTCTCAGGGCGTTGACGCGTGGTTAGGCTATGGCGTCTATTTACCAGCAATTGAACGTATTTTTGCACTGCACCAAGGAGAAACGGAAGCTGAGTTTTATGACCGCACTCAATATCCAGCCGATGTTGTCAATGCTTATACCCTTTCGAATCATGAGATTGCCACGCTCATTGCTGCAGATAAATACAATCGCATTCATCAGCACAGCGTAGCGGTGAATACCTCATTATGGCCTTTAAATGATGAAGGCCTAAGTATCGACTTGCTCGACTTTCCTAATCGACTCAAAGCAAAAATTTAAACTGATGCGGTATAGCATTTAATAAAGTTGACGAATGATCGATCTATAAATCTCGTATATTCTTTTTTTCGTTCAAATGACCGCCTAAATGAATGAACGAGATTTATAGCTGATTTTTTTATTAATAAAAAAAGCACTTACAGATTTTGAAATTCATGAATATTCAGTTCATTAATTTCCCCACGCCAAATCCATTTCAATTTTGATTCCAAAAACACATCTCCCTCAAACCATACGAAAAGACCTTCCATCATTTTCGGCCAGTCTTCTTTGGTCACAATCGTGCGCCCTGAAATAACCGCCAAAATCGCAGCTAAAATCGTGTCATGACTGACCGCAAGGCTCAGACCATAAGGGTTATTCGGATGTGTGTTATATATGAGTTCCAATACATCTACGACACCATGAATCGGATGCTTCATCCCGGGTAAGGCATTATTCACAAAGCTATTAATAAATCCTAAAGCGCCTTGACGCTGAAAATAAGGCCCAGCTTGCTTAATATCCAAAACAAAACTACCTGGCTCAACCAATAAACCTTGTTCGATAATTTCAATGCGGTGGGTATTCGGCTCAAGGGTTTGTCCATCTGCCCCTTGAATCATTAATGCAGCGGTATCAATACAACGTTGAATTGGGCTAGAAATACAGTGTTGTATCACTCGATCCGTATTATCGATCAGATAGGAACCCCACGCCTCCGCCAAATCTCGCCCTTGATGCGTCAGCTGTAAATCATAGCCTGCAAGTCCCTGACCCGTAACAACTTCACGAATGGAATGACGTGTAAACAACGTCACTGGCGTTTTTGCATCTGGCAATAAATCGATTGCCTTCAACATACTAGGCGGGAGTAACTCTAAGGCCATAATCACTAGCAACTCAATAATTCAAAAAACACTATAGCACGCTCAGTTTTTAGCTCAAGCCGACGAAGGCATTAGTTCAAGTGCTTGTAATGCCAGTTTTTTCATATCGTTATTTCGATATGCAATAAAACCGCCATTCAGTAAACTCAATCTTTGATTATATACGAATGGTCGTCCCTGAAAATCAACCAAACCACCACCGATTCGCTCTAATAAACACTGTCCAGCACTGGTATCCCACTCACTCGTTGGGTGAAAGCGTGGGTAAATATCGACTCGGTCTTCCAACACCATGCAGAACTTATATGCACTCCCTGCGCGATACTCTTGAATAGGCGTAAGTTTTTCCAACTGCTCTAAATATACTTGATACTGCGGCTTACTCTGACTACTTTGGCTTAAGCCGACTTGAACAGCACTGTGGTTTTCAACTGGAACATATTCAGACCATACGTCTTTTTCCATATTGTATTTTAACGGCTGACCGTGTAGTGGACAGAAGTAAACTTGCTGTTCACAAGGAATAGCCAACACCGCAAAAGTTGTATGCGCACCTTCGATAAGACTGAGATTGATAGTGAATTCAGGACTTTGATGCAAAAATTCTTTCGTACCATCTAAGGGATCAAGCATCCAAAAAGACTGCCACTGCTGTCTATGCACATGCTGCCCTTCTTCAGAAAGAACAGGCAAATGAGGAAAGGCTTTGTTTAAAGCATCAGTAATAAATTGATTGACACGATAGTCCGCTTGTGTGACGGGTGAATGATCGGATTTTCGTTCAACTGTAAAATCACCACCTGCAACATAAGCTTGATACTCTGCTCGTAAAATCTCGCACGCTTGAGTCACAATCGGTACAAGTTGCAATATCAGCGCATCTTGAGGTGCAGTTGTGGGCTTAAACATGAGACCGCCTTTTTATTCATTAAGTTATAGATCGAGAAGTTCATCTATTGGGATAGCAGCATGCTGATCGCCTCGTATTCAACGGTATACAGTCACCTCAGAAGAGAACACGCGAACACTTTTTCAACACTGCCTTAAAAATATTATACGCCTAAGACACTCAGGAAATATCACTCAATTCCAATTCTTCTTTTGACTTTGGGTTGAGTGGTCCAATCAACCTGACTTTACCTTTACCCACACCTTAAATATTGAGACTAGAGAAAGTCACAAGCTGACCGTTTCTAATTTGTACTCATTCTTAATTTCTTTTCAGCGCTTTTGTACATCCAAGTGCTTTCTTTATGAAAAATCATCGCGCAAAAAAATCCCACGCATGGGAGCGTGGGATATAAAACAAGAAAAGCTACAGCGCTTTAATTTCGAGTGTAGTATAAACCTGCATTTAAAATACATCAATTAAAAAATGCACTCTTTCTCCAGTTTTTTTAAATTACTTTACAGCGACTCATTTTTATCTGAACACTTCACTTCTAATTGATACTCATCCTGCGTCACTTTGATCTTAATCTTTTGATACTTTCTTTTATTCGGATCCATAGCCGAACTAGCGACTTCATGCAAAAACTTTCGGTCATTCATAAGCTCGCTATATGCTTTATAACCAATCAAAATCTTTTCAGGCTTTTTATTTTTGGAAATTAATTCTTTTAGAATATCGTCTAGTTCATTTGCAGTAACAATTGACATATCGAAGCAACTCAAAATAAAAAAGATTATCCATGAATAATATGATCAAAAGATGTCAGAAATCATCTTTCTCACTATTTTCATTTCAATAGAAAAATAAAAGCCCGATCAGTATGAAAACAAATCGGGCTTTTTGTCTGTAATCACTCAGACCAGAAAGTTATTATAATAAAAAACCTGTTTACCTCTCTCCAAATAAACAGGCTTAACTGCACAAACATCATCTAATCATTATATTTTCATTGCTTTATGTCACACACTCTACAGCTCAAATATTTCAAATAAATGAAACCTTAAGGTTTTTTAACACAATTCAATACTTAATCATCATTACGTAAAAAGGTTAACTCATATTCATCATGCGTAATTTTAATCTTGGTATTACGATAAGTCCGCTTATTTGGATCTAAAGATGAACTCATTACATTTTCTGCAAATTTTTTATTCGACATAAACTTTGCATAGAGCATATAACCAATACGGATTTTTTTAATGGCCTTTTTCTTACCTTTTGCTTCATATTTATCTAAGGTTTCATCTAAAAAATCTAAATTTAATTCACTCATCCATTCCTCTCTATTTTATTCTCATTCGCCACATCTTTTTTAACCGATTCTTGTGTAAATAACCAGCAAAACCACTTTTTTTTATTTTCATTTTTGTCAGAAAACTTACGTTTATCGCATTAATCCGCTAAATACAGCCAACCTTTCTCCACCAGCTGAAGTGGTTTAAATTTAGCTTCAAACATAAAAACTACCCTCAGGTGGTGTTAATGGTATCGATGTAAAATGAACATTTGATGAAATAGATTAAATAGACATGAGAGCTGAAAAGCTGACCAAAACTAATGATGCTGTCCATTGTAATCCATGGCTGATTTAGGTCAGCAGCAACAGTAGAGATTTTCCATAATAATGACAGCGCTAAGCGCTCTCATCGAAAGTTTATAAAAGCTCTTCCTTCCCCATAAGGTGAATCATTCATTATGCTGAAATTTCAATATTGTTGTAGATCAATGCATCTTATATGCTCTTACTTAAAAAATTGAGATCACGTATTCTTCAATTTTTGACAATGGGCTATGCAAATCCGTCATCTTATGCAGCTATACGCTATAATTACGTCATATTTGCATAAAGCAAAACGGCTAGATCGGTTGCTAACTGTTTTCTATAGCCATTGCTGAACTTTGAAATATTGGAGATTTTTTGAGTGGAAAAGCCAATTATCATTTTTGATATGGACGGTACATTACTGGATCTTGCCTATGATGATTTTATTTGGAATCATCAGCTTCCTATCCGTTATGCTGAACAACACCAGTGCTCTTTAGAACAAAGTACTCAAGCGCTGTTTCAGTTTTATAAAACTCATAATCACACACTCAATTGGTATTCTACGCGCTTTTGGACAGCTAAAGTTGGCGTAGATACGCTCGCTTTGCAGCAGGAATTTAAGCACAAAGTTGGCCTGCGTGAAGGCTGTCTTGAACTTCTCGACTATTTAAAAAGTAACGGCTACCCTTGCTGGCTTGCCACCAATGCGGACTGTGAGGGACTCAAGTTCAAGCTCGAACACACAAAACTAGCCTCATATTTCGATGTCATTATTAGCAGCGAAACCCTCGGTCATGCCAAAGAGTTTACTGAGTTTTGGCAACATCTCCATGAACGCCATCCTTTTGCAGCCACACAGTGTTACTTTATCGATGACACTGAAAAAGTATTAAAAGGTGCTGAAAGTTATGGTATTCAAAACCTATTTACCATTGCTCAACCCTCATCACTAGGTCAAAGCAAGACATCCAGCCCTTATCCGATCTTAAATCAGCTCACCGATTTAATTCCTTATTTAGAGCAAGCTGAGGTCACGGCCAAATATGCGTAAATCCACTTTAGCGGAAGATGCTGTAGGCATGCGCATTGACAAATGGTTATGGGCAGCACGCTTTTTTAAAACGCGCTCCATTGCCAAAAATGCAATTGAGGGGGGCAAAGTTCACCACAATGGCGAACGTGTCAAAGTGTCAAGAGAAGTTCGGGTTGGAATGGAACTCACCATACAACAAGGTATTGACAAGAAAACCGTAGTGATCAAAGAACTCTCTGACGTGCGTGGCCCCGCTCCTGTTGCACAAAAATTATATGAAGAAACTGAAGTCAGTATTACACGACGGGAATTGATTGCAAGCCAAAGAAAGTTGCATAATCTAGCTCGACCTGATCATCGTCCAAGTAAAAAAGACCGACGCGATATCAGTAAGTTTAGACAAGAAAATGATCAACAATTTGACCAATATTGGTCTTATAATGATGATGAATGACATGCGTCATATTGTGTCGCACACGATCTGACTTTTATAGAAGATACAGACTAAATCTGTCACTATACTGAGCATATTCAGTAAATATCCGTGACATCGTTTTGAGGTTGTAAGATGGATGATAATAAAAGCAAGGCGCTCAATGCTGCGCTAAGCCAAATTGAAAAGCAGTTTGGTAAAAACACAGTAATGCGTCTTGGCGATAACACCGTACAAGCTGTTGAAGCGGTATCAACGGGTTCTTTGACACTTGATATTGCTCTAGGCATTGGCGGCTTACCGAAAGGTCGTATCGTTGAGATTTATGGTCCTGAATCTTCAGGTAAAACAACCATGACTTTACAAGCGATTGCCGAATGTCAAAAAGCAGGTGGTACATGTGCATTTATCGATGCAGAACACGCTTTAGACCCACAGTATGCGCGTAAACTTGGCGTAGATATTGACAATCTACTGGTTTCTCAGCCTGACCATGGTGAGCAAGCACTTGAAATTGCAGACATGCTGGTTCGCTCTGGTGCCATTGACCTCATCGTTGTCGACTCTGTTGCAGCATTGACACCACGTGCAGAAATTGAAGGTGAAATGGGCGACTCACACATGGGGCTTCAAGCGCGTTTAATGAGCCAAGCATTACGTAAAATTACAGGTAATGCAAAACGTTCAAACTGTATGGTAATTTTCATTAACCAAATTCGTATGAAAATTGGTGTAATGTTTGGTAGCCCTGAAACCACGACTGGTGGTAATGCATTGAAATTCTATGCGTCTGTGCGTTTAGACATTCGTCGCGTAGGTCAGGTCAAAGAAGGCGATGAAATCGTTGGTTCTGAAACCAAAGTGAAAGTTGTCAAAAACAAAATGGCACCTCCATTCCGCGAAGCGCTCTTCCAAATCCTATATGGTAAAGGCGTCAACCATTTGGGCGAACTTGTAGACTTAGCTGTTCAACAAGAAATCGTACAAAAAGCAGGTGCTTGGTATTCATACCAAGGTGATAAAATTGGTCAAGGTAAAAACAATGTGATCCGTCACCTTGAAGAAAACCCTCAGTTGGCTGAAACCATTGAGAAAATCATTCGAGAAAAACTATTGACGACTGCAAATGCTGCGCCTGTAGAAGAGAATGAAGAAGAGCCAGACTTTTTAGATGCTTAATTAAAGGTATCTAAAAAGATTAAATGTTATTACACGACATTTAGGCTTACACTAAGAAACGCCCTACAGGGCGTTTTGTTTATTCAGATCTATTTCATAGCCGATTATGCCTAACTCAAAATTCCCTAAACTCCTTGACTATGATGCTCTCAAACAACAATTTGGCGAGGAAGATCCCCCTGCTACTCAATACGGTCACACGCTGGTAACACAAGAAACTGCTGCTGCTTTAGATTTTGATGAAGAGAATCAACCCAAACCCACAGGTTTAACAGGTTCCCGTCTACGCTCTTATGCCTTTGCTGTATTAACACGTAAGGAATATTCAAAAGCAGAATTGATTGAAAAATTGGCCACATGGGCAATGCACCGCGAAGAAGTGATTAAACTGGTTGAAGAGCTTTCAGCACAAAACTATCAGAGTGATCAACGTGTGGCTGAGATCACTTTATCGAGCCAAAAGCGTAAAGGCAAAGGCCCTAATCGCATTAAACTGGCGCTTAAAACTAAAAAGATTGACACTGGTTTAATTTTAGAAGAACTAAAAGAAACAGATTGGGTCGAACAAGCCTATCAACTCAAAGTTAGAAAGTATGGAATTGAGGTCGCAACAGATCCAAAACTAAAAGCCAAGCAAATCCGTTTTTTAATGTATCGTGGCTTTGAAATGGACGCGATTATGAAAGCGATTAATCGCAGGGTTGATGACTAATCACCATTCGCTCTTGACCAAGCTATACCCAAATCACCTTTATAAATATTGATCTTATATTCACACCCAACATTAACTACATGTAATCGTTAATGAATTATAAAATTATAGCACTCTTAAATAAGTATAAATCAAACCAAACTCAGAAAAGCTTAAATATATACAAGACGTGTAAGATAAAAAATAATGCAATGATTTCTAATGCTTGAAATAATTTTCGATAAATTAAATGATCTGTATTTAACGTGATATTAAAATACATCACGCCCAAAAGAAAAAATACACATGGTAGAGAGCAAAAAGAGGTGAGGAATAGAGTAAATGAATTTTAAAATAAAAGTTAAGGGTAAAGATAATAGGAAATATTACAAATGTAATAACAGTCAATGGACAAGATATTTTTAAATTTGGTCTACATACAATGTATTTGTGTATTGATTATTATATTTTTAATAAATGAATATGGTGGCAACCCTACCAGCAAGCCTTCGGCACATCATATTTCTACTACCGTTGCTACCTTCCGGTCCTGGCGGGGTTTGTAGAGTACAATTGCGAAGTAACCGGCAGGGCTACCATTGCAAGAACAGAGTATAGAGATTTTTCCCTAAGTTGCAAGCCTATAAACGACTTTTCAATAAGTATTTCATTCAATTGACTATTTATAAAACAAAATCAAGAAAAATCGCTCAATTTTTGGTAACGACTAGGCTACATTCATTTACCTAAATATACGACAACAATGTAAAAGGTTATTGCAATTCATAACGTTGCCGTTTTTAATGAGGGAAATGAATTTTGTTTGATGTGTCCCCCATCAAAGCCTTATAACACGGATATTTTATGATGCTAAAGAAGCATAGCCTATGTGCCCTCACCCTACTTTGCACAACGCCTGTTTTCGCCAATATTCCAATTGAATCTCGCGGCTTAAGCCAAGCAACGAACAATAGTGTCAATCCAACCAGCGTCGCAGTAGACACAGGTGCGAGTGCAACAGCAACCAATATTAATTGGCAAATCATGCAAAAGAACCAACAATTAGAAAGTGATTTGCGTAGCTTACGCGGTAAACTTGAAGAACAAGACAACGAGATCGCTCAACTCAAACATGAGTTGGAAAATCGTTACGCTGACCTAGATCAACGCTTAGAGTTACTTCAGCAAAAAGTAGACCCTGAAGCGAGTACCACAACGGAGGATAACCAACAGGATACTCCTCCCAGTAACACCACAATCACCAACCCCAGCAGTAACACAACCGCAGCCACAGTAAACAAAGCACCTGTAGTAGTCAGTACGCAAAACACATCAGAGCCATCTGAGCTAGAAAAAGCCGCGTATACTGTCGCATTGGATGCCTATAAGCAAGGTGGTGCGAAGAAAGCGATTGCACCCATGCAAAATTTTATTAAAAACAATCCCAACAGTGTTTACATCAGCAATGCATATTTCTGGTTAGCGGAATTTAATTTAGCGATTGAACCTACCAACTATGCAGAAGCGAAAAAGAACTACGGGATTGTGGCAAACCAATACCCAAACTCTTCGCGCGCACCTCGAGCCGTCTATCAACTCTATAATATTGCCAAAGAAGTGGATAAAAACTCGACTCAGGCCAACCAATACAAAGCCAAACTTCTTAAGCAATATCCCAAGTCTGAAGAAGCCTCTTTCTTTAAAAAATAATTTTCCTACAGATATAAAAAAAGACACGCGAAGTGTCTTTTTTTATCTTTGGATTAAACTTAACGCACAATGCCACGCTCTGACTGTTCTAAGGAGTCAATGAGCAATTGTACCTCAGCGACTTCAGGCAAAATTTCTGCACGGATACGTTCTAAAGCCTGCTCTGTCGTCAAACCTTCTTTATAGATCAGTTTAAATGCTGTACGTAAACCTTGAATCACATTTTTAGACCAACCTTTACGACGCATACCTTCAACATTCATCGCAAAAGCATGTGCAGGATTACCAGAAACCATCACATAAGCAGGTACATCTTTCACAATCAATGATGCACCACCAATCATGCTATAAGAATCAATCTTACAGAATTGGTGTATACCCGAGTTACCGCCGACAATCACATAGTCACCTACGTGAACATGGCCAGCCACGCCGACGTTGTTTGCAAAAATATTATGATCACCGACCACACAGTCGTGCGCAATATGCGTATTTACCATCAATAAATTATGGCTACCAATCTTGGTTATACCGTGATCCTGAACCGTGCCACGGTGTAAACTACAATGTTCACGAATTTTATTATGGTCACCAATTTCTAACCAGGTTTCTTCACCTGCATATTTTAGATCTTGGCAGACCTCACCCACGCTTGCGAATTGGAAAATTTCATTGTGTTCTCCAATACGTGTATAACCACCGACCACTACGTGCGAATGTAACTGCGTACCTGCACCAATAGTGACATTTGGACCAATAATACAATACGGTCCAATCTTTGCATCTGCTGCAATCACGGCAGATGCATCGATGATTGCTGTTGGGTGAATAAATTCGTTATTGCTCATGATTGCTCTATTTTCTGATGCGAAACCATAATTTCCGCAGATGCTGCTACTACACCGTCAACGGTGGCAATACAATTATATTTGTAAATACCACGTTTCTGCATAACCAATTCTGATTTTAACACCAATTGGTCACCTGCAACGACTTGCTTTTTAAAGCGAACTTTCTCTGCCCCTGCGAACAAGAACAAAGAACCTTCACTTGGTTTCTCATTGTTCATGATGAAACCAAGAATACCTGAAACTTGCGCTAATGCTTCGACAATCAAAACACCAGGCATAATTGGATAATTAGGGAAATGGCCTTGAAGAAATTCTTCATTAATAGACACATTTTTATACGCCACAATTCCATTTTCAGTCACATCAACAACACGATCGACCAATAAAAAAGGATAGCGGTGTGGTAAGTACTCACGAATAGTTTGAATCGTCATTGGCAATTCAGGTTTCGTGAAACTAGTAGAATTCGACTCAGTCATCATATTTCTATTTACGCAATTTAATTGTTGATTCAAGGGACTCAATTTGAGCCTGCATATGATCAAGTTTTTTTACCAATTGGGTCAATGGCACATCTGCTAATTGTCTTAAACGAACAACGGTGCGTTTCCACTTTTGATTTTCAAACAGCCCAATTCCTGAAGAATACGTTCCAGCCACAGAAATATTATTTGTGACCATTGACATTCCAGTTAACGTAACATTATCAACAATATTTAAGTGCCCTGCAATTGCAGACCCACCACCTACGATGCAATTTTTGCCAATGGTTGTACTACCCGCAATTGCGGTATTGGCAGCAAAAGCAGAATTGGCACCAATTTTAGCGTTATGGGCGATTTGCACAAGGTTATCAATAATGACACCATCTTCCAAAATTGTGTCATCCAATGCACCGCGATCAATACTACAATTTGAACCAATCCGTACATCATTACCGATGATGACCGAACCCAATTGAGCAATTCGATGCCATTTCCCTTGATAAGGGGCAAAACCAAAACCTTCACTACCAATCACAGTATTGGCATGAATACGGACACGATCACCAATTTTGCATGACATCAGATTTACATGCGATTCAATTAAACCGCTGCGGCCAATTTCAACCCCATCATGTATGCTGACATGTGAATGGATAATCGTGTCATCGCCAACAACGCAATTTGCTCCAATGACCACATAATGTCCAATATAAGCAGTATCTGAGATGATTGCAGAAGGATGTATCTGCGCAGTGCTTTCGATGCCCTGTTCAGTGTGCTTAACCTCAAAAGCATGGGTTAAAATGGCAAAGGCTAAATAAGGATTGGTAACAACAATAAAGTTTTGATGTTCTACCAAGTGATCTTTCAGATCAGCTGTAACAATGAATGCTCCAGCTTTAGACTGCTGCGCTTGTTCTAAGTACTTTTCACCATTTACAAATGCAAGATGTCTAGATTCTGCCGAATCTAGACTTGCTAATCCCTTAAGGATTAAATCAGCTTGACCTACACACTCACCTTGGACTAAACGAGCAAGATCTTCTAAGCGATACTGTTGAGGATTCATTGATTACTTAATTGCGTTAACCTTTTGAATCATTTTATCAGTTAAATCATACTTAGCGTCATAGGCAAGTGCTGAGTTTTTATTCAAAACAACATCTAATTGATTTTCTTTACGCAATTGTTCAGCAACTTGCTTCACTCGACCATCAAATACAGTACGTACTTGCTGAATAGAGCTTTGCACACTGCTTTGCATGGTTTGCTGCAAAGTATTGAACTCGTTCATTTTGGTTTGATACTGAGTCACCATTTTTTGCTTATCCGCAGCGCTTAGCTTATCACCTGTTTGTAAACGCTGTTGTAAGTCTTGAAGCTCTTTACTCAGTTGATCAAGCTTCGTACTTTGAGGTTGAATTTTCTGTTGAAAACTCGAATTTTGCTGTTTTAAATAGGTACTATTTTCAACAACACGCTCAAGATCCACAACACCATAGCCAGCAGCATTCGCCACTGTAGAAGTTAATGCTGTAAGTGTTAAAGCTGTAAGAAGTTTTTTCATATTTATATCTTTCATGTAGAGAAAAGGTCGACCTTAGAAGGTACGACCGATTTCAAATTGAATGTTCTTTGTTTCATCGCCATCTTTATCATTCAATGGATACGCATAGCTGAGAGACAATGGACCAATCATGGTAATCCAAGTAAAGCCAACGCCCACGCTATAACGCATGTTATCAAGCTCAAAACCGAAGTTGTCTTTACAGTATTGCTTTGCATCCACGCCAGCATCAGTTTTACTTCCAGTCATATATAACTGACCAGATGGTACATCACACTGTGTATCAAACACTTGCGCACCTTCAGCAAACAGTACTGGACGAACTTGACGAGTCCAATCCCCTTTAAATGGCAAAGGCAAAGCCAACTCTGTACCAAATTGGATCAGTGCATTACCACCCACTTCCTCATAGTCATTATCTTTAGATCTTGATTCGCTATAAGTCACACCTGGATATTTCGGACCTAAGGTACTGTTATCATAACCACGTACCGAACCAAAACCACCAGCATAGAAGTTTTTATAGAATGGTAAGTCATTACCATAACCCAACTTACCATAGCCACGAAGTACGAAGTCTTTGCCTAATGGGAAGTACGCCTGAGCATCATATGTCAGCTTTTGATATTCAACATCACTACCAGGTAATGCAATTTCACCATTAATACGATGCGACATACCAGATGTCGGGAACACCGGACGGTTTAAGGTGTTATATGACCAACCTAAGTTTAAGTTATACGTTAAGAAGTCACCGGTAAACTCAGAACCATAAGGAGCAGATGTCTGACCATCTGGGCAAACATAACCACCTGTTGTAGGATCTAAAACTAAGTCAACCATACAATAAGTCGATGTACTTTTTGTCTTACCACCATGTGCTAGCAAGTAATCACGTACATAGGTCGATACATACGGACCTGTGGTGACTTCAGTTTGGTCGATGTTTAAACCTGCACTAATGCTTTGGTTTTCATCAATTGGATAACCGAAATTGATACCACCACCAAAACTATCCGTCACATAGTTGTTGACGTTATAGTCTTCATCCAACTTGGTTTTACGGTAGTACATGTTATAACCACGACGTACACCATCAATTGTAAAGTACGGATCAGTCACACTTAGGTTGTAGTAATCTTGTGTTTCTGAGCGTGATAAATCAATAGCAACAGAGTTACCTGTACCCATGAAATTGGTTTGACTTAGACCCGCTTGGAAGGTTACACCACCACTTTGTGAGAAACCAACTGCTAAAGTACTGGTACCTGAGTGTTGCTCTTCTACATTAATATTTAGATCAACTTGGTCGGCTGTGTTCGGAACACGTGCAGGTTTGATATCTACAGTCTTAAAGAAACCTGTGCGCTCTAAACGAACTTTAGATAAATCAATTTTCTCATTACTTGCGAGTGCACCTTCCATTTGGCGCATTTCACGACGTAATACTTCATCCGCAGTTTTCGTGTTGCCAGTAAAGTTAATACGACGCACAGTCACTTGCTGACCTGGATTCACATAATAATTTAAATCCACCAGATGAGTTTCTTTATCGATCTGAGGCACGACGTTCACTTCTGCATAGTAATAACCTGCATTACCATATTTACGTAGAAGCAACTGTTTAACAGCATTCACTTTTTCTTGTGAATAGATATCGCCATCTTTATAAATTTGCAAAGCTTTCAGTTCTGCTGGGGTGTATAAAGCATCGCCCAAAAATTTGGTTTCGCCAAATTTAAACTGTTCGCCTTCATCCACTGAAACTTCAACAAAAATATTCTTTTTATCTTCACTTAAATTTAAGCTTGAGTGATTGATATTAAAGTTGATATAGCCTTTGTTTAAATAAAGTGCACGTAAAGACTCTAAGCTTGCAGCCATCTTTTCACGTGCATAACGGTCATTACGTGAAATAATGGACGTCCAACCACTTTCTTTTACCGCAAACGCTTGTTCAATTTCGCTTTCTTTAAATACGGTATTACCAATAATATTGATATCTACAACTTTTGCAGCCTTACCTTCAACAAACTCAATAGTAAGATCTACACGGTTGTTCGGCTTCGCTGTTGTCACAACTTTTACATCAGCATCATAACGACCTTGCTGCATGTACTGTTGTTCAAGCTCAGACTCAACCGTCTGTAGCGCTGATTTTTTCAGCACTTCACCTTCGGTAATCCCCATCTTCTTCAAGCCTTCTTCCAAGGCCTCTTTAGGAATGAGTTTATTACCTTTAAATTCAACTTTAGAAATTAGTGGACGTTCGACAACTTTGAAAACCAGCGTATCACCCTGCTTTTCTGTTTTAATGTCATCAAACAAACCTGTTGCATATAAACTACGAATGGCATTGGCAAGTGCTGCATCGCTCACACGATCCCCACTATTCAACGGAATCATTCCATAGACATTTGCTGGCGTTAAACGAACAAGTCCATCAACCTTAATATCACGTACTATATAATCTTCTGCTGCATATACTTGTTGTACTGTTGCCATAGCACTGATGAGCGCCAAAGGCATAAATAAATGTGTGTGCTGCATGCCAGTTTTTTCCGATGTAAAATTTAATTCCGTATCTACGCTTTTTTACAAACGCATAAAATCATTGAATAGTGCCAAAAGCATCATACTTCCGAGCAATACCATACCAATTTTTAAACCAACCAATTGTATTTGTTCAGAAACAGGTTTACCACGTATTAGTTCTATAAAATAATAGACCAAATGTCCACCATCAAGCATAGGAATAGGCAATAAATTTAATATCCCTAAACTTACACTCATCAATGCCATAAATGAGATAAAAGTTTGCCAACCCATTTCCGCACTTTGTCCTGCGACTTTGGCAATCGTAATCGGTCCTGATAGGTTGTCTAGACCAATCAAACCGCGCACCATTTTTACAATCGAGTTCAAAATCATACTCGACAGTTGACCGATTTTATCTACCGCCATCATGAAGGCTTCGGCAGGATTATATTGTATCGTTTGTTTATATTCTGTAGGAATACTGATTTTCCCAGGGTCACTTTGTACACCTAAGACACCAGAAACCTTGCCCATATTGTCGCGTTTACCTTGTGGCATCACTTCAAGTTGTACCAATTGATTTTGGCGAAGCACATCAATTTTTAACAATTTCTCAGGTGAAGCTTGAACCACTTGAACCACATCAAACCAATCATTCATCTTAATGCCATCAATCGCGACAATTTTGTCACCTTGTTGCATACCCTGACGAATGGCTGCACCATCTTCGCTCAACTTAGTCACGACCGCAGGAATTTTAGGTCGATAAGGCGTAAAACCCAGAACATCAAGCGGAGACTGTGTTTGATCTTTCAAGAAGTTTTGAATAGGCAAACTAAATGTCTTAACTTGTCCCGCACGTTCGGCCTGAATTTGGATTGATCCCGTTTCACCTACACGATCAACCAAGGCAAAATTCAACTTTTCCCAAGTGGGTGTCGTTAAGCCATCAACAGCGGTAATTTTATCGCCCACTTGCATTTGAACTTGTGCTGCAGGTGTATTAGGTAGCACTGTACCCACACGTGTATTCAACTGCTCTTGTGCAGGCAAAAACAAAATCCAAAACAGAAAGATTGCAAATACCAAGTTAATCAATGGGCCAGCTGCAACAATTGCGATACGCTTCCAAGGTGACTGACGATTAAATGCTTTGGGCGCATCCTCTTCAGCAACATCACCTTCACGCTCATCCAGCATTTTGACATAACCACCCAAGGGCAATGCCGAAAGCTGATATTGAATACCTGACTTTTTAGAAGTCCACTTTAAAACCGTTGGCCCAAAACCAATGGAATAAACTAAAACTTTTACGCCCAATTTACGCGCAACAAAATAGTGCCCAAACTCATGTATTGCAATAAGTGGGCCTAAAAGCAAAATTGCCGCAACAATCATAAACAAGGCGCTCATGCTTAAATTCCTATATTCACCACATATTGCTGAGCAACATGACGTGCGTTTTGATCGGCTTCTAAAATAACATCAAGTTGTGTTGCTGCTTGATGTGGGATGGTATTCAAAGTGTGTTCAACAATAGCAGGAATACCCATAAACCCCACCTGTTGATTTAAAAATGCAGCAACCGCAATTTCATTGGCTGCATTTAAAATCGCTGGGGCTGTGCCCCCAGTTTTCATCGCTTGACGTGCCAAGCTTAATGCAGGGAATCGATGCGTATCTGGCGCTTGAAAATCCAACTGATGATTTTTAAATAAATCTAAAGCTGGAACATGGGTTTGAATACGCTCAGGCCATGCCAACGCATGTGCAATCGGCGTACACATATCAGGATTTCCCATTTGCGCCAATGTTGAACCATCCACATATTGCACCATGGAATGAATAATACTCTGCGGATGCACAACTACTGTAACAAAATGTTCTTCGATTGAAAAAAGATGACAAGCTTCAATTAGCTCTAACCCTTTGTTCATGAGGGTCGCCGAATCAACCGAAATTTTCTGCCCCATGGACCAATTCGGGTGTTTGCACGCCTGTGCAGGCGTTACATTGTGTAATTCATCTAAACTATGTTTTAGAAATGGCCCGCCGGATGCAGTCAGAAGGATACCAGACACTCCAAGTTTCGGCTTTCCGTGACGCTCAGCTTGTAAATAGGTCTGGGGCAAGCATTGAAAGATTGCATTATGTTCAGAATCTACAGGAAGTAAAAGAGCCTGATGGTCATGAGCAGCTTGCATCATGATGTCACCCGACATCACCAGCGCTTCTTTATTTGCCAAAAGGACACGCTTTCCTGCTTTTACCGCTGCTAGCGTCGGCATTAAACCTGCCGCACCAACAATCGCCGCCATTACCACATCCACTTCTGGATGTTCAGCAACTGCGATGAGGCCTGCCTCATCCGCCAAAATTTCAATGTTTTGTAAATTGGCTGCGACTAGAAGCTGGCGCAGTTCATCTACTTTGGCTTGAGGTACAACTGCAATTTCAGGTTGAAACTGCTGACAAATATCGACAAGTTCTTGCATCCGACTATGTGCCGTAACAGCAAACACAGTGTAGTGTTCAGCATGTTGTTGCAATATTTTTAAGGTGCTCTGCCCAATCGAACCGGTAACACCCAAAATACAAACAGATTGAGACATTTACAAATCTACGCCAATAAGTTTTAACACATATACACCCGCAGCAAAGATAGGTGCCGCAGCCAGTAGCGAGTCAATACGATCCAATACCCCACCATGCCCTGGCAAAATACGACCTGAGTCTTTAATTCCAGCACGACGTTTAATCATAGACTCAAACAAATCACCGAGCACCGAGCTAAATACAGTCACTACAGATAAAATAAGAAATAATAAATGCTGTGCGTACGTTAGGTCTAAATAGAGGATTTCAACAGCGACCACAATGATCATGGCCGTAATCACACCACCATAGAGACCTTCCAACGATTTATTTGGACTCACTTCAGGTGCAAGTTTACGCTTACCCAGTTTACGCCCAACAAAGTATGCCCCGCTGTCAGCACCCCATACCAATAAAAACAGGTACATCAGCCACCATGGAGACATCTTCCAGAGTGCAAAAATAGCAGTCACAGCCGAAGATATCAGAACAATCCCAACCACTTTAAGGGTTGAATTATACCAAGCATCATAATTTGGATAGGATTTAACCCAATACAGACTGAGCAACCAGCATAGAATAGAGGCAGCCCAAAGTAGAAGTGCAATATCATTAAAGTATAAGGCAAGTGTAGCAAGGCCAGCACTTAGTAAACCAAAACCCCATGCTAGAGGTTTATTAACATTTTTTGTTGTACGGGGCATGAGTTTAAACCACTCATAGCCTGCAACCCCTGCCGCAATAATCATCAGCACAAACATTGGATAGTGTGACTGGGTTGCAAACATACAACTCAGTACAACGGCCACCAAAACCAATGCGGTTATAATCCGCTCTAACATTTATTAGTTCTCAATTTTATCTTGTAGAATTTGTTCCGTCGTTTTTCCGAAACGACGTTCACGCCCACCAAATACAGCCAAGGCGTCATCAAACTCTTCTACACTAAACTCTGGCCAAAGAGTCGGAGTGAAGTAAAGCTCTGCATAAGCTGCTTGCCACAACATAAAGTTCGATAAACGAAAATCCCCACCTGTACGAATCAATAGATCTACAGCGGGTAAATCACTCAAACTTACGTATTGGCCAAAAACATGTTCATCAATTTGCTCAGGATCTAACGAGAGAGATTGAACAGCAAGTGCAATCTGCTTAGCCGCATGCGCCATATCCCACATCCCACCGTAACTAATTGCGATGGTCAAAGTCATCTTGTCGAAATTAGCAGTGTCTTGTTCGGCATGCAACATTAAGTCACGCAATTGCGGAGATAATTTAGAACGATCACCAATAAAACGTAAGGACATTTGATATTGATGCATACGAGGCAACTGTTCATGAATCGTGTCTTCCAACAGTTTCATGAGCAAATCAACTTCAGCTTGAGGGCGCTTCCAATTTTCACTCGAAAAAGCAAAAACGGTTAATGCTTGAATATTTCTTTTTCGACAATGCTCTACAATTGGGTCAAGGACATTTTTTCCTTCACGGTGACCATCGCCCTTTTGCATTGCATTTTTTTTGGCAAAACGATTGTTGCCATCCATGATGATGGCAACATGTTTTGGAAGAGTAAGCTTATCTTCTGAATCGGTCATTATACAAGTTAGACCTTCAACAACTCAGCTTCTTTATTCGCAAGACGTTTGTCGATTTCAGCAACAAACTTATCTGTGATTTTTTGAATATCATCAGATGCACGACGTTCATCATCTTCAGAAATTTCTTTTTCTTTCAACAATGCTTTGATGTCGCCCAGTACATCACGGCGAATATTACGTACTGCAACTTTTGCATTTTCAGCTTCGTTACGCGCAACTTTTTGCATGTCACGACGTGTTTCTTCCGTCAATGCAGCCATTGGAACTCGAATCGCATCAGCCGTAATTGGGTTTAAGCCCAAATCTGATTCACGAATCGCTTTATCAATTGCCGCAACCATCGTACGCTCAAATGGCTGAACCAACAATGTACGCGAGTCTTCAACACCCACGTTTGCCACTTGGTTTAATGGCACATCTGAGCCATAGTAAGGAACCATTACCCCGTTTAAGATAGATGGATGCGCACGTCCAGTACGAACCTTGGCAAAACCATGTTCTAACGAGTCAAGTGACTTGTTCATACGGTCTTCTGCGTCTTTTTTAAGATCGTTAATCATGTGATCTTCCTTACTTAATTCGAAAAGATATAAATTCTAAAATAGCGTGTAGTATAAAGAGCTTTCGAGGTCACGTACATTAGTTCGTTACGTGAGTACCCTCTTTTTCACCCATAACCACTGAAAGCAATGAACCTGCTTTATTCATGTCAAAGACTTGAAGCGGCACATTGTGGTCACGACACAAGCAAATCGCTGTTAAATCCATCACACCCAATTTCTCATCTAACACTTGGTCAAAAGTTAATGTGTCATATTTAACGGCATCATCGTATTTGCTTGGGTCTTTGTTGTAGACACCATCAACTTTCGTTGCTTTTAGGATCAGGTTGGCTTCAATCTCGATACCACGTAAGCATGCTGCTGTATCTGTGGTAAAGAACGGATTACCTGTACCTGCGACAAACACACAAACTTCACCTTGTGTTAGATGACGAATGGCATCACGGCTTGAGTATGATTCAACTACAGCACCAATTGGCAATGCTGACATCAAACGAGTTTTGATATTACGGCGTACCAAAGCATCACGTAATGCCAAACCATTCATCACGGTTGCAAGCATACCCATTTGGTCACCGGTTACACGACCAACCAAACCATCTTTTTGTAATTGACTACCGCGATATAAGTTACCACCACCCACAACAATCCCGACTTGCACACCCAAACCCACTAAGTGCGCAATTGCCAAAGACATTTGATCAAGGACTTGAGCATCAATACCCATATCTTTATTTCCAGCCAATGCTTCGCCAGAAAGTTTCAGTAAGATGCGTTCAAAACGTGGTTTTTTAGAATCCAACATCGCAATAACTCCAATATCTAAATTTTAAAATTTTATTTGTGTCTTAATTCGATTTAATCGAAATCAATTGTGCATACAGATCATATTCATCTGCATCGGTAATTTCGACTTCTAACAAATCGCCTGATTTAATCTGGCTTTTATCAATATCTTCCACAAAGACATTGCCATCAATTTCAGGAGCATCTGCGTATGAACGTGCAATCGCAACTGGGAATTCTTCATCAAGCTCATCGACCAGCACCGTCATTTTCTGACCAACACGCTTTTGAAGTTTTGCAGCAGAAATCGCCTGTTGCACTTCCATAAAGCGCTCATAACGCTGTTGCTTAATCTCTTCTGGCACGTGATCTGGTAAGTCGTTTGCTGTCGCACCTTCAACAGGTGAATAGGTAAAGCAGCCTACGCGATCAAGTTGTGCTTCTTTTAGCCACTCAAGCAAGATTTCAAAATCTTCTTCAGTTTCACCAGGAAAACCCACAACGAAGGTTGAACGAATCACCAAGTCAGGACATTTTTCACGCCACAGTTTTAAACGCTCAAGTGTATTTTCACTATGCGCAGGTCGTTTCATCAGTTTTAGAACTTTTGGGCTGGCATGTTGGAATGGAATATCCAAATAAGGCAAAATTTTGCCTTGTGCCATCAAGTCAATCACTGCATCCACATGTGGATATGGATATACATAGTGCAAACGCACCCAAATACCGAGTTGACCTAAGGCCTCACACATGTCATAGAACTTCGTCTTAACAGGTTGACCATTCCAAAAGTCTAATTTGTATTTGGTATCGAGGCCGTAAGCAGAAGTATCTTGGGAGATAACGAGTACTTCTTTTACACCGGCACGTTTAAGCGCAGCCGCTTCTTCTAAAACAGAACCGACTGGGCGAGACACTAAGTCACCACGCATACTTGGAATAATGCAGAAGGTACAACGATGGTTGCATCCTTCTGAGATTTTTAAGTACGCATAATGCTTCGGCGTTAAACGAATCCCTTGTTCTGGAACAAGGTCAATAAATGGGTTGTGTTTTGGTGGCTCAGGCACGTATTGGTGCACAGCTTCCATCACTTCTTGATATGCAGCCGCCCCTGTCACTTTTAAGACATTTGGGTGCATTTGGCGAATTTTGTCTTCGTCTTTACCTAGGCAGCCCGTAACGATTACACGACCGTTCGCACTCATGGCTTCGCCAATGGCATCTAAAGACTCTTGCACTGCAGATTCAATAAAACCACAGGTATTTACAACAACTAAATCCGCACCGTCATAATCTGATGCTACATCATAACCTTCAGTCTTCAACTGAGTTAAAATTCGTTCGGAATCAACCAATGCCTTAGGACAACCTAAAGAAACAAAACCGACTTTGGGGGATTTCATGAATCTGCGCTCCACTAGAATGCGCGTATTGTATGTCTTTTCTGTTTATAAAAACAGATCGATTCCACACTCTTTGTTTAATGCACCAAAATAAAACCAACACTGTAGTAGAATTAACATAACGCACCATTTTAAGTCACTTTCGGTTTACTTGATTTTTAGAATCCGCTATATCTTTAGCTAATCGTTCATTTACAGCGCATTCCGCAAAAAAAGTGTGCTCATTTCACTATACAAAATCAAAGTTGGCGTGCATTTTGCTTTATTTGCATCAATTCAGTCCGCTATTTGGAACGGTTAATGCTTTATCAAGATGCCATTGCGCTATTTTAATACAGGATACATTCGCTAATGGATCACCCTATTTCTATCGACTATCGCCTTTTAGTGGACAATTTGACCACTGCGATTTTATTGGTCGACAGTAAATTAAATATTTTTTACTTAAATTCCTCTTGCGAAGCATTATTTGATATCAGTCTTTTACGTGCCTCTGGTCAACCTGCGCTTAATTTACTCCATGCACCCAATGATGAGTTCAATACAGAAGAAGCTCTTCTCAATACTTTAAACTCGGGACAACACTACACCCGCCGTGAAGCCATCATTAAGGTCAACTTTAAAGATATTCATGTTGACTATACCGTGTCACAGTTGAATTCAAATAAGCCCTATCATCCTTTGCTTTTAATTGAGATCAACCCGATTGATCGGATGCTCAAAATTTCCAAGGAAGAAAACTTCTTACAACAACATCAGGTCGCACGCCAACTCATTCGTGGTGTTGCACATGAAATTAAAAATCCGTTGGGCGGAATTCGCGGCGCTACACAACTGTTAGCGCGTAGCCTCAATGATCCGCAATATAGCGAGTTCACCGACATTATTATCAGTGAAGTCGATCGCTTACGTAATTTAGCAGACACCATGCTTGGTTCTCGTCAGCTCCCAAGTTATGAGTTGGTCAATGTACATGAACCTTTAGAGCGTGTCCGCTCACTCATTACCAATCAAACCAAAAAGAAAATTAAGATCACCCGTGATTATGATTTGTCATTACCAGAAGTGATGGCCGATCGTGATCAACTAATACAAGTCATGCTGAACATTAGCGTTAATGCAGTGCAAGCCATGACTGAAAATAAAGAGTTCTTTGTCGACCACCAACCTGAGCTGATGTTACGTACCCGTATTCAACGTTTAGTGACCATTAATGGTGTACTGCAACGCTCCGTAGTGCGGATTGATATCGAAGACAATGGTCCAGGCGTTCCAGAAGAAATTTTAGAATCTGTGTTTTACCCGCTGGTCACGGGTCGTGCTAAAGGCACAGGACTAGGTTTAAGTATTGCGCAAAATATTATGCATCAACATAACGGAATGATTGAATGTCAATCTGTTCCCAGAAAAACAACTTTTAGCTTATATATACCTTGGGAGTTAAACCATGTCGCGAAATAAAATATGGGTAATTGATGACGATCGCGCCATGCGCTGGGTGCTGGAAAAAACATTCAAAGAAGAAGGTTTCGACGTCACAAGTTTTGAAGAAGCTCAATCCGCTTTAGACCAGCTCAGTTTAGATGCACCTGATGTGATCTTGACCGATATTCGCATGCCCGGCATCGATGGCTTAACTTTTTTAGCGAAAGTTAAAGCCAACTATCCTGATCTACCTGTCATTATTATGACGGCTCACTCTGACCTAGAGTCTGCTGTTTCAAGTTATCAAACGGGTGCATTTGAGTATTTACCCAAGCCTTTTGACATTGATGAAGCATTAGCCTTGGTGAATCGTGCGATTTTGCACATCACCAAAATGCAGCAGCAAGAATCGGCAAAAACTGTACAACCGATTCAATCGACCGAAATCATTGGCGAGTCTCCTGCTATGCAGGAAGTTTTCCGTGCGATTGGTCGTTTGTCTCAATCACACATTACAGTGTTAATTAATGGTGAATCAGGTACAGGTAAAGAGTTGGTTGCACATGCTTTACACCGCCACTCACCACGTAGCAGTAAACCTTTTATTGCACTCAACATGGCTGCAATTCCAAAAGACCTAATTGAAACAGAGCTTTTTGGTCATGAGAAAGGTGCTTTTACAGGGGCAAATACACAACGCCAAGGTCGCTTCGAACAAGCCAATGGCGGAACACTGTTTTTAGATGAAATTGGCGATATGCCTTTCGAAACGCAAACACGTTTACTGCGTGTTCTAGCTGATGGCGAGTTTTACCGTGTCGGTGGGCATATCCCAGTAAAAGTGGATGTACGTATTGTCGCGGCAACGCACCAAGACTTAGAAAAATTGGTACATGATGGTCGCTTCCGTGAAGACTTATATCACCGTCTGAACGTGATTCGCATTCACATTCCAAAACTGGCGCATCGTAGCGAAGACATCCCGATGTTGGCGCAGCACTTCTTGGCGCGCGCAGGCAAAGAATTAGGCGTCAGCCCTAAAATTCTTCGCCCTGAAACGCAAGAATATATGCAACAGCTGCCTTGGCAAGGAAACGTACGTCAACTCGAGAACACTTGCCGCTGGTTAACGGTCATGATTACAGGGCGTGAAGTTTATCCTGAAGACCTACCGTCAGAGCTGAAGCAAATTCCAATTACCCGCTCAGGTGAAGATGCACAAGCCGCGCATAACCTTGATCGCATTGCAGTGCACCATTGGGATGAGTTACTGGGTCAATGGGCTGTGCAAAAGCTGAAAAACGGCGAGATGAAAATTCTCGATATCGCCACCCCAATGTTCGAACGCACATTGATCATTGCTGCGCTGCAACAAACCCGTGGCCGTAAACGGCATGCGGCTGAGTTACTCGGTTGGGGGCGTAACACCCTTACGCGTAAACTTAAAGAGCTAGGTATGGATACCGCAGATGATGAAAGTGAAGAAGAAGTTTTAGAAAATTAAAGCAGATTCTACGTAATAGCCAACTCAAATTAAAAGCGCCGCAATGGCGCTTTTATTTATTAAGCCGTAAAACCTAAATAGCGTGAATAGCCTTCAACACCAAGTGGTGCTTTTAACATGATAAAATTTGGGTAACTGGCTTGAGTTAACTCTTCAAACATAATGACTTGATCATCATGTGCATGGAGATCATCAACACTGCGCTGCATGGTCGCTTCAAATTCATCTGTGATATATTCGAAACCAATGTCCATCGCAATAAATAAGGTATGTTCACAAGGCTGAACGTATTGTTCCTGAGACCAATCAATTACCTGTTGTTGGCAGTGTGGACACTCTACGGGATCTGTCGCTTCACAGTCTAGTGGGATCAATTGATAAGTCATAATTTAGTTTTTAAACAAAGATGGTGCGAAGTTTAGCATAGGATAAAGTACCTAGAATAATCATGTCGACTTTAGAAAAAGCCATTGCACTGGCTGCAACCCAACATGCAGGGCAGCTCGATAAGGGCGGACAACCTTACATCTTGCATCCATTACGCCTCATGTTGCAATTTTCCAATCCTACCCTACAAATCATTGCGGTGTTGCATGACATTTTGGAAGACACCGCAACGACTGCTGAAGACTTAGAAGCGCTTGGCTTTAGTGCCGAGATCATTAAATCCATACAAGCACTGACCAAACAAACAGGTGAATCACGTTTGGAAGCGGCTAAGCGTACTACATTAAACCCTCTTGCAACCCAAGTAAAATATGTCGATGTACTCGATAATATGAACCTTTCGCGCATAAACAACCCAACAGCACGCGACTTTGCACGACTTGAAGAATATAAAGAGGTGCTTGAAATACTCAAACAAGCGAAAACTCAGTGAAACCCTTAAAATAACTGAGTATTTTCAATTAAATCTCTACAATTTCAAAATTGACAAACTGCAACGATCACTTTTTAATTAAGCCTATCGTTGCACAAATGGACATCGTGAATGTTAAGCGATTTAGATGATTTTTATTGTTTTGCTCAAGTGGTTGAACATGGTGGTTTTAGCGCAGCCGAACGCGCAACAGATATTCCCAAATCCAAGCTCAGTCGACGCGTGTATAACCTCGAAGAACGATTGGGTGTCCGCCTAATTCAACGCAGCTCTCGACATTTCGCAGTGACCGATATTGGTATGAATATTTACCGTCATGCGCAAGTGATGATGAATGCAGCACAAGCCGCACACGATTTGGTCGATCATCTCAGTTTACAACCGCGTGGGGTCATTAAACTCAGTTTGCCTGTATCGATTGCACAAAATGAAATTGCACGTATTTTACCGAACTTCTTAAAAACCTATCCCGAAATTAAAGTGCAAATGATGGTAACAAATCGCCGTGTGGATATTATTAACGAAGGTTTTGATATCGCGCTGCGGGTTCGCTCCAATCTAGACGATGATCCAAGTTTGGTAATTCGTAAATTTGAAAATATCGAGCAGCATTTATTTGCCAGCCAAGCCTACTTAAATGAATTTGGCGAACTGAAACAACCTGAAGATTTAAGCCAACATCATATACTGAGTATGGTTGATGAGCATTTAGATCAACATATCATCGTGCATAATGATGCACAGCAACAAAAGAAAATACGCGTCAATCCTGTAGTGATGGGCTCTGATTTGAGCATGTTGGCTCAACTGGTCCGTAAAAACTGCGGCATTGCCTTACTTCCAGACAGCATCGTACAAGATATGGTGAAAAGTGGTGAGCTGGTTCGTGTCCTACCCGACTGGAAAGCACCACACGGTATTTTTCATGCTGTGTATCCTTCACGTCGTGGTTTACTGCCTGCTGTCCGTGTGTTTATTGACTATTTAATTGAACACCTTAGCTCAAATAAATCACTTTAAACCCTACTCATGCTCAATGTCATTGAGCCAATCCATGAGGCAAAAAAAAAGAGCTTAACCGAGGTGGATAAGCTCATAAACTTTCAAAATAAGAAACTACAGCGAGTATCTTGGAAACAATTTTAGTGACAAAATAAAGTCTAGGCCAATAGCTTACATGTATAAGTTTTAATCATATAATATCAAAAACACGACAAATAAAGGGTTTCAGAAATATCACTTATTGCTTCTAAGACTTAATTTAGCTTTTAGGCTACAAAGCTAGACCAAAGTCTAAAATTTAATCACCTACAAAACATCAACTTAAATTTCTGGATAAGTGCCCGTACCTTCAGGCCAAGGTGATAGTAACTCAAAACCTGTTTCAGTCACGAGTACCATATGCTCCCATTGCGCAGTTAAAGACTTATCTGCAGTCACGACTGTCCAACCATCCTTAAGTTCTTTGACATGCGCTTTGCCCATATTAATCATCGGTTCAATCGTGAACACCATGCCCGCTTTAAGCTGCATCCCCTTACCTGGTTGACCGTAGTGCAATACGCTTGGCTGTTCGTGATAAACCTTGCCGATACCATGACCACAATACTCGCGTACCACACTATACCCTTCACGGTGTGCAACTGTCTGGATGGCATAACCAATATCGCCCAAAGTTGCACCTTGCTTCACAGCATGAATACCTGCAACCATTGCCTCATAAGTCGTATCGACTAGCTTTTTGGCTTCCGGTTTCACTGTACCCACATAGTACATACGACTGGTATCACCAAAGTAGCCATCTTTAATAATCGCCACATCAATATTAATAATATCGCCATCTTTGAGTACAACATTCGGCGATGGAATACCGTGACAGACCACTTCATTTGGAGAAATACAGGTGGTTTTGGTATAGCCATGATAACCAATATTGGCAGGCGTCACTTTTAAGGTATTTACAATGAAGTCATGACAAATATCATCCAGATATTCAGTCGTGACACCCGGCTTTACATGCTCACCAATCATCGCTAAAACTTCGGCAGCCAAACGACCAGATATACGAAGTTTTTCTACATCTTGTTCAGTTTTTATGCTCACATTTAAGCCACGCATTGAAATATCCTCAATTATGAAGTCGCAAGTATAGACCTTTTCTCAATATTTTTGTTCAAACTTAAATCTTAGGCTAGCCTTCAACAACTGACCTCTAAATAATTTGTGTAATTTTAAAGCATTTGCACTACAACTTTTAATTTAGGAAAAACAGTGCCTCAAGCTTTTCATATTTATAATTTTTCTATTTTAAAATGGATAATCAATCACATATATCAACCTATTTTTTACAAGTTGATATATTCACTTTTCATCTTATAAAAAAATTTAATACTACCCATGAAATAAATTAGCCAAAAAAACACATATGCACTAAAATCGTCCCCTTTGTTCAACTCGATCTCCCTTTTATGACAAGTCTGCGTACTCGGGATATTGTTGCTTTGGGTTTTATGACTTTCGCACTCTTCATTGGTGCGGGCAACATTATCTTTCCACCGATTGTGGCTCAACAAGCGGGTGAGCATGTATGGTTAGCAGCTTTTGGTTTCTTAATCACTGCTGTCGGCTTACCTGTAATCACCATTATTGCGCTGTCACGTGTCGAAGGTTCGATTCAAATTTTAAGTTCACCTTTGGGTAAAATAGCCAGCCTCATTTTAACCATTACGTGTTACTTAACTGTCGGGCCACTCTTTGCGACACCACGTACTGCAACCGTTTCTTATGAAATTGGTTTTTCATCTTATCTTGGAACATCAAGCAGCAGCTTGCTGATCTACAGTGCAATCTACTTTAGTGTAGTCACCCTCATTTCACTGTATCCAAACAAGATTTTAGACACGGTTGGTTATGTACTCTCGCCACTGAAGATTTTATCTTTGGCCATCCTTGGCATTGCGGCGATGATGATTCCAACGGGTTTCGTTCCGCCAGCCATTAATAATTATGTCGACAGCCCTGTTTCTGAAGGTTTTGTAAATGGTTATTTAACCATGGACACTTTAGGTGCTTTGGTTTTTGGTATTGTGATTATTCAAGCGATTCGTTCACGTGGTGTCAGCAACCCTAAACTGATTACACGTTATGCGGTTATTGCGAGTATCATTTCTGGTATTGGTTTAACTGTAGTTTATCTCAGCTTATTTAAACTTGGCCTTGGAAGCCATGAAGTCGCAGCAAATGCGAGCAATGGTGCAGTGATCCTGCATGCATATGTTCAACATGCATTTGGTGACTTAGGTTCTATCTTCCTTTCTGCCATGATTTTTATTGCGTGTATGGTCACTGCGATTGGCCTGACCTGTGCATGTGCTGAATATTTCAGTTCAATCACTAAAATTGGCTATAAAGTTTGGGTCTTCATTCTGATTGGTTTCTCTTTCATTATTTCAAACTTAGGTTTAACCAAACTCATTGCCTTTTCTGTGCCTGTTTTAAGTGCAATTTATCCACCTGCAATTGTGGTGATTATGCTGAGCTTTGGCTGGAAATTCTTTAATCATCCTCGCCGAGTGATTGCACCTGTTACAGCAGTGTCTTTGGTGTTTGGTATTCTAGACGGTTTAAAAGTTGCAAACTTTGAACTGCCTTATGCGCTGACTCACTTACCTCTTGCAGAACAAAACCTTGCATGGCTTATCCCATCATTGGTGGTTTTTGTAATTGCCATTGTAATCGACAAAGTGAAAAAGTAAGCAAAAACTGATGTTGTTAAAGTCTGGTTTTACCCAAGCCTGATTTTAAGCATGATCAATATTTGTCACATTTTATCCAAATGGACACATATTGTTTCATTTCTTTCTACATCAGTTTTTGTACATACTGACACATTTTATATACACCGCTAAAGTCGTATATCAACACCTTCATATCTCTTATAAATTTAATATTAGAAAATAAAAAATTCTTTAAAGCCTGTCCTAGCAAGCCATTCATGGCATCAATATTGCTTTATACAATCTATGTATAAGCTTACATGCATCATTTATTTGTCACCTTATACGGTAACGAAATACTATTTATTCACTAAAAAAATGCTACACACATATTTTCTGATTGGTATAGCATAATTTCTCTGAAAAATAGTTGTTTTTGCTCTTGATCAACGCAAGTTTTAGCAGTACAACATTAAGAACTAATCCGACTAAACACATTGGTTTTTAGTCAAAAACTCAAGGAGGGATGGAGATGTTATCATTACATTTCAACAAGCAAGTCTTCATTAACGCTCTGAAGGCAAACAAGAATATGGTGACGTATTTAAGTACCACCATTGCCCTGATGGTCATTATGATCATGCATGGCTTAATTCAAGGTAACCTTAAAGCTGAATATTTTGCTTACGCTATCGTCGTATCATTTGCCTTTTATTTATGGGCAGTCGTCGATCAAAAATTCCGAAAGGCCACACAGTCAATTGACTAGCAAACAGGTGGATGATTAGTCATCCACCTTTGTAAAAGTATAAAAATTTTAAAAAATATAAGAACAACTTAAAATAAACCGAAAAACATTCCCCACAACAAGCCCAACGTCGCCACAATTTCCCCCACAACCAATGCCATCATTGCCATCAGCATGATTGATTTGGGTAAAGTCCATTTGCCTAAAACATGCGGACTACGGAACTGGTTATTGGTGTCTTGCAATAGCCCATGCACAATATAGCTCAGTATCGAAAAGCTAAAAAAGAATAAATTAATTCCCACAAACAGCATGTTCACAGGTTCAGGCCAGACTGAAATTGCGGCCATTACCGCAATAATTAAACTTGCAGGTGCATATAACAAACTGCTGCGGTGGGCGATATCAACATAATAGTGCGCGCGAAACTGCGGTGAATGGCGTATTTGTGCATATTTCCATACCCCTGTCAGCATCCCAACAAATAGAAAAATCCCACTAAATAAAAGTGCAAATTTTACCGACATATCTAATTCAACAAACTGCATGTGTTTTCCTTTTTTATTTTCACCCTATTCTATACAGATCTACTTGACTTCAAAGTCATAGATTAGACAAGTTTCTTTTTGGAACTTAGGTAGAGTAGAAAAAAATTCAATGCTTAACCGATTATGCAAAATTACGAAACTTTAGCTATTACCTGCTCTGACCATTATTCACTCAGTGGGCGCTTTTATGCAGCCCAAGGTACACAACAAGCCCTACCTGTTTTAATCTGCCCTGCCACAGGTATTACCCAGCAGTTTTACCACCATTTTGCATCATGGCTTGCAGAACAAGGCTATGCCGTTTTGGTTTTTGACTTTCGCGGTATTGGTGAGTCTCTGCATGAACCACTGAAAAAGTCGAAAGCCAGTATCGTGCAATGGGGGCAATTAGACATCCCAGCAGCGATGGAGGTGTTATTGAATAAAACCCAAGCGACACAAGTGATCTTGCTCGGTCATAGTGCAGGTGGGCAACTTTTAGGTATTAACCCAAACTATGAAAAAGTAGCAAAAGTCGTTGCCGTTGCAGGCTCAACCGGACACGTAAAAGATTTGAAAGGTCGTACTAAACTCCTGGCTCCTGTGATGTTTAAACTAATCTTCCCTATTGCACGTTATACCTTAGGCTATGGACCGACCAATGCCATTGGCATGGGCGAAAACCTACCCAAAGATGTGGCGCGTGATTGGGCACAGTTTTGCAGCAAACCGGGTTATGTAATTAATGCCTTAGGCATAACAGTACAAGATGACTTCCACCGTGATATTCGCTGTCCAATCACAGCCATTTGGGCCTCGGATGATGAAATTGCCACGCAAGTGAATGTTAAAGGCCTACTCAGCCTTTACCCAAATGCACAAACAGATCAAATTGAACTCAAACCACAGGCATATGGCCACAAAGCCATTGGTCATATGGCAATGTTTAAGCGTTCCCATCAAAACTTATGGCCTGAAATTGCAGCACAGCTTTCATCTTAAGGCGGCACATATCAAGCCAAGCCTATCGCCAGTTCAAGCAGCACTTACTTGACTGGCTTTATTTTCACCGCAAAATTGCAGCTTTCAGATAAAAACCAACGCTATTGATAAATTTAATTTCATTAATCAATAAATAAATATTATATTTCCACCACGAATTTTTATTAAGTCATAGTTCATGTGATGTCTATCGCATGTGCTAGAGATGGATGAATCATGTCTGCACAACAGCAACCCCAGCTTAAGCATGGGCTGAGCAACCGTCATATTCAGCTGATTGCTTTAGGCGGCTCTATTGGTACAGGCCTATTTTTAGGCATTTCTCAAACCATTAAACTGGCTGGCCCTTCCGTTATTTTAGGCTACGCACTGGCGGGCTTAATTGCATTTTTCATGATGCGCCAGTTGGGTGAAATGGTGGTTGAAGAACCCGTGAGTGGCTCTTTTAGTTATTTTGCCTATAAATTTTGGAGCCCTTTTGCCGGCTTTATGTCGGGCTGGAACTATTGGGTGCTCAATGTCTTGGTCTGCATGGCGGAACTCAGTGCCATCGGGCTCTATGTCCAGTATTGGTGGCCTGAAATTCCCACATGGATTTCAGCGCTTGGTTTCTTTGTACTGATCAATGCCATCAACCTGCTGCATGTCAAAGTCTTTGGTGAAACAGAATTTTTATTCTCCATGATTAAAATTCTCGCAATCATTGGCATGATTGGATATGGTGCTTGGTTACTGGCAAGTGGTCACGGTGGCGCACATGCCTCTATTTCTAACCTATGGGCTCTAGGCGGTTTCTTTCCCAATGGGATTTCTGGCCTAATCATGGCGATGGCCATCATTATGTTTTCCTTTGGCGGGATTGAACTCGTTGGTATTGCTGCTGCGGAAACCAAAAACCCGACCACAACTATTCCTAAAGCGGTCAATCAGATTGTCTATCGTGTGTTGCTGTTTTATGTGCTTACGATCATCGTTCTACTCTCGTTGTTTCCATGGAATCAAATCGCAGAAGGCGGTAGCCCTTTTGTCTTGATTTTTGACTCCTTAGGCAGTCAGGGCGTCGCAACTGTACTGAATTTTGTGGTCTTAACCGCAGCTATATCGGTGTATAACGGAACCAGCTATGGTACGAGTCGTATGCTGCTAGGTCTGGCAGAACAAGGCAATGCCCCACAATTTTTAAAGAAAATTAACCAGCGTGGCATTCCTTATGCAGCCATTTTATGCTCTGCATTGGTGACCCTACTGTGTGTCGTCTTGAATTATATCTTTCCAGAAAAAGCCTTTAAACTACTGATGAGTCTTGTGGTTTCAGCCATTGTAATTAACTGGATGATGTTGGCATTGACCCACTTAAAATTCAAGCAACGTATGCTGGCATTGAAAAAATCAACCTTGTTTCCAACTTTGATTTACCCCATCAGCAACTATATCTGTATTGTATTTATGCTTGGTATTTTAGTGGTGATGTGGCTCACACCTGATATGCGAATTGCAGTGATGCTGATTCCACTTTGGATTGGCTGCCTAACTCTAACTTACTGGTTTAAACAAAGATCAAAAACACAAAAAGTACAATAAATAAGTCAGCAAACAGCGCCGTTAAAAGGCACCCTTCCCTTTAAGGGCGCTGTTTGCAAATCAAAGCCAATTTCCCAAATGACTTTGATTGAATCACTTTATTGTAGTCATGACCGATGCAGAGTGTTTCTCTTTTATTTGCTTATTTTGAGTATTTATTGAGAAATATTTTCATATAAAATAGTTTATAAAGAAAATTATACGCAGGAATACGTTATGAATGACGCTCACTACGTTTTAGATAAAATTGACCGTCGTATTTTGTCTGAACTTCGCCAAGACGGCCGTTTGACCGTTACCCAGTTGGCTGAGAAAGTTGGGCTGTCCTCTTCTCCTTGCTGGACACGTGTAAAACGCCTAGAAAATCTCAACATCATTGAAGGCTATACAGCAAAGATTAATTCAAAAGCCATTGGGATTAATGAGCTGTTTTTTATTGAAATTACGCTTGAACGCCATGATGATGAAATCTTAGAGCAATTTAGTGAAGCACTGGCTTACATGCCTGAAGTCGTTGAAGCACATTTAGTGACTGGCGATTACGACTACTTACTCAAAGTTGCAGTGAAAAATGCAGAACACTATGAACGCTTTTTGCGTAAAAACTTATACTCAATGAAAGGTGTACGTCATACACGCTCAATTTTTGCCTTACGTCCTTTGAAACTCGAAAATAAATCTGACCTCATTATGATTGAGTGATTGCTGCAAATATTGTGTAAATGTGGTTTAATACACGCAGTATGAGATGAGCCTCTTACAGTATGTGCCTTAGATGTGCATACGACTAGCCCCTAACCATGGGGCTTTTTAATGTCTATAAGTTTTAAAATACTGATACTTTAGATAGTGAAAATCATTCAAATACAAAATGGTAGCCAATAAAAAAGCACCCCAAGGTGCTTTTTTATTAAGTGTATCATCTCTAAAAATATTAACCCAAAATACCAATTGAGAGCTGAATCACAAAAGCATTCACAATATCAACAAAGAATGCACCCGTCAGCGGAATGATCAAAAAGGCTTTATGGGATGGTCCATAGGTATTGGTTACCGCTTGAATATTGGCAATTGCTGTCGGTGTCGCACCTAAGTTGACACCACATTGGCCTGCACAAAGTACCGCAGCATCATAGTTCTTACCCATCACACGGAAGGTCACAAAGTACAAATAAAGTGCTAAGAACAGTGTTTGTACAATCAGGATAATCACCAGTGGACCAGCCAAATCTGCCAACAACCAAAGCTGTAAGGACATTAACGCCATGGCTAAAAACAGTGCCAGTGAAGCATTGCCAAATACATCGATGCAGCGGTCAAAAACCTGAACTCTCAACCCATGCTCTAAAATATTACGTAAAACCACACCACACATTAGCGCCCAAACAAAACTTGGTAGCTCAAACCACTGCCCTTTAGCCACCGCTGTCATGAAGTATGCAAAGCTGATGCAAATTGCAAACATCCCCATGGTTTTGACCGCATCATCTGCCGTAATCAGACGCGTTTTTTCAGGAAATTCAAATGGCGCCGTTTGTGCTGAGGGTGGCGCTTCATTACGCCCTGTTGCTGCTGGAATTTCTTCAGCCAGCTGGTAGCGACGTATCAGAAATTTAGCGATAGGTCCACCTATTACCCCGCCAATGATCAAACCAAATGTTGCACTTGCCATGCCCAGTACAATCGCACCCTGCACACCGTGTTCATTTTCAAATATCGTGCCCCACGCTCCTGCTGTCCCATGACCACCTGTGAGTGTGACTGAACCAGTAATTAAACCAATCAGCGGGTCTAGACCTAAAACTGTGGCAAGGCTAATACCAACCACATTTTGCAGCAGGACAAATACAATGACGCAAACCAAAAAAACAAGCAGCGACTTCCCACCTTCTTTGAGCTTAACAAAGCTTGCACTTAAACCCACAGAGGTAAAGAACATCAGCATAAAAATTTGCTGAATATTGGTATCAAAGTTGACGGTTATGTTTGAACTTTTAAACAAAATATAAGTAATAACAGCTGCAACCAACCCACCTGCAACAGGTTCGGGAATGTTATATTTTTTTAAAATACTGACTTTATTCACACATACATAACCGACCAATAGCACAGCAACTGCTGCAACAATGGTCATAAATGCATCGAATTGATAGTTCATGAGGTATCCAATGATGCTTATTGCATTAATTCTAAAACAGATAAGTCAGTGATGAACAGGCTAAAGTTTCTCAATGTACAATTTCTATGCTTTAGATTACATGATGTTTTATAACTGAGCTCAGTATTTTAAGAATTAATCATCGTAAAAATAAAAAGACCCAATTGGGTCTTTTTATTTTTATAGCAACATAACTTTAAAATTAAAATTTATAATGAAAGCTTAATGTTGCATTTCTTGGTTCGCCCCAAATCATTGAATCTGAGCCTATTCCATCATAATATTTTTTATCAAATAAATTATTTACATTGAGTTGTGTACTAAAATTTGGATCAAACTTATAACCCAGCATTGCATTTGCAAGATACAGATCACCTCTGTCCACACGCGTCGCACCTGTGCCTTTATAAATTTTACTAAAATAATTTAGGCCAGCACCGGCATACCATGCTTCATTTTTATATTTAACAAATAAGTCTGCCGTAGTCCGAGAACTGGTAGAGTTATAATCAACACCTTTAGCATCCTTAGCATCAAAATTAGCAACACCAAAGCTAAGCCCCCAATTCTCATTAAGCTCACCATCAATGTTGAGTTCAACACCTTTACTTGTTACACCTTCAACCGCAAAATAAGCATTTTCGGGTGTATCAGCCCCGTTGTTATCTTTAACTTTTACTTCTTTTCCATTTGAATCATATAATTGCTCTGCAACATTATCTTGCTCAATTCGGAAGATAGATAAGGCGGCATTTAGCTTTCCATCCAAATATTCACCTTTTAAACCCATTTCATAGCTTTTACCATCAATAGGATCAAGGTAATTACCACTTACATCTTTTCTGTTTTGTGGTTTAAAAATACTGGTATAGCTCACGTACGCTGAATAATCCCGCGCAACGTCATAAATAAGGCCAAAGTAAGGTGTAATCTCATTTTTAAACTCTCTATTCCCTTTACCATCTGCTGCTTCGTATTCCCAATTTGAAACACGAACACCTGCAACTGCTTTTAATGGATCTAAAATATGGAATTTACCTGAAATGTAACCTGCTGTTTGAACCGTGTTATTGAGTACACCTTTTTGATTTTTTTCTATAGGTACAACAATTTGGGTATTCATATCGTTAAAGTTTAATGCATCTACATTTAATACATTCCCCCCCGTATAATAAGAACCACCAAAATTATTTTTCTTTAGTTCAGATTTATTCCATGCCCCTCCAATAACAATCTCTTGCTCACGGCCAGCAAGGGTGAAAGGTGCTGCGATATAAACATCGACATTATTTTCATCGGTACGTTGATCATCTGCATAAACAGAAACATTATACTTTTTGGTAGTCTCATTATAGACAGGAAGTTTATTTGTGTCTTTATTCACTTGCCCTGTTGTGTACAACAAGTTTGAAGATGAATCTTCTTGTCTGTATAAATATGAAACGTTTAAGCTTACATCATTAAACAAAGTATGCTTTAAGTCAGCAAAAAGCATAGTCGTTTTTGCGTCCCAATACGTCCAGTCAGAACTAACTGTTAGTGATCGATCAAAATTGGTTCTGGTACCATCGGTATAAAATGCGGGTAAGCCTCCCCAACGCACACCATCGCGATTCAACTCTTGATAAGATGCAGCGAAAGATAATAATGTTTTATCGCTAATATCATAATCAATTGCACCATAAACAATATTTCGCTCTTTCTCATAAAAATCCATAAATGAATCTTCATCAGAATGTTTTACAAAAACGCGCCCACGAAGTGAGCCATCACTATTTAAAGGTGCAGATAGATCTGCCGAACTTGAATAACTATTCCATGAACCTGCCGATGCGCTTACTGATCCAGCAAATTCCCTTGAATTTGCATGCTTACGGATTAAATTAATACCCATTGCTGGGCTTCCCGCTCCAGTCATTAAACCATTAGCACCTTTTACGACTTCAACACGATCATAAATACTTAAATCTAGGTCAGCTGCCACTAAGTTTGCAGTTGTTGGCTTGCCATCGATAAGGAAATAATCTACATCAAAACCGCGTGCATAAGGGCGTTGACGTTCGTCCGTACGCGGAGTAGATACACCTGTAATATTACTCATCAAATCTTGGAAGGACTCAATATTTCGGTCATCCAAATATTCACGGGTATAGACTTTGACTGTTTGCGGGGTTTCACGTAGGGATAAATTTAACTTGGTTGCGGTATTTGTGCTACTCGTCGTATAGCTACCTGTATTTTCGGTAACTGCTGTTTTATCTTGAGCTGTAAGGGTAATGGTCGCCAACTGTGCATTTGGCTGAGACGTTGTATTAGACTCCTCCTCTTCCACGGTGTTTGCGTGTGTCATAGACAGCATGGCAGTTGAAGACAGGAAAATAACTTGCATCGCCAAATAGAGTGGCTTTTGCGTAGACAGAGGACGTTTAAACATATCAGGACATTCACAGCTAATGAGAAAAAAATAAGACAATGAATTGATAATTTTAAAATGCGGACGTGCCTACTATGCTTAAGTAAAACAAGCACCTTTGTAGCATCACAAGTACTAAGATTCGTAAAATCCTTTTCGAACATCTCAGTGGTTTGAGTCATTACATATCAATCCATTTCGAAAAATTATAAACAAAAAATAACGCAAGTGATACTAATTATCATTAGCAAATACATCTTTAATTTAGATTTAAGATATTTGTATTGTAGATATACGTTCCTTTTCACAGAAAAACTGAGTGAAAAACATACAATAGATATTTATAATGCTCTATTTTTTTATAATTATAAATATGACAACAAAAAAAATAGACCAAGTGTATTTTGGTCTATTTTTAACACATGGTCTTGTCGATGACTTACTCGATGTCATAGACCCAGTTTTTGGCTTGTTGGTCTGTTGTCGTTTCACACACATAATAGTCTTGATCCCACGAGTCTTGATGGAAAATTTCCATTTTTCGATAGGTCACCTGTTTGCTATTTTCCACACAGATAAAGCTTTCGCCTTGGTCTTTGACTTGGGTTCCGTTTAGGAAGCCACCGATACAGAGGAAGCGGGATTGTTTAGCCATTTGATTATTCCTTTACAATCTCTTAGTTTCAGTATTCCCTTCAACATAGGAAAAATAGTGTTTAGAAGATGTTAACAACTTTAATAAAAATTTATTTACCAACTCTCTTAATATTAATGTATTTCGCCAAGCCTTATTAACATCACTTACATCATTCCCATGTGCTGCATCATTTCTCTGTTGCCATGCTTTTTTTTCAATCTCCGACAATTCTAATGAAATATCTTTACAGAAAAAATTCATCATATCCTTCTGTGAATATGTATTCATATTTCCTATTTTATTTATAAATATTTCTTTATGAGCATCACTTAATTCAAAACTATCAAGCTGTACTTTCAATTGCTCGCTTAACTTCTTAAAAGTTGATTTATCTAAAATTTTACTATAGCTAACATTATTAATTTTCATATAGTTAGCCTGTAACTTTTCAATTAAAGCGCCATAATGCACAGCTGCTGTAATTGAATTTGAATTCACTGCTATCCAATAAGTAAAAAATATATTATTAAGATCGTACTCATCATACTTTATATAGAACTCCTGCACCAATTTTTGAAAAAAATCTAACTCTATAATATTGAAAGCTTTTAAACTAAGTGGTGCTGGTAGTTGAAAATCAATACTTAATCGCCCCAGCTCATTACTATTAATATTTCGCAAATAACTAAAAGTTGGTGCCATATATTTATTAACAAATGAATACCCATAAAATACCAATGGGCTTCCTAAAATATAGGAAATAGTGTTTCTAATTTTTTCTCTTTTAACTAGACCTAGTTCCATATTATATAAAATTATACCTTTATCTCCATTACCTAATTTAATTATAAATATCTCACTATCTTCAAGCTCAAACCTAATATTATTTCTAGACCAGTGATTATGATTAATTATTTTTTGCATTAACTCAAAATTTGAATCCTTCAAATCATATATCTTTTCATGATTTTCCTTAATTTGCATAGAATTTGGAAACAAATGATTAATTTTTAAATTATCAACAAACTCTATTAAATATTCTGCTCCAATCAAACTATGATCATCAGAAAATTCAAACTCTTCTACTAAAAAAATATCGATATAAATATGTTCTCCATTGTTTTGTGTTATTTTTCTATTTATTGGTACAGCGAGCATTTTTATTTTTTGATCAAGATGATTATGCTTAAATTCCACATGAAAATCTTCGTAAGGAATATCACCCTCTTTATCCTTAAAATTAAAATCCGATACTGTTGCATCACCAATTACTTTTAACAACAACTGAGATTCTTTATCACGAGAAATAGACATTTCCCCCTTCTCATACCTCAAAAAACCTTTTTTTACACATGCAAACTCATTGAAATTAAAATGATCAATATTTTCCCATATACCTAACGACATTTATAATTTTCCAAAAAATAAGGACTGATAAATCAGCCCTTATTCTAAACTACTTTTTAATGAACAATTAAGTCAACTGAGCAGCAGCAATTTTCTTGGTATCAACATTCGCAGCAGCGTCAGTATAGTCGCCCATTTTGTCGAAGCTTAAGTATTGGTAGATGTCAGCAGACATGCTATCAATTTGAGCTGCATACTGTTGGTATTCTTCTGGAGTTGGTAATTTACCAAGTACAGCAGCAACAGATGCAAGTTCAGCAGACGCTAAGTAAACGTTCGCACCTTGACCTAAACGGTTCGGGAAGTTACGCGTAGAAGTCGATACACAAGTTGTGTTCGGCGCTACACGTGCTTGGTTACCCATACATAATGAACAACCTGGCATTTCAGTACGTGCGCCAGCTTTACCATAAGTATTATAGAAACCTTCTTCCATCAATTGACGTTCGTCCATACGCGTAGGCGGAGCAATCCACAAACGAGTTGAAAGTACGCCACCAGGAACTTTTTCTAACAACTTACCAGTTGCGCGGAAGTGACCGATGTTTGTCATACATGAACCAACGAATACTTCGTCAATTTTCACGCCTTGAACGTCAGAAAGCAATTTTGCATCATCTGGGTCATTCGGGCAGCAAAGAACTGGTTCAGTAATTGTCGCAAGGTCAATTTCATACACTTTCGTGTATTCAGCGTCAGCATCAGCTTTAAGAAGTGATGGGTTCGCTAACCATTTTTCCATGTTCTCAACACGACGAGCCATAGTACGCGCATCGCCATAACCTTCAGAAATCATCCACTTCAACATTGTGATGTTTGATTTCAGGTATTCAGCAACTTTCTCTTCAGAAAGTGTGATAGAACAACCAGCAGCAGAACGTTCAGCAGATGCATCAGAAAGTTCGAATGCTTGCTCAACAGTAAGGTCAGTTTCCATTTCTGTTAAGTCGATTTCTAAGATACGACCAGAGAAGATGTTTTTCTTACCTTTCTTCTCTACAGTTAAGTCACCTTGCTGAATCGCAACGTAAGGAATGGCATGTACAAGGTCACGTAGTGTGATACCAGGTTGCATTTTACCTTTGAACTTAACAAGTACAGATTCAGGCATGTCCAGTGGCATAACACCAGTCGCAGCAGCGAATGCTACAAGACCAGAACCCGCAGGGAAAGAAATACCAATTGGGAAACGCGTATGCGAGTCACCACCAGTACCAACTGTATCTGGAAGAAGCATACGGTTTAACCAAGAGTGAATAATACCGTCACCTGGACGTAAAGACACACCGCCACGGTTCATGATGAAATCAGGAAGCGAGTGTTGCATTTGAACGTCAACTGGTTTTGGATACGCAGCTGTGTGACAGAAAGATTGCATAACAAGGTCAGCAGAGAAACCTAGGCAAGCCAAGTCTTTCAATTCGTCACGAGTCATTGGACCAGTGGTATCTTGCGAACCAACAGTCGTCATCTTAGGTTCACAGTAAGTACCTGGAAGTACACCTTGACCTTCAGGAAGACCACATGCGCGACCAACCATTTTCTGTGCTTGAGTGAAACCTTTGCCAGTAGCAGCAGGTTGAACTGGAGTACGGAATAAAGTCGATGGAGCAAGACCTAAAGCTTCACGCGCTTTAGTTGTTAAACCACGACCAACGATTAAGTTGATACGACCACCCGCACGTACTTCGTCTAGAAGCACTGGAGTTTTAAGTTCAGCTTCAGCAATTACTGCGCCGTCTTTAGTTGCAGTAACTTTTGCAGCAGCATGATCAATGTTAAGAACGATTTCGTCGCCCATGTTCATGTTTGCAACATCAATCTCGATTGGCAATGCGCCAGCATCTTCCATTGTGTTGAAGAAAATCGGAGCGATTTTAGAACCTAAGCAGTAACCACCGTCTTTTTTGTTTGGGATGTGAGCAATTTCGTCACCGAAGAACCAAAGTACAGAGTTAGTTGCTGATTTACGGCTTGAACCAGTACCAACAACGTCACCTACGTAAGCAACTTGGTTGCCTTTCGCGATCAAGTCTTTGATTTGGTTGAGTGGACCAACTTCACCAGGAACTTCTGGGTTGATACCGTCACGTACGTTTTTCAACATTGCATTTGCGTGCAATGGAATGTCTGGGCGGCTCCATGCGTCTTGTGCAGGTGACAAGTCGTCAGTGTTAGTTTCGCCAGTTACTTTGAAAACAGTCAGTTTGATTTCAGTCGGAACGTCTTTACGAGTCGTGAACCATTCAGCATCAGCCCAAGACTGCATAACTGCTTGTGCATTCGCGTTACCCGCTTTTGCTTTGTCTGCAACGTCATGGAAGGCATCAAATACAAGAAGAGTTTTCTTAAGCGCTTCAGCAGCTAATTCAGCAAGTGCAGCATCGTCAAGAAGAGCAACTAAAGGAGCAACGTTATAACCACCAAGCATAGTGCCTAGTAAGTAAACCGCACGTTCTTTAGAAACTAATGGTGAAGTCGCCTCGCCTTTAGCCAAAGCAGCTAAGAATGCAGCTTTAACATATGCAGCTTGGTCAACACCCGCTGGAACACGGTTTTCTAGTAAATCAACTAAAAATGCTTCTTCGCCAGCTGGTGGGTTTTTTAATAATTCAACTAATGCAGCTGTTTGAGCATCGTCAAGTGGCTTCGGTGGGACTCCGAGTGCGGCACGTTCTTCAACGTGTTGGCGGTAAGCTTCTAGCACGGTGTTATTCCTCTTTTTTAAAAAATTATTTACGTATTCCTGCTTTAAATAAAGCTACGTAAATAATATGGACTGCTTAATTTTACTAAAATTCCAGTTAAAAGTTAATGCGCTACAAGTGTTTCTTCGTGATGCCCATTATTTTCTAACTAAATGATGTTCATATCGATTGCACATAAAAACGACAATATAGTCAGATCGTTTAGACTTTTTTCACATTAACTTTGAACTGCCATTTAAAAACAAAAAAGGCAACCTATGTTGCCTCTTTTTACGCAATATAAATATTCAACCTTAGTGTACTGTTGTGGCTTGAATATATTGTTTGAAACTTTCACGACAGCCTTCAAATTTCATCTGAATTTCATCATCATGCAAATTTTGATGTGCAGAGCTTGCAAAAGAAATTTGTACTGAAATACGTGTAGGTTCGTGGTCAAGTGCGTGTTTGAAATATACATGGTCACCCAAACTGAGAACATAATGACCACCGCCAATTACGGCCACACCATTTTCATCTTCCAAGAGTAAATCAGCGTGATTTAAATAGCCAACAACTTCCATTTTCTGCTCCTCTCGTTTTTTTATTCTAGGTTCATTATTCTTTATTTTTATATGCTTTGCTATATATATGATTTAGAGTTTTGTCACAAAAAGTTCCATCCAAAAAATAAAAAACCGTTCCTTAGAACGGTTTGTAATCTGGCATTTCAGTATGCGGTGTTGCAATACATTTTTCAGTATATTTCACACGAACTTTTTCACGCGCACCTTCAATATCGGATTTAATTTCAGCCTCAGGTAAAGCATAAACATCTTCAATAATTTCTAACGCAAATGCTTTGGTCATTTCGTCTTCAACTTTATTGGCATGCTCAATCGCTTTCTCTTTTTCAATGGCATTTTGGCGGTCTAACATAATTGAACGTGCTGCATTACCAATACTTTTACAATAGCCATGCCATTGCTCTTCTGGTGTTAACGGTTTTTTTTCAGCACAACCCACCAGCGCAATCACAGCAGCCAAAGCGAATAACTTTTTCATTACAACTCTCCTATTCGCCCTATCATAATCAAACTTTTTCAAATGAAGAACCATTACCCACTTTAAAATAAAATAAAAGCCCAAATTCGGGCTTTTATTCTTAGAACAATTAACCGCAGCTTGCTTGAACTACTTTATTGGTTTTCGGATCGACTGTTACTGTCACACGGTCTTCGCGATAATCCATAGTCACAGGCTGCCCTGGTTGTACTAAGCGTACCATCTTCGCACTGGTTTTTTGCTTAATCTGTGCTTCAGTTAAATTTGACTGACCAATCAAAGCTGTCGCTTGCTCAGCAACACATTTGCTTTGACTAGAACGGAAAAGCGCCCATTCTTCAATGACTTGACCATTCGGCAAATGGCAATAGCCTACTTCACCATTGGCCTCTTTTCGAATCTCTAATTTACCACCCTGTTCAACACAGTATGTACTGGCAGGATTAGCCATACCTAAAGTTGGCTTTTCAGTTTCATTCTTTTGCGCAGTACTACAACCCGAAATAGCAGCAACAATTAATCCAAGCATTAAGATTTTTTTCATAAAAAATATTTCTTTAAATAAAAGATCAACATAGCAAATATATTTTTAAAAAACTGTGCGAGTTTTGCAAAATTTAAGATTGCATAAAAAAGCCCATCACTTGACGGACTTTTGTATACTGAAAGGCTATATTTTCAGGTCATTTTTAATTGACTGAGTGAATATCAAGCTCTTCGTTTTTCGCTAAAACTACAGATGCTAGAATTGGAGTACCTAAAATGAACGGCATGGCAAAAATCCAAAAGACCACGGTATAGTGCGGATCAAAGAAAAACTGAATAGCAAGCGCCACTAAAATTAAAACTAAAAATAAAATCGCTGCAAAACGTATTACAAAATTGATCGGCATAGGGATCATCACTCTAAATTTAGCAAGTCCATTTACTATACACCTACTTTCATTATGGTTTAATTGATTTTAAGTATCTAGTGTCTGTTGTTCATAGGTTTTCTTCATCTATCAAATAAAGAGTTTTATCAAATGGCAGATTAAGCTTTTTTTAACCCCTAAAAATAAAGCCTACATCATGTAGGCTTTATTTAGCAGAAGAGTGCTTTAGAACTTCCAGTTATAGAAGACGTCGATGGCTCGCTCTAATGACTGACTCGCTTCTAAGTACATACGTTTGTTCATTTGATAACGCAGAGTCAGTTTATTGACTGGTGTAAAGACACCCACACCATAACGAATATATAAGTCAGGTGTAATATACCCCGTCAGACTGACTTGTGTGTCATCCCCTGTACCTTGCGCATCCAACGCCAAACCACTTAAGCCAAAAGTACGTCCAATTTGGTTCGTAAAAGCGCGTGTACCGCCTAAACCTAAACTGATCCCTGCGGCAGCAATGGTGTTGTTGACATCTGACTTAAAGCCTTCCGTTTGACTTAAACCAGTTGTACCTTCGTTAATACGACCTGTAATTAATGCATTCAAAGCCTCTTGCTCAGAAAGCCCTGCATCGTTATAGACTTGAATATTGGGTGATGTTGCTGTACCCGTTACACGGAAACCCACCGTACTACCTTGTACATTTTTATTTGCATCAACATCCAGTGTTGGGTTGCTCAACACACCGTTAAAACGTGCAATGGCACGGTTTAAATCCAAACTCTGTCCATAAGCTTCAATTTTAACTTTCTGACTTACCCCAATTGCACCATTGGCACGCATTGCGGTTTCAGCACCACGCTGCGATAGATATAAACGCCCTAACAATGGAATACGGCTATTAAACCCTTGGAAGAAAACTTGATTACCTAATCCGACCATCACATCGGCACGAATATCCCAAGGTTTTGCGCTATTTAAAATCGCTAATTGGTTTTGACCTTCTCTGACCACGCGTACATCAGATGATACATTCACCACAGGTACAGATGCTTCAGGCATCGAAATCAACGCACGAGGAACTTGAATTTCACCGTTTAAGGTCAACTTCTTACTCAATGGTAAAACATCCAGTGTGATTTTTGGTGTCACTAGCGCGGTAATTAATGGTGCTTGGCGAATCAGTAAATTTTCTCCATTCAACTGAAGCTGAATGCGTGGATCATTTTTCCAATCTACTACCCCTGTAAGTGTGCCTACACCACGACCACTGTTAAAAGCACCATTAATGGTGGCTTGGTCTTGGCGTATAGCGGAATACAACTGAATATTGGTCAAATTGACTGGCAGTGAGATCATACTAATTGAACCGTCTTTCAGACGGACATCGCCTGTAAGTAGTGGTGCTTTTAGCGTTCCATTAATCTTACCTGCATACGAAAGTGTTCCGCCCATCGAACGTACATCAGCAATGAAAGGTTTAAAGACTTTGAGTTGCACCTGATCAAATGCAATTTCACCACGCATAGGCAAATTGTCCCGATATGGATCAATAACCACATTGGCATAGCCCACACCAATTTCAGGTGTTTTGACATCCAAACGGATTTGTAATCCTTCTGCGATGCTTTTGGCAACCAAAGCCACTTGTTCATATTTTAAGGTTGAGCCCATATCTTGTGGATCATCCGCCGCCAAGCCAATCACACCATTACGGGTGACTAAGCGCGCATCAATTTTTGGTTTAGACCCTTGTGCCCAAACCGCTTTAGCATGACCATTTAACTTACCTGTAATTGCTAACCCTTCAGGCATAAAGGCAGCAAAGTCGTTTAGGTCGAGGTTTTGAGTCAAGAATGAAATATTGCCACGTGTTTTACTGATACGAATCGGCTGGTCAAAACACAACTGACTTTGTTGACTCATCCAACAATGCGCACCAATCAACAAATCTGCTTTGGCACTGTTATAGACCACGGCTGCACTTTGGCGCTGTACCAACCGTGCACGCAAAGAGTCAAAATCACCTTTTTGGATCTGGCCTAACCAATCATTTTGCGCATTAAAACCACCTGCCAATTGCACATAAAATTTCGACTTTTCGTTTTGTGCAGAAACTTTTAATAAATGGGCTTTACGAATACCTGCCAGTGAAATTTCACCTTGTTGAATTTCACGATTACCACTTCTTAAGCTTTCCATTTTTGCAGTCAATAATGACGGCGTTGTTTCCGATGTCGGCAATTGCCCGACAATGCGTAATTTACGCATATCAATCAGATCTTTAAAGCCAAAATTATCCACTGCTAAGTTTGCGGTAGCCCTTAAACGCGGTTGAGATTGGATATTTAAATAGCCGTAAGCACGGCCACGTAAGCCCGCATAAATTTCATACAGTGCAGGCGCATTAATATTCAGTCTTAGGTTTTGTGCATTACCCGTTGCTTGCACTTGGTTTTTGGCATAAGCCAACAGTAGGTTATTCGCTTCAAACTGTTGCGGTAAAAAGCCCTTTTCGCTGGAGTTGAGCACCAAAGCTAAATTACCTGTGCCACGCACTGGCTTATTGTTCAGTGTACCTGCGAGGTTTAAGCTCTCAATGTTAACGCGTTTTAAAGCATCTGACCATGTGCCTTTGGTTTTCACTACACCAGACAATTCGCCTTTAACACTAGATGCAAAATATTGTGGTTTAAAACGAATGAATGCTGCATTCACATCCCAAGTGATACCGTGAATAAAATGCACCAAACCACTGGCATTAATTTGACCCGCCACACCATTGTGTTTCAGCTCAGTCACTTTAATAAATTCGGGCGTTCCTGAAAGTTTTAGGTTTAACGCACCCTGGCTGGCTTCAAACTGGCTGGCTTTTAAAGCGCCATCGTAGTTCACTGCATAGCCTTTGAAAGCACCACCAGCTTTTTCATCATTAAACAGGAGTGCCGCGGTTGACTGACCAGTTAAGTGAACCGTTTCATTATTGCCCACCAGTTTTCCAGTCAGATCAATGCCCTGTAGCTGAATGATTTGCTGATTCGGTTTGGCATAGCCACTTGCTTGGAGATTTCCATTCAATAGATTAACAGGTGAAGCTTCTGCTACCATTTGCGGGTTAAAATCTTTCGCGTTTAAAGCAGCTTTCCACTTCAGTTGACGTTTCTCATCTGGCAGCTCTACCACCGCATTACCACTTAAGCTTCCCTTACCTGCTACATAACTAAAACTCGGCACATTTAAATTATTATTTTTAAAATTTAACTGCGCGAGGTAATTACCCGCAGGTAACGTCGCTTTTTCGTGTTGACTCACAACAGTAGCAACATGAATATCTTGCTGACCTTCAACCAACGCCAGTTTTACATCCCCTGAAGCACTACTTAACCAGCCGATATAAGGCACGGCACGATCAATATTTTTCCAAGAGACATCCATCAACATTGGCTGGACTTTATTATTTTTCTCTGGGTTTTGGTCTAGTGCGAGATGCCATGCTTCATAACGATCAAAGTCTAGATCTGCGGTTAAGTGTAAACCCTTTTCAAGCGTACCTTGTGATGCAATTTTTGCATCCAAACTTGGCGGTAGAAAGTCAGAAACCACTTGTGGCAGTACATCGTCTTTAGGATTGATTTTATCTAAACGACCTTGTACGTCCCAAGTGACATGATCTTTCCAACTCACCACACCACCCAGATTGACCGAACCTTTCATCAACTGAGCATTTAGGTTATCAATATCAAGTTGATGAACCAAATCGGTATGCATCAAAGCAGTATATTGACCTTTTGGAATATCTTTACCACTTAAATCTGTATTTAAGTCAATATTTAAACGTTCGATATCACCTGAAAATTTAGCAACGCCTTTTTCAGCATAGAGTTTGTAATCGGTCAGGAGTGGTAAGTTGTAATGATTAAATTTAAGCTGACCTTGCATCGGTACATGCTTACGTACAGGGTGCAAAATGGCCCAACCTGTCAACAGGTCAGGCGTCCGCGTTGCAAAACCCGCTTGGATGGTGTCCAGTGTTCCTGTTGCATGTACAGCAATATCATGCACATTTAAACTATCACGCAGTGCCGGTAAGTTGGCAATGGCGGTCGCTTCAAGTGGATATTTCCCTGAGAACTTCATTTTCCCAGTTGCTTTACGAACTGCTAAATAGCCCATGTCCATACGAGAGTCTTCAAACTCAAGTTCCGTCCCCGACCAGAGGGCATTATTTAAATGCACATCATAAAAATCTACTTGGGCATCGGATGCGGTACGGATATTTAAATGATCAACATCTGCTGTATCTAAACGTAAAACAAAGGGTAATTTAATTTCGCTGAACTTAAAGGGTTCATCACTCGGCTCACCTTTGGTAATGATGCGCAAATTGCGCACATCGGCTTCACGTAGATGAATCTCTTTATTCAAAATGGCACGCCAGCCTAAAACCACATCGGCACGGTCAATTTTGACATCAACAGGTTTTAAGGTGACCACCACATTTTTAAGGATAATGCCTTTCCACAGATTACCACCTTCATATTCATATTGGATAATCTGCTGACGTTGTAAAACTTGGTCGAGTAGAAACTTACTGCCTTTATCAGTAGAAAACATGACCGCAAGCGATATCACCAACAAAATGAGCGTCAACAACAGCGTCAAAATGACACTTCTAAAAATCCGTCGCTGTTTGATGTGCGGCGCAGGTGGCGTTGGTTCTTGCTGCTGTTCTACTTCAGCCATAGTCTTCCCAAAAAAGTCTTAAATTTTATAATAATGAGCCAATAAAGAAATGCACACGTATCGGATGACTATCATCAGAAATTCCTGAAGCTACATCTATACGAATAGAGCCAATTGGTGAGGCCCAGCGTACGCCAAGACCGACACTATATTCGGTGTCATTGCTAAAATCTGTATCATAAGCATTACCAAAATCGCTGAATACTGCTGCACGCCAGCCTTCTTTAAACTGGTAATTGTACTCCATCGAGCCAACAGCTAAGGCCTGACCGCCCACTTTAAAGCCATCAACCACTGGAGACAGACTCTTATAGTCAAAACCGCGAATACCTTGGTCCCCACCTGTGAAATAACGTAAGTTATAAGGGACTTTATTAAAGTCTTCAGTGAAGATATAACCGAGATCGCCACGCCCAACAAACTGATGGTTGTCATTTTCACCCAATGAATAGATAAAGCGCCAACCCGCATTTACGATAGCCATATCGGCATCTGAAAGTAGGCTTTCACTACCCAATTCAATTTTATAAGTTTGTTTAATACCTTTACTTGGGTTTACACGTTTATCGCTGTCAATTCTAGAAATTTCATAGCCCAATAAAAGCGACTCTTGCTCAGGATCATTATTTGCAATAAATGCATCCGGCAAATCATCTACATTCGCTGAACCCTTTTGCGTCAATCGGTCTAAACGGTAACGTACACCATAGGTATGTTGCCAATTGCCCATTGGGTTTTTAATAACACGGTCTGCCCCTGCAACAGCAGACTCGGTGAGTAAGTTTACACCTTGTCCGACATCATCACGTTCTTCACGCTCATAGCCGCCCACGAGACTGATATAATCATTTAGTGGATGTTTATAGGGAATATTATAGCGACCATCAATAGCCTGTCGGATTTCTGAAAGCTCTAAGTTGGCATCAAATGAGTGGCCACGTTGGTTTACAATCGCACGGCGATATTGTGTACGCAAACGCGCCCCAGAATCACTACCATAACCCGCACCAACCTCGACACTATTTAACTGGTCCGCGTTTAAAGTGACTTTGACAGGGATCACTTTTGTTTCTCGAGCTTCAAGTTTTAAACGTTCTTCTTCACTTTGTTTGGTTTCTTGTGCGCTGCGAAGCTCTAATTGTGCTTGATTTTGCTCGGCATCATTGACACCGGCAAACTGTGCTTCACTGACCACAGACTGTGTCACTTCACGATTCGAAGCAACCTCCTTTTTCTCTTGAACCAAAACATCCTGACGAGAAAGTTGTTGTTCATCGACCAACTGCTGTAAATCAGGCGGTAACTCACGGATTCTTTCAACCGGATCAGGACGAACTGCATCTACCAAGCTGTAGTTAAAGTAACGTGAGTTGGTCAAATTATTGGCCAAACTATTAACACGCCAAAAAGTATAATCTGCCCCAGACTCCCAAGTCACTAAACTTTGTAAAACATCTAAATCAATAGGGAGTGGTTTGCTTGAGTCGCTCATCACAAACTCAACACCGCCGAGTTTATAACGTTCACCTGTTTCATAACGTAAGTTAATGTCTGCCGTATTTTGTGGCTGTTCAACTTTCACATCGTGTAAACGCCAGTAACTATCAAAGAAACCGTTATTACTAGCCGCTTCATTAATTCGTGCTTTCGTCGACTCATATAAGCCATGGTGTAATACATCGCCGACATCTTGCTCTGGTAAGACTTTAATCACTTGGAACTGCGGTAAGTACTGACCTGCACCACTGAACTCGATGTTTTGTTCTTCAATCCGCACAGGGTTATTCGGTACCACCTGAATGCGCACACGATTACTGCTGGTTTTTTCAAACTTAAACTCAGCATTATAAAACCCGACGGCTTGAGCAGCTTGGTTGGAAAGTGTCCGCAACTGTGGCAGTGCTGAAGGAAAGTCTTCAAAAGATTCTTCAGTAAAGCTCGAAACCTTGCCTTCAATATTTTCTTTTAAATTGACCAAAGCAGCCTGATACGCTTTATTGGATATCTCGCCTTCATATTTCGCATTGATGATTTCAACATCTGCATTGATTCGCGGCACTTTTGCAGTATCCAGTTCTCTTGGTGGTCGAATTTTATAAAGCATGCGCTTAAAGAAATTAGGTTCTTTGGCAATTTGCTCTTCAGTACTCATGCCAAAGTCTAAAGTATTGCCTTCCGTGTTGGCTTCTACTGAAATTTTACTGTCTGCTTGAATACTTTGCATCAGTTGATCGACATTGACCGGAGCTTGATTAATTTCCGCCATTTCCTGCTGAGTGGCATCACTCACCACCAACTCGGTCGTTTGACCACTTCGGTAAGCTTGAGCTTCTGCTTTCGCTTGCTCAGCCACCTGATAAATATCATTGGCCATGCCTTGATCAACTTGCACAGTTGGCAAATCTTCAAGATCATCAAACTCAATCGGTGCAAATTCAGGTAAATTTTTTAAAGCCGTCTGTTGCTGTTGCAACATTTGCATACTGTCTGGAACGCTAGACTGAACCACAGAATTTTCAACTTTTTTTAATTCGTCCGCGCTACCCATGCCTTGGCGAATCGCCTCTTTTTTAATGTCTTCAGTGAATTGTGTAGACGTTTGTGGCTCAACTTGTGCATTACTTGGTTCAATCGCAACGGGTGTTTCAGCCAAAGCAGCTTGTGACAAAAGCGTTAAAAAGATACTCAGACACAAATATTTATTGTTATGATGCCACGGTATGAAAGAATTCATACTCAATGAAAGAGTCGACTTTTTAAATTGTGTTTTGGCAAGCATAGAAAACTCTAAATTTATTTAATCGTTATGGATTTGCTCTAATGAATTGTCACAAAAGAACTGAAATCTATTGATTATTTTACCCAATTTCAGGTTTTAAATATCTTACATGATTTTATTGAACCTTTGAGCAATTAGTCACATTTCTTAATAAAACTTAATGCAGTGCAAAAAGCATGAAAAACAATGAACATCTATTAAGTACCCGTCGTTTTCTTCCCATGTTTATTACCCAATTTTTTGGTGCTTTAAACGACAATGTCTATAAACAAGCTTTGCTTTTAGTCATTACTTATGGATGGATTAATCAACAAACCGCGGATGTCAGCACCTTAAATAATTTAGCTGCACTGTTATTTATTTTGCCTTACTTCATTTTTTCTGCAACCGCAGGACAAATTGCCGATAAGTTTGAGCGCTCACAACTCATTCGTGGCATCAAAGTTCTAGAAATTGTGATTATGCTCATCGGTTCCGCGGGTTTCTTGTTGGGCAATTTATGGCTACTGCTCTTGGCTCTATTTATGATGGGCACGCACTCCACCTTCTTTGGCCCCATTAAATACGCCATTTTACCTGAGATTCTAAAACCGAATGAACTCATGTCAGGCAATGCGCTATTTCAGTCGGGTACCTCCATTGCTATTTTAATCGGAATGATTTTGGGTGGCGCAGTCATTTCGGTTTCTCAAGGCAATCTTATTTGGATCAGTCTGACTGTCGTCATCATTGCCGTTTTGGGTTATCTCTCCAGCCGATTTATTTTAAAACAGCAAGTCAGCTCACCCGACTTAAAAATTGACTGGAATTTCTTTAGAACCAGTTTTCAAACACTCAAATATGCCAAAAGCCTCCCCCTCATCTTTATGATTTTACTGGGAAATTCGTGGTATTGGTTTTACGGCGCGACCTATCTCACCCAAATTCCACAGTTGACTCAACAAAACCTACATGCATCAGAAAATGTCGTCAGTCTTTTACTCACGTTCTTTTCTGTCGGGATTGGAGTTGGCTCCCTGCTGTGTCGTAGAATTGGCGGCTCTGAAGTGAATATTAAAATGGTGCCTATCGGTGCGATTGGACTCACCCTATTTGCCTTTTACTTGGCTTTGAGTCTGGCTTATGTCCCAGAGCGTACAGGGGCAATGATGAATGTCGCGGACATGTTTAACCACGGTGCAATTTACTACCATGTCATGCTTGCGGTGACCTTACTCGGCATCAGTGGCGGTTTTTATATTGTGCCGCTATACGCCATGATGCAAGCCTATTCACCGCGTTCACATCGTGCACGTGTTGTTGCCGCAAACAACATATTAAATGCGGTGTTTATGGTGTCTTCTGCTATATTTTCGATTATCATTTTAAGTGTTTTGAAGATTGATATTAAAATACTTTTCAGCATTACTGCTGTATTGAGTGCGGGCTTTACGCTGTGGTTGTTATATCGACTCAAACCCATGCTAAAAACTGTACAACCTGAGTTAGAGGACTAAAGTTATGCGTCATTACACTGGCATCGATAAATTTATCAATTCTTTTGATCAAGCCCTGCGTAGCTTAGTTCCGGGCACAACGTCTGCTCAACGTGAAAACCCAGGCAAGGCGGTAGAAACTCAACTCGCAGTGAGTGAAGCGCGTCATGTTGCAGGTTTAATGCGGGTCAACCATAGTGGTGAAGTCTGTGCGCAAGCGCTTTATCATGGGCAAGCATTAACCGCAAAATTGCCAAATGTACGCCGCGAAATGGAACAAGCCGCGATTGAAGAACAAGACCATCTTGCATGGTGTGAAGATCGCTTAAAAGAGCTAGACAGCCATACCAGTCTGCTTAATCCAATTTGGTACGGCTTATCCTTTGGTATGGGCGCAATCGCAGGCATTGCAGGTGATAAATATAGCTTAGGTTTTGTTGCAGAAACTGAACGTCAAGTCAGTCTACATTTACAACATCACATCAGCCAACTCCCTGCTCAAGATGACCGTTCACGTAATATCCTTGTGCAAATGAATGAAGATGAATTACATCACCGTGATACAGCACTGAATGCTGGCGGTGTCGATTTGCCAATTCCTGTCAAAATCACCATGACGGCTATTTCAAAACTCATGACCAAGACCAGTTATTTTATTTAAGCAAATATGCCTTACTTTTATAAAAAAGCAGTGGTTATGCCACTGCTTTTTTATTGACTCTAATTTGCTTATTCCGCTGATATCGGCAGTAATAAAGTATTACCTACTTGCTTTAAATTCGCCGTATATTTTGACGCTAGTGATGGATTGGATGGATAGCTTTTCCCATTGTACTTCAGTATGACCTGTCCTAAACCACGGGTATAAACCGACAAATCATGCCAACCTTGGGTTTGGGTACTTAAGGCATAAATCGGTGTAGATGACACGGTCATTTTGCTATGCGGTTGAAAGCTTCCATTTGCAAGACCTTGAAAGACCAGCAATGTACAGCCACCAGAACCACACCACTCCATCCCACTTAATAGCACCACGGCGTCATCGATTCCGTCTTGGTTTAAATCATATAGGCTAGTTTGATAATCCGATTGATCTTGGGTATAGGTCTGAACAGCTAGTTTTAACCCTTGTTTTTCAGTCGTTTGAGATACACTCGTTTTATCCATAGCAGTTGTCGCTGTCATTTTGGACGGAGTTGAATGACAGCCCGCTAGAAACACTGCTAAAGAAAGAGCACTCAAAATTTGTATTTTCATGAAAATAGCTCGCTGTGAATTGTGTTTTATGAGCATGTTAAGCCAGTTCAACTGCCAATCACACTTCGATATGTTATTTGGTTTCCAAGCAGCTTACCGTTGGAAATGTATGCGTTTGATGTTGAAATGCATTATCCTTCCACACATCGAACATTGGAATTTTAACATCTAAAGCCAAAGGCAATTTTTTGGGATTGAACTGCATATGTTCTAAGTTTTCACCCCATGCAATCAAATCGACATCCAGTGAAATCTGATGTGATGGACGGACACGCCCAGATGTGGCTTCCATATTTTTCAGCAATACTGAAATCTCGGTAACAGACAAAGACGATTTCAACAAACAGGCTGCATTCCAATAATCTGCCCCAACCCCATCACGGCATGGAATTAAATAAATATTCGAAAATTGCAGTTGCCCAATTTTAGCAAGTTGCTCAGAGGCATATAAAAAATGTTGCTTTGGATTATTATTACTCGCCAGAGCTAGGGCGAAAATCGTTTCGGTGGCGTTCAAGACGAATTCCTACAGAATTTGCTTGCGCGATAATGGCAGGCTTACGGATGGTAATATTAATCGATTCAATCGCATGAAAGGTAGAAAAAAGTGCATTGATGACCAATTTTGCCGCATGTTCAATCAGTTCAGGCTTGGCATCTTGAATGACCTTTGCTGCAATTTCACAAATTTCAGCATAATTTAAGGTATGGTCTAAGTCATCTGAGTTTGATGCTTGCTCCAAATCCGTTTGAATAATCATATCCAACATTAAAGGCTGAATAATCTGACGTTCCCAGTTAAAACAGCCAACCACTGTTTCAACTTTTAAGCCTTCAATGATAATTGCGTCCACATTATTACCTTTAACAGATTTTGACTTTTAATCCCTGCCTTGCGAAACCATGTTTCTCACCGCTTAAACAGGAAAGCGTTTTTCAGTCCCTCCTTTCAAAAGAAGGACTGAAAGGTTCTTTTGGTGAATGTGCTTCAAAAGAACTTAGTTTTTTAACAACACATTTGGATCCATAGTTTGCACCATTTGCAAACGCTGGTCAGCATAGATGTCGGTATACGGTGCAAGGATGCGCATGAAACGATCGAAATACAGCATCTGTTTAAATAACAAGGCAAAATCACGCGGGAAGCGAATACCGTGACGCTCGCCTACTGCAACCATATCCATCATGATGTCATTTAAATCTGCTGGGTTTGAACTCAGCAATTCTTGCGGATCTGCCAACAACACACCACTAAATAAACGCTCAAGATCTGCAGCCAACACTTGCGTATCAATCTTCACTGCGGTCATGCCCATTTTCAGCATGTTTTCCGCCATGAGTGGATAATCCGTTTTTTGTAAGGCATCCATAAAGGCGATACAAGCTGTCCATACTTCAGGTTTCAACTGTCCCACAATGCCGAAATCAATAAAACCCACACGACCATCATCAAGCAGCATCAGGTTTCCAGCATGTAAGTCAGCATGGAAGCTATTACACATCATCAGGCTACCAAACCATGTGTTCATGGCAGTAATCAGGACTTGTGAAGGATCTTTACAGCGCTTTTTAACCACTTCAAAATCAGTCAGTGGTACGCCGTAAAGACGCTGCATGGTGAGTACACGGCGCGTTGAATATTGGTGATAGACCTTAGGTGCCATCGCCTTATGGTTTTGCGTGATATTGAGATAATTCACAAAGTCATCCAGATTACTGGCTTCTTCAATAAAATCGACTTCACGAACCATGCGGGTTTTGATTTCTTCCACAATGTCTGCAAGAGATGCAAATTTGACTTTAGGCACCGCTTTTTCTAAAACCTTGGTTGCCCAGTGCAGAACATTTAAGTCGGTATACAGAATCGTTTCTACACCCGGCTTTTGCACTTTAATCACCACATCTTCACCTGTTACCAGCTTTGCAGCATGAACTTGGGCAATAGACGCTGAAGCTAATGGCGTTTCATCAATCGATGCAAAAATCTCCGACAGATTTCGACCTTCAAACTCAGACGCCAGAACTCCCTGTACATAACTAAACGGTAAAGATGGAGTTTGGTCTAAACAGCCTTGAAACTCTTCAACATATTCACGTGGAAAAAGTGAAGGTGTACTCGCAATAAACTGACCCAACTTGATATAGGTTGAGCCCAGAGACTCAAAGGTTTCACGCATCAATTTGGCATTACTTGGTTTTTCAGTGGCGTACTTAATACCCGCACGTGCTGCAATGACTGCTGTTTCCCCAACACGGGCAACAGAACGCAGTCCATCTAAAAAGATATTGTTTTTCATAATATCGGTCAAAAATAAATTGTATTGAGTGTATCAAAGAATGAAAAAATTGTAGGCTTATCTTGCCTGACAAACTGGACAATCTGTATCTTTTTCGAAAGCAAGCAAACGTTGTTTCATACTTAAGCCATCCCAAAGTAACAAGCGTTGTTTGAGTGCAGTCACATTTAAACCCAAATATAAAAGTGCATGATGCGCTTGAAGACTGGCCATCACGTTCGGCGTGGTGGCCAAAACACCTGAATCTGCACAGCGCAGGCTTTCATTCGCATGTTCTTCTTTCGGGAACAGACATTCATAACAAGCGGACTCACCTTCCACCATAAACAGTTGCCCTTGAAAACCAATGGCCGATGCACTGATGAGTGGAACATTGGCCGCTTTACACTGCTGATTGACCAAATACCGTGTCGTAAAATTATCACAACCATCAAGGACTAAGTCTTGACCTGCAATTAAATTAGCTGCATTGGCTGTATCAAGTTTTACAGTATACGCATGGACTTTGATGTAGGGATTGATCTGCTTTAAACGCTGGGCCAAAACCTCTGCTTTATAAAAACCGACATTATTTTCTACATAGGCAATCTGTCTTTGGAGATTGCTCACTTCGATCGTATCAGCATCAATCAGAGTGATTTGCCCTACACCAGCACGTGCCAATAACTCAGCAGTCAAACAACCAACACCTCCACAGCCAACAATGAGTACATTGGCCAACTTGAGTTTTTCTTGTGCCTCTATATCCCATCCGTCCAATAAAATTTGACGACTATAGAGATGCATTTCAGCATTACTGAGTTCTAGACTTTCATCTAACTCGTCCATGATTCAGCCTTTCGCTAAAGAAAATGTTGATGGCGAATTATACCCATGAAACCAAGGTTAGCCATGCACAAATTCAATAAATGCTATGTGCTTTACATAGCCCAACTTTTTGACTTTTAAGTTACGGAGATTGAATCATACTAGTTACCTAGTCAAATTTACTTAGGCTATTTATATTTCGAGCGGTGTTCCACAAGTCACATGCTACTATAAATGTTTAAAAGAAAAAGCCAGCCTATTAGAACTGACTGGCTTTAGCTTTAAGACCCTTTTATTTTTAAATTAAATGGCAGCTTATAGGGTTTGCATCTTTGCCACTTCTTGCTGTTTCAGCAAATTACGTTGAATTTTGCCACTCGACGTTTTCGGCAAACTTTCAACAAACTCTATTTCTTTCGGATACGCATGTTTAGATAAACGTGAGCGCACATAGGCTTGAAGTTTGCTATCCAATTCCTTAGATGCTTGGTACTGTGGTTTCAGCACCACAAAAGCTTTCACCACTTCCGTACGCTCTGGATCAGGCTTACCAATCACAGCTGACTCGAGTACTTCCGCACACTCAAGTAAGGTACTTTCGACATCAAAAGGTCCGACTCGATAGCCTGACGTTGTAATTACATCGTCAGCACGCCCAACAAAGTCGATACCACCAATTTCATTCAGCTTGACCGTATCACCTGTTAAATAATACTGTCCCACAAAGGCTTTACGATTATTGCCACCATAGCCTTTAAACCATGTCAGTGGTGACTGGCTAAAGTCTATCGCCAACGTTCCTATTTCACCGCACTTGACTTCTTGGTGGTTGACATCAAGTACAGCAAAGCGGTGTCCAGGATTGGCAAAGCCTGCCGAACCAACCTTTTTCTCATGCTCCAATGCATGATGGTTGGCGATCACCATGCCCAACTCAGTTTGTCCATACTGGTCATAAATATTGACGTTCAGATCATTATTGAACCAATGAATCACTTCTGGGGTCAAAGGCTCACCCGCACTACTGACAGCACGTAGGTGAGTTTTAATGGAAGGATCAAACTTTTCTTTAAAACCAAAGAACATCCGAAAAGCTGTAGGCGAACCCGTTAAGTTACTGACGCGATACTTTTTAATGACTTCAAGCGCATGATCGACGCTAAATGCACGCTCATCCATAATAATGCTGTGCCCCAAGCTGAGCGGCCCTGTGATTCCGTAGTACAACCCATAAGCCCAGCCCGGATCGGCTAAATTCCAAAATGAATCGTCTTCTCTTAAATCAACCGCATGTTGCATATAACCCTTAAAAGCCAAAACTGCTTTTAAAGGGACAGGCACTGATTTGGCTAAACCTGTGGTGCCTGAGGTAAACATCATGAGGAAATCATCATCAAAGCTACGCAAAACAGCTTCACATTGATTGGACTGTTGTTTTGCTTCCTGCCAAAAATCAGTTTCATTGCTGGTTAAGTTTGTTCCTGCATTCACAGTCAGGATATGTTTGACTTCAACGTGATTTAGCTTTGGACGTTGCTCTGCATTGGTCACAATCAATTTAGTATTCGCAGTTAAAACTCGATGTTCAATCGCCTTCGACTCAAAAGCAGTAAACAAAGGCTGATAAATCGCGCCGATCCGCCATGTTGCTAAAATTGTAATCAACAGTTCACGCGTACGCGGTAACAGCCCTGCGATACAGTCACCTACTTGAATCCCAATACTTTTAAAATAATTTGCCAACTGAGCTGAGGCAACATCGAGCTGTTCAAAACTCCATTGCTCAGACTCGCCATTTTTTCCTTCCCAGATGAGTGCTGTTTTTTTCTGCCCTACATAGCGCTGACAGCACTCAATATAGGCATTGATTGCATTGGGTTGGCCTACCAATTGTTCCTGAATCAGTTGTTCATAGTTAAATTCTTGATGGGCTTGTTCTAATGTCTTCATCACGACAACCTCGTATTATCCATTTTTTAAGGCCAAATCCACTTTGGCCGTCCATATTCTTTATCGTTTTAAGCGTTGAACTGACCTCATTGTCAGTCCTATATTATTTGAAAACTTAGAGCGGTTCAGTTGCTCTATTTAATGACTGTACTTAACCGCTGTACCTAGATAACCATGTTTTAAATGCGCCTACAATTTCCAAATCCCTCAATGAAAATGCAGGCTTTGAACATCGACCAAGGTCTAAAACTAAGTCGACTTAAACCTTGGTGACTTCACGTGCAATGACAAGACGCTGGATATCAGACGCTCCTTCATAAATCTGGCTCACACGGACGTCCCGATAAATTCGTTCAACAGGAAAATCTGAAACATAGCCATAGCCACCATGAATTTGAATCGCATCAGAACAAACACGCTCCGCCATGGTTGAGGCAAACAGTTTGGCCATAGAGGCTTCTTTTAAACACGGCAATCCTGCATCCTTCAAAGTGGCTGCATGGAAAATTAACTGACGTGCAGCTTCAATTTGCGTCGCCATATCGGCTAAACGAAAAGCAACTGCCTGATGTTGCACAATTTCAACACCGAAGGCTTTTCGTTCATTAGCATATTCAACCGCAGCATCTAAAGCGGCACGAGCCATACCCACTGATTGCGCTGCAATACCAATACGTCCCGACTCCAAATTTGAGAGGGCAATTTTATAGCCCTCACCTTCTGCGCCTAGCAAATGATCTGCTGGAATGCGGCAGTTCTCCAAAACGATGGTTGCCGTATCTGAACAGTGCTGCCCCATCTTTTCCTCTGTACGAGAGACAATATAGCCGTCGATATCGGTTGGGACTAAAAAGCAAGAAATACCTTTCTTACCCGCAGCTTTGTCTGTGACTGCAAAAACCAAAGCGACTTGCGCATGCTTTCCTGTGGTGATGAATTGCTTGGTTCCATTCAGCACCCATTCATCGCCCTCACGAACAGCTTTACACTCCAACGCTCCTGCATCTGAGCCTGCTTGTGGTTCAGTGAGACAAAAACAACCCAACCACTCACCTGTGGCAAGCTTGCTTAAATATTGCTGCTTTTGCGCATCAGTTCCATAACACTGGGTAATGCCACACGGCAGTGAGTTTTGCACACTGACAATGGTCGAAATAGCACCGTCACCTGCTGCAATCTCCTCAAGTGCCACCACCAGTGAAATATAATCTAAACCCGCACCACCCCACTCAGGTGAAACAGTCATACCCAAAGCACCTAACTCACCTAGCTCTTTAAGCTCTTGCGCAGGAAACTGTGCGGTTTTGTCACGTTCAGCTGCAGTTGGCTTCAGTTTTTCCTGCGAATAACTACGCAGCATATCCTGAACCATTTTTTGTTCTTCATTTAAAATCATGGAGTATCCCTTCTCTGTTCAGGTTATTAAATTTAATAAATATTTGATACACGGCGACCCATTCGCAACCTGAAAGCCTTTCAAAAGATAATGTTTTTGCGAGAAAATAGTCTGTAAATTCAAAAAAACAGGTTTTGCGAATGGAGATGGTTTTGCCTACTTTTCCCGAAAGAAAAGTAGGTCGAACCGAAGGTTATAAGATGCCCTTACTTATCGACCTAAAGACTCCGTCATAAACTCAAAGATCACAAATCAAAATAGATTATTTAGGCTGCATACGAATCGCACCATCTAAACGAATCACTTCACCATTCAAATAACTATTTTCAAGAATGTGCCCCACAAGCTGAGCGAACTCTTGAGGCTTTGCCAAACGCTTCGGAAATGGCACCATTTCACCCAACGCATCTTGTACATTTTGCGGCATCGCCTTCAACATTGGCGTTTCCATTATGCCTGGAGCAATGGTCATCACTCGAATTTTCTCACGTGCTAGTTCACGTGCCAGCGGTAAAGTCATTGAAACCACAGCGCCCTTAGAGGCTGCATAAGCAGTTTGGCCAATTTGCCCGTCATAGGCTGCAACCGAAGCTGTATTCACAATCACACCACGTTCTTCTTCACCGGCTTGAGGTTCATATTTCGCGATTAACTGCGCAGCAAAACGCAGCATATTAAAAGTACCTGAGACATTGATGTTTAATACTTTTTGGAATAACGCCAGCTCATGAATACTGTCACGACCCAACACTTTGGCTGAAGGCGCTACACCCGCACAGTTCACCAATCCATTCAACTGTGCATATTCCGCCTCGATTTCTTGGAAGAAACCTTGCACGGCGTGCTCATCAGTAACATCAAGGCTTTTAAACTGAGCATTTTCACCCAACTCATGCTGTAGCTCTTCACCTAAAGCTTGGTTCATATCCACCAAAATAACTTTCGCACCTTGTTCAATCAAATGACGTACTGTTGCTGCGCCTAAACCCGATGCTCCACCCGTGACGACAAAAACCTTCCCTTGAATCTTCATTTATTTTTCCTTGTATGATTGAATGCTACGACTTAAGAAGAAATGTAAACACAGAAGCACTTGAGTACAATTTCCAAATATTGCATCTTCCATGATGGTTTTGGACAATGCTCAAAATGCACAATAAAAATATGGAAGCCACTATGACTGCATCGGAACATGCAAATGCCCAGAAAGATTCCATTTCAATTGCTTTGGTACACGAAGCATTGTTTGAAGCTGAAAAGCAGGGATACGCAGTTGCAGATATTTTGAAAAATGCAGGCATCAATAGCGAATTGTTAAGTGCGACAAAAGCACGGGTCTCAGTCAATCAATATGCACAGCTCTGGACTGAACTGGCCAATGTCATGAATGATGAGTTTTTTGGGATGGATCGTCATGCTATGCGCCGTGGCAGTTTTCAGTTTTTATCTAAATCACTGTTACACACCACCCAGCTGGACCAAGCCATTCAGCATATTTTGCAGTTTATGAATTTGGTACTAGACGACTTTAGCAGTCACCTCATGGTGCAAGAACATTATGCCTATATCGTGATTTATGAACGACAACAGCCCAAGCGTATGTTTAGTTACGCAACTTACATCATGTTGATTCATGCTCTAATGTGTTGGCTGATTGGGCAACGGGTGATTTTGAATCAAATTCAACTCAAATGTGATGCACCTACAGATGACATCGACTACAAAGTTCGTTTTTGTGAAAATATCCAGTATCAAATGGCTGAAAATTATATTCAGTTCGATGCCAATTATTTAAAAATGCCCATAAAACAGGACAGTAAATCGTGGTATCAATTTATTCAACAAACCCCACATATTTTACTGACCCGTTATAAAAACCCACATTCAACCAGTGCCCAAATTCGTCGCTATTTAATGCAAGACCCCCCGATACAGTGGCTTGAACTGTCTGAAATTGCCCATCATTTCAATATGTCTGAGGCAACAATTCAGCGTCGACTGAAAAGTGAAGGTTTCAGTTATCAACAGCTCAAAAATGATATACGCCGTGATATGGCCATTGAGCTGCTCAGTAACAACCAAGTATCATTACAAGACATTAGCACTGAACTCAATTTTCATGATCCGAGTGCTTTCCATCGTGCTTTTAAAAAGTGGACTGGGGTCAGCCCTGGCGCTTATCGTCAAAATAAGGACGCTTAACTTCAGTCGATTGGTATAAGCAACTATGCGACGCCCTTGCTCTTTCCACATAACAAATAACCAACCCATAAAATTTTCTCGTTAAAGGAAACCTCAACATTCTATTGTTCTGGGTTTGGTTTTGATTGGCCAAAGGAAATGTCAACAGGGCTTATAAATTAAATTGAATTTTTGATGCTCATTCATCGGAAAATCAGGGTGCTGTCGCACTTTGTCACTGACTTAAAAAAATTACCTGCCATAGTGATCTCGTCATATTGTTTTACACAATATTGAATAAAAACATCATGGAGGGAACACATGAGCACCCAATTAAATAAAAACTTAATGAAAAATATCGGATGGTTATCATTATTGCTGTGCAGTCAGCAAGCGATAGCAGACTCATACATTTATGTGACCAATACCACCCCTGAAACGGTATCCGTCAATATTAATCATCATGGTACACGCACCTTAACTCAGGGGAGTCAATGGGCTCAAGAAGCCACCCAAATTGCACCTTATGAAACCAAACGTGTACTGCGTTTTAACCGTTATACTGGGGTAAAGTCAGGTCAAACTTATAATTTTGATACAGTCATTACAGGCGGGGGGTCAAGCGTCACCCTGAAACAATCTATGACTGGCACTTGGTCTGGCAGTGATATTAAACACTCTGCATCTGGCAGTGATTTCTCTGCACCATGGTTCAACGACCGCAACATTCAGCGTTTCAACACCAATTATGCAGGAAAAGCGGCGCAGACTGCTTTTAAAGCTGAATACACTGGTGGTTATGACGACTTCCACTATACTATCCATCAAAATACCGTGCCAGAACCCGTTGTCAGCAGTGCTGATGAGTTTAAAGTTTTAACCTACAATATTTATGCTCTTCCTTTGGTGGCAAGTAAAATTGATTCGCGTTTAGAGCAACTGCCGCAAAACCTAAAAGGCTACGACGCGATCTTATTCCAAGAAACCTTTGCTTCTGGTCGTACCGCCATGTTGGCCAAATTAGCGCAGGAATATCCGTACCAAACTTATATTCCAATCGGTTCAGGTTTCAATATCTATGACAGCGGCATATTGGTTGCCAGTCGCCATCCAATTGTAAAAACGGATCATTTTATTTATCCGAGCTGTACAGGGATTGACTGTTTTGCCGATAAAGGCGTGATTTATGCCGAAATCCTCAAGAATGGCAAAGCCTATCATGTGACCTCCACGCATACCGCATCGTTTGATACCGACGCGGCACGTGATATGCGCCAGCAACAATTTAAGCAAATCCGCGCTTTGGTCGATAAGCAAAATATTCCATCATTTGATGCGGTACTCATGGGCGGTGACTTTAATGTCAACAAACTCCTGTGGCCGCAAGATTATGCGCAAATGCAAATTAACTTGAATGGTACAGTACCAGTCAGCACAGGATATACCGAATCGACCTTCGATCCACGAGTGAATAAACTCGCGGGTGCAGGACTCACGGGCGGCTCTACCGTGGAGTATTTAGACTACGTGGTGTCATCCAATAACCACCGTCAGCCTATGCAAGCACGTAATGATGTCCGCATTCTTCGCTCGGCTGCCGACCCCTTATTTATGACTTGGGACTTATCTGACCACTTCCCAGTAATGGGTCAATTCCAATATAACCCATAAGGAAGAACAATGAAGCGCTTTGGGCTTATCGCTTTGGTGCTGAGCGTATTGGTGATCGGTGTGGTGATATGGTTGGGCCTTGGCTCATCATATGCCACATCGGGTCAAACTCAGGCATCCTCACCATCCCTTACAGAGACTGCTCAACCCAGCAATTTGCAAGAGAAGCTTGCTGCTGCAAACAATGACGAGTCAAAAATGCAGCAACAACAGCAACAAGAATCCATCCAAAAAATCATTCAACTCTTTCAAAAAAATCCGGGCAATATCACACAATTATTAAACCAGTTACAGCAAAACTGCCCTGATACCAACTGTCAGGCATTATTAAAACAGGTATTGGCCGAATATCCAGATCAACAGTTTGCCCAGACTTTAAAACAATTGATAGAACGCCTACCACTGTACGAAAAAGAAATGCAAGCTAAAACCATGTCCACACAAATGACACCGCAACAGCGTTATCAGGAGATTTGGAACTTACGCGAACAGACTTTAGGTAAGCAAGAAACACAACTCGGCTTTGCTGAAGAAAAAGAGTTTGCCAGCTATCAGTTTGCTTATGGTGAGCTCTTGAGCCGCGCACCGAACATGACCTTACAACAACGACTGAGTGAACTTTCACAACTACAGCAACAATATAAAAATCCGAGCAAAAATATTGATGGTCAAAGTGGTAGTTATGATAAAGCCCTTAAATTGGCTTTAATTGGCGTCACCGACCCAATACAGCAACAAGAAATTACCCAACAAATTCGTAACAGTTACTTTTCAGGCAAAGAAGCGGCGCAGTTGGCTGAACGCGAACAACAAGTTGCTCGTCAGCAACAACAGATCACCAGTTATCAATCTGAACTTGCTGCTCTCAACCAAGAAATGAACCAGCAAAAACAAAACTTAGTTGAAAGTGCATGGCAGCAGCAATATCAACTCCGTCTAGAACAACTGAGGCAAAAGCACTTTAACTAGTGGCTTAAATGTTCATCATTCTCCACATCAAACAAAGACAGCTAAAGCAAGGTGATATACCTCATGTTGCTTTAGCATGTCCTTATAAATTGCAATTCCACAATGTTTTGAGTTCGCATCAGTGATGCGTAAAATAAAGACCATTGCAACAAAGATATTAATAAGTTATTACTTTTCAATACTTTAAAAATAATTCTAATAACTTTTCAATTGAAGTCCCTCGATAGTCCGCATTGAATACTTCTTTTGATCGATCCGAGCCCATTGCAACAGTAGTGTAAAATGTAAACATGCTCTCAATTTAATAAATTTAATCTTTTCATTTACTTAACAAATCCATCTTTCATTTATCGGAATCTATTTGCAAAAAGTTCCAAAATGGATTATTTTTCAACCAATTTTAAAGCATTCTTTAATGCTTATTTTCCGGCTGTACTCCCCCTGTTTAATCACCTTATTTCTTTTAAAGGTTATGACATGCTTAAAATGATTGATGTTCTCGATCAACGTCTGGTGCAAAACTTTACTCAAGCTTTGCAGTCTCCTACCCCACAATTTGAAGAGCAACTGGATCAAGGTATTCTCAATGCATCAGACCTTGAATTAAATCATGCTGTTACTGCATTTTTTAATGAAGTTAATGCGATTGAAGCTGCTCAAGCGTTGGATATTAGCGCTGACCGTATTCAAGCCCTGCAGTTAGGTGCATCGTTTAAAGATGAACAATATTTAGCTGATCTAAAGAAAATTGTGACACTTTGTCTTGCACTTGAAACAGATGCTTTAGAGCAAGTTGAAGTGTTTGACAGCTTACAAGACTATCCTATGTAAACTTGCAAGCCCTTAAAAAAGCGACTATTACAGTCGCTTTTTTACATTCAAAATGAATGATTTAGTTATGCAATCTTCATATAAGAAGAAATTATTCTATGCTTTTTTAAAGTTATTCTATACTCCAAAAACTACACAAAGCTCAACATACTTATTAAAATTCAGATATTTAAATCAAGATTATCTACTTATTTCAATTTAGTATTTTATTATCCATTTTTCTTTTTTTATTTTTCGCATACATCAGGTTAAAAGAACTCACAAATGAACTTATTTAAATGATGCAACATGAAAAACTTTAAACTACTGAGCACTTCACTGATTTTAGGTTTGATCGGCACTTATACCCATGCCGCTGTTCCAAACACGCTCAAACTCGATTATGCCTACTACGCACCAACCAGCCTTGTGGTGAAAGAACAAAAACTGTTAGAAAAAGCCTTACCTAAAACTGAAATTAAATGGGTGTTTAGCCAAGGCAGTAACCGCTCGCTGGAATATTTAAATAGCGGCAGTGTCGATTTTGCTTCAACCGCTGGACTTGCAGCCGTACTCAGTCGTGCCAACGGCAGTCCAATCAAGACCGTTTATATCCAAAGCCAACCTGAATGGACTGCTTTGGTGGTTGCTAAAAACTCCCAAATTAAAAGCCTAAAAGACTTAAAAGGAAAAAAAATTGCCGCAACCAAAGGCACAGATCCATTTCTATTTACCTTACAAGCGCTGGATACAGTGGGTCTAAATAAACGTGATGTTCAACTGGTTCATTTACAACATCCAGATGGAAAAACAGCTTTAGAACGTGGTCAAGTCGATGCTTGGGCAGGCTTAGATCCATTGATGGCATCGGCACAAGTGCAATCTGGCGCAAAACTGTTGTATCGAAATATTGGGTTTAACAGCTATAGCGTACTCAGTGTCAAAGAGTCTTTTACTCAGCAAAGTCCCGAAGCCATTGAAGCAGTGATTAAAGCTTATGAGCAAGCACGTAAATGGGCCAAAGCTAATCCAGAGAAATTGGCGGAGTTACTGGCACGCGAGTCCAAACTTCCGTTGAATGTCGCAAAATTACAATTAAGCCGTACCAACTTTGATCAAAACATTCCGTCAGCCAAACAGATTGCTGCATTACAAAAGTCTGGCGGAATTTTGAATGAAGAAGACTTAGTCCGTAAAGGCACCAATGTTAATCAAGTCGTGACTCAGTTGTTTAAGCCACAATATGCACAAAAGGTTGTAAGCAAATAATGACTAAGTCAGTCGCGAGTTCTTTTAGCCACATTGAAGTGAAAAAGAGTTCTTCATTTCAGTTGAAATTGAAGAGTGTTCTCAAAGCGATCACCCTTCCAGTGCTCTTACTGATTGCTTGTGAATATCTGGTCCGTGCAGGTTTTATTGAACCTTATTTATTGCCTGCCCCCAGTAGTCTATGGCAAACCTTTCTAAATTTATGGCAGGCAGATTTATGGATGCATGTCTGGACCAGTACATGGAGAGTGTTTTTAGGCTTTTTTATTGGGAGTGCCCTGGCTTTAATATTTGCGATTTTGGTGGGACTCAATAAACAGGTTGAAGCGTTTTTAGAACCCAGTTTTTCAGCGATTAAATCCATCCCGAGTTTAGCTTGGATTCCTCTACTTTTACTGTGGCTGGGAATTGATGAAGCATCGAAGATTACCTTGATTGCGATTGGCGCATTTTTTCCGACCTATACCAACACTGTCGCAGCCATTAAAGGGGTTGATCGCAAGCTCATCGAAGTCGCACAAGTCTATCGACTGAAATACTGGCAGCAAGTGCAACAGATTATTTTGCCTGCAGCATCTCCGGGGATCTTAACGGGACTGCGCAACAGTTTAAGCTTGGCATGGATGTTTATGATTGCCGCAGAACTCATTGCAGCGACACAAGGCATAGGCTACTTACTGAGTGATGGACGAGAAACTTCACGTCCCGATATTGTGATCTTAGCCATTATTCTTTTAGCCGTGCTTGGAAAATTCAGTGATAGCATCATGAAGGCCATCGAGACTTGGCTACTGCGTTGGCGTGACGTATTTGGAACATAAGGTAGAAAAAATAAAAGCGCATCGAATGCGCTTTTATTTTGGAGGGTACAATGAAATTATTGTGTCCACTGCCCTAAAGTGACGCGGTCATTCCCACCATAATCTTTCACCGTACGGACTTGTTTATAGCCCGCTTCTTTAAAGATTTTCTGTACAGCGTCACCTTGATCATAACCATGCTCCAGCACCACCCAACCATCGAGGGTTAAATGCTTTTTGCCTTGCTGGATAATGACTTTTAAATCAGCCAAACCATGATCCGCAGCAACTAGAGCACGTTCAGGCTCAGTTGCTAAGTCTTGCATGTGAATATCATCTGCATCGATGTACGGTGGGTTCGAGACAATCACATCAAAAAACTTTCGATTTAGCGGTGCAAACCAACTGCCACACACAAAAGTCACATCATTTAAGTCATGCTTTTCTGCATTTTGCTGTGCAACTGCTAAAGTTGGCTCATAAATATCGGTAGCCGTGATGTCCCATGTGTCCCGTTCACTGGCCAATGAAAGCGCAACAGCACCCGTCCCCGTGCCTAAATCGACAATGCGGGCATCTTCAGGCAAGTCTAAACGTAATACAGTTTCTACCAGTACCTCGGTATCTGGACGTGGCACTAAGGTGTCAGGAGTGACAATCAGATCCAATGTCCAAAACGGCTGTGAACCTGTCACATAGGCCAAAGGTTCACCTGCTTCAATTCGCGCCAAGGCAGCAACATAGGCTTGCTCTTGCTCATCGGTCAGCACTTGATCTTTTTTCATAACCAAATCAAAAGAATCAATTTTGGTAATGTGTTCCAACAACCATGCGTTCTCTTGACGTTCGTAACTCTCGGCTTCACCACGTAAAGCCAAAGCTTGGGCAATATTCATTATCCACCATTCTGCTGTGCAAGCATCGCAAGCTGATCTGCTTGATATTCACGATGTAAGCTATCTAATAGTTCAGTTAAATCACCTTCCATAACCGCGTCTAACTTGTATAAAGTTAAGTTAATACGGTGATCGGTCATACGACCTTGCGGGTAGTTATAGGTACGGATACGTTCTGAACGATCGCCCGAGCCAACCAAGTCACGGCGCATTTCAGAAGTTGCTGCATCAGCTGCTGCACGTTTTGCATTTTCCAAGCGTGAAGCAAGTAAAGCCATCGCTTTGGCTTTGTTCTTATGTTGTGAACGTTCTTCCTGACATTCCACTACAGTTCCTGTTGGAATATGAGTAATACGCACAGCTGAATCGGTTTTGTTGATGTGCTGACCACCCGCACCTGAGGCACGGTAGGTATCAATACGTAAGTCTGATGCATTAATCTCGACCGTTGTATCGACATCAATTTCAGGCAAAATCGCAACGGTACACGCCGAAGTATGCACACGACCTTGAGACTCTGTTGCAGGTACACGTTGTACACGGTGCGCGCCACTTTCAAACTTCAAACGACCGTAAACGCCTTCACCATTCACCAAACAAATAATTTCTTTATAACCACCGTGTTCACCTTCATTTTCAGACAGCACTTCAATACGCCAGCCTTGTGATTCAGCGTACTTGGTGTACATACGGTATAAGTCACCCGAGAAAATAGCAGCTTCATCACCGCCTGTTCCCGCTCGAATTTCCAAATATGCAGAGTTCGCATCATTTGGATCTTTCGGAATCATTAAGATATTTAAATCAGCTTCTAAAGACGCAATAATAGCTTTATTTTCTTTAATTTCTTCAACAGCCATTTCCTTAAAATCAGGATCTGACAGCATCGCTTCAGCCGTTTCAATATCAGCTTCAGCCTGTTTGTACTTGGTCCAAACTTCTGTGATTTCGCTTAAATCACTATGTTCACGTGACAACTGACGAAAGCGTTTGTTATCCGAAATGACTTCTACATCTGCAAGTAATGCTGTTAATTCTTCGTGACGGTCAGAAAGTTGATCTAATCGTAAACGTAACGATTCTTTCATTAGGAAAATATCTCAATATAAAGGCTGCAATACAGTTTCACAGCACCAAAAAATTTGCGCTTAGTTTAACGGCTCTATCACGCAAAGAACATCTTTATTCAATCCTGAGCGACGTTTACTTTATACGCCTCAGTAGATTGATACACTTTTAAAGCATGTTTATGACCTTACTAACGCTTAAAAAATGCAAAACAGCTTATTTCATATACACCTTTTTAATAGGCCATTTCAGCTCAAAATTCAGAGTGTGAACTGCATCACTCCTAGGTTTATCCACATTTGCATGATTTTGGATAAATTTCATTCTGCTTATTCACATTTGTAATAAAACTGATACAAACAAGAAACCAACGGGTTTCAATTTAGTTTTAACTCTCCACAATTAACTGGAATCTTTTTGTTACATTAGCCACATCGAAAAAAGTAAGACAGTTCAACCAATGTTGGACATGGAGAAACACATGAAACTTAATACACTCTTAATGTCAGCAACATTAGCAACGGCATCTATGTTTACTGCAACTGCGTATGCAGACAGCACAACTCGCGTTGCAGCAGCCAGTGCTTTAGGTAGTGTTGCAGGGACAGCAATTGGTAAAAACATGGGCGGCACAACTGGTGCAACCATCGGTGCAGCACTCGGTGGTGCAGGTGGTGCAGCAGTTGCAAGTGACAAACGTCATCGTACTGAATCTGCTATTGGCGGTGCGATCGGTGGTGGTGCGGGCTATACCGTAGGTAAAAGCATGGGTGGCACCAATGGTGGCTACGTTGGTTCTGCATTAGGTGCAGCGGGCGGTGCAGCACTCGGAAACAAGATCTCAAAAGACAAACAATATGATTCTTACCATGGTAAAAAATGGAAGAAAAAACATAAACACCATTAATTAGCTGCATCGTAAAGATGTCATTGAAAGCACCTTCGGGTGCTTTTTTATGGCACAGATTTAGACCCAACAACACATCAGCCAAACTGGTAGAAAATACGAAGAGTCGTTACACAGCACTTACCAAAGCAACGGTTTCGATAAAGTTTCTCTTCATTATTCTTCCAACTTGTTTCGCTAAAGTGAAATCAAGACAAAATAGACATGCTCTTAGGAGTTTAAAAATGAAAATTAAATCAATTTTAATGAGTACCGTAATTGCAGCTTCAGCATTAACGATGACCACAACATATGCAGGTAATACAACCAATACTGCACTAACGTCTGCATTAGGTGGTGTTGTCGGTGCTGCGATTGGTAATCAAATGGGTGGGCAAACAGGCGCGATGATTGGTTCTGCCATTGGTGGTGGTGCAGGTGCAGCCGCTTCAGCCAACAAACGTGACCGTAATGGTGCAATCATTGGTGGAGCACTCGGTGGTGCAGGTGGTTATACCGTAGGTAAAAACATGGGCGGTACCAATGGTGGATATATTGGCGCAGGTCTAGGTTCAGCGGGTGGTGCAGTTCTAGGTAAAAAAGTCTCTGAAGACCGTCGTTATGATGATGAATATGACCGCCGTTACGATGACCGTTATGATCGTCGTTATGACAGCCGCGGCTACCGTAACAGCAATTATAAATATAATGGTCGCGACTATCGTGGTGACAATGGCCGTCACTTGGGCTGGTACAAAAACGGGAAACGTTAAGCACCTATAAAATATTTTCAAATAAAAAGCACCTTCGGGTGCTTTTTATTTATCTCACAGCCGACACTCAAAAAAGACACTGCATCGTTTCTACTGAATGCAACAGCTTACCACTTTGGTTTTAAACGCATGTGTGGCTGGTGCTGTTCAACGATGTTGAATAGATATTTAGTTTCATTTTTAAATCAGCACCTTATACAAAACAATCATAATATCGAATAAAATCGATATACAAAATAACAGTTATATCGTATTATTTCGATATATAAAACAAAACTGAGAAGTAGAATGCGCACGTTGTCCGAGACTCAATTTTCTATTCTAGAATTAGCTCCTGTCCGCGAAGATCAAACTGTACAACTCACTCTACAGCATAGCTTAAAATTGGCCCAACAAGCTGAGCGTTTAGGCTATAGCCGACTTTGGCTTGCAGAACATCATAATATGGATGGTATTGCCAGCTCTGCAACTGCGGTGCTACTCGGCTATTTACTCGCAAATACCTCAACCTTAAAAGTGGGTTCTGGCGGTATCATGCTCCCAAACCATGCCCCACTGATCGTAGCGGAGCAATTCGGTACACTTGCAACACTCTATCCAAACCGGATTGAATTAGGTTTAGGTCGAGCACCGGGTACAGACCAAGTGACCATGCGCGCACTTCGCCGTGGCCGTCAAGAAACTGAAGATCAGTTCCCACAAGATGTCTTAGAAATTTTGCATTACTTTAAAGACGCTGAGCCGAATCAGCGCATCATTGCAACTCCAGGGCAAGGGACACATGTGCCTGTATGGCTACTCGGTTCAAGTTTATTTAGTGCACAACTGGCTGCAAAACTCGGACTTCCCTACTCTTTTGCATCACACTTTGCACCGCGTATGCTGAAACAAGCGATTCAGCTCTATCGTGAAAACTTTGAACCCTCTGAATACTTACCCAAACCTTATGTATCTATGGGTGTCCCGACGGTCGTTGCTGAAACCGATGCTGAAGCTGAGTATCTAGCGACCAGTGCCTACCAACGAGTTTTAGGTCTCATGCGCGGTCAAAGTTTAAAGTTAAAAGCGCCGATTGCCAGCATGAATGGTCTATGGTCACCTGCGGAAAAAATGTCAGTAGACAGTTTTTATTCCATGGCGCAAATCGGTTCCAATGGCACGGTGAAAGAAGGCTTGAAACAGCTTCTTTTAGAATATGATGTCGATGAGTTCATTTTCACCTGTGACATCTATGACACGGACAAACGTTTAGAAAACTTTGAACGTCTCATGCAGATCAAAAATAGCTAAGTACAAATGAAGTGAATCGCCTTATGCGTATTAATGCATACCCATAAGGCGAGGAGCATAAATGAATAACTAAAATCTCAGCCGATATCTAAAAAATCCTTAAAACCCTGCAAAAACTGCTGCTATGTCTAGACTAAAGTTAGCGTGACTGCTCAGACAATTTATCACTTTGCCTTTTTAGAGCAAAAGCACTAAAAACAATAAATTAAGGAAAGACGATAAAAAACAATTAAGGATCGAGCATGGTCAATTTGCATTCAACAGACAATGGATCTGGTTTATTTCAAAACCATCCCGAGTATTTTCAGCATTTTAAAGGGCAACTGATTGCTGCTTCAGAAATTAAACAACATACTTTTGCTGAGCAACGTGTCGCAATTATTGGCACTAACCAACATACAGTAACAGCCCTCGAGTCGATTTGTCAGGTCGCTCAATCAGTCTATGTTTTTCAAAATGCACCTCAATTCATCTTGCCGAAAACGGAACGCGGAATTCAACGCTTAATCCAACATCCACTGGTTATTAAGAACCGACGTCTATTTAATACACGCATCAAATGCCTACTGGCTTTACGCTTTTTAGAAACCCAAGTTCAAGACCCATGGCTTAGACACCAACTTAAACCTAATTCCGCTGCCGATAAACTTAAATTTTTTAAGTCCGATCATTATTATCATGCCCTACAGCGCGACAACTGTAAGCTAATCACTTGGCCAATAGTCAAAATTCGAGAACATGATATTCAAAGTTTAGATGGTGCTGAATATCCAGTCGATGTGATCATTACCACCTATAGCCATTAACCCTGTAGGGTAAGTTCTATCCACTTACCCGTTGTTTATTTCGTCACACCTGTATATTGATAGCCTGTATTTGAGCGCTGATAACGTAAGTATTTTCCAGTCGGGCGGCTGTTTTGATCTAATAAAGTGATATCAATCTTGTTTAAGCCTTTTGAAACACGAATATATGAACCGCGCTGCTCTTCGTCATAATGACAGTCATAATCTACTTCAATCGAACTTAGTTGCTTGTTCTTGGTCTGAAAAACTGGTGTTGCTGTCAAAGCTTGGGCATGCATTTTATAGGCTTGAATTTGATAGAGACCGTGACAACTATCGCCTTTGTAATAACTTTGAATCAGATAAATCGGCTGTGCACCCCATTTCACTTGATCAATCTTTAAAATATAGCCTGTTTCTAAAGGCTGAAGTTTAGTGGACTTGCTCGATTTCATCTGCACATAGGATGAAAATTCACCCATGGTACCGCCACCACCTACATCAAAGGTATAGAATTTAAGCAGTTGGTCCGGTGAGGTATTAATCTTTAGTCTAAGATTTTCAGTCAATTTGGGGAAAGAATAAGCATAACTTTCTGCATTTCCACGGATTAAATCAACCACATCATTTTCGATCTGTTGATTCACTGCATAAAAATCTAGCGCTGCATATTTTTGATCAATGGCCTGCTCAGCCTGTTGAATTGATATATTTTGCGCATATAAAGCCATATTAAAATGAGCAAAACAAAATACACCTAATAGGCATTTTGATATTATTTTCATTTGATATAATCTATATTTTTATATTGATCGACATTATAAAGCATCATCAATATGACGCTTTATAATGTAATGACAATATCAACCAATGCGACGTTTTAAACCTGTCATTTGCAGTACACGAGTTGAAATTTCTTCAATCGACATTTCCGAGACATTTAAGTATTTAATCCCTTCAGAGATATAAATCCCTTCAATTGCGCGAAGCTCCATTTGGCACTGGCTGAAGCTTGCATAACGGCTATTGGCTTTACGTTCAGAGCGAATAGCGACAAGGCGTTCAGCATCAATCATCAAACCAAAAAGCTTCTGCTTATGTGCGCGAAGTACCGCAGGTAAACGGTTGTCATCCAAGTCTTCTTCGGTCAATGGATAGTTTGCTACACGAATCCCAAACTGTAATGACAAATAAATTGAAGTCGGTGTTTTACCCGAACGTGATACCCCAATCAGAATCAGGTCAGCCTTGTCATAGTGGCGTGTACGTGCACCATCATCGTTATCCAAAGCAAAATGCACTGCATCAATACGTGCTTTATAAGACTCCGAATCGGTCACCGCATGGGTCTGTCCGACTAAAGTTGTAGGCGGTGTTCCCAACTCTTCAGACAATTTACTAATAAGCCCTTCAAATACATCAAGATTTATAGCATTTGCAGTATTAATAATGTCACGCACGTACGGGTCGACTAAAGTGTCAAAAACCAGTGGCTTTTGTCCGTCTTGTTGTGCCCTTAAATTGATCTCAGCAACGACATTTGTAGCAGCTTCTTCAGAGCTAATATAAGGAATAATATGAATGTCAAAGTCAACATTTGGAAACTGCGCCAATAGCGAGTGCCCAAGGGTTTCAGCGGTAATCGCAGTACCATCAGATACAAAAAAAACACTCCGCTTAAATTGTTTACTTCCCGACATTAAAATTCTCCTCAAAAATTTGTCTTAGTGCTATATAATCTTTATAGTAAACCGATCTTACATGACTGTCGCTTAGTAAAATCAAAAAGCTAAGTAGATTTGTTATAATCTGATGCCAAGATAGTGATTAAATACTGCAAAAGTGGAGTAACAACTTTGGAAGCGCGCGTAATTGGTCTAGAAAAATTAGGGAAACACGACGTTGAACTTGTAGGTGGGAAAAACTCATCTTTAGGTGAAATGATCAGCCACCTATCAAATGCAGGTGTATCTGTACCAGGTGGCTTTGCTACTACAGCTCAAGCATATCGTGAATTTCTCGAGCAAAGTGGCCTAAACGCTAAAATCAATGCAGAGTTAAAAGTCCTCAATGTTGATGATGTAAATGCTCTTGCTGAAACAGGCGCGAAAATTCGCCAATGGATTGTAGATACTCCACTTACGGCAGAACTCGAACAAGAAGTTCGTAAAGCATTTGCAGAGCTTTCAAACGGCAACCCAGACATCGCGGTTGCCGTTCGTTCTTCTGCGACAGCAGAAGATTTACCAGATGCTTCTTTTGCAGGCCAACAAGAAACCTTCTTAAACATTCGTGGTATCGACAACGTATTGATCGCGATCAAAGAAGTATTTGCATCACTGTATAACGACCGTGCAATTTCTTACCGCGTACACCAAAACTTTGCGCATGATGTTGTGGCTTTATCTGCTGGTATTCAGCGTATGGTTCGCTCTGAAACTGGTGCAGCGGGTGTAATGTTTACACTCGACACTGAATCAGGTTTCCGTGACGTAGTCTTCATCACTGCATCTTATGGTTTGGGTGAAATGGTCGTTCAGGGTGCAGTAAACCCTGACGAATTCTACCTATCTAAACCACTTTTAAATGCAGGCAAGCACGCTGTCCTCCGTCGTAATCTAGGTTCTAAACACCAAAAAATGATTTACGGCGAAGAAGCCTCTGCAGGTAAATCAGTTGTTGTGGTTGATGTTGAAAAACAAGAGCGTCAACAATTCGCATTAAACGACCACGAACTACAAGAACTTGCAAAACAAGCGCTGATCATTGAAAACCATTATGGTTCTCCAATGGACATCGAGTGGGCAAAAGATGGCGATGACGGTCAAATTTATATCGTTCAAGCGCGCCCTGAAACAGTGAAGAGCCGTGAAAACGTCGGTACCATGGAACGCTACCTTTTGAAGCAAAAAGGCACAGTGATTTGTGAAGGCCGTTCAATCGGTCAACGTATCGGTTCTGGTAAAGTACGCATTGTTACGTCTATTAAAGAAATGGACAAAGTACAAGACGGTGACGTACTGGTTTCTGACATGACTGACCCAGACTGGGAACCAGTGATGAAACGTGCCGCTGCAATTGTCACTAACCGTGGTGGTCGTACTTGTCACGCAGCGATTATTGCACGTGAACTGGGTGTTCCAGCAATTGTCGGTTGTGGTAATGCAACTGAAGTTCTAGTAGACGGCCAAGAAGTAACTGTTTCATGTGCAGAAGGTGATACAGGTTTCATCTACGAAGGTTCTTTAGATTTCGAGATTCAAACCAATTCAATCGAATCTATGCCAGAGCTTCCGTTCAAAGTAATGATGAATGTCGGTAACCCTGACCGCGCATTTGACTTTGCACAAATTCCAAATGAAGGGATTGGCCTTGCACGTCTTGAGTTCATCATTAACCGTATGATCGGTGTCCACCCTAAAGCATTGTTGAACATTGACAGCTTGCCACGTGAAACACGTGCTGCGGTAATGGCACGTACTGCGGGTTATGCATCTCCAATCGAATTCTATGTTGAAAAACTGGTTGAAGGTATTTCTACCCTTGCTGCAGCATTTGCAGACAAACCTGTGATCGTTCGTATGTCTGACTTTAAGTCAAATGAATATGCAAACTTAATCGGTGGTAAGTTATACGAACCTGAAGAAGAAAACCCAATGTTGGGCTTCCGTGGTGCAAGCCGTTATGTGTCTGACAACTTCCGTGACTGCTTCGAATTAGAATGCCGCGCGTTGAAAAAAGCACGTGACGAAATGGGCTTAACCAATATTCAAATCATGATTCCTTTCGTACGTACTGTACATGAAGCAAAACGTGTAATTGAATTATTGGCGTTAAACGGTTTGAAACGTGGTGAAAATGGTCTGAAAGTGATCATGATGTGTGAGTTACCAACAAACGCATTATTAGCTGAACAGTTCCTTGAACACTTCGATGGCTTCTCTATCGGTTCAAACGACTTAACCCAGTTAACGCTTGGTCTAGACCGCGACTCTGGTATTGTTTCTCACTTATTTGATGAACGTGATCCAGCCGTAAAAGCACTTCTTTCTATGGCAATTCATGCATGCCGTAAAGCAGGCAAATACGTCGGTATCTGTGGTCAAGGCCCATCAGATCACCCAGATCTTGCGCAGTGGCTTATGGAACAAGGTATCGAATCTGTATCACTTAACCCTGACTCAGTATTAGACACTTGGTTCTTCCTTGCAGAAGAAAAAGTTCAAAAAGCTTAACTTTTTGATCTGATAAAAAAGACCCTTTTGTGGGTCTTTTTTATATCCACTTTTTTAACGTATCCGCATTAAAACAAGCATATTGATGCAAAAATTTAGACTAAGTTTGATACTCATGCAGCAACATCTTGATTGAGAAGAGATCGCATTACGATAAAGCTAGAAGAAGCAGCATAATCCTTGCTACACTGTCCTGCATTTTGTGTAGTTTTGGTTAATTTCAGCTTGAAATTCTCTAGACTATCCGCATGTTTTATCATAGATTTTTTATTTGTTTTTCATCTGAAACAAATACATTTATTATTTGAATATCCCAATTTATATTTTGAGATTAAGTTTATATGCAGATTTACTTGGCACGAAATAATCAACAAGCCGGTCCATATACCTTAGAGCAGTTGAATCAGATGCTCGCAAGCCAACAAGTTTTATTGACGGATTTAGTTTGGCATCAGGGTATGCCTGAATGGAAAGCTTTAGGTGAACTCACCCAAGGAAAACTGGCGTATGAACCTGTAGGTTATCAACCTCAGCCCCCTATTCCTGAGCCAATGCATACGCCAAATCAATTTTCACAACCAAACCGTACAGCGGCGAAAGTTGCTCAACCGGAACTGGCATCAATAGGCACACGTGTCTTAGCCAAAGTCATTGATTTACTTCTTTGGCTCCCTGCCGCTGCTATCCCCTCGTTCTTTTTACAAGCAGATAAATTTGGTGAACTGACTGAAATTCAGCAAAAAATGCAAGCGGCCACCACAGCAACTCAGGCCAGTGAGCTGCAAGCACAACTGTTCAGTTTGATTCCAACTGAAGCATGGACCACCATGGGCATTTACCTGCTGATTATGCTCGGTATTCAGGCCTTTTTATTAGCAAAAAATGGTCAAAGTATTGGCAAAAAAATCACTAAAATTAAAATTGTAGACGTTGAAACCAACGAAAAAGTCAGCCTTTTACGTGTATTCACATTACGCAGTGTTGTCTTTATTGTACTCAATATGCTGTTCATGCCGTTTATTACCATCATCGATCACGTCTTTGGTTTAACTTCAAAGCGTCAAACTTTGCACGATAAGCTGGCGAAAACTAAGGTCATTAAGCAGTAATTTGACCATATTTAAGCTGAGGTTTGGCTCACCTCAGTTTTCCGCAGTTTATTGATATTCAAAATAAATCCCTAAATAAATTATAAAATTCCGAGTGAAAAAATCGGTTTTTATAACAGTCATTTAAAGCATCTTTACGTATAGCTTAGTTTGTCGATATGAGGCATAATGCCCTACAACGTAGCGGTGTCTTATGATTGAGAAGTGTTTTTAGACTTAAAAAGAAACTTTTCAATCATGCGACACTTTAATCGCTATCCCAATTTTATTAGGGAATGGGACTCTTCACCGAGGTTGTAAAATGAGACAAACGATTTTAGCTGTATTGTCTTTATCTGCGATCGCCGCGCTCTTAACTGGGTGTGGTGGTGATATGGTACTTCTAAACTCAAAAGGTCCAGTTGCACAAGGTCAATCTGACTTAATGATGACTGCGATCTATTTAATGCTATTGGTGGTTATTCCATCAGTCGTAATGGCATTATGGTTTGGTTGGAAATATCGCGCGTCGAATAAAGATGCAGACTATAAACCTACATGGGCACACTCTACTGCAATTGAAATTGTAGTTTGGGGTATTCCTGTCATTATTATTGGTATTCTGGCTTGGTTAACTTGGTGGGGTTCACACAAGTATGACCCTTACCGCCCACTCGAATCTGATAAAGCACCTGTAAATATTCAAGTCATTGCAGAACAGTTTAAATGGATCTTCATTTACCCTGATCTTAACATTGCGACGGTTAACGAAATTCGTTTCCCTGAAAAAACTCCAGTTGCACTTAAAATTACCTCTAACTTCACGATGAACTCTTTCTTCATCCCTGCGTTAGGTGGTCAAATTTATGCAATGGCAGGCATGCAAACGCACTTGAATTTGTTAGCAGATGGAACTAGCCCAGCTGAAGGCTACCGCGGTTTCTCTTCGAACTATTCAGGCTACGGCTTCTCGCAAATGCGCTTCCGTGCTCACTCTGTAACTGACGCTCAATTCGCTGAATGGGTTGCTGCAGTTAAAGCAGGTAACGGTACAAGCATTAATCCTAAAGCTGTACAAAAAACAATTTTAGATCAAGCTGAATTTGAGTCTTTACGTGACGGTAACCGTGGTAAACACCAAATTGAAGTTTTGATTTCAAAAGCAAAAACTCCTGAAGAGAAGGCTGCTGCTGAGGCAATGAAGCCTTATCCAACTAAGCCACACCCTGTGACTTACTACTCTTCTGTAGAGGAAGGCTTGTTTAAGTCAGTCATCAGCAAATATATGAGCAACTATCACGGTGCTGATCACTCAGCGACTGCGGGTGCTCACGGGGCTGCTTCATCTGAAGCACATGCCGCTGTTGAACCTGCTTCATCAGTTGTAGGGGAATAAGACATGAGCTTCTTAGGTAAGTTAGGTCCGGACGTTATTCCGCACGATCCAATTGTACTGGTCACAGTTGCAATGATGATCTTAGGTGGTATCGCAGTTGTTGCTGGTATTACCTACTTTAAAAAATGGGGCTACTTGTGGAACGAATGGTTCACATCAGTGGACCATAAAAAAATTGGTATCATGTATCTTTTCGTATCGATCATCATGCTTTTGCGTGGTTTCGCTGATGCGATTATGATGCGTCTTCAACTGTTCCTTGCAAAAGGTGGCGGTGAAGGTTATTTACACCCAGAACACTACGATCAGATCTTCACCGCGCACGGTGTAATCATGATCTTCTTCGTAGCAATGGGTCTAGTTGTTGGCTTAATGAACATCTCTGTACCACTTCAAATTGGTGCACGTGACGTTGCCTTCCCATTATTAAACTCTCTAAGCTTCTGGTTATTTGCTGGTGCTGCAGGCTTAATGATGGCATCTCTTGCAATTGGTGAATTCGCTGCAACAGGTTGGATGGCTTATCCTCCTCTTTCAGGTATCGAATACTCTCCAGGCGTGGGTGTGGACTACTATATCTGGGCACTTCAGATTTCAGGTTTAGGTACGCTATTAACGGGTGTTAACTTCTTCGTTACCATCATTAAAATGCGCGCGCCTGGTATGTCACTTATGGACATGCCGATCTTTACTTGGACATCTTTGTGTACTGCGGTATTGATCATTGCGTCATTCCCAGTGTTAACAGCAACAATTGCGATGTTAACGCTTGACCGTTACTTCGGTTTCCACTTCTTTACAAATGACATGGGTGGTAGCCCAATGTTGTATGTAAACTTGATTTGGACATGGGGTCACCCAGAAGTTTACATCTTAGTATTACCAGCATTTGGTATTTACTCTGAAGTTGTTTCAACGTTCTCTCGTAAAACGTTGTTCGGTTACAAATCAATGGTGTATGCAACAATTGCGATCACAGTACTTGCGTTCGTAGTATGGCTTCACCACTTCTTCACCATGGGTGCTGGTGCGAACGTGAATGCGTTCTTCGGTATCATGACCATGGTTATTGCGATTCCTACAGGTGTGAAAATCTTCTCTTGGTTATTCACAATGTATAAGGGTCGTATCACCTTCACTACTCCTATGTTATGGACGCTTGGCTTCCTTGTAACATTCGGTATTGGCGGTTTAACTGGTGTATTAATGGCGGTCCCACCTGCGGACTTCCTTGTACACAACTCATTGTTCTTGATTGCTCACTTCCATAACGTAATTATCGGTGGTGTGGTGTTTGGTATGTTTGCCGGCATCATTTTCTACTGGCCGAAAATGTTTGGTTGGAAGCTCAATGAAGCATGGGGTAAAGCTGCGTTCTGGTTCTGGTTCTTCGGTTTCTACTTTGCATTCATGCCACTTTATATCCTTGGTTTCATGGGTATGACTCGTCGTTTGAATACATATGACAACCCTGAATGGGATCCGTACATTGCTATTGCATTCTTCGGTTCTGTGTTAGTCGCGATTGGTATTGCATGTTTCGTTATGCAGATTGTTGTTGGTTACTTACAACGCAACGACAACCTCGACCTTACAGGCGATCCATGGGATGGTCGTACACTTGAATGGGCGACTTCGTCTCCTGCTCCGTTCTACAACTTTGCTCACCTTCCAACAATCAATGGTATTGATACGTTCTGGAATGACAAAGAGAATGGCGTAGCATATGCGAAACCTACTTCATACGAAGACATTCATATGCCAACGAATCGTGCTGCTGGTATTGTGATTGCCATGTTCATTACTGTTATGGGCTTTGGTTTAATCTGGCATATCTGGTGGTTAGTTGTTGTGATGTTCATCGCTGCTATTATCAGCTTCATCGCGTCTTCGTTTACGAAGAAAGTGGACTACTATGTTCCTGCTGCTGAAGTTGAGCGTATTGAAAATGAACGTTATGCGATTCTTGAAAAACATTTGAAGAAGGACTAAGACAATGGCTGACGTACTTCATCACGAAAACCACGGACACGATGATACTGACATCACCGTCTTTGGTTTTTGGACTTATTTGATGAGTGACTTGATTCTATTCGGTACACTCTTCATTGCATTCGCTGTTTTAAGTAGCCATGTGCCTATGGGTACACCAAGTGCAAAAGAATTATTCGGTGAGTCTTTAGGTTTCGTTTTAACTGAAACTTTCGCTCTCTTGATCTCTTCTGTAACTTTTGGTTTTGCGGTTCTTGCTGCATACAAAAAGAACGTCAACCAAGTTTTAACTTGGTTAGCGATCACTTGGTTATTCGGTGCTTCATTCATCGGCATGGAACTATATGAGTTTAATCACTTAGTTCATGCTGGCCACGGTCCAAGCGTAAGTGCGTTTTTATCGTCGTTCTTTACTTTAGTAGGTACGCACGGTATTCACGTAACTTCAGGTTTGGTATGGATGATCATTTTGATGATTCAGATCAAGAAAAATGGTTTGACTCTTCCAAACACTCGTCGTCTTGCTTGCCTAAGCTTGTTCTGGCACTTCCTTGACATCGTTTGGATCTGTGTATTCAGCGTAGTTTACTTGATGGGAGTTCTATAATGAGTCACGATCATAACTCAGCTGGTGCTTCACACGGTAACACCAAGCAATACACGATCGGCTTTATCCTTTCAGTTATCCTGACCGTAATTCCATTCGGTATGGTAATGGCTGGTGGTTTTGGCCGCGGTATTGTTATGGCCGTTATCGCAATTACAGCGGTTGCTCAGGTTCTAGTTCAATTAGTTTACTTCTTGCACATGAACTCATCTTCAGAGCAACGTTGGAACGTGATTGCATTTATCTATACAGTACTTTGTATTGCTGTACTTCTAGTCGGCTCTGTATGGATTATGAACTACTTACACTACAACATGATGATCTAAACTGATCGTCATGTTGAAAAAGTATTTATTCCTGACTAAACCAGGAATTCTCTTTGGTAACTTCGTTACCACTCTGGGCGGCTTCTTTTTAGCCGCTCAGGGGTCTGTAGATTTCCTCCTCCTTCTCATCACCCTACTCGGTACAACACTGGTTGTTGCTTCTGGCTGTGTCGTCAATAACGTCATTGATCAAGATATTGATCAAAAGATGGAACGGACGATGAACCGCGCATTAGTAAAAAAAACCATCAGTCCTTCCGTAGCTTTGGCATTTTCTGCTGCGCTTGGAATATTAGGTTTCGCCCTACTCTGGTTCTTTGTTAATGCCTACGCCTTTGGCTTTGCTGTACTTGGTTTTGTGGTTTATGTGATTTTTTATAGTCTATGGAGCAAACGCACATCCATTCACCAAACCGTGATTGGAAGTATTTCTGGTGCTAGTCCACCAGTGATCGGCTATACAGCTGTGACCAATGAATTTGATGTTGCCGCATTGTTGCTTTTCTTAGCATATGCACTTTGGCAAATGCCTCATTCATGGGGAATTGCGGTATACCGCTTTGACGACTATAAAAGTGCAGGCATTCCAATTTTACCTGTAGCACGTTCAATTTTCCGCACGAAAGTTGAAAGCTTGATTTATGTCTTGCTGTTTGCTGCGGTGTTAAATGGTTTGTATTGTTTTGGCTATACCAATATGTTTTTTCTTATCACCTTTAACGCACTCTGTGCTTATTGGGTATATTTATCAATCATTGGTTTTAAAGCTGAAAATGATCAGGTTTGGGCAAAACGCTATTTCTTATATTCAGTGATTTTAATTACTGCATTAAGTTTTAGTTTTAGTTTTAGCTATGTCTCACCTGCTCCACATTTGCCGCTGTTTTAAAAAAGATAGAGTTCTCTCTATCTTTTTTATTTCAACTTATTCAATATTTAAGTCTAGTCTTTAAATTGTTACCATAGCAGACACAACAATAACTTATGCTCTGCAATGAAAATGCCATCACAATTTTTTAAAAAATCTATTTTTATTAGTCTATTCCCTATCACTCTTGCTTATAGCACGCACAGTTTTTCTGGTTTCGATGTTTATTGCTACCCATCGACCAACATTCAAACCAATGCCTATAAAGCCTGTGACAATTTGCCTGCGCTCACGCCCGCCAATGACAATCAAACCAATATGCTCTTACTTCTGAGCGACATGGGTTTGGCCAAATTGAATTTTAATCAGCCAGATAATCCGCTTTGGGAAACTGAATATAGCAACGTACCATTTGCGGCTAAAACATTGTTTGAAGGCGTAACCAATAAACGACCGAATGCCCGATTAAAACCAAACAATGAAAAGACGCCTTACCAAGAACATTGTAGTAGCCTAGACAATGGTGCGGATCAATTTACCCAGCAGGTGAAAGCCGACAAAAATCTCAGCAAAGCGGAAAAAGATTTACTAATTCAAGAAAGACAAAATATCTCGGCCTGCGACCGTGATCTTGCCCTCATCCAAGTCAATCCGAACTGGTCTATACAAGCACGTCAGTATGCGTCTTATTTAAATGCAACCATTGCCTTTTATAATAGTAACTTTTCCATAGCTACTAAAATTTACTCAGTATTAACTACGGTTGATCAGCCTTGGATCAAAGAAACATCGCAATATATGCTGATTCGTAGCAGCCTCAATGAAAGCTATCAGTCGGGTGTCGGTAAATATGGCGACTTAACAACCGATAAAGTAGATCAGACTTTACTCAAAAACACCTATGAGCATATCACTACCTACTTCAAACGCTTTCCTGAGGGAAAATATGCTGCAAGTGCACGGGGTTTACTACGTCGTTGTTATTGGCTGAGTGGAAATACCGAACTCCTCACCAACGAACTCGCATGGCAAATCAATCATCCTGATTCCAAATACTATAATTTAGAGCTCGATAATCTAGCCTTCGAAATGGATCGCCATGTTTTTCAAAGCCGCTCATTCAATCCAAAAAATCTAAAAGATCCGTTCTTTCTGGCTATTTCAGACTTAATGCAAATGCGTCAGGCAACATCGGCAGAAGATAAAGTCTTAAGCTGGTCTGAACTCAACAACCAAAAAACACTATTTAAGAGTCAGCCAGAACTGTTCCAATACCTACAAGCCAATCACTTATTCTTTGTGCAAAACAAACCAGCCGAAGCTTTAAAATATTTGCCAGAACATTCCTCTAATTCAATTGATAGCTACCTTCAACTCAGTCAAATCTTGTTAAAAGGTCGTATTCTAGAGAAACTCGGACAAACTCAAAATGCACAGCAGTATTGGGAAGGTTTACTTAGTCAATCAAAAGGAGTTGAACAACGTGGCTTATTTGAGCTGATGTTATATCCACATTATACCCAACAGCAAAATGCCAGCTCCTTTATCGGTTCAAATGCTAAAATCAAACAAGCTTCATTGCAAAAAAGCTTTATTGAAAATGAAGCCAATGAAAAAAGCTTAATGCAAATTGTACAGAGCAAAGCATCAAATACAGATCAAAAAAATTTAGCTTTATATAAAACTTTGCAAAAGTCATTGGTACATCAGAACTTTAAACTGTTTAATCAAGCCTTTGTACTGCTACCACAAGATGCCGCGAAGTATAAATATGACTCAGAAACATATAAAAATTATAAAAACCAACCGCCCCTTAGTGATTTCATTTGGGCGGGAACAAAAATCACGCCACAGATTCAATGCCCTGATTTATTCAGTCTGACTCAAAAACTTGAAAATTCACCTCAAGATTTAAAGCTCCGACTTTGTTTGGGCGAATATGCACGCTCGACCCAAGGCTACAACATAAGCTATGTCACCGCTTTAGAAAAAGAAACTGCTAGCTTCCAAGGTGCAATTTTTGCCCGTGGTCAAGTGTATAAAGACATCATCAAATCCAGTTCTGTACCCGATTTAAAAGCTTATGCGCTTTATCGCTCAATCATGTGTTATTCACCAAGCGGGATGAATGACTGTCAGGATGCAGAAGTTGAAAAATCCACCCGTAAACAATGGTTCGACCACATTAAACGCGACTATCCAAGTACCTCTTGGGCACAATCTTTAAAGTATTACTGGTAAGACGTATATGTTGAAGCAGATTTTTTCAGTTGTTATGACATTGATCTGTATGCTGAGCATCATATCTTGTCAGCCGAGTCAGTCAGCTTCAACATCTAGTCGGGTAAATGCCGAAGACTATGATGCATTTTGGATTTGGGGCAATATTTCATCTGCCCCTTACCTAAATGCGGCTAAAGAAATTTATGTTTTACAAGGTGAGATCCGTTTAGATTCCCAAACACATCACTCTAAGCTCATACCGCAAGGTGTAAGCGTTTTAACGATTCCTCAGCAAAAGGTGTGGCTGGTTTTTCGTAATTATCATTTAAACTGGAATGGCCAAGAGCTTACACACATTCTAAAACGCGTTCAGCAATGGGAAAATGCAGGGAATCATATTCAAGGCATACAAATTGATTTCGATGCCAAAACCAGACATATTCACCAATATGCCCTATTCTTGAGTCAATTAAGAAAACAATTACCGCAGCACTATCAACTCAGTATCACGGGTTTAATGGACTGGACCAATGTCACAAACCAAGAGACTTTAAACCTCCTGAATAACACCATCGATGAGTTGGTCATTCAAACCTATCAAGGCTCAACTACCCTACCCAATTATGCAGCTTATTTAAAAAAAGTTTCAGCACTGAAACTGCCTTACAAAATTGGCATTGTTCAACATGGTCAGTGGAATAGACCATCAAAGCTTGAAAATGATACAAACTTTAAAGGCTATGTCGTATTCCTTTTGCGCTCAAAACCTCAAAATAATTAGGGCTTTTTAAGAGAAGTTCTTGAATTTGGCGAGCAAAGTCTCTAAAATTCCCCCTTCGCATCTAATGCGACACAACCTAGGTTGTGACTCCTTGCTTCTAACAACTTTTTTGTTAGGGGCTGTTTAAACCGTAAGGAGCTGACAATGCGTCATTACGAAATCGTACTTTTAGTACACCCTGATCAAAGCGATCAAGTCGTTGGTATGGTAGAACGCTACCTAACTCACATCAAAGAAGCTGAAGGTCAAATTCACCGTCTTGAAGATTGGGGCCGTCGTCAATTGGCTTATCCAATCAACAAGATCCACAAAGCTCACTACATTCTTATGAATGTTGAGTGTGGTCAAACTACTCTTGATGAGTTAGAAGAATTGTTCCGTTACAACGATGCAATTATTCGTAGCCTTATCATCCGTCGTGAGAACGCTATCACTGAAGAGTCACTATTGGCTAAGAGTGCTGAAGAAAAACGTGCGCGTAAAGCTCAACGTGAAGAAGCACAACAAGCTCAAGACTCTGCTGAAGCATAAGGAGAACATCAATGGCACGTTTTTACCGTCGTCGCAAGTTCTGCCGCTTTACAGCTGAGAACGTTACGTACATCGACTACAAAGATATCGACACTTTAAAACAGTACATCACTGAAAACGGCAAGATTGTTCCTAGCCGTATTACAGGTACTAAAGCTCGTTACCAACGTCAATTAGCGCTTGCTATTAAACAAGCTCGCTACTTGTCTTTGATCCCTTACACTGACAATCATAAGTGAGGTTGAGCTGTGGATATTATCTTATTACAACGCATTAAAAACCTTGGTAAATTAGGCGATAAAGTTTCAGTTAAAGCTGGTTACGGCCGCAACTACCTTATCCCTCAAGGTCAAGCAGTAGCTGCTACTGAAGCTAACACTGCTGCTTTTGAAGCTCGTCGCGCTGAACTTGAGAAAGCTGAAGCTGATGTTTTAGCTGCTGCTCAAGCACGTGCTAGCCAATTAGACGAAGTTAACATCGTAATCACTGCGAAAGCTGGTGACGAAGGTAAACTATTCGGTTCTATCGGTACTCGTGATATCGCTGACGCGTTAACAAATGCTGGTCTTGAAGTTGACCGTGCAGAAGTTCGTTTACCGAACGGTGCACTTCGTCACACTGGCGAATTCAACATCGCAATCCAATTGCACCATGATGTTGTTGCTGAAGTTCTCGTTACTATCGTATCTGAGTAATTTCTTGCAAAAAAAAGAGCATGCTTTTGCATGCTCTTTTTTTTATCTCTATGAAAAAGTAGTTTCTTCGCTCAGCTTAAAACTTCATCAGCCTGCCCCGCAAAATGCCAAATTTGAATATTATGGGTTTTATCCATAAGCCTTGAATTCAGCACACAGCAGCTGCATTTTTTGATAAAGTGCATAGAGTTAAATGGCTGTAATTTTTTCCAAATTTACAGTGAAATTTATCTTAAGTTATCCCTCTTACTGTATTAAAAATCAGGGCGTTATATGTCACAGGCGAATGCCACTGCTCAAAAGAGCTCATCGAAACAAGACAATAAACCGAATGAGTCAGGGCAACTGAAAGAATTCCGTACACCTCCGCATAACTTAGCATTGGAACAAGCCGTACTTGCCGCTTTAATGACGGTTGCTGAATCCTTTGAACAAGTTGGCGATGTACTGACTGAAAATGACTTTTATGCGACGCGCCATAAATATATTTTTCGTGCGATTGCGCAACTCTCCAAAGACAGCTCACCTTATGATGCGGTTTTAGTGCATGACTGGCTCACCACACAAAACCTACTCGATGCAGTTGGTGGTGAAGAGTACCTGATGCAATTGATGGCAGACTCCCCGTCTAGTTTCTATAACATGGAAACTTATGCCACCAAGATCAAAGAATTTTCAACTTTGCGTAGCATGATTAAGGTTAGCTCTGAAATTTTACAAAATGCCTATGACACCAAAGGTCGTAACGTCAGTGAAATTTTAGATTTAGCCGAAACCAATATTTTCTCTTTGGCAGAACAACACAATAACAACGCCAAAGCTCAAGGGCCTAAAGCCATTAATACAGTTGTGGCCGATGTCTTTGATAAGCTAAATGAGCTGTCGCAAATGGAAGGCAGCATTACAGGCTTAACCACAGGCTTTCTTGAACTCGACAATAAAACTTCGGGTATGCAAGCAGGTGATTTGATTATTGTTGCAGCGCGTCCATCGATGGGTAAAACCACTTTTGCCATGAATTTAGTGGAAAGCGTGCTGTTTAATAATGACTTACCTGCCTTGGTTTACTCCATGGAAATGCCAGCCGACTCCATCGCCATGCGTTTAATTTCATCTTACGGGAAAGTCCATCAGGGACATTTACGTTCAGGTAAACTCGATGGTGATGAATGGTCAAAAGTGACCGGCACCATTTTGCAACTGCAAGAGAAAAAGCTCTATATCGATGACTCTTCTGCTCTTCCACCTACAGAAGTTCGAGCACGTGCACGTCGTATTGCCAAACAGCACGATGGTAAACTCGGCTGCATCATGGTCGATTACTTACAGCTAATGAAAGTACCAGGCATGGGTGATAACCGTGTCGGTGAGATTTCGGAAATTTCACGAAGCTTAAAAGCTCTTGCCAAAGAAATGATGTGTCCTGTGATTGCACTATCGCAGCTTAACCGTTCCCTCGAGAACCGTCCCAACAAGCGTCCCGTGATGTCAGACTTACGTGAATCTGGTGCAATCGAGCAGGACGCCGACTTGATCATGTTTATTTACCGTGATGAAGTCTATAACAAAGAATCCAAAGAAGCAGGCACTGCCGAAATTATTATTGGTAAGCAGCGTAACGGCCCTATTGGTACCGTTCGACTTGCTTTTGAAGGCCAATATACCCGCTTTAGTAACTTATCCCCTGAGTTTTATGCTCAGTACGATGATGAGGAATAATTAAAGCCTCATCGTCGCCCTTCCATGACCCTGTAGGAGTAATTAGGGTGCGTCAAGCAACAGTTTATATTGATAGCCAAGCGCTGCAATATAATTTAAACCGTGTCAAACAACTTGCCCCAAACGCGAAAATCGTCAGCATGGTCAAAGCCAATGCTTATGGACACGGAGTCAAAGACTGTTTAGCAGCCTTAAGTGAAACCGATGCCTTTGGTGTCGCCTGTTTACAAGAAGCACTAGAGATTCGTGAACTCGGCTTTAAACAGCCGATTACCCTGATTGAAGGTGTTTTCTCAGCAGATGAAATGCCAACCGTCATTGAGCAAAATATCGAGTGTGTGGTTCATCAGCAACAACAAGTCGATTGGCTGATCGCACATAAAACCACGTATATCGCACAAAAGCTTAAAGTATGGGTCAAACTCAATAGCGGTATGAACCGTTTAGGCTTTAAAATTGCTGAAATCATTGCTGTCATCAACACATTGAAAGCAGAAGGCTTTACATGTGTCCTAGCAATGCACTTTGCCAATGCCGATGCGGATCACCCACTCAATGAGCAGCAACGTGTGCAATTCCTACACATCAAAGAAGCGTGCTCACCAATTCTAGCCTCATGTTGTAACTCAGCTGCTATTTTTAAATGGCCTGAACTTAATTTTGATTTTGTTCGCCCTGGCATCATGCTTTACGGTGCATCACCTTTTGCCGATAAAAATGCACACGACTTAGACTTAAAGCCCGTTATGACCTTCACGGCGGAAATTATTGCATTAAATACCATTCAAGCAGGTGAAGGTGTGGGTTATGGTTCGCATTTTGTCGCGAACCAAGAAACTGAATTGGCGATTGTTTCGATTGGTTATGGAGATGGCTACCCACGTGCATTTCCAAAACAAAACCATGTTGCTATAAATGGTCAGGCTGCAGCTGTTGTGGGCCGAGTAGCAATGGACATGATTGCGATCGATGTGACGGGTTTAAACGCCAAACTCGGTACAAAGGTTGAACTCTGGGGTAAAAACCGCTTAGTTGACGATGTTGCGGAAGCCAATGGAACTATTGGTTATGAGCTACTTTGTCGGTTAAGCAATCGCCCTACACGTAAGCAAATTTAAACAAAAAAGCCCAAGTTATACTTGGGCTTTTTTCAACCTAGACTCTCATCAGACTGGGCATCATAAAGGTCTTGCAACAGCTGATCAATTTGTTGCTGACTCATACTCTGCGGTTCAAATGTTGCAAAACCCATCTCACGCATTTTGGTATGTACGCTACTCATACGTTGCACATACTTCATGCCCCAAGCTCTAAAATGTGCCGCGTGAATGGTTTTCGCCTCAAAGACTTTAATATCTTTATGTCTAGGGTCTTTCAATAATTTCGACATTAATAATTCTAAAGCTGCTTCATCCCCTTCTAAACACTGGAAATAATGCTGATCTGCATAATAAAGAACACCTGAAATATTATGCAATGCATTAAAATCACGTGCTTCGCTTAAAATGTCTCGAACATCTTGAAGAAGCTGTACATGATCCGAAGTTGAAGTGCTTGCATAGCAAATTTGCTGCATAGACTTCCCCAATTTATTGATTTCATTATTTTTAGCATTTAGCACGTTTATACTAAATAGTCATCCGTCGGCTTTGCCAATTCTTGCAATCCTTTTCTTAAGGTATCCGACCATTGCTTACTGATGCTTGAAAAATACGGATCTTCTTCATCAATCCGCTTACCCACTGGAATATGTAAACTATCTCTTGTATACACCAAAGCATCTAAAGGCAAACCTACAGAAACATTGGAACGTAAAGTTGAGTCAAAAGAAATCAAACTACACTTCACCGCTTCGTCTAAGGGCATGTCATACCGTAATGCACGATCTAGAATCGGCTTGCCATATTTACTTTCACCAATTTGAAAATACGGCGTATCTTTGGTCGCACAAATAAAATTCCCCTGCGGATAAATATTATAAAGTTGCATTTCTGCCCCTTTAATTTGTCCACCGACCAATAAGCTACAGTAGTAATTACTCTGTTCCTGCGTGTCCGGCGCCATATCCGCCAAGACTTTTTTCAAAGTATGTCCAACCAACTCAGCCGCTTCGAACATGGTATTGACACTATATAAATTCGGTTCTTGGCTTAACTCCAGATGATTTTTTAAATGTCCAATCACCGCTTGGGTCGTTGCTAAATTTCCTGAGGTTTGAATCGCAATAAAGCGTTCACCCTCCACACCGAAGGTATACAGTTTCCTAAACACGGATATATGGTCTACACCTGCGTTCGTACGTGTATCACTTATAAAAACCAAACCATCTTGCAGACGAAGTGCACAACAATAGGTCATAGAACATCCTTTTTCAGCTAAACCTTAACAACTTAAAACTTGTACCATGGAATGCATCGATTCCACCCCACCTTTTTCACGTACGCCACGAACGGGAGCCACATCCCAATAATCGCGCCCAATGGCCACATAGATATGTGACTGTGGTTTGAACAATTGATTACTGGTATCAAAACAATACCATGCATCATCAATATATACCTCGGCCCACGCGTGACTGGCGAGGTGTGAAGTTTCAGGCACATGCAAATACCCCGATACATAACGTACCGGTAAGCCCAGATGCTTGCACATAGCAATAAAAACATGACTATGGTCCTGACATACACCTTGTTGCCCATTGAATGCATCAATTGCCGAAGTTAACACCGAAGTTTCGGCAGGTACATAAGGAATATGCACTAAAACTGCTTCTGACAGTTTCATCAAATTTTCCCGATTCAACTCAGGCACATACTGATGTGCAAATGCCTTCATTTCAGCATTGCACTGGGTATTGAGCGTCGGCTGTAAAAATAAATTGGGATTCAGTCGATCTTGGATGCCATGTTCTGCCAAGCTATTAATTTCAACAATGCCCTGCGCCATTATGGTCAGCTGTTGATAGGCTTCACGTTGCGAACTGGTAATCCAAATATTTTGGAAGGCATCCCGTTTTTCTTCACGCTCTCCTGGCACACTCACATGCCAATGACATACCTTTTGGTGTGAATTATTCGTGGGTGTCATTTTGATATATTGAATGCTATTCAGCGCCAATTCACTATATTGATAATGCGTTTGATGATTGATCATAAGTTTCATACATCAACCTCAAACAATTGTTGAATATAATCACTAAAATGATAAAAATTCATCGCATCAGGTTGCGATTTGAGCTCTAGCCAAGCCTGTGCCAAATTTAGCCAGCCCATTTCTTTTAACAACATGACGATGTTTTCTATTTCAACTAAAGTATTTTGTGCATCTTGTTTTAGGCGAATTTGACGGTCAAGCTGCTCAATCATTTGCCCCAAACTAAAGAATAAAAAGACATCACTGGCTTCAGACTCAAGTACATCCTGACACTCTCCAACCACATCACAAATGTAGGCGGTATTTTCAGTGGCATTTTTGATAAATTGATTCAGTTCCGCGTAGGCCTTTGCAGATAAAATCCCGCGCAAGTCTTGTACATTACTCTTAGCACTTTGAAATTGCTGGTTAAATGAAGCAGGATTGTTTGGGTTTAAAATCAGCTCATTCAGTGAGCACGCATCAAAAGCAGGCAAACAAAATGCATGCGCATAATCCATTGCAGGCTGGTCTTGGGTAAAAGGAAACTGAGCACACAAATATTGAGTACGTGTTAAATAACGCCCTAACCAAAAAATATTTTCAGCATTGGTGCTTAATAAAATCATAGTTCTACCCTCATATTTGTTTATTTTATGAATGTAAGTTTTCCACGACCCAAGTGTCTTTAATTCCTCCTCCTTGGGATGAGTTGACCACCAACGAACCTTCTTTCATCGCAACACGTGTTAAACCGCCAGGGACAATTTCGGTACGATACGGTGAACTGAGCACAAACGGTCTAAGGTCAATATGACGCTCGGACACACCCGATTCAGTCATGGTTGGACTAACTGAAAGCTCTAAAGTGGGCTGGGCAATATATAAATGCGGCGTCGCCATGAGCTTATCTCTAAATTGCTCAATTTGACTTTTACAGGCTTGCGGTCCAATCAGCATACCATACCCACCCGAACCTTGCGCCTCTTTGACCACTAACTGCTCAAGGTTCTCCAGTACATAAGCCAAATCTTGCTTGTCACGGCATTGATATGTCGGAACATTTTTTAAGATAGGTTGTTCACCTAAATAAAACTGAATCATTTCATCGACATAAGGATAAATCGATTTATCATCCGCAACCCCTGTGCCTGGTGCATTCGCAATAACCACGTTATGACTCAGATAAGCGGACATCAGCCCTGCAACACCTAAAGTGCTATTCGGCATAAAGCACAGCGGATCAAGATAAGCATCATCCAAACGGCGGTAAATCACATCTACTCGTTGACGGCCACGAATGGTTTTGACATAGACTTTATCATGCTCTACAAACAAATCACGCGATGTCACCAAAGGCACATCCATTTCACGGGCTAAAAAAGCATGTTCATAATAGGCACTATTAAAACGTCCCGGTGTCAACACCACGATGAAAGGCTGATCGACATAAGCATTTTCAGCCAAGATTTCTTTTAGTAATTGTGGATATTGTTCTATGCCTAAAATATGGTTCTTCTGCATCAAATCAGGCATGAGTTTTTCACTAATCTTACGACTTTCAAGCATATAAGATACGCCCGATGGCGTTCTTAAATTATCTTCGAGCACATAAAACTCACCCTGCCCATCACGGATAATATCAATTCCACTAATTTGGCTATAAATCTGACCTTTTAAACGGTGTTCATACATATGCGGTTGATAAGCTTCATGCGTCAACACTTGCAGCTCTGGAATAATTTTCGCTTTGAGAATGTCTTGTTGATGATAAATATCATGTAAAAATAGATTTAAAGCTCGCACACGTTGTGCAGAACCGAGGGAAATTTTATTCCATTGTTGTTTAGCGATCACACGTGGAATTAAATCATAAGGGATGGTGCGCTCAATGCCCTCAGATTCACCATATACAGTAAACGTAATACCTTCATATAAAAAATGCTGTTTGGCAATTTGGTTCAGTTCTTCGAGTTCTTCTACACTATGCTGTGACAACCAGTGCTCAATACGCGCACAAGCCTCACCAGACATCGCTTGGTCATCTGTCATTTCATTAAAGAAATTCGAGGTCATTTGATGAAACAATCCAACAGACTGGCTCGATAGACGATCATGAGAGTGAATCGGATTTAATACAGGAGAGTTAAGCTTATATCCGTCCAACATCGTATTTACATTTGTATCTTTATCTTCTTTAAACATACAAACCTCTCAATTGTTATCGATATGTAACCCATACGTAGCAATATCTATGCCATGGATTTCTAAAGATGCTTTGTTTATTAATCGATAAAAAACGCATTGCTTCAATTCTATTTCGCATTAAGTTGTGTCAAAAAATATAACTGAAAAATTTCAAGCAAAGCTTGCTTAAACGAATGAGTTTTCTTATTGTGTTCACATTCAAGTAAGTAATTTCGACTCCTAAATTTTATTAAACTATGTCTATACAAGAAAAAGAAACGTCCAATAGTCTCTATCGCCAATGGCAAATTTTGTCTCGCCTTTCCACTGGAAAATGGATGGGCACTCGAGAGCTGCAAGAGATTTTACAACGTGAAGGCATCGATATTACTTTGCGAACCATTCAACGTGATTTAAACCAAATCTCTCAACGCTTCCCGATTGAAAACAATGGGGCTGTGCCTCAAGGCTGGCGTTGGCGTTCTGATGCTCCGATTCAAAGCTTACCGCACATGACCAGCTCTCAGGCGGTGACGTTTATGATGGTTGAAGAACACCTTAAACATCTTCTTCCTCCCAGCTTAATTGAAGAAATGAATCCATGGTTTGACTTAGCACGTCGTAGCCTCTCTACCCAAAACAATGTACGTCAATGGATTAACCGCGTACGCATTGTCCCTGCGACACAACCACTGATTCCCCCGATTGTGGAGAAAACAGCACAACAAGCCATCTATGAAGGACTACTCCAAGACAAACAGCTGGAATGCGTTTATCAAGGCTTAAACCAAGCGGCTGAAGCAAAAACCTATACGCTCAATCCGCTGGCACTGGTTCAAAAAGGTGCAATTATTTATTTGATTTGTACCCGCCACGACAAAACTGATATTCAAACCTTTGCACTGCACCGTTTCAAATCAGCGACGGTTTTAAACACTCGTGCCTTACACCCAGTCAATTTTGATATCGATGAATACATCGAATCAGGTGCATTAGGTTTCCGTGTAGATTTTTCAAAACCTACAGAAACCGTTGCACTTACCCTGACCATGAATGAAATAGATGCGCTGTATTTGGAAGAAACCAAACTCAGTACCAATCAGGTTTTAGAACCGCTTGGAAATGGGCAAATCTTGGTTCATGCTACTGTCCCTTTTACCAATCAACTGGTGTGGTGGTTACGTAGTTTTGGGCATAAAATTAGTCACATTGAACCCAAAGAAGTTCGTGATGCAGTTAATCAGACCATCACCGACTAAAATAAAAAAAGCCCCAAGTATTAGGGGCTTTACAGTCTTTTTGGTATTAGATATTTGAATTGCTTGGGTTTGTCGTTTTCATTGCTCATCTTGGTTTAATGCCTCCCCTAAACCAAGATAAGTGCGCTGTTTTTGGTGATTGATACAAACTAGCATTGGCATGCAAGTTCTCCACTGTTAAAACGGATCGATTTCATCGTCATGGTGTTGACCTCATGTTAAGAACGTAAAATCAATTTAAAAGATGGCGATACTTTTGTGAAATAACATGATTGGCTATTTTTATCTGTTTTTATCTTAAACAACTATTTTGCTTTGTTTATCTGCCAAAACAAAAAGCAGACCTCTTAAATAAGACTCCAATCCGATAACTTGAATCAAATATCTCAACTGTTTTAAATTTATCGTATAATTAAATTAATCATCAATTTTAATAACTTAAATAACATGAGCTTTAACGTAAAAGAAGTCGCACAGCTTTTAAAGCAAGCCAAAGAAAATGAAAAACCGTATGTATTCTTTACGGGTGCTGGTTGCTCCGTTAGAGCAGACGTTCCAACTGCAACAGAACTTATTCAAGAGATTTGTAAGAAATTCCCAATCCAAGTCAAAAATATTGACCCTAAAAAAGACAAATTCAATTACGGCAAGTATATGTCTGCTTTAGATAAATCTGAGCGTAGGGAATTACTTAAACCACATATTATCGACAATAAAAAAATCAATTGGGCGCATATTGCGCTCGCTTGTCTTATGCAAAGCGGATATATCCAACGTGTTTTAACCTTTAATTTTGATAGCATACTGTCACGTGCTTGTAATCTTCTAGATTTACACCCTTCTATTTATGATTTTGCAACTGCTAACCCACATCTTTATCATTTGATTAACGATCCGTCTATTGTTCACTTACATGGGCAAGGCACAGGATTTGTTCAATTGAATACTCAAGAAGAAACACTAAAGCATACCGAACAATTAGGTGATTTTATTGCTTCAACATTAAATTCCAATCCAAGTTTATTTATTGGTTATAGTGGTAACGCTGACGAATTTTTCCCCCTACTTGAGAAAAAATATTCAGAACAACATCGTTTAATTTGGACAGGGCGAAAAGAAAATCTTGATTTAATTGAAGTAGAGCCTGTTAAAGTTTTTTTAAACAAGAATAATAATTTAACACATTATATTGGTGGCATTGATGCTGATGACTTTTTGATTCAACTAGCAAAAGAACTTGAATGTTTTCCTCCAGAACTTTTTTCAAATCCTTATAAGTTCTTAGACCAACAACTTGAAAATATACAACCCTACCCATTGGGTGATGGATTAGATATCCTTGAAAATCTAACTGGCTATCTAAAAGAGCAAGCTGAAAAGCCTTTAAATAAAAGCTTATATACTGCAGTCATACACAAATATCCAAATAAAGAAACAACTAAAGGACTTACTGAAAAAGCTATTAATGACATTATGTGGGCATACGACCAACAAGCACGCTACTTAAGAAATCAAGAGAAATTTGAAGAAAGCCATAGAATTTATGATCAAGCTTTAGCAATATCAACTCGCCATTACGGATGCCTTCATAATTACGCATTAAGTCTCTCAGACTATGCAAATACAAAGAATGATAAAAATCTCTTTAATAGGATTTTTGAATTACATGAAAAAGCTTATAAGCTTCAACCATTTAATGCCGATAATATAGGAAACTTTGGTCTTTCTATTTTAAGATTAGCATCCATAAAAAAGGATGAAAACCTTTTTAAAACAGCATTTGAAAAATTCGAAATATCTTTAAGCATTCAGCCAGACAGCTTAAATTTTCTAAGGAATTATGCGATAGCACTTTCAACTTTAGCAAGAATTCAACAAGACGAAGCTCTATTTAATAAAGCCATTATCGAATATCAAAAAGCTTTAAATATTCAACCTGATGATGCTGATGTTCTAAATTATTATGGAGCTGCTCTTACATCTTTAGCAAAATTGAAAAATGACGAGAAATTATTCAACAAAGCATTTGAGCAATATGAAAAATCTTTAGAAATTAATCCCTATGAAACCTATAATTTTGCTTGTTATTTTTCAATTAAAAACCAGAACGAATTTACTAAAGAAAAATTATTAATCGCAGAGAAGCACAACACTATTCCTTCAATTTCGCACTTATCAAGTGATAGCGATTTAGACAATATTCGTAACGAACAATGGTTTAAAGACCTTCTCGGACGCTTAAAAGAAAAAGAAGAAATAACCCAAAAAGCATCATAAATAAAAACCCGCCTAAGCGGGTTTTTTATCACTTCAATGAATATTGAAATTAAGCAGATTTTTTCGCTTGTGCATTTTTACGGATCGTAATCATGATTAATTGCACTGCTGCAGGTGTTACCCCCGGAATACGATTTGCTTGAGCCAATGTCTCAGGACGTACATCTTTCAATTTTAAAGTAATTTCACGAGATAAGCCTGAAACCACATCATAATTAAAATCAGCAGGAATTTTAGTTTCTTCCAAACGCTTCATTTGCGCGACGTCTTCATGCTGACGGTTAATATAACCTGCATATTTCACCGCGATTTCAATTTGATCGCCCACTTGTGCAGAGACTTCAGAACCTGTGAGCTCAGCAATTTGAGCAAATGAAATATTCGGACGTTTTAACAAATCAATCGCAGAGCATTCTTTCGATAAATCTGCACCCGTCATTTCAACAAATTTTTTGCCCATTGGGTTGTTTGGTGCCGCCCAAAGGTGTTGTAAGCGACCTGTTTCCAGTTCAACCGCTTCCATTTTTTCACAGTAAGCTGCCCAACGCTCATCATCCACCAAGCCCATTTCACGACCCACTGGCGTTAAACGTTGATCCGCATTGTCTTCACGCAACATCAAACGATATTCGGCTCGTGAAGTAAACATACGGTACGGTTCTTTCGTACCGAGCGTAATCAAGTCATCCACCAATACGCCCATATAGGCTTCATCACGTTTTGGTGTCCATTGCTCTTGATCCCACGCACGACGTGCAGCGTTCAAACCTGCCAACAAACCTTGTGCGCCTGCTTCTTCATAACCTGTCGTACCATTGATTTGACCGGCAAAGTACAAGTTATTAATGGCTTTGGTTTCTAAAGTAAACTTCAACGCTTGCGGGTTGAAGTAATCGTACTCGATGGCATAACCCGGACGTAAAATGTGCGCATTTTCCATTCCGCGAATTGAACGAACCAATTCAAACTGCACATCAAACGGAAGTGAAGTTGAAATACCATTTGGATAAAGCTCATGTGTATCTAGACCTTCAGGCTCTAAGAATACTTGGTGTGAGTCTTTATCGGCAAAGCGGTGAATTTTGTCTTCAATGGATGGGCAGTAACGTGGGCCCACGCCTTCAATCACACCTGTGTACATCGGTGAACGATCTAAACCATCGCGAATGATGTCATGGGTTTTTTCATTGGTGTGTGTGATATAACAATTCACTTGTTCAGGGTGCATAGACGCATCACCCATGAATGACATAGTCGGTGATGGGAAGTCACCCGGCTGTGGAATCATCACAGAAAAATCAACCGAACGCGCATCAATACGTGGTGGCGTACCTGTCTTTAAACGACCCACTGGCAAATTCAATTCACGTAAACGGTGTGCCAGTGAAATTGAAGGTGGATCACCTGCACGGCCGCCACTTGATTTTTCAAGACCAACGTGGATTACACCACCCAAGAACGTCCCTGCAGTGAGTACAACTGTTTTCGCATCAAAGAGAATACCCGTTTGAGTTACAACACCCTTTACAGTATCACCCTCAACAATCAGGTCGTCTGCGGCTTGTTGGAAAATATCGAGATTTGCTTGGTTTTCTAAAGTGTCACGAATCGCGGCTTTATAGCGAATACGGTCTGCCTGAGCACGTGTTGCACGAACGGCTGCACCTTTACGTGAGTTTAGGATACGGAACTGAATACCACCTTTATCGGCAGCCAATGCCATTGCACCGCCCAAGGCATCAATTTCACGCACCAAATGCGATTTACCAATACCACCAATTGCTGGATTACAGCTCATCTGCCCTAAAGTCTCAATATTATGAGTTAAGAGTAAAGTCTGTCGCCCCATACGTGCCGCAGCCAATGCTGCTTCTGTACCTGCGTGACCGCCGCCGATAACAATGACATCGTAAACTTTAGGATAATGCATAGTGGTAAAGGAGATTAAAAAATGATAACGAAAGATTATAGCAAATTTTCGATTGTAAGTTCACAGATTCCGTGGAATTTATTGTATATGCGGTGCTGTGCTTACTGCGCCAGCGCTAGGTTTATGTAATTTTACTTGCAGAGCAGTAGCAAAAACTCAACAAAGGATGCGTTTTGTTACCTGAAAAGCCTTGTATTAATTTGATCATTTTTTATCCTATAAGTTGATCATACAACAACCAAAGGTAAGCATTATGAATAAGAAGATTCTTTTTTCATCCATTCTCTGCGGTTTATTTTTTTCGCCTTTTGTATCAGCCAACGACAAAGTTGAAAAGGTCTATGATAGTCAACGTTATCAACAAGTCTGTAAAGGCAAGTCACAAGGAACAGCGGTTAGTTTTGCCTATCGAGGTATTATTTGGAATGGTACCTGTGAACCTCAATTTTTCCCAAGCTCAAAAAATGCCAATATTCATGGTGATGAAGCTGAGTTAGCCAGCATTTGCCAAGGCGACTCAAAAACGACATCAATCAATATCGAAGGTAAAGAAATCAAAGGCAAATGTGCCCTTGGTTTTGTAGCACCTAAACCAAGAATGTAATCAAAACAACTTAAAGCTCATGCTGTATTAAGGGTGAAAAATAGTCCATTTTTTACCCTTTTTTCTACCTTGTAAATTATTGAATTCTGTATACACTCAAAAACACAAAAGATAAAAACGAATAAAAAAGGTATTCCATGGATTCGGAATTGTTTACAGTTTTTTTGCCTTTGACTTTGGCCTTGATGATGATGGGTCTTGGTTTACACCTACGCCCAGCTGATTTTTATCGCCTCACCCTGCACCCCAAAGTCATTTTCATCGCGCTATTTTCACAGTTAGTTCTACTGGTGGGCATTGCATTCCTCATTTGCCAGTTTTTAAATTTAGCGCCTATTTTCGCGATTGGTTTGATGCTCGTTGCAGCTTCACCAGGTGGACCAACGTCAAACCTATTGACCTATTTATTTAAAGGTGATGTTGCGCTCAACATTACTCTTACAACCACGAACTCCATCATTTCAACACTAACTCTCCCTTTTATTATTAATTTTTCACTGATGTACTTTCTACAAACATCACAACCCGTTGACATGCCCGCCATGAAAATGATGAAAGTTTTTTTCATCACTCTACTTCCAGTCAGCATGGGCATGTTTTTACGTTATTACTTTCCAAAACTTGCCGACAAATTAAACCGCCCAATGCGTATTTTGTCTGCAAGCTGTCTTCTTTTTATCTTTTTTCTCGCACTGTACTTAGAGCGACATAATTTTGTTGAATATGTGTTTGAGATTGGGCCTGCCGTAGCCTTATTCTGCTTCTGTAGCATGTTTATTGGTTTTTTTGTGCCACATCTGGCCAATATTCCAGAAAAACAAGCCTTAACTTGCTCCTTTGAGATTACCATTCACAACACCGCACTTGCCATTACAGTTGCCCTGTCAGTCTTAGGCAACACTGCCATGGCCATTCCTGCCGGTATTTATTCTATTTTCATGTTTGTATTTGCTGCGTTATTGGGCCTATTAATCTCGCGAAGAAATGACAGTTTATTTTTGAAGAAAGAGACCGCAGCTGAATAATTTCACGGTCATGATTTATATAATTTTAAGGAGAATATGTACCTATGGATTCAGGAATTATAACGATTATGTTACCCCTAGCTCTTGCCATCATCATGATTGGTTTGGGCTTAGAGTTAACCCCGAAGGATTTTGCACGCGTCAGCAAACATCCCAAAGCAGTATTGGTTGCTTTATTTTGTCAGTTGGTACTTCTTGTTGGGATTGCCTTTGTAATTTGCAAAGTACTCAACTTACCGCCACTGCTTGCCGTCGGCTTAATGCTCTTAGCAGCGTCTCCAGGTGGTAGTACTGCAAACTTATTTAGCTATTTGTTTAAAGGTGATATTGCGCTCAATATTACCTTAACAGCCATTAACTCCGTTATTGCAGCGTTTACCTTGCCGCTAATTGTCAACTTTGCCATTCAGTACTTTATGCAGGATGGACAACACGTCAGTATGCAGTTTAGTAAAATCTTGCAGGTATTCTCGATTATTCTTATCCCCGTCTGTATTGGTATGTTGATTCGCCAGTATGCACCTTCTTTTACCAAGAAGCTGAATAAGCCATTGCGTATTTTTTCTGTTGTATTTTTGGTCTTAATCATTGTTGGAGCAATAGCCAAAGAACGCGCACATATTCTGGAGTATCTGACTCAGGTCGGTTTAGCCACCGTCATTTTCTGTATTTGTAGTTTAATGATTGGTTATTTTGTACCGAGACTACTGGGGATCAACAGTGCTCAAGCACGGGCTTGTGCCTTTGAAATTGGCATTCATAACAGCACCCTTGCCATGACCATTGCACTCACCGTGATGGCCAGTACCACCATTGCCATGCCTGCAGCGGTCTATTCTATTTTTATGTATATCTTTGCTGCCATCTTTGGGACATTACTCAACCGTTTTGCCCCATCGGTTCAAACCAGTACAGAACAAGCCTAGAACAGGTGTAGATCTAAGGATGCTTCGGCATCCTTTTTTATTTTGAGGAATGCTGTCGAACTGCCCCCTGTTCCGCTACAATATTTATTTATACATAAATATTAGGTTATTCCTGTGAAGTGGTTACAAATTCATATTACGGTTGATCAAGCGCAAGTCGATTTTACTGAAACCCTTTTAGAATCTTTGGGTGCAGTCAGTGTCACATTAGATGATGCAGAAAACCAAGACTTACTTGAACCACTTCCAGGTGAAACGCCACTTTGGAATAAAGTCATTGTGACAGGTATCTATGCGCAAGAAGACGACGAAGAAATTGATGTCAATGCATTAGAAACGTTTATTCGCACTCAAATGCCTGATGCACCGATGCGTAGCGAATTTCTTGAAGACCAAGAATGGGAACGCACATGGATGGATGCCTACGAACCGATTCAAATTGCTGACAAATACTGGATCGTTCCTGAATGGATGGAAGCACCAGAACCAGATGCAGTCAACATTAAACTTGATCCAGGCTTAGCGTTTGGTACAGGGAACCATGCATCTACTTTTCTTTGCCTGCAGTGGTTAGGTAAAACTGATGTTAAAGATAAAATCGTGATCGACTATGGTTGCGGTTCAGGTATTTTAGGTGTTGCTGCTCTACTCCTTGGTGCAAAAAAAGTCTATGCCACAGATATTGATCCACAAGCAATTTTAGCCACTGAACAAAATGCGGCGCTCAATGGCGTGGCTGAGAACCTTTATGTCGGCTTACCAGACGAGTTCAATTTAGAGCTGGCTGACCAAAAAGCAGATGTCTTTGTTGCAAATATTTTGGCAGGACCGCTTATGATGTTAGCGCCGGAATTCGCAACTTTGGTCAAATCTGAGGGAGAGTTCGCACTTGCAGGTGTAATTGAAGAGCAAGTTTCTGATGTTTCTAGTGTTTATTCTGAGTTTTTTGATATATTAGAGGTCGAGAAACGTGATGAAAACTGGTGCCGAATCTCGGGTAAACGCCACACCCTTTAAATGAACTCTTAATACACTATGAGCGACAAACAAACCTCTTGCCCTAAATGCCTAACCATCTACAAAGTAAGTGTTGCACAACTCACTGTTGCGCAAGGTATGGTTTGTTGCCCAAAGTGTTCGATGACCTTTAATGCGCTCTCGCATTTAACCACGGGTCATACTTTTGACACAGGTGAGGAAAGATCGTCGAATCAGAATGACATGAGCCTGTCTTCAAATTCAGCATTATCCTCTCCTCGTGTAGACAGCATTCATTTTGATTTATCACAATCTGCTGCGCTTTCAATGTCGACATCAAATTTGCTTGATATTTTCAACCTGAAAGTTGAGCACTCCAACATTGACCTCAAAACCTATTTAAACAATTTAAACTATTTTAGTACCGACCCGATTGGTAACTATCCTGCCATGAATTTGGCAGACAACAATCCAGCGAAACCACAAAAAAGCCCGATGTACTATATGCTTTGGGGTGTGATTAACTTCAGCTTATTGGCTTTATTGTGTTTCCAATACTTATGGTTTAATCCACATATCCTCAATAATAGCCCCGCATTAGGTGCAACCTATAATAAAATTTGTCTCGTACTGAACTGTAGCAGCCTACAAGAACGCTACAGCCTAATCAGCATTAATAAATTAAAAGTAAAACGTATAGAGGCACAGAAAACTCAATTTTCAGGTGAACTGATCAACTATCATGATACCAGTCTTCCGCTACCAGATCTTAAGGTCATTTTAAAAGTGGATGGTGAAGTCGATTCAACCTATCAACTACATGCAAATGAATATTTGATTGATAGTCTGGTTGGAATTAAACGAATTCCTAAAAATAGTCCGTTCAAATTCAAATTTAGCCTGCCAGTCAGCCGTAAAAGCTTCAATCATTACAGTTTAGAAATAGTCCAGCCCTAAAATTTAAAAAAAATGTAAAAAAAGTGAAAAAAAATGCAGTTTTCTTGCTCACTTTTTCTTAGACAATGGTATGATACGCGCCACGAAAGCTTAGTGCTGCAATCTCCTCAGTCTTTTAATACAAATAGAACTTCAGCAAAAATACGCGTTATCCCAATATCGCGTATTGAGCAGATTTTTTTGTTTAAAAAAGGTCGGTAACAAATATTTAACTATTGTTACGCTTATATTTCGACCAACTTAGCGATATTGTGGCATGCTAAATGTACAGTTTTAGAACTACTCGTTTTAGGATCTAAAACGAAGTTCATTTTAATTTTAGACCACTTTATATATGTCACTTTACCCAAGTGATATTTAGATTTTTCGGATTACTTCGCATGAATAGCAAATCTCCTATTTTTACTGCACAGTCTGATGTCGCTCTTCGTATTCACGTAGATCGCGCAGTTCGCCACTATTTTGCACAACTGCAAGGCGAGCAACCATCTCAGGTCTACGACATGGTGCTGGCAGAAATGGAGAAACCTCTTCTATCTGTAGTTTTAGAATATACCCGCGGTAACCAAACACGTGCTGCGGAGATTCTAGGACTTAACCGTGGAACTTTACGTAAAAAGTTGAAAGCTCACGGTTTAATGAGTGAATAAATGATAAAATGCTTGCGGCTTCCGCGGGCATTTTTTTTACCTGCTATTTTTGGCTTTTTGTTTTAATTCTTGATAACTGTGACGAAGATCATGACCATTAAACGCGCTTTAATCTCTGTTTCCGATAAAACTGGCATTGTTGAGTTCGCTCAAAACCTTGTTGCTCTAGGGGTAGAAATTTTATCTACTGGCGGTACATATAAGTTGTTAAAAGACAACAATATCGCTGTAGTTGAAGTTTCAGAGCATACTGGTTTCCCAGAAATGATGGATGGTCGTGTAAAAACGCTACACCCGAAAATTCATGGTGGTATCTTAGCTCGTCGCGGTCTAGACGAAGCTGTGATGGCTGAACACAATATTGATGCGATCGATCTTGTGGTTGTGAATCTTTATCCATTTGCTGCAACTGTCGCTAAACCGAACTGCTCACTTGCAGATGCGATTGAAAATATCGACATCGGCGGCCCAACCATGGTGCGTGCTGCTGCGAAAAACCATGCTTCTGTCGGTATTGTGGTCAATGCTACAGACTACGACACTGTTGTTGCTGAGCTAAAAGCAAATGGTGCTTTGTCTTACGAAACTCGTTTTGACTTAGCCGTTAAAGCATTTGAACATACAGCACAGTATGATGGCATGATTGCTTCTTACCTAGGCGCTCGCGTAGGCAAAGAAGAAGGTCAAGCAGACAAGTTTGCTCGTACGTTCAATACACAGTTAAATAAAGCTCAAGACTTGCGTTATGGTGAAAACCCGCATCAGTCAGCAGCATTCTATGTCGAAAGCACAGCAACTGAAGCCTCTGTTTCAACAGCGAAACAACTTCAAGGTAAAGAACTTTCTTATAACAACATTGCAGACACAGATGCCGCACTTGAATGTGTGAAATCATTTGCCAAACCGGCTTGTGTCATCGTTAAACACGCAAACCCATGTGGCGTTGCAGTGTCTTTAGATGGTATTCAAGCGGCATATGACTTGGCTTATGCGACAGATCCTGAATCAGCTTTTGGCGGTATCATTGCATTCAACCGTGAATTAGATGTTGCAACTGCACAAGCGATTGTTGACCGCCAGTTTGTGGAAGTGATCATTGCACCAAGCATTGCTGAAGGCGTACTTGAAGTCACTGGCGCGAAGAAAAATGTTCGTGTTCTGGTTTGTGGTGAATTACCGGCACTTAATGAACGTGCGCCACAATTGGACTATAAACGCGTAAATGGCGGTTTATTGGTTCAAGACCAAGACTTAAGCATGATCACCAAAGATGATTTAAAAGTCGTGACGAAACGCGCACCAACGGATGCTGAAATTGATGACTTAATTTTTGCATGGAAAGTTGCGAAATACGTGAAATCAAATGCCATTGTTTATGCTAAAGGTCGTCAAACCATTGGTGTAGGTGCAGGTCAAATGAGCCGTGTTAACTCAGCGCGTATTGCTGCGATTAAAGCGGAGCATGCAGGCTTAGTAGTTGAAGGTGCTGTAATGGCATCTGATGCATTCTTCCCATTCCGCGATGGTATTGATAATGCAGCGAAAGCAGGCATTAAATGTATTATCCAACCGGGTGGTTCAATGCGTGATGAAGAAACCATTGCTGCTGCAGATGAAGCAGGTATTGCGATGGTCTTCACGGGCATGCGTCACTTCCGTCACTAAGTAATAGATGCAGACCGTAATGACAAAGTCATACATGTGGTTTAAAACAGATTTCTAAATCTTACATAAAGTCCTCTCCTTCTTAGGCTGAGGACTTTATGTCATTTCGATTCATGGAGTATGAACCGATGAACATTTTAGTTTTGGGTAATGGCGGTCGTGAACATGCGTTGGCATGGAAAATCGCGCAAGATGAAAAAGTTGCAAAAGTTTTTGTTGCACCAGGTAATGCAGGAACTGCAACAGAAAACAAATGTGAAAATGTTGCACTCAACATTTTAGACAATGCTGCAATTATCGACTTTGCAAAAAACAATGCAGTAGATTTGATTATTGTGGGTCCAGAAGCACCGCTTGTAAATGGTGTAGTTGATGCTTGCCGCGCGGCAGAGCTTCAAATTTGGGGCCCAACTCAATTTGCTGCCCAGCTAGAAGGCTCAAAAGCATTTGCTAAGCACTTCTTAAAACGCCACAATATTCCTACTGCGTTCTACGATGTATTTACTGAAGTCGATGCAGCAAAAGCATTCGTTGAAAAAAATGGCGCGCCAATCGTGATCAAGGCCGATGGTCTTGCTGCGGGTAAAGGCGTGATTGTAGCCATGACCAACCAAGAAGCTTTTGATGCGATTGATGACATGTTGGCGGGCAACAAATTTGGTGATGCTGGTTCACGTGTTGTGATTGAACAGTTTCTTGCGGGTGAAGAAGCGTCTTTCATTTGTATGATTGATGGCGACAACATCTTACCAATGGCAACATCTCAAGACCATAAGCGTATTTTTGAAGGCGACCAAGGTCCAAACACGGGCGGTATGGGTGCTTACTCTCCTGCTCCAGTGGTTACAGCTGAAGTATTTGATCGTACAATGTCTGAAATTATGCGTCCAACTGTGGAAGGCATGAAAAAAGATGGTCATGTTTACACAGGCTTCTTATATGCAGGCCTCATGATTGATGAACAAGGTCAACCTCGTGTAATCGAATTTAACTGTCGTTTTGGTGACCCTGAAACACAACCGATTATGATGCGTTTAAAATCATCATTGGTCGATCTGGTTGAAGCTGGTATTGCAGGTAATCTTCCAGCAGAAGCTGAATGGGATGAACGCAAATCAATTGGTATTGTTCTTGCAGCAGAAGGCTACCCAGAAACTGTTCGTCAAGGTGACGTAATCTCTGGTCTTGGTCAATCTCCGGAAAATACAAAAATCTTCCATGCAGGCACTACAATGAGTGCCGACGGTCACATCTTGACTGCGGGTGGTCGTGTTTTATGTGTCACAGCTCTTGGCGATACCGTACTTGAAGCGCAAGTTAATGCTTTAGAAGTTTGTGGTCAAGTCACATTTACAGGTATGCAATATCGTGCAGATATTGGTTATCGTGCTATTGCGCGTGAAAATGCTTAAAAACATTCATACTGTAAAAACCCGCTAAAAGCGGGTTTTTTTATTGCCTCCCACTGCGAATCTTTTTTAATTGCCGCGGCGTTACACCAAACCAATTTTTGCAGGCACGACTTAATACCGACTGTTCGGAAAAACCCAATATAGAAGCGATTTGACTCATCGACGCTTTTGAGTCTGCTAAATATTGCAATAACAGCTGTTGTCTGAGTTTATCTCGAATCTGCTCAAAGCTAGTTCCCTCTTCATCCAATTTACGTTGTAAGCTTCGAGGATGCATCGCAAGCATATTTGCAATATCAGTTTTATTTGCTTTTGGGCCCGATAAATGAATACGAATCGCATGTCGAACACGATCGCTAAATGAACCTTGATGACTGCGAAAACTCCGCTCCAGATAACTGTCTACAATTTCCCGTAAGCCATGATCAATGCTGTCTAAAGTAATATTCAACATATCTTTATGGAAATACAAAGCTGCATGTTGTTGATCGATCATGACTTCCGCATGAAAAAATCGTTTATACACATTTAAGGGAGCAACTGGACTATGTGGCAGTGCAACTCTCAGTGGCTGATAACGTTCGCCACTTAAATAACGAAGAACCCGATGGCACACAGCGAGCCCCATATCCATGGTTTGTCGTTTACTCAAAATACGTGTAGCGTCATGTAGCTGAATATCAAAAATAAGTTCAACAATATTCGAGTTGGGCTCAAAAATATCTGTACGAGCACGGTCATTGATATATAAGCGTAAAGCAGAGCCATGCAAAAATAGCAAATCTGAACTGTATTTAATCACCTCATGAAGTGTCGATGCACTTTGTAAGATCAGCCCCAGTACACCTAAAATACCAATGTCCTGATACTGGGAAATACGCAAACCGAAATCCGCAGACTTGGCGTGTTGCGCACTTTCTTCAAGAAGTTGGATCAGTGCGGTATGTGAAATCCATGCATTGTCATCTTGTAATTGCGCAAGTTGAATCCCATGCTTGATCAGCAACGGCATTGGGTCAACGCCTAGTTGTTGCATTACTTCTAAATAACCACGTAGCCCTGAACTATGCACCATATCATCATGGATATTTTTCGGGTATTCAACTTCGCTTGAATCATCCTGATTCATTCCAACAATCCTTGTCTCAATCCGTCAAAAAATTGACTCATTCCGTCAAGTTAGCATAAAAAAGCCACGGCAGAATAGCCCCATGAGCAATTTATTTGTTCATAAATTTTGCACATCAAACACACAACACGATGATGCGACTAAATGTAGCACATGGATATGAAAACTGCATTTTTCACCAAGGATAAAACAAGGAAAATCGAATGAATTTCAAGAATGTAACAGTTGCAGGTAGTGGCGTATTAGGCTATCAAATTGCTTTTCAAACAGCATTTCATGGCTTCAAAGTATCAGTTTATGACATCAATGATGAAGTACTTGCTAAAGCCAAAGCTAAATTTTATGAATTATGCGAATGCTATAAACAAGACCTTAATGCGACTCAAGAACAACTAGACAATACTTTCAATAATTTGAGCTATCATTCTAACCTTGCAGAAGCAGTAAAAGATGCGGATTTATTAGTTGAAGCCGTGCCTGAAGATGCGAATATTAAAACTGAGTTTTATAAACAACTCAGCCTAGTAGCTCCTGAAAAAACCGTATTTGCAACCAATACATCTACAATGCTACCAAGCCATTTCAAGGATCTTACTGGTCGTCCAGAAAAATTTTTAGCACTTCATTTTTCTAATAAAATCTGGACTTTTAACATGGCAGAAATTATGGGCCATGCTGGAACTGACAAAAAAGTATTCGATGATGTAGTTGAGTTTGCTAAAGCAATTGGCATGATGGCTTTACCAATTTACAAAGAACAACCAGGTCACCTTCTGAACTCTATGTTGGTTCCATTTTTAATTTCAGCAACCGAGCTTTGGGTGAAAGAAGTTTCAGATCATGAAATGATTGATCGCGCTTGGATGAAATCTTTTGGCTCACCGTTGGGCCCATTCGCGATCTTAGACATCATTGGTATTAACACAGTTTACAACGTCGCAAAATTAAATGCAGAAACCAACCCAAATATGACTCCACTTATGGAGAAATTAGATGCTGAGTTTATTAAACCAGGCCATTTAGGTATGTTTGCTGGTAAGGGCTTCTACAGCTATCCAAACCCGACTTATGCATCTGAAGATTTTCTAAAATCATAATTAATTCATTAGCTGAGTTAAATTGGTACGATACACACTCAATCTAATGTCTTCATTCGGATCGAGTGTGTATCTTATTTTCAAGTTAAAATGCTGCGAAGAATAGTCAAACAAATTTCTTAATGCATAATGGCATAATACCTAATTCAGATAAGAACTATAAAACAAAACAAGCATATTGCCATTTACTCCTTTTATCTATTTTTTGTATTTAGTTTGGATAAAATCTTATAAAGCATAAAATTTATGCAATATATTATTTTTAAACAAATTCATTAAAAATAATATATTGTTTTCATTATAAAATTACACATAACTTACAGACTCCTAATCTTTAAATAAGATAAGTATTGAACTTTTATGCTCTATATCGAATATTAGTTTGTTGGTATGATGTGCAAAATTTAACGATTGAGCAGAGATGTTTCTAGTGAGTTGAAAAAGTTAATCTTTTCCAAAGTGAAAGCACATATTCGACTGACTATCGAATTGCACACTTGCAAAACTCACATTACAGTCATATGCATCAAATCAGGAATGCCTGATTTAAAATCAATTGATCTCTCTATTGTTCAGCTAAGTTAAGCCTCATTTAGATGCTTACTCGGGAAGAAAAAATGAAAAAAATTCTAGGAATTGCGCTGGGTTTATCTGTTGTTTTAACGGGTTGTAGCAAACCTGAAGCACCTGCAACAGATGCGGCTAAAACGGATACTGCAGCAGCTGAGCAAACAGTAACCATCGCATCGACTGGCTCTGATGCTGATATTTGGCGCCACATTGCAACTTTGCCAGAAACTAAAGCAGCTGGCTTAAAGTTAGACATTAAGAACTTCACTGACTATGTTGCAATGAACACCGCTGTTGCAAACAATGAAGTCGATGTAAACGCATTCCAATCTTATGCTTATCTTGTGGCATATAACGAAGCGAACACGGCGAAGATTGCTCCACTTTCAACGACCTACCTAGAGCCAATGGGCATCTATTCAAGCAAAGTCAAAACATTGGCTGAATTTAAAAATGGTGCAACGATTGCGATTCCAAATGATGGTGCGAACGAATCACGTGCATTGTTATTATTACAATCTGCGGGTCTAGTGAAGTTAAAAAATGACTTTGACTTCGTGAAAGGCACTTCAAAAGACATCGTTGAAAACAACAAAGCTCTCATCATCAAGCCTATTCAAATGGCAACAGCTGTACGTGTGAAAGACGAAGTTGATGCAATTGTTTTGGGTAATACCCTTGCAATGGAAGGCGGTCTAAACGTATTGAAAGATGCGATTTACTATGAGCCAATCGATCAAACCACAAAAATGAATGTGAACGTTCTTGCGGTGGCTGAAGCGCGTCAAAATGACCCTGTACTGAAAAAAGTCGGTGAGCTTTACCATGTCGCTGCAGTAGGCAAATATGTTCAAGAACATTTTGGCGGCACAAAAATTGATGTGAACAAGCCAGTAAGCTACCTTACTCAAGCTAAATAGTAATATAATCAAATCAACGAAACAGGCAAAGTCTCTTTGCCTGTTTTTTCATTTTTGTGTAGTTTTTGACGATATGATTCAATTTAAAAACATTTCAAAGCACTATCAGTTGAAGGGCCAAACCATTCCTGCACTGGACCAAATCAATTTGGACATTCCAGAAGGCAGTATTTTTGGCGTTATTGGCTATAGTGGTGCAGGTAAAAGTACCCTCATTCGTTTGATCAATTTACTTGAACGCCCAACTCAAGGCCAAGTGATTATCAATCAAAAAGACTTTACTGCATTAAATGCAAAAGCATTACGTCAAGAACGTGCAAATATTGGCATGATTTTCCAGCATTTTAATTTACTGCAAACCAAAACCGTTGCAGCCAATATTGAAATGCCCATGAAACTTTTAGGTTATAGCAAAGCTGAACGTGAAAAACGTTTGAATGAGCTACTTGAGTTTATTGATCTCAAACACAAAAAAGAAGCTTATCCAGACGAGCTCTCGGGTGGTCAAAAACAACGTGTCGGCATTGCACGTGCACTTGCCAACCATCCTAAAATATTACTTTGTGACGAAGCGACTTCTGCACTAGACCCACAAACCACCAAGTCGGTCTTGGACTTGCTCAAAAAAATCAATCAAGAGCAAGGTATTACCATCGTCATGGTGACACATGAAATGGATGTGATTCAAAGCATCTGCTCACATGTGGCCGTGATGGAACTCGGCAAAGTAGTTGAAACGGGGAAAACGGTGGACTTATTTAGTCGCCCACAACATGCAACGACACAGAATTTTATTCAAACAATTTTGCATCAACAGCTACCAATTAAACTTCTGAATAACCTCGAACATAAGCATCATCATAGTATTTACCGCTTACAATTTCTTGGTAACTCTGCACACGAAACCGTAATTCAAAACTTAATTAAACAGTTTGATATTAGTCTCAATATCCTGTTTGCCAATATGATTGAAATTGATGGCAATGTGATTGGGCAAATGTTTGTTCAGCTCTTGGGCGATGAAAGCCTGATCGCTGAAGCGGTTGAGTTTTTAAAACAACATGGTGTGGCTGTTGAACAATCAGGAGAGCTGGCATGAGAGATTTAATTGTCCAGTGGTTAACTCAAATCACAGCACCTTTTTGGAAAAGCTCTTTATCAATTGATCAGTTTATTACTGCTTTGCAAGAAACATTTCATATGGTGTTTTTTGCAATGCTATTTGGCTGTATTTGGGGCTTTATTCAGGCCATCATTTTATTGGTCACACGTCCTGATGGTATTTTGCCAAACAAAGCGATTTATCACAGCCTGAACCCGATTGTGAATGCTCTGCGCTCTCTACCCTTTATTATTTTGCTGATTGCGGTTTTACCTTTAACCAAACTCATCGTCGGAACATCGATTGGCACGTGGGCTGCAATTGTTCCGCTCACCATCTATGTCGGACCATACATTGGTCGTTTGGTGGAAACTTCATTGCTGGAAGTGAATGAAGGCATTATCGAATCTGCACAAGCCATGGGTGCAACTCCGCTACAAATCATCTTTAAGTTTATTTTACCTGAAGCACGCAGTTCACTGATTTTAAACTTAACCACAGCCACCATCAGCTTAATTGGTGCAACCGCGATGGCCGGTGCAGTGGGTGCAGGCGGTATTGGCGACCTTGCTATTTCTTATGGTTATCAACGTTTTGACACCAGTGTCGTGATACTCACAGTAATTGTGCTGTTGATCATGGTGCAAATTGTACAGTCTGTCGGGGATTGGTTATCGAGAATTCGTTAATCTCATCGTATAAAAAAACACTCTGAATTCAGGGTGTTTTTTTACCAAAAACTTTTATAATTTAATTAAATTTCCATTTAAATCAAAATAATATGAATCATAACAATAGCAAGACAACAGTAATTCAAGACTTCAATGGTCTGTCTATCACAATTCCAACTTCTATACCTAAGCTGGTTTTAATCCTTAGCACCCTAATACTCTCGTTCATACTCTATATTGGCTTATATGAGGATGCAAAAAACTACTTTTCAACCATAGATTATAGTGACTATTTCCAAATCATCATTGCTCTCGGTCTTGTATTTATCATTGTCAATTTCATCAGAATATGGCTTTGGTTGCTCTTTGGAAAAGAAATTATTGAGATCACAAATCAACATTTAAAAATGAAAAACTCTATTCTAGGGATCAGCATATCTAAAATCATCCCTATCTCAGAAATCACACAAGTGAGTGTCAATAGCAATCCAAACAAACAACAACCGGGTAAAATTCTACTTCATCGTGGAACAAAGGTGATTGACCTTGGCAATTTCATTCGTGCTGAAGAATCAGTATATCTCGTTCAACTGATGAACAATAAACTCGATAAAATAAAGGCATCTTAGATCCAAACTTATCAACACTATAATGATGGCGATATCAATAATCGCTTTAGCATGTCGTCTAGCTATATGCACAACTCATCTCAAAGCATATTTATGAGATGAGTCATCAAAACTTAAGCATTTCCCTGCTTTTTCAAACTGAAATCTAAATTCCCATGTTAAACTATTCAGCGGTTTTTGCAGGGACTCACTTATGCACTTTGTACATCTTGGTATTCATACAGAATTTTCAATCACAGAATCAATTGTACGTATACCTGATTTAGTCAAAGCTGCTAAGGCAGAAGGTATGCCAGCCCTTGCCATTACTGACTTATCTAACTTACACGCTGCTGTAAAATTTTATGGTAAATGCTTAGATAATGGCATCAAACCGATTATGGGTTCAGAAGTTCGCTTGAACGATGCTGAACATCGCGTGACATTATTGGCGATGAGCAATGTTGGCTGGCGTAATCTAACCGAACTGGTTTCAGAAGGTTTTATCCGCGGTCAACAGCTTGATATTCCTTGCGTTGCAAAAGACTGGATTTTAGAACAAAACCATGACCTGATTGCGCTACTTGGCATGCGATCTGATGTCGGCAAAATGCTCTGTACATCGAATCCGCAAAAAGCCGAACCTTTACTCGAAGAATGGATTGCAAAATTTGGCAATCGGGTTTATTTGGCTCTATGTCGAACAGAACGCTCAGGTGAAGATGACTTCAACTATGAAGCCTTAAAACTGGCTAAAAAGTACAATATTGGTGTAGTTGCGCACAACGATGTGCACTTCATGAAAGAAATCGACTTTGAAGCACACGAAGCCCGAGTCTGTATTGCCGATGGTTATGTATTAGGGGATAACCGCCGACCAAAAAATTACTCTCCAGAGCAATATTTTAAATCTGGCCAACAAATGGCGGAATTATTTGCAGACATTCCCTCTGCAATTGAAAATACTTATCAAATTGCCAAACGTTGTAACGTCACGCTGCAATTAGGTAAATACTTCCTGCCTGACTACCCTATTCCTGAAGGCCATACCATCGATACCTACTTTGCACATTTATCTAAAGTAGGTTTAGAAGAACGTTTAGACTTTTTATATCCACCAGAAACGCGTGATGAATACTGGCCTCAAAAACGTAAAGAATATGATGACCGTTTAGAGTATGAAATCGGGACCATTCTTAAAATGGGTTTCCCGGGCTACTTCTTGATTGTCATGGACTTCATCCAATGGTCCAAAGGTAATGGCGTTCCCGTTGGTCCAGGCCGTGGTTCAGGTGCAGGTTCACTTGTTGCCTACAGCTTAAAAATTACGGATCTCGATCCTCTCCCATATGGGCTGCTGTTCGAACGCTTCTTAAACCCAGAACGTGTTTCAATGCCCGATTTCGACGTCGATTTCTGTATTGCTGGTCGTGACCGCGTGATTGACTATGTGGCGCGTACATACGGACGCGATGCAGTATCACAAATTGCCACTTTCGGCACCATGGCAGCCAAAGGTGCGATTCGTGATGTGGCACGTGTCTTGGGTAAATCTTATGGTTTGGCAGACCGAATCTCAAAAATGATTCCGACCAAACCTTTAGGTTTAAGCCTCGAAGAATCCATTGAAGCAGAGCCACAACTTAAAGACATTGTCACTAACCCATCCAACCCAGACAATGACGATGCTGCTGAAATTTGGGAAATGGCATTAAAACTCGAAGGCATTACCCGTAACACAGGTAAACACGCAGGTGGCGTGGTCATTTCCCCGACCAAGATTACCGACTTTTCTGCTGTTTTGTGTGATGCCGATGGTACAGGCCGTGTTGCGCAGTACGATAAAGACGATGTTGAATCGGCAGGTCTAGTGAAGTTCGACTTCTTGGGTCTACGTAACTTAACGGTCATTGAAGATGCTGTTAAGAATATCAATAAGCGCATTCAGCTAGATGTGCCTTTAGACATTGCGTTCATTCCGCTTGATGACAAAGATGCATACCTTATCTTTGCCAATGCCAACACCACAGCGGTCTTCCAGTTTGAATCCGTGGGCATGAAAAAAATGCTCAAAGAAGCACGTCCAAGCAAATTTGAAGAAATTATCGCCTTCGTATCCCTTTACCGTCCGGGTCCGATGGACCTGATTCCAGACTTTATCCACCGTATGCATGGTGGCGAGTTTGAGTATCTTCACCCCCTACTTGAAGGTGTACTTGAGCCGACTTACGGCATTATGGTTTACCAAGAACAGGTCATGCAGGCAGCACAGTATTGTGCGGGCTATAGCTTGGGTGGCGCGGACTTACTTCGTCGTGCGATGGGTAAGAAAAAGCCCGAAGAAATGGTCAAACAGCGCCAAATTTTCACGGAAGGAGCAGCGAAAAAAGACATTGATGAAGCCACTGCCAACCATATCTTTGACTATATGGAAAAGTTCGCAGGTTATGGTTTTAACAAATCACATGCCGCAGCCTATGCCCTTGTAGCTTATCAAACTGCATGGCTCAAAGCGCATTATCCAGCTGAATTCTTAGCAGCGGTGATGTCATCGGAAATGCAAAACACCGATAACGTGGTGTTCTTGATTGATGACTGTCGACACAACGATATAGAGGTATTGCCGCCTTCGGTCAATATGTCTATCTATCAATTCCATGCTTCGGACGATAAAACAATCGTCTATGGGCTCGGTGCGATTAAAGGCGTCGGTGAAGCGGCGATGCAGTCGGTTATTGACTCGCGTATTCAAGATGGGCCGTATCGTGACTTATTTGATTTCTGCCATCGTATTGATCTGAAAAAAATTAATAAGCGGACTTTAGAAGCGTTGATTCGATCAGGTGCTTTAGACTGTCTCGGCATTGAACGCTCAAGTCTAATGGCGCAATTACCTGAAGCAGTACAAGCGGCTGAACAAGCTCGCTCAAACCGTGAAACAGGCATCATGGACTTGTTTGGTGAGGTTGAAGAAGTACAACGTAAACCCTCTAAACCCGTTAAACCTTGGTCAGATGAAGTCCGTCTCAAAGGTGAGAAAGACACCCTAGGTTTGTATTTAACCGGCCACCCAATCGATGTTTATCGCACTGAGTTGAAAGCGTTTATTCCGAATAAAATTAATGAACTTACCCCAACCCGTCGTGGTGTTACTACGGTTTTTGCAGGTCTCGTGGTTGATGTAGCTAACTTCCCGAACCGAATGATGGTGACGTTGGATGATGGTACCTCACGAATTGAAGTCTCTGCGAATCATGAACGCTTTATGCGTTTTAAAGACATCATTCAAAATGAAAAAGTCGTGGTAATTGAAGGCGAAATTTACGAGCGTGAAGGTTTTGACCGTCCAATGGGACGCTTAACCAAAGCATTTACTCTGAATGAAATTCGTCAAAAACGCGCCAACTGTATTCAAATTCGTCTCGACCCAACACATAGTACAAAAACACTGAGTCAAGATTTAAAAAATATACTTGCACCCTTTTGTAATGTCGATATGTGTAATCACATTCCGCTGCAATTGCTGTTGGACTACCCGTATGCCACGGCTGAATTGCACTTAGGGATCAATTGGAAAGTGGCACCGCTGGATGAACTACTTTCTAAACTGCGTGACTATTTTGGTAAAGAAAATCTTCATGTGGAATATCAAGTCAAATCCAAAGCAGCCAAAGCGGTGAGCTATGAAGAAGCCAGACCTGTAGATGTACCACCGCCCCCTGCGGATATGAGCATGGATGATGCCATGGACTTATATCAAGCTGAAGTCGGTCAGTTCTCTTAATTATTTAAATTTTAAAGATTCATTGGAAAAATCATGAGCCAATTTGACAATGCCGCTGTTTCAGCGCATCTCTCCCATGTGCGTATTGTCATGGTCAATACCACACTCCCTGCGAACATTGGTAGCGCACTGCGCGCCATGAAAACAATGGGACTCTCAAAGCTGGTGTTGGTTGCGCCAAAAACCTATCCACATCCCGATATTGATGCTTTGGCAGCGGGTGCAACTGATTTAATTGAGCAGATTGAAATCGTTGAAACCCTTGCTGATGCCATCAAAGACTGCCATTTAGTGTTTGGCACGAGTGCGCGTAGTCGTACCATTCCTTGGCCTTTGCTAGACGCACGTCCCGCAGCTGAAAAATCAATTTCAGCAGTGGTGAATGATCAGCAAGACGTTGCTGTTGTATTTGGCCGTGAAGACCGCGGACTGACCAACGAAGAACTCGCCATGGCTAACTATCATGTCACCATTCCTGTAAATACAGACTATGGTGTACTAAATGTGGCTCAAGCCATTCAAGTGATTTGTTATGAAATGCGTATGGCCACACTGGCTGCTGTGGAAAGCGGTAAAGATGAAACTGCAACCATGCCTGTAACAGATACTGAGTCTATGCAATGGGATGAGCCTTTGGTCACACATGAGCAAATGGAACAGTTCTACCCGCACATTGAAAAAATGTTGGCCGAGATTGAATTTTTAGATCCAAAAAATCCTCGGTTACTGCCTTTACGCTTGCGTCGTCTTTTTGGACGTATACAATTAGATCGTATGGAATATCATTTACTTCGTGGTATTTTTAGTCGTGTACAAGCCTTAAATAATGGCACATGGAAAAAGTCAAATACGGATCAAACAGAGGATCAATCTAATGCTTAAACAGCTCAAAGAAGATATACAAGCTGTATTCGCGCGCGATCCTGCGGCACGAAACACTTTAGAAGTTCTAACCACATATCCAGGTATTCATGCTTTGATTATGCACCGTATGGCGCATGAGTTATGGAAAAAAGAATGTAAAGGCTCAGCACGTTTATTGTCTTCTTTTAGCCGTTTTGCAACAGGTATTGAAATTCACCCAGGTGCTAAAATTGGTCGTCGTTTTTTTATTGACCATGGCATGGGCGTCGTGATTGGTGAAACCGCTGAAATTGGCGACGATGTGACCTTATATCACGGTGTCACTTTAGGTGGAACCACATGGAATAAAGGCAAACGTCACCCGACCTTAGAAGACGGCGTGGTGGTTGGTGCTGGTGCTAAAATTTTAGGCCCTTTTACTGTCGGTAAAAATGCGAAAGTCGGCTCAAATGCAGTCGTCACCAAAGCTGTACCAGCCGACACCACCGCAGTTGGCAACCCTGCACGCTTTATTTCTAAAGATAAACCGAAAGATGAAGCAGAAACACGTCGTCGCGATTATGCAGAAAGTATTGGTTTCCAACCTTATGCTGCAACGCAAGACCAGTCTGATCCAATTCTTGAAGGTATGCGTGTTCTACTTGACCGCATTCAGTTGAATGAAAAACGGATGAATACCCTTTGCCAACGTTTGTCTTTACTTGATCCAACTTTTAAAAAGCAACAACAAAATGAACAACCCTTTAGTGCTGAAGAATTGAAAATTTTGGAAGATGTACGCCGCGAATGTGAAGCTCAAAGCCTGCCATCTAACGACTAAACATGAAAAGTGTTAGTTTTTGAAAACCTGCCTATAGCAAACCTTGCATGTTCATCAGAGTTTTTTTAGACTGACGAACATGCCTTTTATACCACTTCTTAAAATAATGAATGGAAGAACCTTATGATGCTTAAACCCTTAGCGGTTGCTGTTCTTGCTGTCTCGTTTTTAACAGCGTGTAGCTCAAACCCAACGAAGAATAACAACGATACCATCGTTTTTACAGAGCCTGAATTAACTGCACCATTTTATGCACTCAATCCATTTAATTATGATGCGCCACCTCCATTTGAAATTAACTTAAAAAAAGCAGCGGCTCAGCCTGTAACAAAAATGGAAGTGACTCGCTCTGACGATCCATCTAAAAAAATGGTTTTAGACACCAATAAACTGATTATTCCAACCGTAAACAGCAAAGACCGTCAGTTGAAGTTTGCCGTACTGGCGGGCGACAATGAAGTCGACATTACTGAAATTGATGACTTCTTACAGTTGGTTGAAGGCAAAGCCCGTCACTACCCACCGCGCTTTACGGAACGCCAAGAACGTAAAGGTTTTGAGTTAAAACTAAAAGAAGTGACACAACAGCTTGATACGTTAGCATCGAAAGACAATGCTTCATTTGATGTACTGGTTCGTGCATTCAAAGCCAGCGTTATGGCACGTAATTTAGACCTTGGTTCAGTCTATACCACCAAGTCTTTGGCTTATGCACAGCGTATTTTAAAAATTAACCAAGAAGACCCTGAAGCAAACTTCTGGTTCGGTTTTGCTTTGTCTGAAGGTGGTGGTCAACGCGAAGCGATGCCATACCTCGATAAAGCAATGAAAGCTGGTGTTCAAGAAGCCTATTTAGCGACAGCAAATAACTACATTGCTATGGAACAAAAGAAAAATGCGGTGCAAACCTTGAAAAACTACAAGCTGAAATATCCACAAGAAGCCGAAGTTGCAGATCGCTTGATTAATGAAATTGAAAAACAAGGTCGTTGGAATGTTTGGCAAGTTCTAAATACTGCAAAATAATTCCATCACTTCTGATGTACCTAAAAATAGACCGAATTTTCGGTCTATTTTTATTTTAGGCGAATTGATAAATCCGAGAATTATCGTATGATTTAAAAAATTCAAAAGAATAAACGGTAGTCGACGCTTTTTATGCCTAAATACATCCGTAGCACCTTGATGGTAACCACTCTATTTTCGCTCTTGAGTGGTTGCCAAGTGGTCAGTGTGAAAAATCAATCACTGAACGTCACGATTACCAATGAACGTGAAAGTATTTTAACGCGGGATAAGCTCAGTGAAGCGAGTCTAAACGTGCTGTCCATGACAGGTCGAGAAGCCAAAATCTGTTCAGAGCAACCTGAAGAATGTGTCAGCGAACTCAGACAAATTCCACAAATTCAGGATGAACAGCTCCTCTCTACTGCCAGCGAACTGTATCTCGCTAAAGCAATTTCCTTAGAAAAATCATCTGCCTGTAAAGTGAGTCTTTTAGCCAAGACCCAGTCTGAAGAAAAAAAAGCGCTACAAAAACAAAACTACCAAAGCTGCCTAGATCAACAACTCGGCATGTTGGATAAAAGTATTCGCTACAGTTATGCATACATGTTTAACACCAAACGTGGCCCCCAAGATCGTATTTTTGATAACCGACAAGTCCAACTCCGTGACTTTTATAACCAAGCTATCGCTAAACTTGTACATAGTTATGGACTACGCCATGGACCAGCAGAAGTCGGCAATCAAATCAAAGTGGGACAAAGTATTTACCGCATAAATTACGATAACTACCCACTTTTAAAAAACCGTCAAGTTGAACAACTAATGTCAACTTACAATATGAACTTTTCAGGCCTGCGCTCTATCACACGTCGCGATGGTTTTGGTTCAGAGTTTCTGATTGTCCTCCCACCTGAGCACAATGACACCTCACCAGAAAAAGCCAAATATATTGTCGATCCACTACATTATCAGTATACCAATGGTCGTAATCCCAACATTCACAATGCCCGTTATTTAGCAGCGACCATTACTGCACAGCCACGCTCTGCATCCAGTATCGATGAGATCTTAAACAACCCTGAGTTTGAAATCTCAGCTTATGATCCCTACAAGTTTGAATCTGCGAAAATTGCAGGCAAAAGTTACCCTCTTGCTGCAAACTTTTCTGCACCTTATGGCTTATGGTTGGCACAAAACAACTTAGGCAAAGCCGCGTATTTATCACTGATTGATCGTGATGCACGCCTCACCATGCCGCACCTATACATGCTTGAGCCGTACAACCCAAATAAAAAAGTAGTGGTGCTCGTTCACGGACTAGCCAGTAGTCCAGAGGCATGGATTCGTTTGACGAATGATGTCATGGGCGATCCTGTGCTGCGTGAACACTATCAAGTCTGGCAAGTGTTCTACTCGACCAATATGCCAATTTTGGAAAGTCGTTTCCAAATCTATGCAATCATTCAACAAAGTTTTAATTTGGTCGACAGCAAAGCGCCTGCCAAAAAGGATGCAGTGTTAGTTGGTCATAGTATGGGCGGCATTATTGCGCGGCTTTTGGTAAGCGATGCTGACTTAACCCCTGCGGCAATGAAACTGCTACCTAATCGACGTGTGCAACAATTTAAAAATGACCCTCTGTTTAAATCGCGCCTCGACATTCAACCGATTCCAAACTTTAGTCGGGCCATTTTCTTGGCAGCGCCACATCGTGGGACAGAGTTTGCTGACCGCTGGTTTACCCTTGCGGCACGTAAAGTTATTCGTCTACCAGGTGCGTTTTTGGGGGCACTGACCGATGTTATACAAAGTAGTGACCCTGACCTACAAGCCTTCATTAAAGATGTCGATAATGGACTCATTCAAAATGGGCCAAGTGATCTCAGCAAGAACTCTAACTTCACTCGATTAACGAAAAATGTCGTTCCATACAAAGGCATGAAATTCCACAGTATCATGGGGAATGCGACCAAAAGTGATGACCTCAATATCATTACAGACGATGTCGTGCCTTATACGAGTGCCCATCTAGATGGTGCATTGTCTGAGAAGATTATTAAAGGTGGACATTCTATTCAAGAAACGCCTGAAGCCGTTCTTGAGTTACGTCGTATCCTGCGGTTGCACCTGACTGAACTCGGTCTGTATAAACCTTAAATCTTTAAAAGCCTAAACAGATGTTTAGGCTCTTTTATTTTTGCTTTACGCTAACGCATACAGCAATAATCACTTGGCTGTTTAACAACTGTTCGCTTTATAGATGATTTATTGTTTAGTCGTTTTCAATTTTGCTAAGATATTGCCATTCATACAATAGCTGTTCATAGCGCATAAATACACACGGTAAGCGGTGTCGCTCGGTCTATTTTTATATTGTGCATTTTCAAAGATTTAAGGATTTCACCTACATGAGCAATTCGGGAATCATAACTGATTTGTCCACCCTCACTCCCATGATGCAACAGTACATGGGCGTCAAAATGCAACATCCGCACTCTTTGATGTTCTATCGTATGGGTGACTTCTACGAGCTATTTTTTGAAGATGCACATAAGGCCGCTAAACTTCTCGGAATTACCCTGACCCATCGTGGCAAAGCCAATGGTCAACCCATCCCTATGGCAGGTGTTCCTTACCATGCAGCTGAAGGCTACCTTGCTCGCTTGGTGAAAAAAGGCGAAACCGTCGTCATTTGCGAGCAAATTGGTGAGGTTACAGGTAAAGCACCTGTTGAACGTGGCGTTGTCCGGATTATTACACCGGGTACGCTGACTGACGATGCCTTACTGACTGCACATCAAAGTTCAAACCTTGTTGCGCTTTGCGTACAACAAAATGAAATTGGTATTGCGCTGTTAGATTTGAGTGCAGGTTTATTCAAAGTTCAGCAACAAGAGTTTCAGCTTGAGCAACTCGGTATTGAACTGTCTCGCCTCATGCCAAGTGAAATTTTGGTCGATGAAAATATTGTCGACCCCAATATCATTGAACACATTAAAAAACTGCTCGACTGCCCTGTAACACGCCGTCCCAATGTCGACTTTAATTTAAACAATGCACAAAAAACTTTATGTGATCAGTTTGCTGTATCGACTTTAGCTGGTTTCGGTATTGATCATTTGCCGCTTGCCAAAGCAGCAGCAGCATCGCTGATTCATTATGCCAAAGAAACGCAAAAGACTGCCTTGCCGCATATTCGCTCAATTCAACTAGAACAAAGCAGTGATTTCATTGCGCTTGATCCTGTGACGCGTAGAAACTTAGAGCTGGTTGAGCCTCTGTTTGAACACGGCACGTCATTATTCCAACTCATCAATGACTGTCAAACTGCAATGGGTGGACGTTTACTTAGTCGTACACTGATGCAACCGTTACGTGACACCAAGCTCTTAGACGCACGTTTAGATGCCACCAAGAGTCTTGTGGATGGCTACCACGAATCGCCAGTCCGTTTAGTATTAAAAGAGATTGGAGACATTGAACGTGTCCTCAGTCGGGTGGCTTTAGGTAGTGCCCGTCCACGTGACTTAGTGCAACTGCGCCAAGCCTGTGCACAAATCCCTTATTTACGTCATGCCATTCAACCCGTGATCCAAAGCAAACAGTCTGCACTCATTAGCCAATTGAATGAGGAATTGGGTGATTTCCATGGCTTACATCAACGTTTAATGTCTGCCATTGTTGAACATCCACCTGTGCTTTTACGGGATGGAAATGTAATAGCCGAAGGCTTCGATCATGAACTGGATGAACTCCGTAAAATTCGCGATCATGCAGGACAGTACTTGATCGACCTTGAAATTCAAGAACGTCAAAATACTGGAATTTCGACCTTAAAAATTGGTTATAACCGTGTCAGTGGGTATTATATTGAACTGACCCGTGCACAAGCCGAGCAAGCACCTGATCACTACATTCGTCGTCAAACCTTGAAAAATGCTGAGCGTTATATCACCCCTGAGCTAAAAACCTTTGAAGACAAAGTGCTTTCGAGTGAGTCCCGCGCATTAGCCCGCGAAAAAATGCTGTTCGAAATGCTTTTAGATGAACTCCGCGCCGACATTGGTCATTTACAAATGATGAGTAGCGCTATTGCGCAAATCGACCTCTTAGCCAACTTTGCACATCAGGCTCGCTTACGCAATTGGTCACGTCCTGAGTATAGCCCAGAAATTGGGGTTAAAATTATTGCGGGACGTCATCCAGTAGTTGAGGCGTTGAACAAAGCCACATTTACACCGAATGACACGACACTTGATTTTAACCACCGTATGGCCATTATTACAGGTCCTAACATGGGTGGTAAATCAACCTTTATGCGTCAAACGGCTTTAATTAGCCTATTGGCCTATTGTGGCTCATATGTACCAGCCCAATCGGCAGTATTAGGTCCAATTGATCGAATCTTTACCCGTATTGGTTCTGCAGATGACCTATCTACAGGCAAATCGACCTTTATGGTGGAAATGACTGAAACCTCGCAAATCCTGCATCATGCAACCAATCAGTCTTTGGTTTTGATGGATGAAGTTGGTCGTGGCACCAGTACCTATGATGGTTTATCTTTGGCATGGGCTTGCGTACTTGACTTAACCAAACGCATTAAATGCTTATGTTTATTTGCCACGCACTACTTTGAACTGACCGAACTGGCTAAAGAAACTGCTATTGATAACTACCATGTCACTGCAAAAGAACTCAACGGCAACCTCATTTTGTTACATAAAGTCCAACATGGGCCAGCGAGTCAAAGTCACGGCTTACAAGTAGCAAAATTGGCGGGTATTCCTGCCAATGTGATCAAAGAAGCACAAAATCGTCTGAAAGTTTTAGAGAAGCAACAACTGCAAAAACCTAAAGTCGTTCAAAATGATTTGTTTGCTGTAATAGAAACGCCTGAACTTGAAATCATTGAACGTGTAGTCGAAATTGAGAAACCTTCTGCCGCACTTGAACTACTCAAGAGCATTGATGTCGATAACTTAAGCCCACGTGAAGCTTTACAGCAGCTTTATGCATTGAAAGATCAGTTACATTCATAATGGCTTTCGATTTTCGTAAATCATCTAGACCGTCAAAATGACGGTCTTTTTTATTGTTAAAAGCGGTTTTCAGCAGAATATTCAGTTTTTATTAAATTTAACAGCCGTGCATATAACAAATATCAATAAAAGCAATTGTTAGTTGGTGCTGTTTTTGCCTAAAATACACATTAGTTATTAGAACCATATTTTTAGGTAGCCTTCGCCATGACCTTTGTTGTCACTGAAAATTGTATTAAATGTAAATATCAAGACTGCGTAGAAGTTTGTCCAGTAGACTGTTTCTATGAAGGTCCAAACTTTCTAGTGATCAATCCGGATGAATGTATCGATTGCGCACTGTGTGAACCTGAATGTCCAGCAAATGCAATTTTCTCTGAAGATGAACTGCCAGAAGGTCAAGAAGTATTTATTGAACTAAATGCTGAATTATCACAAACTTGGCCGAACATTACCCAGATTGGTGACCAACCTGCTGACCGTGAAGAATGGAACGGTAAAACAGATAAGTTACAATACTTAGAAAAGTAAGCCAGAAAAAGATCAGCATAAGCTGATCTTTTTTTATACCTAAAACACACATTTGATTGCAATATTTCCAATTTTTCCTCACAAATTTGGATTAAAATAATAGCCGTATTTTTTAAATATTTGATTTCTATAATGAAGAAATTTTTAAAGGGATTATTTGCGGTTAGCATAATCCCCTTGGTGATGATTGGCTGTACGACTTCATCCCACAAAGGACAGACCATCACAACTCCTGATGGAAAACGTATTTTTATCCCGCAAGAGAAAATTAGTTTTGACCGCCCTGCTCCACCTAAAATTATTCCTTATACCTACAATGCTTGGATGTCTGTCGGTGACACGCTAGCACGCGTACGTGAGTATGAAGTTTTTCTTGAACGCAATGGCGTGGGAAATATCATCCCAAGCTTTGAACTGCTCAGAACAGCACGTGACTGGCAAAAATGTGGTCGTTCACAATACATGATCCCGAACCGTGAACTTTGGAAAAACCAAATTGCGACCTTAAAAGTATTTAAATATTTAGTTGCAGCCAAAGTACTGACTGATTTTGAAGTCACTTCAGTTTATCGTGATCTACCTTTAAACCAATGTGCTGGCGGTGCAAACTCATCCCGCCACTTATTCAATTCTGCCATCGATTTTCGAATTGGGTCTGAAAACCCGCAACCCGAAGATTATGCTTATATTGAAAATACAAAATATCGTCTATGCCAATTTTGGACCCAACATGGTCAGAGCTTGAACATGGGCTTAGGTTTATATGCTTCTGGTCAGATTCACATTGATACCCAAGGATATCGCACATGGGGCCCAGACCTCAGTCGCAATTCTTCGATGTGTAGTTACTAGTTTTTAAAAATTAAAAGAGGTCAATATGACCTCTTTTTTTGAGCATTAATTTCAACAAATATGGTCGGAAAAATTGCACTCTGAAAATAAAAGTTTAAAATGCTCCACATCGCAACCAAGGTGAACATGCTATGCAACAAATGTGGACAGAGATTGATAACTATATCGATGCACATTTAATTCCTGAAGACCCCATTCTACTGCAAACTTTAGAAAATACAGAGAAGCATGGTTTTCCAGATCACTTAGCTGTTGCACCCAACCAAGGTATGCTTTTACAGATGTTGATTCAAATGAATCAGTGTAAACGTGTGCTAGAACTCGGCACTTTTGCTGCCTATAGCACCATGTGGTTAGCGCGTGCTTTACCTGAAGACGGCTATATTTTAACGATTGAAGGGCGTGATACGCATGCCGCGATGGGTCAAGAAAATATTGACAAAGCTCAGCTTAAACAAACCATTGAACTCAAATGTGGACGTGCAGCAGATATCCTTAAATCACTGCCTGCAGACATTGAACCTTTCGACTTTATTTTTATTGATGCCGATAAACAAAGCTACCCAGAGTATTTGGAATTAAGCCTGAACCTATCTCATTCAGGTACTTTGATTTTCCTCGATAACGTAATTCGTGCAGGCGATATTATCAATCCTGAAAATCATAAACCAAGTATTGAAGGGATTCGAGATATGTTCAAAGCGATGCAAAACCATCCGAAAATTTTGTCGTGCACCGCACTTCAAACGGTCGGTAGCAAAGGACATGATGGATTTGCCTTAGCCATTGTAAAATAAGCCAAAACTTAGATTAAAAAACAATCGATTAATTTAAGCTTATATAAATTATAAACTTACATTTACTGTCCATATAGTTATCCACAATTAATGCGGATAACTATGGATAAAACAGTTCCAATTCAGAGAAATCACTCTAAATTAACGGGCAACCAGTAAAGGAACTTTGGCATTCCTAAAAATAGTGGTTGCAATGCTGCCCAAGAAGAACTGATGAATTTTACTGTGGCTGAACGCACCGAGCACAATCAGTTGTATGCCATGCTCATTTTGGTATTCCAGAATATTTTCAGCCACGTCACCATAACGATATTCTGTAATCACATCCAAATTCGCATCTTTCAAATACTGTTCAGGTTCTCTTAAAATTTCAGGGTGGTCACCGACATAGACCAAATGGCATTGTAAGAGGCGCAGTAGATCACTTTGCGCAATCCGCTTCATCATCTTCACACACGTCGGTGAATACTCGTAGGCAAAGATAAAGCGCGTAGGTGGCTTAAAGCTATCACCTACCGTCATGACGGTACAATTTGCACCACGGATAAAGTTTTCAACATTACTGCCCAATGGTTTATTGCGTTCAGCCGATTTCTCACCCACACGGCCAATCACCACAATGTCATCTTCGTGCAATAAGTTAAAACTTTGCTCTAGAAAGTCACCCTTTTCTTGAATATGCGTTGTATGTAGGCCATGCGTTTCGAGAATGAGTTTAGAAATATGATCGAGCAAATTATTGCTATAACTGAGCGCAAGTTCACTTTGTTTTTGCTCTAATTCAGCCAGCTCTTTGAGCAACATTGCATTGCTTTCAAATCCAATTACCCCGCTAATTTCACCTAAGTGATAACTTGCAGGATAATAATCCAAAACTTGTAAAAGGACCAATTCCCGCCCCGTCTGTTTTGCAATCCATGCCGCAGCTTCTGCTAGGGCATTGATACAAGGGGAAGAATCAATACATGCAATGACTCGTTTCATTATCGCCTCTCATTACACCGCATTTGGTATAAGGTCTCATTGTTGTTCTAAAGTTAGCATATCTTTTTTTTTGATGGCAGGTTTTTATGTAATTAAGTATTGATAAATGTTCAATATTCTTTGATATCTTAATCACGTAAACGAATAAACTGTGCAGGATTGCCAGCAACAATCGATTGCTCGGCGATATCTTTGGTTACCATGCTATTCATCCCCACCACAGCATGTGCACCAATTTTCACCCCATCTTTCACACCCACATGTGCACCCAACCAAACATCCCGACCAATTTCTATCCCTTTTGAACGCACAGGTTGTTGATAAATCGGATCGCTAAGTGCCATACCATGATCAAAGGCATATAAGTGACAATAAGCCGCAATACGCACTTGATCATGTAACTTAATCCCCACACGTCCACCATCTAAAATACAATGATGGTTAATCGCAACTTCACTGCCGATCTCTAGAGGCCCATGCAAAGTACAATCCGCAGCAATAAAGGTGTTGTCCCCAATGACAATTTTACGACCAGGCTCTGCAAATATGTGTGCCAATGGAGAAATAAAACAATTTTGACCAATTTCAACGGTTTCCATTTCCATTAAATAAGCTTGGTATTCTTGCTGCCATGCTTCAGCCCACACACGGTTTTTAGGCTTGAGCGACCAATACAACCAAGGCATATAATTTAAGCGGTGCTTATGCTGTTCACGATATTTTAATAAGGGATCAGTCATGATGGCCATCCACAATTTTTAATGCTTCACGCCCACGGGTTAGGTCTTGTATTTTAACTGCGAGCGCTTCAATCTGATGCACTTGTAATAATGCCTCTACAAGCACGCCCTCCGCAGTATATTGCTCATTAAACTCAATCTGCTGGCTATTCAGCTCATACTGGAAAATTGCCCATTCATTAAATTGACAGGCAAAATGTACTTTTTTCTTTTCAATGAGTTCTATTTTTTCAGCCAACAGTAAACACTGTCCCGCTGTTCCACCATAAGCACGTACCAGCCCACCTGTGCCTAGCTTGACACCACCATACCAACGATTGACCAAAACCAAAACATTGGTTAGCTCATTACCTTCGATGGTGGCCAAAATAGGACGACCTGCGGTACCTGAAGGTTCACCGTCATCATTGAAACGAACATTGTGGCCAACTTTCCATGCCCAGCACTGATGTGTGGTACTGATATCTTTATATTGCTCTAGAAAATCTTTAACGGCTTGTTCATTTTCAACAGGCACAGCAAAAGCTTGAAAACGACTTTTTTTAATGTCTTCTTCATAGCTCACTAAACTAGAGATGGTAAATGGCATAGCGTAATTTTTAAAAATTTCACAAAAAATTATAACGTATTTTCAATCAACTATCGTATGAAAATGGCTTTTCGCTTTAAGCCCACACAAAATAAAGAGATATGCATCTTATGTAGCATGCTAAAAAAAGCGATTTCAAAAGGATGGCAGAGCACACAGTTTGAGTATAAGGGGATGCCCTGTTATTAATTCAATGCAAAGCGATGGATTAAACATATGGGAGGGAAATCTGCGCCAACTCTTTTCATTGGCGCAGAATAATCTTATACAGTGAAGTCATCACCAAGGTAAACTTGACGCACGGTTTCATTGGCTAAGATTTCATCTGGAGAACCTTCAGCAATCACCGCACCCTCACTCACGATATAAGCACGTTCACAAATCGCCAAAGTCTCACGAACGTTATGATCCGTAATAAGAACGCCAATACCACGGTCTTTTAGGGTACGAATAATATCTTTAATGTCGCCCACGGAAATTGGATCAACCCCAGCAAAAGGTTCATCGAGCAACATAAATTTTGGATCGGCTGCCAGCGCACGAGCAATTTCAGCACGACGACGCTCACCACCAGACACACTCATACCCAATGAATCTTTAATATGGCTAATTTTGAAATCGGCCAGCAATTCATGCAAACGCTGTTTACGTTGTTCTTTGTTTAGGTCTTTACGCGTTTCCAAAATCGACATAATATTCTCAGAAATGGTGAGTTTTCTAAAAATTGAGGCTTCTTGAGGTAAGTAACCAATGCCTTTACGCGCACGTTCATGCATGGCCAAATCAGACATGTCTAGGTCATCAAGATGAATTTCACCTTTGTCCATACGCACCAGTCCAACCACCATGTAGAAGCTGGTGGTTTTCCCTGCACCGTTAGGACCGAGCAAACCTACGATTTGTCCGCTTTGCATGCTAAAAGATACATCTTTCACTACCCAACGCTTACTGTAGTTTTTCGCGAGATGCTTAATACATAGGGTTTGTGGCTGATTGAGAGTTTGCTCCATTAGTCACGCGCTCCTGGGAAGGATTGAGACCCTGAAGGTGGGATCACAATTTGAACACGACCACTCGACGAACCACTGCTGTTTGGTGTACCAATCGCTTCGATATCACCTTTGTTCATACTATAACGTAATGTATTACCGCGAATACTGGCACCATCTTGTTCTAGAAGTGCGCTGCCTGATAAGGTAATAATGCCTGTTTCTGCATTATAAATAATTTTTTGCGCCTGACCTTTGGCAATACCTTTATTGGTACTGACTTGCTGCTGGAAACGTGCAGGCTTACCATTGGCCGTAATGGTGCTAATTTGACGGGTTTGATTTAAATTGGCAACAATTGAATCTGCTTGTAGTTTCATCGTACCCTGTTCAATGATGACATTGCCTGTGTACGTCGTAACACCCGTTTTTTCATTAAACGTTGCTCGATCTGCCACCAACGAAATCGCTTTACTACGGTCACTTGGCAGTGCTAAAGCAAAAGTTGAAACAGCCACACCTAAACTCAGTGCAAGTGTTTGCTTGAGGAAAGTTTTCGAAATAGAAAATTTTGGATTATGGTTCATACTTCCCTCGAATATGGAAAAAGTCATATTGACCCGTATTTAAATTCGCTTTTAAGCCCTGACTAACAAATTCGGCTTGTGGTGTCGTAACAACCACTTGATGCTGAGATTCAAGTTCACGCGTCTGTGGAAACGCAGTCAATTCTGCGGTCTCAAACTTCATCTGACCTTGATCCAACATTTTCTTTGCAACCACTTGGTTTGTCAGAACGACTTTTTCGTTGTCGTTGATGCCATTGGCTTGCTTGGCATAGAAAGTCGCATCCACTTTTCCATCTTTATACATCTCAGCATTTAAGTTCTCTAACTTAGAGGTCTTCTTTTGCATGTCCTGCTCAAGACGATCTACTTTTGCGCGGACGTATAAATTACCCTGCTCATCTGTTTGAGTCAGTTGGATCTGCTCAGCAGAATAGGTCATGCTTTGCGCACCATCGACCTCGAGCTTTTGCCCTTTTCCGCTGTAATAGTAATAACCACTACTGATAGCCGCAATGGTTACAGCAGTGATATATAAAACTTTAGTATCCATAAATGTTAACTAAACTCTCATGCATGCATACAGATTAATGCGGGACTGCGGTGTACTTTTCAAGTAAAGTTTCGTATACACCTTTGGCTTGTAAAATCATATCGCAGATTTCACGTACCGCGCCACGTCCACCCATCGCTTGAGTTACCAAATCGGCACGGCGACGTACTTCTAAATGACCATTTGGCACGGTCACTTTCATGCCTGCAATGGCAAATGCAGATAGGTCAGGCCAATCATCACCCATGTATAAACAATCTTCGGGTGAAATACCAAATTTTGCACAAGCCTCGCGCAATGCAACACCTTTGTCTTCACGGCCTTGATAAACAAGGTCCACGCCCAAATCAGACATGCGTTTTTCTACAATCTGACTTTTACGCCCTGTGATAATAATCACTTTCACACCAGCTTGCTGAACCAGTTTCATGCCTAGACCATCACGGATATCAAAAGATTTGATTTCGTCTCCCGAGTTGGTCAAAGTCACAAAACCATCACTTAAAATACCATCAACATCCAAAACTAGAGCTTCTACATAACGCGCTTGTTCTAACAAAATATAAGAAGCCATTTTTTAATTTACCCCAGCTTGAATCAGGTCATGCATACTCAAAACACCAATGACTTTATTGCTCTCATCAACAACGACAAATTGGTTAATTTTCTTTTCATTCATTCGCTCTAATGCTTCAACAGCACGTGCTTCCGGTGAAATCGTCAGCGGGCTCTTAATCATCACATCAGACACCGCCAAGTTCACATCAAAACCTTGCTGTTTATCAATCAAACGGCGTAAGTCACCATCGGTAAAAATCCCCAATAGATGATCATTGTCATCCACAATTGTGGTTAAACCTAGGCGTTTGTTAGAGATTTCGTACAGAACTTTGTTCATTGCTGTATCTGGAGACACTTTCGGTAGTTCGTCTCCAGTGTGCATTAAATGCTTCACATGTAATAACAAGCGTTTACCCAAAGCACCCGCAGGATGCGAGCGTGCAAAGTCATCTGAAGTAAACCCGCGTGCATCTAACAGTGCAACAGCCAATGCATCACCCAAAGCTAAAGTCGCCGTTGTACTCGATGTTGGTGCTAGACCTAATGGACACGCTTCTTGGATATTGCCTAACGTTAGCGCCACATCAGCATTCTGTGGCATCGGCCCACGGTCATCCCCACTGATGGTAATTAAAGGCACACCCAAATATTTGATCAAAGGCATCAGCATCATGATTTCATCACTCTTACCCGAGTTTGAAATCGCAATCAGCACATCACCTGCAACCAACATCCCCAAATCACCATGCCCCGCTTCACCTGGGTGCATAAAGAATGATGGCGTACCTGTAGAGGCAAAGGTGGCTGCCATTTTTCGGCCAATATGCCCTGATTTACCCATGCCAGTAATGACTAAGCGACCTTTACACTTTAAGATAATTTCACAAGCACGGCTAAAACGATCATCGATTTGCTGAGCAAGCACCGAGAGTGCCTGACGCTCTATCTCTAGTGTTTCTAAAGCAACTTTTTGGAAATCAATGGGATTTGACATATTTTCAGAATTCAACGTTGTTTTACCTGAACCGTGTGACGAAATGAAACGTCAGCACATAAAAAATAATTTTCGCAATTTTATCATATCTCTGTAGACAACTAGCGCGGAAATCTTTGGATTTTCACAACATATCTACAAATGTGTTTTGCTGATGATGGAAGACCTTTGTTTCAAGTGCATATAGCTTGTTACCTTTTATTATTTTTTCTTTCTACCACGTATGACTGCACATCTTTCACGCTGAGAGGCTCTTATTAATTCCTTAACTTAAGTGAAATAAAAAGTAGCCACCACAAAACTAAAGAGTGTCGCTAATTCAATTATTTCAATACTGGCACCAATGGTATCTCCCGTCACACCACCAATACGCCGTATAAATTTATATCGCAAATACCACAGTACCAGATAAAATGTGGCAATCACTACAACACCAATCCATGCCCAATTCAAAGCCACCAAAGGTATCAGCAGTAAAAGTGCCATTGCAATTGGTCGTGCTAAATGTTGGCTCAACTGGCTGCCGAGTCCTTTCGCACGCACATAGTCTGTGCTTAAAAAGAAAAATAGCGGCACGAGACGCCCTAAGACAGGAAATAAAATGAGTGTGCTATAACACTGCTGCTGCAATAACACATACAGTGCAGACCACTTTAATATGCATACAATGACAAGGCTGAGTACACCTATCGGCCCACAACTTGGATCTTTCATGATCTCAAGTGTGCATGCTTTATCGCCAAAACCACCGACCCAAGCATCTGCGGTATCAGCCAAACCATCCAGATGCAAACCACCTGTAAGCCAAATCCATAACACCAGAATCACACTGCTTAACAGCACAAGTGGCAAAGCATGCAATAATAGGGCGATCCCATATAGAATGCCTCCCATAAGCAAACCCACTACAGGATAAAACAACAATGCCTGCGCATTTTGCTGAGGCGTTGGCATTGCGCTTAAGCGAACTGGAAACGTCGTTAAAAACTGTAATGCAATCCAAAACGGTGTCATTACACATCCTCATTTTGAATAAACTGAAGTTGCCCTTGATCGAATACAAAACGGTTCAACTGTCCCAACTCTGCTGACATTTTTAAAAGATCATTATCATGCTGTTTCAGCGCTTGGCATTTTAAGAGTTTAATCACTCCACCATGGGAAATAATCAACGCCCGTTGCCAGCCCTGCGCATACATTTGCTGGGTCAAGGTCTCTATAGACTCTAGAACTCGGCTTTTAAATGTCAATAAACTTTCCGCCTGAGGCGGGGTAAAGCTTAACGGTGTTTGCCAAAATTGAGCCAATTCATCTGGGTAGAGTTGATAGAGTCGCGCAGTCGACTGAGCCTCCCATTCCCCAAAATCCATTTCTTGCAAATTCGGTTCTATAAACAAAGGAAGCTGTTTTTGCCCCGCCCATTGCTCTGCAAACAAACGGCAGCGCTGTAATGGTGAGCTATAAATGATATCCCACGCCTGCCTAAGCTGCTCAGTCTGTGTGATGGTATATCGCATTTGCGTCCAACCCTTCGCAGTCAAAGCATCATCCGTTCTACCCCGTAGAGTATGGCTTAAGCTGGTTTCGCCGTGGCGTAGGAAATCTAAATACAACATCCTTAAACTTTCTCACCAATCACGGCCGCTTCAGCAAATGTTGCCATCTCATTGTGTAAGCGACAGGCTAACTTGATCAACCCCAGTGCAGCCCCTGCGCCACTGCCTTCACCCAAACGTAGGTTCAGCTTCAATAAAGGCATCGCTTTAAGTTCTTCTAGCAAACGTACATGACCATATTCAGCCGACTGATGCCCAAAAAGCATCCAAGCGCGAACGTCTGGATTTAAATATACTGCGAGCAATGCCGAAACGGTACTGATAAACCCATCTACCACCATTGGCAGCCCCAATTGCGCACAGCGAATATACGCAGCTGTCATGGCTGCAATTTCAAGTCCACCCACTGCACATAAGGCTTTAAACGGATCATTCCCGACATATTGCGCATGCAGTGAAAGTGCTTGATCAATCACCTGTTTTTTATGTATCAATTGTTCAGTACGGATACCTGTTCCAACACCAGTGAGCTTTTCAGCGGGTTCAGCCAATAAAAAACAAGCCACGGCTGAGGCTGAACAGGTATTTCCAATGCCCATCTCACCCGCGACATAGATATCTGCCCCATAAGCGATGGCATCTTCCACACTTTTTTGTCCCAAAGCAAAAGCTGCTTCACATTCAGCTTCAGTCATGGCTTGGGTTTGAGCAAAGTTAGCCGTCCCCGCGCGGATGCAGTGGCGTTCAACCCCGACATATTCATACGCTTCACCGACTGAACCACAGTCGATGACTTGTAACTTGGCTTGATACTCTTTGGCAATCACACTAATACACGCCCCGCCAGTTGCGAAGTTCTGCAACATTTGACGCGTCACCGCTTGTGGATAGGCAGAAATATTTTCTTCCATCACCCCATGATCACCTGCAAAAATCGTAATCCATGGACGGTCAATCTTGGGTTTTACAGTGTTTTGCAAACTAGCTAAAGTCACTGCAACCGATTCAAGCTCCGACAACGAGCCTGTCGGTTTGGTCAACTGTGACTGGCGTGCTAGGGCTTGAGCCAATACAGACTCACTCGGACTTTGACATGCTTCTAACCACCAACTCACACTTGTTCTCCTTTTAAAATCATTGGAAATCCTGCTACGCAGAACACCACTTTTTGAGCAATTTGACCTAACTGCTGATGCAATCGCCCTGTTTCATCGACAAACCGACGGCTGATTTGTCCCATTGGAACCACACCTAGGCCTGTTTCATTACTCACTAAAATCAGCTCAGACTGTAAATTTCCTACAACATTTAACAACTTCTGGCATTCTTGAACTTGCAAATCTGGGTCAGTATGCATCAGTAAATTACTCATCCATAAAGTCAGACAATCGACCAAAATGGTTTGGTTTGGGCAATCTAATTTGAGCAACTGCGCTGCAAGATAAATAGGTTCTTCACACAGCCCCCAATCTTCAGGTCGTTGTTGCTGATGGTGTTGAATACGCACTTGCATCTCCCCATCCAAGGCTTGTGCAGTTGCCACATAAACCACAGGCTGCGCCAACTGTTGTGCAATCTGCTCCGCCAAGCGACTTTTCCCCGAACGTGCACCACCTAAAATCAGTTGCATTGCGCATTCCCCAACTCAATCTGTGTATGTGAAAACAATGACCCTTGTAAGACATGGGACTGATAAAAACCAAACGTGAGCTTTGAGACATTTAAGCTATAGCTAATATCTTCAATTTCAGCCATACGTGCCAATACATGATCACTACTCACCGCTTCACGGTATAGACCTAATGTAATATGTGGACAATAACTTAATGCTGCGACTTCCTGCGATGTATGCAGCAATGTTTTTCTAATTTTATCCAATACGCCTGCGGTATCATCCACTTTTAAAAATAAGGCACTTTCAAAACTATTTAATCCACCTATCTGTAACTGAAAAGATTCTAGTTTTAAATTTTTAAGGCGTTCAAGCTGCTGATTCAGTTGCACTCGACTAAAGTCATCCGACTGTGTTGCCTGTTCTACCCAAAAACCTGCAACAAATAAAGTGATATGAAACTGCCGTTGATTTGGTTGATAAAGCAAATCTGAGAACTGCTCACGAAGCTTTGTTAAATAGCTGATCAAAACGGGATCATCCACTTCAATATACCAAAGTGCATAGCGTTCTCGTCCCAAATGCCATTCAGGATAGTCTCGAGCTTCGGTCGATACGACAGTGCTATGGGGTTGAAGAAACACAATTTTATTCACAAATGAAGATGAATAATTTAAGCATATTTTTGTCAAAATTATGGGCTGAAACGCCGAGATAATTTCACATTTAAATGAATTATTTTCAACACACTCAAATGACAGGCATAAAAAAACCCCAAGTTAAACTTGAGGCTTTTTAAATTTTGGAGCGGGAAACGAGACTCGAACTCGCGACCCCAACCTTGGCAAGGTTGTGCTCTACCAACTGAGCTATTCCCGCAATATGGATGTGCATTATAGAGAGTTTCATCAAACTGTCAACACTCTATAATGCAATTGCTGAATTAATCAGCACGGCGCCAGATTGTCCCTTGGCGAGTGTCTTCCAAAACCACACCTTGATCCAACAAGGACTGACGAATTTCATCCGCTTTGGCAAATTCTTTGGCTTTTTTCGCATCTTGACGTTGTTGAATCAAATCTTCAATTTGCTCTTCAGACAAAGCCAAAGCCTCTTGCCCAATATCAGACTTCAGGAATTCTTCAACATTGTGCTGAACCAAACCTAAAATATTGGTTAAATGACGTAAGGTTGCATAGTAAATCGCCGCTTGTTCCGCTTGTTGCTCTTTCACGGCACGGTTCAATTCTTTGTTGACTTCAAACAATACCGCAATGGCTTCAGCGGTATTGAAGTCATCACGCATGGCACTATTGAAACGCTCAAGCAATGTTTCATCTAAGGTAGCGATTTGTGTATCGCCATAGGCTTGTTGATAAGCTTTAAATGAATGATAGAAGCGTGACAGCGCTGTTTTTGCTTCTTTTAAAGCAACATCAGAGAAGTTCACAGGGCTACGATAGTGTGATGACACAATGAAGTAGCGAATCACTTCAGGATGGAACTTATCCATCACATCGCGAATGGTAAAGAAATTGCCCAATGACTTCGACATTTTCTCGCCATCAACGTTGATAAAACCGACATGCATCCAGTAGTTGACATACTGCTCGCCAGTTGAAGCCTCAGACTGTGCAATTTCATTTTCATGGTGCGGGAACATCAAGTCCGAACCACCACCATGAATGTCAAAATGGTTCCCTAGGCAGCAAGTCGACATGGCAGAACATTCAATGTGCCAACCCGGACGACCTTTGCCCCATGGCGAAGCCCATGCAGGTTCATTTTCTTTGGCATGTTTCCAAAGTACAAAGTCAAAGGGATGTTTTTTCTCAACTTCAACATCGACACGTTCAGATGCACCCGCTTGCATATCTTCCAATTTACGTCCTGAAAGACGACCATATTTAGCGAATTTTTCCACTTGGAAATACACATCACCATTGGCAGATGGATAAGCTGTACCCTTTTCAACCAGATTACCAATCATGCTTTGCATTTGATCAATATAATCCGTCGCACGCGGTGCTTCATCTGGATGTAGGCAGCCTAGATTTTCAGCATCTTCATTCATCGCTTGAATAAAGCGATCTGTCAACTGCGTAATCGACTCGCCATTTTCATTGGCACGTTTAATGATTTTGTCGTCAATGTCGGTAATATTACGTACATATTTCACGCTCCAACCTTGGCTACGCAGGAAGCGAATAATATAGTCAAATGCAACCATCACGCGCGCATGTCCAATATGACAGTAGTCATACACCGTCATACCGCAGACATACATATCAATATGCCCCTCAACACGAGGTACGAATTCTACTTTTTTGCGTTGCTCTGAGTTATATAGAACAAATGGTTGCATAGCGATTCAAAAGACTTCAAATATAAGAATGGATCATCTTAACCTAAGCATTATTTTTCATAAAGTTTTCAGAAGATTTTTCTTTCAATTATCTCGCCACTTTTCATTCATACTCAACTATTACTAAATTTCCTTTATTCAGATCTGAAAGGAATTACTGGTAAATATTGGCAGTGCATGATGCAGTTGTTAGGGATGAACATGTGCATGCTCGCAATGCTCATGGCTATGAGGTTTTGGCGCTTCATGATCTGTTCGAATACAGCAGCCCTCTACATACTGACTGGTACCGTCCATATAAAATTCCTCTTTCCACACAGGAACTTCATGTTTGACCCGCTCTACCGCTTCCTCACAGGCTTGAAAGGCTTCACGGCGATGCGCGGCGTACGCCATCGCAATAATCGCAGTATCACCAATATCTAAAGCACCAATGCGATGCACCACCCGAACATAAGACACGCCATATTTTAATTGGATCTCTTGTTCAATTTGACGAATCATTTTTTCAGCGACAGGTGCATAAGCGGTATATTTTAATGCTTTTACAGCTTTACCTTGATGGTGATTCCGCACTGTGCCAATGAATATGCCAATGCCACCACACTCAGGAAAATGTTGGATGCCATCAAAGTCATTTTGACTAAAAACCACGGTTTGAATCCGCGGAAATTGTTTTAATTCCATCTCAACCTCCTGCCACAGGGGACAACAATACCAAAGTACAATCTCGACTTAAAATAGTCTGCCTTGGAATAATGTCTTCACCCATTGCACAGGCACAGCGCTCCAATAATGTATGGACAGCTGGGTATTGAGCAACGAGATCCTTTAAAACCACCGTAACCGATGAATCTGGCTCACATTGCAGCGTTAAATTGGGGGGTAACTGGCGTTCAATCGCACCAAAAGCTTCGATCTTCACTCTAATCACATTGTTTAATTCCTGAGTCATCCTAACCTCCAATCATATGCATACTGATTTTTCGCACGGGCTGATGCAACTGCTGTTTTTGAATAGTATAAAAGCCTTGCTCTTTATGCCAAACATAAGTTGAAAGTTTACTTTCTAAAACAAAGGGTTCGTGCTGATTGAGCAGAGTAAGTTGCTGAATATCTGACTTTAAATTTAAGCCTTGCTTGGCAAAAAGACAATTATAAAACTCACCCTGTGCATTCAACCGTAGTCGGTCACACTCCCCACAAAACGAGTTGCTAATGGTGGAGATAATCCCAACCATCTCGCCATCTACCCGATAACTACGTGCTGGATTGGCACCTTGCCCCTCAAGCACTTGCACTTTAAATTGCGAGCTGAGTTGCGACAAAATCTCTTGTTCAGTGACGACATCGGCTTGCGACCAATTTTGATCGCCATCTAAAGGCATAAACTCAATAAAACGCAGCTCTACCTTTTGCTGCTTTGCCCACTGCACCAAAGGGACAATTTGATCGTCATTGATGCCTTTCATCAACACAGTATTGATTTTGATGTTAAAACCAAGCTGTTGTGCAGCCTGAATGCCTTCCAACACTGTATCTAGTTGTTTCTTGGTGAGGTGATGAAATTGCTCGGCATCTAGACTGTCTAGACTAATATTTAAATCATCCAGCCCTGCTTGCTTTAAAGCAGCAGCATATTGTTTTAAATAATGACCATTGGTGGTCATGGAAATACGCTTCAGCCCCTGTTTTTTTAGGCTTTGTAACTGTTCGATAAAATGTACCACACCTTGGCGCATCAACGGTTCACCTCCCGTGATACGAATTTGCTCAATGCCATGCTGCACCATAAATTTGCAAAAATGGTACAGTTCTTCAAAGTTGAGCAAGTCGTGCTTTTTCATCCATTCGGGATGTTCGGGCATGCAATAGACGCATTTAAAATTACAACGATCCGTCACCGAGATTCGTAGTTTGCGCTTTTCACGTCCAAACTGATCTTGGAATACTCTAACTGCGGATACATGGGTCATGCTGTTCATCTGTCTTGCCTATGCGTCCTTTGAGCGGTGTGGGTGCAGTTCATATTTCACGCCCTATTTTCTGAAGTATATTTTGCAATAACTGTTCCAACTTTGTGCACTTTCTAAATTTTGAGTATTTCAGTTCACCGCCGCAATAAGTGATCACTGCTACATACGTTCAAGATCTAAATAAAATAACGACTCCCTCTAAACCTATTTCAAATAATTGTTTTATAATAAATTTAATATAAAAATAAGTATTTATTTAGTTCTTTTATAGATTTTTATTTAAACAGTCAAATCAGTTTATGGCAACATCTTCTACTCTCGACACAAACCTCCTCTCTTCAATATCTGAGATATTTATAAAAAATTGAGCTGCCGATGCTGTTGTAACTCATCCAACGAGTTAATGCTGTGAAAAAACAGTGCATGATTTTTAAATCGTGCCACTTGTGGGTGCAAATCTGCAAAACACTGCCTTAAACTGCGCTGATTTTGCTCAAGGTGCTGAATCAATATCGGTAAACTGCTCCTTTTTAACAAACAAAACGGATACAGTGCACGAGCATTGATTTCTACAATAACAACACCACAGTTCGGATCTTGTTGCATCGCCTGATGTAACCGTGAAAACACTTTTTTCGGAATAAAAGTCACATCACAGGGTACGAACAGCACATAGTCTGATTGCACATGTCTCCATGCACTTTTCATCCCCATCAAGGGCCCTTGAAAGCCTGTTGCCTCATCTTCAAAAAAGCCAATCGACGGAATCAACCGCTCATAAATGGAATGATCCCTATGGCTGTTGACCCATACCTTGGTTGCACGTGACTTTAACTGCTGATGAATTTTGATAAGTTGAATTTCATCATCAAATTTTTGCAAGAGCTTATTAATGCCATTCATACGACGCGCCTGACCGCCCGCCAAAATGACAACTTCAGTTTCTGGGTAGCTCACGGGTTTGAATATTTTTCTTTTCATTCTACCTCCTCCGTTTGACAAGCTTTGATCAGACCTCGAATTTCAGGTAAGCAGGAACCGCAATTGCCTCCTGCCTTTAAGCATGCAGTGACTTGTTTTTCATGGGTGATATTTTTTTCTTTAATGACATCGATAATACGATTTTTCCCAACTTTAAAGCAACTACAGACCAGTGGGCCATCGCTATTAGTCATTGACATGGCTTGCCCTGCCAATAAAGCCTTCCGATGCATCGCACTTAAGCGTTCGCGCTTAAACAGACTTGCCACCCAGTCTCGATCTGGCAATAACGCTTTAGGCGCAATATACAGACTTGCAACGAGGTGTCCATCTTGTAACACCACACTATGACTGATATGAGCGGTTTGATCTTCTACATTGAGCCATTCAAAACTTTCATCATCAAAAGGCAATAAAGCTTTGAGTTGTTCGGTCGTTTCCGTAAAACGTCGACGGTCTGCCAGCTCATAACGAATAGCTTTGGACGTTTTGATTTTGGTCCACCAAATGCTTTGTTCAATACTTTGTTGTACCAAATGTTCAAAGCCCGTTCTGACATAAAATACGCCCTGCCATTGCGTATAAAACGGATGAATCATCACAGGGGTATGTTTGAACTCAGGTTCTCCTGAAATCGCATCCACCACAGGATTCACCACTTTGCCAATCCGTGCATCTGATGCGAATTGATCACTCCAGTGAATCGGTGCAAAAATCTGTCCACGGCGGATATTGTCACTGACCGTGGCACGCAGTACGCAATTTCCCCAAGCCGATTTGATCTCTACCAGTTCCCCATCTTTCAAACCATATTTCAAGGCATCATTTGGGTGAATTTCACAATAGGGTTCTGCTTTATGTGTACTTAAATTGGCTGATAAACCTGTACGTGTCATGGTATGCCATTGATCGCGGATGCGTCCCGTATTGAGCACCAATGGATATTCACTGCTGGTTGGATTTACTGCACCAACTGCTGTTGTTGCAATAAACTTGGCTTTACCATCTGGGTGACTAAACTGACCATCTTTAAATAATTGGGCAAAAGTGTTTGGTGTGGTTTGGCCATTTTTCAAAGGTACGAGCACAGGCCATTGCGTCGGTTCAAGCTCTTGGTAGTCATCAAATGAAAGATTCGTCAGACCTGCCAAATTGAAATAGCGGAATGTTTCTGTCGATGAACGTAAAGCAATTTCTGCATTTTGATAGACTGAGAGCTGGGCATGTTCTTTGAAAATGTCATGACTACTTTCAAAGTCAAAACCCTGAAATCCTAATTTTTTCGCAACTTGTGAAACTGACCACCAATCCGCTTGTGCTTGGACTGGGCGTTCTAGAAAAGCACGCTGTCTGGAAATACGGCGTTCTGAATTGGTGACTGTCCCATCTTTTTCACCCCAACCCAATGCAGGCAGCAACACATCGGCATATTGCGTGGTATCGGTATCTAGACAAATGTCTGACACCACCACAAACTCACAATTCTCTAGTGCACGTTTCACCTGATCAGCATTGGGTAAACTCACCACAGGATTAGTCGCCATAATCCAAATGGCTTTAATTTTACCGCTTTCAACTGCTTCAAAAAGGTCGACAGCTTTTAAACCTACTTGCTTGGCAATGGTTGGACTGTGCCAAAACTGCTGTACCAATTGTTGATGCTTGGGATTATCCAAATCCATATGGGCAGCCAACATATTGGCAAGGCCACCCACTTCACGCCCGCCCATTGCATTCGGCTGGCCCGTCATCGAAAAAGGTGCAGCGCCCAATTTCCCAATTTTTCCAGTTAACAAATGACAGTTGGTAATGCTATTGGCTTTGTCTACCCCACGTGAAGACTGATTCACACCCATTGAAAATAAGCTCATCACTTTTTCTGTTTGTGCAAATTTTTCAAAAAAGAGTGCTAATTTTTCAACAGAAATCCCCGTCCGTTCGCTCACACTCGCTATGGATGATTCAGAAGCACTGCTTACCAGCGCTTGTTCTAAGCCTTGAGTATGCTTTGCAATAAAATCGGTATCGGTATAATGATTGGTTGCTAAATACTGTAATAAACCATTGAACAGTGCGACATCCTGCCCCGGTAAAATTGGTAAGTGTAAATCAGCCGCCTCACAGGTTGCAGTAAAACGCGGGTCAATCACGACGACAAAAAGATCTCGCTCCTCTTTGGCTTTCATGATGCGTTGATACAGCACAGGATGACACCAAGCTGTATTTGAACCGACTAAAACCACCATATCAGTGTGTTCAAAATCACTATAACTGGCTGGAACTAAGTCTTCCCCAAAAGCACGTTTATGCGCAGCAACGGCTGAAGACATACACAACCGTGAATTGGTGTCGATATTGGCTGTACCCAAGTAGCCTTTAACAAATTTATTGACCACATAATAGTCTTCAGTCAGCAGTTGACCTGAGACATAAAAAGCTATACTTTCAGGCCCATATTGATCGATATAATGTTGAAATTTGTTGGCGATTAAGTCTGTTGCGGTGTCCCATGAACTTACCTCACGTTGCGGTTTACGCCCCAACATGGGATGTAAGACGCGCGTTTCTAAACCTACCGTGTCGGCTAAATTACTGCCTTTAATGCACAACTTTCCGAAATTAGATGGATGCTGAGCATCACCCACCACAGAGACTTTTTGCCCTAAAGCCGTTTCTTCAACAGTTGCTGTTACCCCACAACCCACCCCACAATATGGGCAGGTGGTTTGTGTAGTTGTAATCATTTTTTCTGTGGAGCTATGCAATTCCATTACAGGGATACTATTCATTTCTGCTTCGCTCCTTCATCTATGGCAAATACTTAAAATCACCCCCTCCTTTTTAGAAGGGGTTAGTGGAAGGTTTTACCCTGCTTTTTTTAATGCAAAATCTTTACCAAATAACAGTTTATTTCGAATTGAGGAAATTGGGGTTTGATCCGAAATAAGCTCTGCATACCAGACACCATCTTCGGTATCACCAAACAACACCGCACCAATGACTTTATCCTTTTGAATAATAATACGTTTATAAATCTGACGTTTTTCATCATTTAAAATGATATCTTCAAAGTCATCCTTAGGTTCAAAATTACCTGCTGAGAACACATCACAGCCACTTACCTTTAACTGTGTTGGTACTGTCGGCGCTTTGAACGTTAAGCTGCCATGCTCCGCCAAATGTGAGGCACAAATGAACGCCTGCCCCCAAAGTGGCTCAACCAAACCAAAAGTCTGGCTACGATGCTCAATACACTCTCCCACGGCGTAAATACTTGGGTCAAAAGTCTGCATGGTGTCATTCACCAACACACCACGGTTACAGCGCAGTCCTGCACTTTGTGCAAGTGCCATGTTCGGACGAATACCAACTGCAAAAACCACAAGATCCGCCGCTAAAACTGTACCGTCTTTCAAGCGAATTTGAGTGACATGACCATCTACACCCACCAATGCTTCAGTATTGGCCTCAGTAATAATGGAGATACCCTTTTGTTCAATACTATGGCGTAGCATTTGGCTGGCTTTACTGTCTAATTGGCGCTCCATAATACGATCCATCAGATGTAAAACCGTGACATTCATCCCGCGTTGTTTGAGACCATATGCAGCTTCAAGTCCCAACAGTCCACCACCGATTACCACGGCATTTTTCTTGGTCTTGCAGTAATCCAGCATGGTGTTGATGTCGTAGATATCTCGGAAACTAATGACACCTTTCAAATCCGCTCCAGCAATTGGAGGAATAAACGGTTTCGAACCTGTCGCTAAAATTAAACGATCATAATCGACCACTTCGCCTTTTTCGGTATAGACCTGCTTACGAGGACGGTCTATACGTACCGCAGGATCACCCGCAATGAAACAAATTCCTTTGTCGCTATACCATGCATGTGGATGCAACATGATATCGTCAATGGTTTTATCTCCTGACAATACAGGCGATAACATAATACGGTTGTAGTTTCCCCAAGGCTCTTCACCAATCACTGTCACGTCATAACGATCTGGTGCCATGTCGAGTAAATCTTCCAAACAACGCATGCCCGCTAAGCCATTGCCAACCAGCACCAGCTTCATTTTTTCCTGAGATGCACCTGTGTTGGTGATATAGGTTTTTTGTGGTGTTGGACTAATCCACACTCGGCCATTTTCAATTTTGCTTGGAAAAACTAACAGTTTTTGATCTTTATCTTCTAAACAGCGTCCTGTCGCCAAGCTAAAATGCTGTTTATAAATCGGGGACGCCACCACCCGCTCACCTTGTAAATCACCAATAATGCCGCGCGACATCACAAAAGCTTGGCTAAATGGGTCTTGGTTACTCAAGGCATATACCCGCTTTTCAGCACCGACACGGAAAATAGCAATTTGCTGATGTTCAATAAGTGCACCTACGCCTGTATTTGGCGTTACATCATCTAGCGCACAGACATCAACCCAATCTAGCTCATTCATTTCTTTTAAAATTGTCATCGTCTTGATCCTTTTTAAACTTTTCCATTCATTTAACCCCTCTGCCTTTCCTATTAAGAGAGCACTGAAGAAAGAAGTTTGAATACCCTAATTTGTTAAGCTTCAACCACTGGAATACGGCTACGATCTCGTTCAGCCTCAGTTTTAGGACGAATCTGTCCACGAACTTCTGCAAACTGAATATGCGGATCTTGTTGTTGCTCAGCTTTGGCATTGATGAAAGTCACGAAGCGTTTACGTACTTCTGGGTCTTCAACAGCCGTACGCCATTCATCTTGATAAGTCCCCACCACATGGCTCATACGACGTTCCAGTTCAGCAGCTAGACCTAAAGAATCATGCACAACCACATCTTTGAGATAATCTAAACCACCTTCCATATTGTCGCGCCATACCGAAGTTCGTTGTAGACGGTCTGCGGTTTGCACATAGAACATAAAGAATCGGTCGATGTATTTAATTAAAGTTTGGGTGTCAAGATCCGAAGCCAATAACTCGGCATGGCGAGGCTTCATCCCACCATTACCGCAGACATACAGGTTCCAGCCTTTTTCAGTGGCAATCACACCGACATCTTTACTTTGCGCTTCGGCACATTCACGGGTACAGCCTGAAACAGCCATTTTTAATTTGTGCGGTGAGCGCAGTCCTTTGTAGCGGTTCTCTAGGAAAATAGCTAAACCCACCGAGTCATCCACACCGTAACGACACCATGTACTGCCGACACAAGACTTCACTGTACGCAACGATTTCCCATACGCATGGCCTGACTCAAAGCCCGCCGCGATGAGCTTTTCCCAAATTTCAGGAAGTTGGTGAATTTGCGCGCCAAACATATCGACACGTTGCCCACCAGTGAGCTTGGTATATAGGCCATATTCTTTAGCAATTTGCCCCACAGCAATTAAGCCATCAGGCGTCACTTCACCGCCTGCCATGCGTGGTACTACAGAATAAGAACCATCTTTTTGAATATTTCCTAGGTAGTAGTCGTTACTGTCTTGTAGACCTGCATGGCTTGGTTTCAAAACAAAGTCATTCCAACACGACGCTAAAATATTGGCTGCAGTTGGCTTACAAATATCGCAGCCCAAACCATGACCATGTTGTTGGATCAGGTCATCAAAAGTTTTGATTTCATTGACCCGTACCAAGTGATACAGCTCTTGACGTGAGTAAGCAAAGTGCTCACAGATATGATTATTGACCGTAACGCCTTGGCGTTGTAATTCAGATTTTAAAACTTGGGTCACTAATGGTGCACATCCACCACATGCAGTAGCTGCTTTGGTACATTTTTTTAGGGCACCTAGAGACGTTGAACCCTCGGCGATTGCACTGCAAATATCGGCTTTAGATACGTTATTACATGAGCAAATGGTTGCACTGTCTGGCAGTAAATCAACTCCACTACCTCCAGATTTACTTGAGGATTGCGCATAACCTGGCATGATTAAACTTTCAGGATTTTCTGGAAGCGCTAAACCATTCAGCATCATTTGTAGTAAGTCGTTGTACTCTTTTGCACAGCCCACTAAAACTGCGCCAAGTAACTTGGTCTTTTCGCCGTTCACCACAATTTTCTTATAGACTTGTGTATCTTCATCGGCATAGAAATAACTGAGTGCATTCGGTGTCATCGCATGTGCATCACCGACCGAAGCCACATCAACGCCCATCAGTTTCAACTTGGTGCTCATGTCCGCACCTGCAAATTCAGCACAAGCTTGTTCAGTGACATGTTTTGCTGCAATACGTGCCATGTCATAGCCTGGTGCCACCAGACCATAAATTTTGTTTTGCCACAGTGCACATTCACCAATGGCGTAAATATCTGGATTTGACGTTTGGCAATAATCATTAATCATGATCCCGCCGCGCTCCCCAAGGGCTAAACCACTTTGACGCGCCAACTCATCACGTGGGCGAATACCCGCTGAGAACAAAATGATGTCTGTTTCAAGCTCAGAACCATCTCCAAATTTCATCACGTGCTTCGTCGTAGCACCCTCCTCAATTGATGAAGTCGCTTTTTGGGTATGGACTTTTACGCCTAAGTTTTCAATTTTTGCACGTAGAACCTTTCCGCCCAAGTCATCAATTTGAACCGCCATGAGACGCGGTGCAAACTCAACCACATGGGTTTCCAAGTTCAGATCCCGTAGCGCCTTAGCGGCTTCTAGGCCCAATAAACCGCCACCAATTACCACACCTGATTTCGCATTGAGACTTGCAGCACGAATCGCATCTAAGTCTTCAATGGTTCGGTAAACAAAGCAATTTTCACGGTCATTACCCGAAATAGGCGGAACAAAAGCGTATGAACCTGTTGCCAAGATTAGTTTGTCAAAACTAAGAACATCACCATGATTCGTCGTCACCGTTTTATGGCTTTGATCAATTGCAACCGCTTTGGTATTCAAACGTAAATCTATGCCATAAGCATCAGCAAAATCTGCACGACAAAGGGTTAAATCCTTTGCTGATTTACCACTGAAATACTCAGTCAAATGTACGCGGTCATAAGCCAAGCGCGGTTCTTCAGCCAAGATGGTAATTTCAACATCGTCACCCACATGTTCGAGTACTGATTCGATAAATTTGTGGCCAACCATGCCATGACCAATCATGATGATTTTCATATTCTTTCTCCGCAATATTTCATTTGTTCTGCCTGAGCCTTGAGGCTTGGGTTTAATCTCTTTATTTAGTTTTGCGCTTCAGCAATGCTACGATCATGTACCGCTTGTTCGAATAAGCGCTGTTCCTTTTCTTTATGCTCAACAGAGAAGCGAATCATCAGGACAAAACTTGCAGCGATGACCACCAAGCCACCTAAAATCATCAGTGTGGTTTGAATATCCAACATACCTTTGAGTAGGAAACCTGCTGCCACTGCACCCACGTTACCCCCTGCGCCAATAATGCCTGCCACACCACCCAAGGCATCACGATCAATAAAAGGCACCAAAGCATAAGTTGCACCACATGCCATGTGCGTGAACAATGCGAAAACTGTCATTGCGAGAATCGCAAAGATAGGGGTGTTCATTTGAGAGAATAGGACGAGGAAGAGACCTTCCAGCAAAATCATGCCAAATAACACTTTGGTACGACCATCAAGCCCTTTTTTGGTTGCGACTTTGTCTGACACAATGCCACCCAGAGCACGAGCAAACAGTGCCAGTAAACCGAAAATACCAGCCGCCATCCCGGCTTCTTTTAAACCAAAGCTAAAGTGGTCAACGTAGTACATCGCGACAATGTTATGAATAAAAATTTCAATCCCGAAACACGCGGCATAGGCACCAAATAAAATCCAAACACGGTAGTTTTTCGCAGCATGCATCAGAATCGCTACACCACCTTTTTTATCTGAACCAACACTGACACCCTCTGCACGAAGTTCTTTGAAGTTGCCTTGTGGGCAGTCTTGGGTAAATTTCCAATACATCAACCCCACGATCAGCATCAGTACACCCGGAACAATCAGTGCAATTCTCCAGCCCATCGCTTGCTCTACACCAAACATCACTAAGGCACCAAGCATCAATGGCATGAGTACTTGTGTTGCACCACCGCCTGCATTACCCCAGCCTGCTGTCGCTGCGTTTGCAGTCCCGACTACGTTTGGCGCAAACATAATGCTGGTGTGATACTGAGTGATGACAAAGCTTGCCCCAATCGCACCAATCAATAGACGGAAGAACAAGAAGGATTCATAGCTATTTGCAGACGCTACTCCAAAGACTGGAATGCTGCCGAGTACAAGAAGTGCGGTATAGGTTTTACGCGGGCCGTATTTATCACACAATGGCCCCACAATAAGACGAACTAAAATGGTGATCGCGACAGCTGCAATATTGATATTGGCAATTTGATCTTTGGTTAAATGAAATTCACCCGCAATCACTGGCATCAGCGGCGCACAAGCGAACCAAGCAAAGAAGCAGACAAAAAAGGCGAGCCAACTCATGTGGAAGGCTCTCATTGCTGCGCCGTTAAAACTGAAAAGACTTATTTTTGTTGCTTTTTTAGCATGTAAATTTGAAGACATAACCTTCTCCAGACTGAACTGAGCGTATAGTTTTTCTACAGCACAAACACTTGGGATGTAGAAGCGATCAGAACGGACGTCGTTGGCCGTCTTACAAATTTGATTTAGAGTCGTCTTTGACTCATTAGGGATAATGCAACGAGTGTGCCAATATTTATAATTAAATTTTAATCTGTTGTTTTTTAATGATTTATTTAAAATAAAATCTTATAATTCGATATAATCAGCTGTTTTTATTTTTAAAGCACAACAGCTAATTTTTCCGACTTTTTAAAACCCTGCTACCTCTTGGTGCATTTTGCCTTATCGATGAGCATCTGTTTTCTCAAATAAACGACATTGCTTTGTTCTAAGCACGACATCTAGAAATTCGCCCTTAGATGTACAAATCGACTGAGAACATCAACACTTCAATTTACTGAATCCATATCCTTAAATTCTTTCATTAAAACTCCGATCACAACATATGCAACATGCATACTTTGTCTGTAATCGCGACGATAAAGATTGACTGCCTGATTCGAGATAAAGCTGGCATTTGTTAAGTTTGGCATTTAAATTGCTTGTACACTTTTAGATCTCATTTTCAGGTTTTCCTGAGCACTGTACAGTATGCCTAAACTGAAAATTGCATTGATTGATGACAATCAAGAACGCGCACAATATATTCGAAGTTCCCTCATCGAACATGATTTCGATGTGGTTGCCTGCCTGATTATCGATCACATCAATATTAGCCGTCTTGAACAATTAAGTGCTGACGTCATTTTGTTAGATATGGACCATCCACAACGTGACATTATTGAAAGCTGTGTAAGTCAATTTAACCTACCCACTGTTTTATTTACTAAAAATAGCCATAAAGACACCATTAAAAGTGCCATAGATGCTGGAGTGACGGCTTATATAGTGGATGGGATCGATCCTTCAAAGTTAGAAAATATTTTAGAAATCTCGATCGAACAGTTTCGTAAACACAAAAAGTTGCTCACAGACTTACAGGATACTAAAAATAAACTCGCCGATCGTAAAGATGTAGAGCGTGCGAAAGTCTTGCTGATGCAATTACATGGACTATCTGAAGATGATGCCTTTCAATTGCTGCGTAAAAATGCCATGAGCCACCGTATGACCATCGGTGAAATGGCAAGACGTCTGTTGGATGCTCAACAGCTTTTACAATCTCAACTCAAGGACTAAGTCATGGCTCAACTCGAAAAGTCACAACTTCATCTGGCCTATATTCCGCTTTTAGACTGTGTTGCTTTACTGTGGGCTAAACAACGCGGTTTTTTTGAAGAAGTGGGTTTAGACGTGAGCTTAGTCAAAGAAGCGTCTTGGGCAAGTTTAAGAGATCGTTTGGCTTTTGGTTTCCTAGACGCAGCACATTGCTTATCTGCTATGTTGCCTGCTGCCGCACTCGCTCAAGATCAACTCGGTATTCCGCTACAAACCCCTCTTGTCTTAAGTTATAACAGTGCTTTTATTAGCTTAAGCCAAAAACTATGCTATGCGCTCGATATCAAAAAAACTGACGATGCAGCCACCACTGCACAGAAATTTTTTAGTGCCATGCAGCATGAACAGTATCTTCCGATTGCCCATGTGTTTAAGCAGTCTATTCATCATTATTGTTTACGTGAGTGGTTGGCGTTGGCCAATCCTGAGTTTGCCAAACGCGTACATTTACGCACTTTACCGCCACCCTATATGGTGGAAGCCATTTCAAATCAATTGATCGATGGTTTTTGTGTTGGGGAACCTTGGAACACACAAGCGGAAATTCAAGGCTATAGCCAAATCATTGCGACTGGCTCAGACATTATTCCTCGCGTCGCAGACAAAGTACTGGCTGTGACTCAAGAATGGGCTATATCCAATCCCAATACACTTACAGCCCTCATCCAAGCCATCCAAAAAGCACAAGTTGAACTTAAACAGATGCAGGATCTTGAGCCTGTTTGGCAAGTCTTGGTCGATTACAACATCATTCGCTTTGCGTGTTCAGCAAGTGTTCATGTCGAAAAATATCACCTGATTCAGAACATCATTCGTGGTTTTATTCCCGAACAAGTCCAGCCGCAAGTTTCGGATTTTGTTTGGCTCACACAGCAAATGCAAAAATGGGATGATGTAAATTTAGATAGTGATGAAATTCACGGTATTAGTAAAAATTGCGTCCTTCAAACAAAGACTTGATTTTTAAATTATTACTATATGTTACTTAATACGTAATTACGCACTATTTTGAAACATTTATTCTGAATAATATTTTGAAGTAAATCTGCGATCTAACTTTACTGCCACTTTACTAGATATTTTTCTTTAGCTTCCACTTATCTGAGCACGCTATTTACTCATGCGAAAAGCACGCTAAGATCTTTTAAAACATGAAAACAATAGACAAATAATCTTCATCACCACTTCTTTTTTAAACGTCAAACTAACCCAAGGACAGCGGGGTGTATTATGTTTACCGAGGAAAATCGACATGTTTCTTTATTACATGCGATTAACAAAATACTGATTAAAGACTGGGATCCCCTGTGTATCTATCGTAATCCTGCACTACAAGATGAGTATGAGGAATACTTACCCAGTTTATTTCAATTCATTTGTGAACAAGCCAGTGAAACTGAAATTTTTGAATATTTATGGTGGGTGGAAAATAAGGTTATGGAAGTCAAAGGGAATAAGACCCATACTTTAAAAATTGCACATTTGTTGAAAGATTTACAGGAAGACTAAGCAGATTTTACGCCTGTAAATGCTCAATCAAATCGGTCCCCATGTTGCTGTTGACGCAATACTCTTAAGTCTGCAAGCCCAGTATAAATTTCTGCTGCAATCAAGTCGCGGAACTGCTGTAACTGTTCTAGGTTTTCAATATGCATCAAACTTTGTCTGGGCATAAAATTAAAATAAAAAGGCAAGCGTTTCGGAATCAAATGTTTCGGTAAAGATGGAATCACCTCCCCTTTACGTAGCAAGCGACTTAACTGTGGCACTTGTAGCAACTTTTGAAAATATTGGTGCTGAACCACTTTATTTGCATCAAAACCAATATCAAAGACTTCATCTCCGCCCAAAGCAGAAAAGGGTACAATGTCATAGCCAAATTCTTGAGCAAGTTTTAAAAAGCCGTAGCGCTGTTTCCAAATCAGTTGGTACTGTTCGCCCTCACGTTTTAAAACTTCGCGTCCGCCACCAGGAAAAACCAAAATGGAATAGCCTTGTTGCATGGCTTCACGTACATAGGCTGGAACACCATCAACCGCACCAAATTTTTTCACCACACTGCGCCACAGTGGCAAATAAAAATGGCTATGATCAGCAATACTGACCACAGCCACCTGATGCTCATTGTAGAGATAATCAATCAACATAGGTGAATCGAGCACACCATACATAGAATGATTTCCTACATACATTGCAGGTTGTGATGCATCTAACTGTTCAGCACCAATAAATGTCGGTGTGAAATAAACTTTGGATAAAGCACTCAGGCGTTTAATCCATTTTTCATCATGCTCAACCTGCAACATACGGGCTTATGCGACGTGTTTTTTCACAAGCACAGCACCAACAGAGTAACCTGCCCCGAATGAACACAAGACACCGTATTCACCGTCATTGACTTGGTCTGCTGTGCGGTGCAACGCAATAATGACACCTGCTGAAGAGGTATTTGCAAACTCATCTAAAATGATCGGTACTAAATCAGGCTGAGCATGTTCTTTGCCTACGACCAATTTCAAAATCAGCTCATTCATGCTGGCATTGGCTTGGTGTAACCAGAAACGCTTCACATCAGTCGGTGCAATGTTGTTTTTCTCAAGTTGCGCTGTAATCATTTTGGCAACCAGTGGACAAACTTCTTTGAACACTTTACGACCGTCTTGAGCGAAACGATTGTTTTCAATGTCTGCATCGACTTCACTTAAGTTTAGGAAACCAAAGTTATTGCGGATGTTGTTTGAGAACTGGGTGAATAAGTTAATGTCTTCAATTTCAAAACCAGTTTTGCTGTCGGTTTCTTCAATGATTGAAGCGGTTGCAACATCACCAAAGATAAAGTGACAATCACGTGAACGGTAGTCGGTATGACCAGAGGTGATTTCTACATTCACCAATAATACACGGCGTCCGCCTGCTTTGATCGCATCATAGGCTTGTTTAATGCCAAAAGTTGCTGCCGAACAAGCCACGTTCATGTCATAGGCATAGCCTTGAATACCCAATGCTGTTTGAATTTCAATCGCAACAGCCGGATAAGCACGCTGTAAATTAGAGCACGATAAAATCACGACATCGATATCTTCTGCAGTTACGCCTGCATTTTCCATCGCTTGTTTTGCAGCGATCACACCCCATTCGGCTTGAATCGAGAGTTCATCATTTGAACGTTCATGTAACAATGGACGTAAACGCTTCGGATCTAAGATCCCTGTTTTCTCAACCACATAACGACGTTTTACACCAGATGCTTTTTCAATAAACTCTGCGCTTGACCCACGACGGGCTTCCAACTCGCCCGAAGCAATTTTGTCAGCATTGTCTAGGTTATACTGTTCCACATAAGCATTTAAACTTTCAACTAACTCTTCATTGGTAATGATGTCTTCGGGATGATAAAGACCCGTACCTGTAATGCGGATGCCCATGTAAAACTCCTTCTTTAAATTACCTATATCTTAACTGATTCCAAGTTTTTCCCATACTTTTTGCAAGCGAGTTGGAGAAATGGGCATCTTTGTCTTCATCGGTTGAGAGAATAAAGAAATCCGAAACTCCTCAACCATGAAATACAATTCTTTAAGGCGAGTGTCATTTTTAAACTTAAATAATTTTTCCATCCACGGGTCAACTTGATCAATGGCAGAATTATCCCTCTGTAGGTTATTGGGCAGGCGCTCCAAACGCAAGACCAATGCTTTCAAATATCGAGGAAATTCAAGCCAGATGTCGGAAGATTTCACATAAACAAAGTTTGATAAGCACATCAAATCTAGCTGATCTTCAACATCATCAATATTTTTCCCAAACACTGCATCATCTAAGACCAACAACTTTCGACGTATATCCTGCCATTGAATATAGATCTCTGTCACATCTGCCAGTGCTTTTTGCCCATGGGTCAGAAAAGTTTTTTTGACATTTGCAACCAAGTTTTCAAACTCTTGTGCGTTGACAGGCAGTTCATTGATCGACATTTGCAGTGTGGCATAAACTAACATTTGCTCCAGCTGCGCCTTATCGCCCAAAGGTGAATACGCCAATGCCAAAGGTTTGGAAATTTGTTTTTTCAACTGACGGACCAAATCCCCCAGTTGTATATGCACCAAACGAAGTACACCCTCACGGTGCTGTTTAATCGCCTCAGCTTGATCATTAAAGGTCTGAATCACCACACCAGACTCATCCTTTTGTTCCAGTGCCGCAAAGGCCTTGGTCGGGACTAAAGCTTGATACTGCTTCACCACCACACCCGTCACTTTTTGTGATGCTTCAAACACAAAATTTTCAGGAAAAGTTTGGAACTCACCTTTGAGCTGTTTGACTGGACTATGAGTTTCTGTTCGACAGCGCGCTTTTAACTCAGACAAGTCACGACCTTGTTCAATCACACGGCCTTTGTCGTCAATGACTTTAATCAACGGCAATAAATATTGTTCAACCCGCTCAAAGCTAAAGTCTTTTTCAGTGATTTGTTCGCCACGTAACTGGAAGGCTAAAAAACTAAAAATATGCTGTTGCAAATGCATCGCATCTACTTTCGCCATTAGCTTTGCAGCCGTATCAGGAATTGGTACCAAGTGACGACGTTTATCTTTAGGCAGTGCTTTGAGTAAGGCTTCCATTAAATCCTGACGCCAGCCGGGAATGCCCCACGACCATAAGTTTTCATCCACCTGAGGCAAAGCTTGCAACGGAATTTTCACTGTTGCTCCATCTTCGTCATGACTTGGATCAAAACGGTAACTGGCCGCAAGGCGCAGTTCGCCATTACGTAAAAAATCGGGAAACTGCTGCGTGGTTGGACGGTCGTTCACCCACAATGCATCATCATCGATAAATAAATAACGTGGGTTTTGCGGCTCAACCGTTGCGCGCCAGTCTTCAAAACTACGACGGCTTGCCACCTCTTCAGGAACTTTAGCCGCATAAAACTGGTAAATAGTCTCTTCATCCACCACCAAATCACGACGGCGTAGCTTATCCTCGACCCGCTCTACTTCTTCAAGTTTAAGTAGGTTGTGTTTTAAAAAGGGTGGCGTAATGCCCAAATGCCCTGTCGTCAGTGCATCTCGAAGGAAAATTTCATGTGCTGCAACATGGTCGACTTTTTCATAGTTGATTTGACGTTTCGGCTCAATAATTAAGCCAAATAGTGAAATTTGGTCATAGGCATTAACCACACCTGCTTTTTTCGACCAGTGCGGCTCAAAATAGTGGTGCTTCAGCAAATCACCTGCTGCAAGCAAAATCCATTCAGGTTCAATTTTTGCTAGTGTACGAATGTAGACCTGTGAGGTTTCTACCATCTCAAAAGCCATGACCCAAGGCGTATTGGTCTTATGTAAGGTAGATGCTGGAAAAATGCGGGCCTTTTGCTGACGTACCGCCATAAACACATTGCGTTCATCGGTTTTATTGGCAATAAAAGACAACAAACCTGTTAAAAGTGCACGGTGTAAATTTTCATAACTGGCTTTTTTCTCATTAAAAGACAACTTTAAGCCTTTTGCCAAATCAACCAATTGCTCATGAGTTTTCTTCCACTCACGTAAACGCAACCAGCTTAAAAAGTGATTACGCGCAAAAGTACGACGTTTGTTTTCACTCATATCCCGGTTGGCAACCAGTGCTTCCCAAAGTTTGATATAAAATAAAAAGTCAGAATCGGCTTCACGGAACAATGCATGTTTTTGATCTGCCTGCATTTGTTTATCCGCAGGGCGTTCACGTGGGTCTTGTACGGCCAAGGCGGCAACAATCACCAAAACTTCATTCAACACACCAAAATGTGCCCCACCCAAAATCATACGGGCCAAACGTGGATCAATTGGCATTTTGGCCATTTGTTGACCAATTTTGGTTAAATCTCCTTTACTTCCCCCTTTGGAAAAGGGGGATTGAGGGGGATTCACTTCAGATGAATCTCCCCCAACCCCTCTTTGCAAAAGAGGGGCTTTACCTTTATCAGACATTGCCCCAAGTTCAACCAACAACTTACGACCATCGTTGACTAAACGATGATCTGGCGGCTCAATAAAATCAAAATCTTCTAAAGCACCCAGCCCTAAACTTTGCATCTGTAAAATCACTGAAGCTAAGTTCGTTCGCTTAATTTCGGGTTCAGTAAACTCAGGGCGACTTTGAAAGTCTTCCTCAGAATACAAACGGATACATACACCTGGGGCAATACGACCACAACGACCTTTACGCTGATTTGCTGCGGCCTGAGAAACTGCTTCAATCGGTAAACGCTGTACGCGTGAACGATAGTTATAGCGAGAGATACGCGCAAAACCACTGTCAATCACATAACGAATATTGGGTACAGTTAGCGCTGTTTCTGCAACGTTGGTGGCGATAATAATGCGTCGCCCACCACCAGATGGGTTAAAGATTTTTTGTTGTTCAGCCAAGGCCAAACGCGCATATAAAGGTAAAATTTCTGTATGTCGCGGCCCATGCTTTTGCAAAGTTTCTTGTAATTCACGAATCTCTTGTTCGGTACTGGCAAAAATTAAAGTATCGGCATATTCAGGATGGCCTTTTTCTTGTGCATCCCGAAAACACTCCTCCACAGCTTGTACGACAGCACGAGGTAAGTTTTCTTCAAAGTCATCAAACTCATCATCATCACTACCAACAATGCTCATTTCAGACACAGGGCGATAACGTAGTTCGACTGGAAAGCTACGACCTTCTACTTCAAAAATAGGTGCATTGTTAAAGTACTGACTAAAACGGTTTACATCTAAAGTTGCTGAAGTGATGATGACTTTTAAATCTTTACGGCGAGGCAAAAGCTGTTTGAGATACCCCATGATAAAGTCGATATTGAGCGAACGCTCATGCGCTTCATCGATAATAATGGTGTCGTATTTATTGAGATAACGGTCATTGGCCAGCTCTGCCAGCAAAATACCATCGGTCATTAAACGAATGATTGAATCCTGCGAGCCTTGTTCATTAAAACGAACTTTAAAAGAAATGGACTCGCCAAGTTTCTCACCAACTTCTTCTGCAATACGCTGGGACACACTACGCGCAGCCAAACGACGTGGCTGTGTATGACCAATCAGACCGGTTAAACCACGACCCGCCAACATCGCAATTTGCGGTAGTTGCGTCGTTTTACCCGAACCCGTCTCCCCTGCAACGATAATCACTTGATGCTCTTGAATGGCATCAATTAACTTGTCTGCATACTGCGTAACAGGCAGGTCTTGATTCAGTTTAATACTCGGAATGCGTTCAATACGCTCTAGAACTTTTAAATGCGACTGTTCAAATAATGCTTGATATTGCTTTTCGTTGGCATCTTTTCCTTTTTTGAGTCGGTTTAAACGATGACGGTCTTTGACCATCACCAATTGCTCTATATTTAAAGGACGCTGCACAGAAAAAACACCTACATCAAAACATCAATCGCTTAGTTTACGTGGTAATACAGCGAAGCGAAAGTACAGCATAATTTTTTAATTTTAACTTTTTTTCAAATATCCCCTTGAATTTTAAGCCTAGGGACATCATGTCTGTAGACGAGTTGCGGAATAGATGATTTTGTCATTTGGTCATCATATTTATCATGCTAAATGAACAGAATGATCACATTCGCTGAAATAGTCTGGAGTAAGATTCGGTTTTTCCGATTCTTGTAATGTAAAAATACTGTTTCAGCAATAACAAAAATTTCGATACCCTATTCAACATTAAATACAAACCCCAATCATGGAGACAATGATGAGCTTGATTAATACTGAAGTAAAACCATTCGCAGCTACTGCATATCACAACGGTCAATTTGTTGACGTAACTGAAGCAGATCTTAAAGGCAAATGGTCTGTAGTATTCTTCTACCCAGCTGACTTCACTTTCGTTTGCCCAACTGAACTTGGTGACCTTGCTGACAACTACGCTGAATTCCAAAAATTAGGCGTGGAAATCTACGGTGTTTCTACTGACACTCACTTCACTCACAAAGCTTGGCACGACACTTCTGAAGTTATTGGTAAAATCCAATACCCATTAATCGGCGACCCAACTTGGACTCTTTCTAAAAACTTCGACGTTCTAATCGAAGCTGCTGGTCTTGCTGACCGTGGTACTTTCGTAATCGATCCAGAAGGTAAAATCCAAATCGTTGAAATCAACGCTGGTGGTATTGGTCGTGATGCTCAAGAATTACTTCGTAAAGTTAAAGCAGCTCAATACGTTCACGCTCACCCAGGTGAAGTTTGCCCAGCTAAATGGAAAGAAGGCGAAGCAACTCTTGCTCCTTCAATCGACCTAGTAGGTAAAATCTAATCTAAATTAGATTGAACACATAAAAAACCACGCTTTTTAGCGTGGTTTTTTATGGCCAAGATAACAGCACAATATGACAAGAAAGAGAAAAATATAGAATAAGAAAGAGCTATCCTTTATGCGTTACACATAATTCATGACTGGAATTCAGTACTTGTACCCGCTACAGTAGAATGAATACATGCAGCTCTTTGAAGAAGAAAAATGACTTATCAAGTTCATATGATTGATGTGAAAAACCAACTCCAAAACTATATTTGGCTACTGGAACACACCTCATCAAAGCAAGTCGTGGTGGTTGATCCAACTGAGGCTGGATTAGTTGAAGATTATTGCACTGAACATGGCTTAAACATTGCTCAAATTTGGCTGACTCATTGGCATAAAGACCATATTGGCGGTGTCTCTGACCTGATTGCGAGTCGGAATATTCCTGTGTATGGGCCACGTGAGGAATTATCTAAAATTCCATTCATCACCCATGCATTGATGGATGATGACTATTTTTCATTTCATGATTTACATGTCGACGTTTTAGCAGTTCCAGGCCACACACTGGGCCATATTGTGTACTTTATTGAACCTATGCAGACTTTATTTTGCGGTGACACTCTGTTTGCTATGGGCTGTGGGCGAGTGTTTGAAGGTACACATGAGCAGATGTACCATTCGCTCAATCGTTTAGCGGCTTTACCTGCCGAAACCAAAGTCTATTGTACGCACGAATACACGCTCTCTAACGCGAAGTTTGCCATCCATGTTGAACCAGACAATATCGCCATTCAAGAACGTTTAGACCGTGTCGAAACCATGCGTTATTTGGGGCAATGTACCCTTCCAAGCAGTATTGAGATCGAACTCGAAACCAATCCTTTTTTACGTACAGAAAATGTTGAAGAGTTTAAACGACTGCGTGATCTGAAGGATCAATTTTAATTGGTCTCCGCCTTCTAGAGACTGCTGACTAACGCAGTCTCCTATTATGTATGTATGCTTCTATTGAGTTATAACGATCAGTTTGGGCTCCCACCCTTAACCTTTGAGCTCTCAAAATTTCAACCTACGCAGTTTCAAGCCACACGATGCCTGAATCGAATGATCACGAGCAAGGCTGTTTGAAAATACTGTCACAAAAGACCCAGCCTTTGAAAAAAATCATTACATTTCTATTTATGACAAAATACTTCTCTATCACGAACGCACATAATTCCATTGTATTGAGACTCATCTCAAAATATTATTATTTTTCATCATGATAAAATTATTTTAAACAATGAAAAACTATCGTTTATGCTTTCTATACGTTTTCGCCTTAGTTTAGATTGCTTTAAAAAGAGACAAAAACAAAAATATATAAAAAAATCCCCTTTAAAAAAGCGTGAAATATCCCTATTAATAATTTATCAGTGAAAAAGGAATATCCTCGTGAAAAAAGTAGTGAAAGCAAAAAACCTCATCGCCTTTCGTATTTGGCTAGAGAAATTAGGTTATTCAGTTAAAACTTTAGCAGACAACCGTGGCTTTACTTTTAGCTTTAAAAAAGAATATGGACTGGTGACTTGCGACCTAGCGGGCAATAACTTAGCCATGCAGCTCGGTGAAGAATTCGAAGACCATTTGAAAGCCTAAAATTGCTCCATACTTACTTCGCGTGATGAATCAAAATTTAGCCCCTTAAAGGGGCTTTTTTTATATATGAATCATCTATTAAATTTTAGGCAATAAAAAAGCAAGGCTTAATACCTTGCTTCATTACTGATGGTGGGGACGGAGAGACTCGAACTCTCACACCTTGCGGCGCTGGAACCTAAATCCAGTGCGTCTACCAATTTCGCCACGTCCCCATCAGGGTGCTAACTTTGCGTTAGACTTTAAGTTGGCAGAGGATCAAGGATTCGAACCTTGACGAACGGTTTTGGAGACCGTCATGCTACCATTACACCAATCCTCTATTGCCTTATAAACCATCTTAATTCAAATGATTTATGGTGGGGACGGAGAGACTCGAACTCTCACACCTTGCGGCGCTGGAACCTAAATCCAGTGCGTCTACCAATTTCGCCACGTCCCCAATGGCTGTGTATATTATAGCGATAGACACTATATGACAAGCGCTTTTATAAGCAATCACCCGCTTTTCTGTCATAAAATCGGCAGTTGAATCTATTTTTATGCTCTATCTGTATAAAAAGACTATTCAGCTCTTTACTAAATTTTAGGCAATAAAAAAGCAAGGCTTAATACCTTGCTTCATTACTGATGGTGGGGACGGAGAGACTCGAACTCTCACACCTTGCGGCGCTGGAACCTAAATCCAGTGCGTCTACCAATTTCGCCACGTCCCCATCAGGGTGCTAACTTTGCGTTAGACTTTAAGTTGGCAGAGGATCAAGGATTCGAACCTTGACGAACGGTTTTGGAGACCGTCATGCTACCATTACACCAATCCTCTATTGCCTTATAAACCATCTTAATTCAAATGATTTATGGTGGGGACGGAGAGACTCGAACTCTCACACCTTGCGGCGCTGGAACCTAAATCCAGTGCGTCTACCAATTTCGCCACGTCCCCAATGGCTGTGTATACTATAGGGATCATTTTCGCATGACAAGCAATTTTTAAGAAAAACACACTCATTTGATTAAATAAGAAACAAAAACTTTATACTTGGCTTTTTCTCATTCAATTTCAGTCATTAAGCATCGTTTTGCAGCCATGGTATTTTGCCATCTTTGGCTTTTTTGCTTAGCTAAAAGTCCATGTAATAATGGACTAAAACCCTGAAAAGGTTCTGGAAGTGCTATCTTCAAAAACTGACAGTGTAAATACGCCCAATCTTGGTAGCTTGATGCCTGCAAACGTTGATCAGTCAACCACTCAAGTAGAATGATCCCGAGTGCATACAGGTCGGTTTGTACGGTCTTTGCTTCACCATGAAATAATTCAGGTGCCATATAGCGCGGTGTCGCCGTTAGAGCCTTTTGACAGCTTATTTCACCAATTCTTTGGCTCTGCTCAAAATCAATTAATTTACATGTAGAACCATCTAACAAAAAATGCGAAGCTTTTAAATCAGCATGAATCCACCCCATCTGATGTAATTCTTCAACAGCATTCAGCATTTTAAAAATGATATGAATGACATGATCACGACTTAACTGATGGGAATTCGCCATAAGTAAGGATGGAACATCTTTTAAGATGAGTGCGGCTTTCACCAGCTCTGAGTGAAACTCAAAATTTTCAAGGATTTGCACTTCAGGCAAGAACTTTGGCAGTTGCAGCATCGCAAGTGCATGTTGATAAAAACTAAGTTCAGTGTCAAAGCCGTTAATTAGCGCCACATGCTCTGATAGCGACTGATACTTTAACCAATACCCCTGCCCTGCAACTTCAAAGCGATAAAGCCTTCGCCCCCAGCCCAAACGCTGAGTCGGAGTATGAAGCGACATCGCGAGAGCATTTAATTCTTGACGATTAAACTGCCAAGAATTCGGATTCATTCATCTCTGCCGTATCCAATGCAGTTAAGACCTCTAAACAATGTTGTATAGTTTTCCCGACACGAGCATGTGTTTCAATCATTGAGATTTTTGGCCAAGTTGCACGTTCGCCTTCACGTTGTAAGAGTTTAAATAAGTGTGGTCTTGGATTTTGCAGCATATAGCTATAATGGCGCAGGCCATATTTCCCTACAATGTTTACATCGCCATAATAACGCTGATCGACCACGCCATAGCCATGATCCAGTAAACGACGAATCGGTGGAATCATACCCACACGCTCACGGGCAAAGTCCATCACCCCTTTACTAATCACTTTACCCTGTCTGCGTACAATCCGTTCAGGCCAGCTCAACATGTCTTTCCGAAACCGCGCTTCATCTGACTGCATAAACGGCACCACATGCGGGTTCACTTGACTGGCAATGGTGTAGTTTAAATTGTATAAACGCGCCATTTTTTCCTGCGGAAAATCGCTACGCACGCTGCCATCAACCCAGCGAGTAGAAGACATATAGGGGGTATATAAGCCATCATGTCGTTTACTGGTGAGCTTGACTGGCGGAAATAGAATCGGCACTGCACAAGACGCGAGTACCGCACTCCATACCAATAAGTCAGGTGAAGTAAAGGTATTCATAATGCGTGGATTTTGTGAGGCATCATAAGGCGCAACCGCAACATTATTATACAAGCCTGACTGCTTAAATGCCTCTTCAAAGGTAACGTCACCTAAATTTGCAATTAAAAAGTTTTTTAAATGCTTTACATCCGCTAAGCCGCCATTGCCCTTTAAGACCTCACGAAAGCCTCGAAACTGAAATGCGTCGGTGAAAAAGTTTTCACCATTTAAGATGCTCAGCATTTCTGCAGGCGTTGCTCGGCCCAGCATCGCTGTCATAATGGCACCTGCACTTGAACCAGACAGCACTTTCGGCATCAGGTCTTGCTCAAGCAAAGCCTTGCACACACCTGTATGAAACAGTCCTAATGTTGCCCCCCCTGAAAACATCATGGCAGGTTGTCCAAAAGCTTTTTGGCAGTGCTGAAAAAATTCAATTTTTTGCTGTTTATCGAGACACTGGCAATCCATAGATGCTACAAATGCTAAACCTCGACTGACTTCTTCAATATAGTCTTCAATAATTTTCTTGGTGCCGACGTAAGTTGCGGTAAACAACATGGGGTGAGCGATATTGGCAATGTCATAACTCAGACCTTCCCGTAGCAAGTACATCAAATCGGTCGTGCGCTTTTGTTGGCGATAACGCTTCAATAATCCCAAACGATGGGTAATGACTTCTGCATCGAAATAAGGTGAACAGTTGTCATACTTCCACTCTTGCGCCCCTGACTCTTCATCAATTCTAAGCGCAATGCTTTTCCACTCAGTATAATTGTCTACCTGAGCCAATTGGTTTTTCAGTTTTTTGATTCGATAGGCTTGGTGCGGGTTGATTTCCCGTGTGAAATCTTTAAACAACATATTCATCCTCACCCACTTTTTTTGTTTTCCTAAAATTTCACTGACACGTTAAAGCGTCAGTCTAACTGACTATGTGCAAATTATGTGAGCATTACAATTGCCATTTCAACCCTAAAATTGGCAAATCTACACCACGTTAAGGGTTTGACGCGGCTAGATCGGATGTTAAGATCAACAACAAGTGTAATTATAAGCTGATTAATCATGGCGACCATTGACCTACCGAACAATATCTTAGAAGCACTATCAACTGTACTCCAACAACTACAGCAAAGCCTACCAGAAGTTAAACAAGCACCTGATTTTTCAGCGATTGCCTTTAAATGGGAAAATGGCGAGTTAAAAGCCATTCATCAGCTCAAACGAATCGAATTAAATGATTTAAAAGGCATTGAGCGTCAAAAAGAAAAAGTACTGCAAAATACAGAACAGTTTCTTAATGGTTTACCTGCCAATGACGTCCTGCTTACAGGCTCTCGCGGGACAGGTAAATCCTCTATTGTGCGTGCTTTATTAACAGAATATGCAGAGCAAGGCTTAAGACTGATTGAAATTGAACGTGATGATTTATCCGAACTGCCTGAAATTCAAAAGCTAATTGCAGAGCGCCCTGAAAAGTTTATTGTGTATTGTGATGACTTGGCTTTTAACGCCGAAGATGAAAACTATCGCAGTTTAAAAAGTGTGCTAGATGGGTCTTTGCAGTCAGGTTCAAGTAATTTTATTATTTATGCCACCAGTAACCGTCGTCATTTGCTGCCTGAGTTTATGCATGAAAACACACCTGTGACTCGAGTCGACGTACCGCAGTACACTGAACTGCATCCACAAGAAGCGATTGAAGAAAAAATTTCACTCTCCGATCGTTTTGGATTATGGCTGTCTTTTTATCCAATGGATCAAAACTTATATTTGGACATTGTGCAGCACTACTTAGCAAAAGCTCAAATCTCCATGGACGATAGGGTACGAGCCGAAGCGCTTCGTTGGTGTCAAGCACGTGGACAACGCTCTGGACGTGCCGCGTATCAATTTTCTAAACACTGGGTCGGTTCACAACAATTAAAACAGCTTTAGTATAAAAATACTGATCGGCGCTTAAGCATCTATTTTATTTCAATTATTTTTATATTTAATAGTTCAGTCTGATCAAAGAAATAACCCAAATTCCGCATTAGAATTTGGGTTATTTCTTTGAAAATTAGGGATAAATATCAGTTCAAATCGGTTTGATCTGATTATTGATATTTATCTAAGTTTGTTTCTGGCCCATCTTTAACCACAGCTTGTGCTTTTGCATAACTCTCCATTAAGCATTTATATTCTGGGCAGACATGATCTGAAAGAATTTCAGCAAAACGGGAGCCTTCTGGACGGTTCCAAGTACGCATTAACTCGGCCACAATCGCAAAAGTATCGGTTGGAATTGCGCCCGCTTGGGTCACACGAGCAATTGATGTATCTGTAGCTAATTTGCTCCAGTTGCCTGATGCATCCACAACACAATAGACGTTATAACCTTCTTTACGAGCGCTTACAGCAGGGAAAGTCATACATACACTGGTCAGTGTTCCCGCAATAATCAGTGTCTTCCTACCCGTTTTTTTAACTTCATCTACAAATAATGGATTGTCCCAAGTATTAATTTGTCCAGTCCGTGGTACATAAACTGCGTGCGGAGCAAAGTGGTGAATTTCAGGAATTAAAGGGCCATTGGGGCCATCAGGTACAGAAGCCGTAGTAATTACAGGTATATTTAATAAAGTTGCCGCTTTTGCAATTGCAATCACATAATTGCGTAAGTCGGGTACAGGTACATCGCGTACGGTATTAAAAAGTCCACTTTGATGATCAATCAGTAGAATTATCGAATCATCAGGGTCTAGCATTCCATTAGTAGCCGCCATGGGTAACACCTCTAAAATTTTCTTCTAATTATGTACTTCCATTGTTGTAATGAAAGTTCCTAAGACAGACCGTCATAGCTTTGTGATTTATACGACCAAGATATTTTTTAATTAAATCTACATCTGCCTTTCATATAAACTAAAGAATATCCTTAAGCTCAGGAAGCTAAATCATGTTACGTGTTGTAATTGGCCTTCGTGGCTGTGAGTTTTATCCTCGTATAGAAATAAAAACTTAAGAAAAATAGAAACTATTAACATTAATCAATACCTTAAAACCATATAAAATAGAATTTCAATTGAAGTCAAAATACTCAAAGTTTTAATCTTTTGAGATCAATCAAAAACCACACTAGGCATACTTATCCCCAATTTCTATGGATAAACCTATGGGTAAATACTTTTAACTTGATGCTAAGCTACATTTAAATGAGTCAAAAAATATTTTTAAAGTCGAAGCAGAGCATTTTTAACAGCCCTTTGGTAAAGACCTAAATGTAAAAAAACCCAACATTTAGTCGGGCTTTAGGCTTATCAAATGAAAGTCTTAGACTTCACTGGGATTGGTCAAATCAGTCATTGGCCAGCGAGGCGTTGTCGTTACAGCTAAACCATCTTGCTGCCCTGCTTTTAACCGCTGATAACCAGCAAAAGCAATCATAGCGCCATTGTCCGTACAAAGTGCAGGTTCTGCATAATACACCTGCCCGCGAATTTTAGTTAAATCTGCTTCAAGACGTTCACGTAAGCGCTTATTTGCACTTACACCACCAGCAATGACTAAACGTTTTAAACCTGTTTGCTTCAATGCTTTCACAGATTTTTTAACCAAGGTATCCACAATGGCTTCTTGAAAACTCGCTGCAATATCCGCATCACGGTTTTCGTCACCGAGTTTTTTCATTTGCACAGATACGGCTGTTTTTAAACCACTAAATGAAAACTCCAAACCTTGATGCAGCATTGGACGTGGGAAAGCAAAGGCATTCGGATCACCTTGCTCAGCCAGTTTTGAAATATTTGGGCCACCTGGATACGGTAATCCCATCATTTTCGCAACCTTATCAAAGGCCTCACCTGCAGCATCATCAATTGATTCACCCAATAATTCGTACTGTCCAATCCCATAGGCAGCCATCAATTGAGAATGCCCACCTGAGACCAAAAGTGCTACAAAAGGAAATTCTGGCGGCGTTTCCGATAAAAGTGGTGCCAACATATGCCCTTCCATATGATGCACACCAATTGCAGGTTTATTTAAAGCAAAGGCCAAAGTTCGACCAAACAGCGCACCTGTCATCAGCGCGCCCATCAAACCTGGGCCACGCGTATATGCCACGGCATCAATTTCAGATTTTTTTACACCACTTTCTTCAAGCAGTTGATTCATCAATGGAATCAGCTTACGCACATGGTCACGCGATGCCAACTCCGGCACCACACCACCATACTCTGCATGCAGTTTAATTTGGCTGTACAGCACTTGCCCACGTAAACCCGACTCGCTGTCATAAAGGGCAAGTCCTGTTTCATCACAAGATGTTTCTAAGCCTAAAACGATCATTAAACTGCCTATAACCTGTATCAAATCTATTGCGTGAACCATTATAGACTTGTGGTATGAGATGTAAATGAGTAAAATACTGACCTTCACTTGTGATCAGGGCAATGTCGCCCAGATCTTATCCATAACTTAATGAGGATTCTTCATGCCACAAGTTAAATTGAAAGAAGGCGAACCAGTAGACGTAGCTATCCGTCGTTTCAAACGTTCATGCGAAAAAGCGGGCGTTTTAGCTGACGTTCGTAAGCGCGAATTCTACGAGAAACCAACTCAAGAACGTAAGCGCAAAAAAGCTGCTGCTGTTAAACGCTACCAAAAGAAATTGGCGCGTGAATCAGTACGTACTACTCGCCTTTACTAAGATTAATTTGTGATTGACTGCCTGGACTAAATAATGACTACTTTAAAAAGCCAAATAACTGAAGTTTTGAAAGCCACTATGCGTGCTAAAGAAATGGATAAGTTAACGGTAATTCGTGGTCTACAGGCGGCAATTAAGCAAATCGAAGTCGATGAGCGCAAAGAACTTGACGACGCTCAAGTTCTTGCGGTCATTGAAAAACAAATTAAACAACGTAAAGAATCGATCAAAGCCTTTGAAGGCGCTGGTCGAGAAGATTTAGCTAGTAAGGAACAAGCCGAACTTGAGGTTTTATCTCAATTTCTACCAGAAGCTATGACTGAGGAAGAACTTGATTCCATGATTGCGCAAACGATTGCAGCGCAAGAAGCTACTAGCATGAAAGATATGGGTAAGGTGATGAATTCTCTGCGTCCGCTCATAGCCGGGCGCGCCGATCCTTCTCAAGTTTCAGCAAAAATTAAAGCAAAACTGGCTTAATTTAAAAATCTTTAAATCGATTACGTTGAACTGACCTTAAAAAAGGCAGTTCAAAGTTCTACTATATATAAAAATTATTATTATTCTTTTTATTTTATCTATTCATTCTCTGATTTAAAACTGCTTCCGAATTTTCTCTGTTGACCCTCTATTTTCAATACCACTTTTCTAAGCTCTAAATTGTCGATCCTTTTGCATTTGGGTTAAACGCGTTTTAATGGTCGCTAACATTGATTCATTATCTTTCGCTAAACGCTGAGCATGCAATAAAGATTTAATCGCTTCTTCTTCAAAACCCGACCAGAACTGCACTTCAGCCCGGTAGCGCAGAACATTAATGGTATGCATTGGGGACTTTTTATCTAAACTTGCGGCTTGCTGCATCAGTCTCCACGCATTCACATCACGCGGATTATTTTTCAAAAACCGATTGAGTACAGGCTGCGCAAGCTCAGGTCGATTCTGACGAATGTAAACTTCAGCCAATTTATAATTTAAAGCCCGATTTTCAGGCATGATGCTCGCAGGTGATTGAATCACGGTAAGAGCTTCATTCACCCGATTTTGTCCAAGTAAAATATCAGTTTGAATCAAGGTTTGTAGGTTATGTAATTTCTGATGTGACTTGGCCTGATCTAAGACTTGTTGAGCAAGTTTATAGTCACCTTGTTTAAGGTAAAAACTGGCCAAAGCCAGTTGTGCTGCATAACTGTTACGACTCACCAGCATCTGTAGTTGCTGTTCTGTCGCCTGATTCGAGATCACCATGGTATACAGCTTCAAGATCTCAAAGTCTTCATCACGCCAAGTAGATTTCACTTTAGGCAACTGATTCGCTCTAAGTCTCGCCTCACTCATTCGCTCAGTCGTGAGTGGGTGTGTGAACCAAAAGTCGGGTAAAAAACTCACTCGACTGGTTGCACGGTGCATCACTTCAAAAAAATCAGCCATACTTTGCGGGTTATAACCAGCGCTATACATGTACTGCATCCCTATACGGTCAGCTTCACGCTCTTGGTTACGACTATAAGACAACTGCTTGTCCATGAGTGCGGCTTGCGTACCAACCATGACCGCTGAACCGACATCACCATCGGCTTGAGACGCAACCAAAGCACCAACCAAAATCCCAGCCAGCGCGAGTAACCCCTGCCCCTTAAACGCCTCTTGCGAACGACTGTAGTGGCGCTGTGTGACGTGCGCAATTTCGTGCGCCATTACGCCGGCAACTTCATCCATATTATTGGCATTGGTAATCAAACCAGCATTTAATGCAAACAAACCACCTGGGACTGCAAAGGCATTAATTTGCGGGTCATTAATGACCACCAGACCAATCGGTTGACCGAGTTGGGTTTGACTCAAAATGCTTGAAAAAGCATTCATCAGTTGATCTTCTAACCACGGATTTTGCGTAACAGGTAGCTGACGCTGTACTTCACGATAAACTTTTTCACCAATATAGCGCTCATTATATTGATCAATAAAACCTATACCCGAACCAATCTCAGGCACATTAAACTGTGGGGCATTCGTAAGAAATTGACCTTCTGCAAAACCAACAGTCGAAATAAGACTTAAACTGCACGCACACAGAAAACGCTTCAACCCTCACCCCGACTTTATTTAAAGGAATCGAATGACTATAACATTGATAATTGAATGAAAATGCAATGAAGTGTTATCAAATTTTTATCTAAATTCAGGATTCACCACATATTGAGGTTGACCACCTTCCAATGCTTTCACCAAGTTTTGGTAAGCCAACTCTGCCATTTTTTTACGTGTTACAGATGTTGCAGAACCAATATGTGGCAACGTTACCACATTATGCAGCTGGAACAGTGCTGAATCTTGCAAGGGTTCTTTTTCATAAACATCCAGCCCAGCTGCAAAAATTTGCTTTTGCTCCAAGGCCTGAATAAGTGCCTGTTCATCCACTACGGCACCACGCGAAATATTTACAAAGACGGCATGAGATTGCATTTTCTTAAAAGCTTCTGCATCAATCAAATGCTGCGTATGCGCGTTTAGATCAACCGCCACAACAATGAAGTCCGATTGCTGTAACAGCTCATCTAATTCGCAAAAACGTGCATTTAGGGGTTGTGCCAATTCTAATTTTTCTCGGCGCCCGTGATACAAAATATTCATATTGAAACCATGAAAACCCCGTCGCGCAATTGCCGCACCAATATTTCCTAAGCCTATAATACCCAATGTTTGACCAAATATTTCCTGACCAAATTGTGCCTGCCCGACAGTACGCGACCACTGACCTGTTTTGGTCCATTGATCTAAATAAGGCACTTGACGTGCCGCACTCATCAACAAAGTAAAGGCCAAATCGGCTGTCGTTTCAGTTAGCACATGAGGGGTGTGACTGAGCCAAATTTTTGCTTGGTTTAAGTAGTTCAAATCATAGTTGTCATAGCCAACACTGACACTAGATATAATTTTGAGCTGTTTCGCCGTTTCTAGGTTGTTTTGATTCAGTAAACGCCCTGCACCAATCATGGCATCCGCATCCGCAACTTGCTCGCGGATTTGCGTATTTACATCACCTGCTTTCGGGTTGATGACCACCACGTGATAACGCTGCTCTAGGCGCTGTAATACTTCTGCATCTATTTGACTAAAAACAACGACTTTCTGCTTCATACCTATTCCATATTTTGTTGTTTTGCTCGCATCATGTGCCACAGGGCTTTTTTAAGCAATGGCTGATCAAGCATTTCTTGTAAGCTTGCTGCTTGTGTGACTTTTATACCATTAGCATTTGGTATAGAGCCCAATGCAATAACAGTTTTACCCTGACTTAAACCATCAAAGAAACCTTGAATATAACTCTGGACACCGCGCCCATCTTGTAAGTTCAACAAAGGAAAAGGCCAAGTCAGCGCATACTTTTGCGCTGGTAAGGCTTGCACAATATTTTGCCACAGCTGCTGCTGCTCCACGCTCAATTGTGTCGCTTCAATGACCAAGGCGCAGTGCTCCAAGGCAACAGCTTGCAACTGAAAAGCCTCAACATGGATGGCCTCTCGGACAATCTCTTCTTTTAATGCTGTAACAGTTTCTTGTTCAATCGGTTGTGTTGCAATTTCAGCAAGAGGCGCTGGATGTGGAAGCTTATTCTTTACAGGTGGATGTTCAGGAATGCTTTTGGCTTCGGGCTGAGACTGAGGTCGCACAATTTCAGAAATAATCTCAGTCGCGTTTTGATCTCGCCAGATCGATGTGGCTACATTTTGTTGAGACGGCAAAAAATCAGGAACCCACAAATCAATTCCTAAACTCGCCAAAACCTCACGCTGATGCCCGATCATCTTATACCTTCACACTTAATTCAGTGCATATTCTATCGAGAAATGCCTAGAGATGCTGTTCTTTTCACATTATATTCGCATAGACAGTATGCAAATACTAAGAACGCATTAAACCCTCAATTAAACAATCATCAAGCGATTCTTCTTTTGCATTTGCTCAACGATCTCCTCACTGTCAAAACCGAGACGCCAATAGAGCAACTCCAAAACATCCTGCTCATCTTGAGTAATAATGCGGTCATTCCATAGACAAATTTCAGCCACCCCCAAAATACTCAAACGATCCCGCAGCAGCAGCCCAGCCATATCATTTAAAATTTCGGCCAAATCAATCGGCTCATCTGAAATTTCCGCATACTGCTCCAACTCTTGCACAGTTAAAACTCGACGCAAGATTTTCTCTCGTACTTCCAGCTGTGTTTCACTATTGATTTGTTGCACATGCAACAAAGCATCAATTAAACGCACAATCTGCGGTTTAACTTCATCTAGGGCCGCAGGTGTATGTACAGGCAACAAATTCAACTCAAACTTGACCCGTTCAAGTAGCAGTGCATCCAACAGTCCAATTTCACCGTCTTCTTGAATAATCCTCGCCAACTTTAATAAAAACTGGCGTGCAATTGTCGCTGGCATGCCACCAATATTTCGGCATGCCTCATGGAAAATTGAAATATGAACACGACCATCTAAGTTTAACAATGAATCAACAATGGCACGGCTGACTTCAGCCTCAGCAGGAATAAACTCACGGAATTGACGAATCATGAGAATCGCGACCATCAGCTCGCGCGAACCTGTTGCGGTCTGTAAAGCTCGCTGAATTAACTCTGGACGTTCAATATGTGCACGTACTTCAGGGTTAAGCGGTTTAATTGCATCTTTAATGGCAAAACTAATCGGAGACAGTCTTAATAAGGGCAAAGGCTGCGGTGAAGTCCAAGGCGCTTGGAAATCTGCGTACTGCTCTTCTAAGGAACGAAACAAGCCAAATAACGGACGGTTGCGCAGTTTTTCTAGGTTTTCTAACTGTATGTCTTGAACCAAATTCGGATTCATTTCATAAATACGCTCTTCAATGCTTGGATGAATATTCATCCAACTTTGCGCACTTAATGAGTTGGCAAAACACATGTGTGCAATCGATTCAGAGTATTCACTGTGAATTTGTGAACCTGCGTGATGCACATAGATACGCATCAAGGTTTGAATATTGGCATCATTTTGCATCAGACGACGTGTTTTCATATCATTTTTTAAAGTACGCCCCCCCAACGTCAGAAACTTAATGCAGCGGGTAACCAGCACCCCCAAACTACCAATCAGCCAAATCACACCACCTGTTGCGACAAAAGTGGTTTCAAAACTTTGCGACTTTTTATGATGAGTTGAAAAACCCAATTTAGCAATTTTACTGCCCCACTGACTGAAGGTGGTGAGGGCACTATATAAAATTTTTAGCCGTGTATTTTCAGCAGTCTCACCCGATAAAATTTGATTAAACTCATGATTCAATAACCCCGTCAGCTCAAGTTCATCGAGGTTTTGCAGGGCGCCCCACGTTAAAATAATCGCAATATCTTTGGGATCAAAACCAGCGGTTAAAGCATTTACCCCCACTTCATCGGGCAAAACATACACAGCAGGTGTTTCAATTAAAAAAGTATCAGCTAGTTTTTCTGTAATTTTCAGAGCAATACTTTCTTCTGGTGTACTTTCAATCAAACTTAAACGTCGTGCACGCAGTTGCTTGGCCAGACTGTGTCCGCCTGAACGGAACACATACAGCTCATATACCACGGAATAACTCATCACCAAGAGCAATAAACCAATGATATAAATACTCAAGCTATGCCAAAAAATGCTTTGACTCGAATCAAAATAAAAAACCAGCAGTCCAGCCACAGTATTTAAAATAAATAGCGACAAAAGTACCGCAAGCAAGCAGATACTGGCAGACCACAACATGTTTTTATTCTTTATGATTGAATAACTTACACCCTTCAATGTAAATCCCTTTTCTTACATTGTTTGAATCAATCCATCATAAATGAAAAAAGCGGGAAACTCCCGCTTTTCTCAAATCTAAATCAATTAGACTTCTTTCACACCCGTCAAATCAACGGAAGCTGCATCAATGTTGACATCAATATAGCTGTCTTTCTTTTTCGATGTTTCACGGCGTTTCGCCTGTAATTCATCTAAATAAGCTTCATCGATACCGCCAGCAACATATTTACCATCAAATACCGAGCAATCAAACTCTTGTAAATCTGGCACTTTGCTGGTGCGCACAGCTGCTTTTAAGTCTTCTAAATCTTGGAAAATTAGGCGATCTGCACCAATAATTTCACGAATTTCTTCAACTGTACGCTCAGATGCGATCAACTCTTCTTTTGCTGGCATATCAATGCCATACACGTTTGGATATTTCACCATCGGTGCAGCAGAAGCAAAGAAGACTTTTTTTGCACCCGCATCACGTGCCATTTGGATAATTTCGTTACACGTAGTACCACGTACAATTGAGTCATCCACCAAAAGTACATTTTTACCTTGGAACTCAAGTTCAACAGGGTTCAACTTTTGACGGACTGATTTTTTACGTAATTGCTGACCCGGCATAATGAAGGTACGGCCGATGTAGCGGTTCTTCATAAAGCCTTCGCGGAACTTCACACCCAGCATATTTGCAAGTTCAAGTGCAGAAGTACGCGAGGTATCTGGAATTGGGATCACAACATCGATATCGTGCTCTTCACTCCACTCCGTCAGAATTTTCTGAGCAAGTTTCTCACCCATTTTTAAACGTGCTTTGTAGACTGAAATGCCATCAATAATCGCATCTGGACGCGCAAAGTAAACATATTCAAAAATACATGGACGGTATTCTGGGGCTTCAGCACACTGCTTGGTAAACATCTGCCCTGTTGAATCAATAAAGATCGCTTCACCCGGTGCAATATCACGCTCAACTTTAAAGCCAAGAGCCGTAATAGCGACAGACTCAGATGCAATGATATATTCCATACCAGCATCAGTTTCACGCGATCCGTAAATCAGTGGACGAATACCATTTGGATCACGGAAGCCGACTAAGCCATGCCCAGTAAGCATTGCAACCACGGCATAACCACCTTTACAGCGCTCATGTACTTTACTAACCACATGAAAAATGTCGTCTGCTGTAGGCATTAATTTGCCGCGTTTTTGCAATTCATGCGCAAACACGTTTAACAGTACTTCTGAGTCTGAATCCGTATTCATATGACGTAAGTCTGTTTTGAACAGATCGTCATGAATTTCTTCAGCATTGGTTAAGTTACCATTATGCGCTAACGTGATCCCGTAAGGTGAGTTCACATAGAAGGGCTGCGCTTCAGCGCTGCTCGATGAACCCGCTGTAGGATAACGCACATGCCCAATACCATAGTTACCTTGTAATGCACGCATATGGCGAGTGTGGAACACATCACGAACCATGCCATTGTCTTTACGTAAGAATAAACGACCTTCGTGGCAGGTTACTATCCCAGCTGCATCTTGCCCACGATGTTGTAACATCGTTAATGCATCAAACAACATTTGGTTAACAGCTGATTTACCAGCTATACCAACTACTCCACACATAGCAACCTCGCAGACAAGCTAGGATTAATAAAAAGGATTATTTGTTGACTCACCCTGTCCCTCAGCATTTTTCGAGGAAATTTTCGGTGAAGAATCTGAAGATACATGTGTATCTTTAGACTTGATATGTGACATCGCCTCGCTTGCAGCCTCTTTAGAAAGCTCCATCGCCCAAGGCGCGTAAGGCAAAAGTGTTTGGACAAACTTGGATTGTCTCCAATATGGAGAACTTTCAACCCAAGAACCCACACCTTGCATCGTAATCAGAACAATTAACAACCCTTTTAATGAACCAAAAGCACCGCCGGCTAATCGATTCAAAGGCCCGAGTTTTAAACTCTTCAATATGTTATTCAGTAATGCCGTGACTATCCACGTCAAAACCACAATAACCAATACAATAAATGCAAAAGCTGCAATTTTTTGAACCACTGGATCTTCACTGAGTGAGACCATCGAAGGTGCTAGGACGCTTGCAAATTTAGCACCAACAATCAGCGCTAAAATCCATCCTATCAAGTTCGCAAAGGCTTTAACAAATCCTTGACGCAAACCGTTGAGCCCTCCAATGAGCAATACAATCAATATGAAGATATCAATGGCATTCATGTTGTTTTCATTGCAGAGACGCAGTCTTGAATTAAGGTTGGTCCTGTATAGATGAGGCCACTATAAACTTGTACAAGGTTTGCCCCTGCATTTTGTTTTGCAAGCGCCTGCTCACCCGACAAAATCCCACCCACACCAATCAAAGGAATCTGACCGTTTAAAACCTCAGCAAAGGCTTTTAAACACGCTGTACTTTTCTCAAACACAGGCGCACCAGATAAACCACCCGCTTCGTCACCAAAAGGTAAGTTTTCCACCCCTTCACGAGACAAAGTCGTATTGGTCACAATCAGACCATCAATTTTAAACTGAAGCAGTTGTTTCGCAATAAATTGAATATCTTCCGCTTCCAAATCTGGCGCAACTTTCAGCACCAAGGGTACATAGTGCTGTTGCTCTTCAGCCAACTCTAACTGACGTTTTTTCAGCGTCTCTAGCAGCTCGGTTAAAGCATCGCCACTTTGCAAACTACGCAAGTTTTTAGTATTTGGAGAAGAAATGTTAACGGTAATATAAGACGCATAGTTATAGACTTTTTCTAAACAAATGAGATAGTCATCTACTGCTTTTTCGACTGGGGTATCCGCATTTTTGCCGATATTAATCCCTAAAACCCCTTTGAACTTTGCCGCTTTGACATTTTCAATCAGTTGATCCACACCAGCGTTGTTAAAACCCATACGGTTAATAATGGCTTTAGCTTGTGGGATACGGAATAAACGCGGTAGAGGATTGCCTTGCTGTGGACGTGGAGTAATGGTTCCAATTTCAATAAAACCAAACCCTAGACCTGCCAGTGCGTCAATATAAGCACCATTTTTATCTAGACCAGCAGCCAAACCTACAGGATTGGGGAACTCGATGCCCATACATGTCACCGGTTTAGCCGCTATATTTTGACGCATTAAGCCTAGCTTATGCGTTGATTTCAATAGCGATAGTGTTAGCTCATGTGCACGCTCTGGTGCTAAAGTAAACAACAAAGGGCGGGCAAGAGAATACAACATATCTGTAAAAGTCTACTGCTTTTTAAGTCGCCATATTATAGGCATAGCCTAGCTAAAACACCATGCTTCGTCTGGCTTTATTTTTAGCGATTATTTCACGCTCGCCGATAATTTAATCTGCCCTGCGTCTGAGACCAACTCCATTTTTTCAATACTCAAACCATTTTGCGTTAGTTGGGTCAAAAAGTTGGCTAACACTACATAGTTGGCATGGCTTACTACCAACTGAATTTGTTCAGCATTCTGCTGCGAAGCAACCGACAAACCTTGCTGCTGTGCAATACGCTGGATCTGTTCCATCGGGGTTAGTTGACCATCTGAGCTCGATTTCATGGTGACTGCATTGCTCTGCATCCATGTCATGGTTTCTTTGAGCTGGTTCACGCGTTTTTGCTGTTTCTCTGCCGCAGCATGGGTATACCAAAGTGCAGCCCCTATCGAGCTCACCAATACGAAAATGAGCAAGAAGATGACTAATACACGGTCGCGCGGTGTAAGACGATCAAAATAAGTACTGATCAGCTCTAAACGCTGATCCAAAACAGTTTGTAAATTTTGCATGGCTTTCATTATTGTATTTTCACCATTCCAATTGCCCCACCCGTGGTCGGCTGAATATTGCCTAATTCAACCTGAAAACCTTGTTGATTAAGCTGCTGAGTGAGTGTCTGTAAAGCCTCTGCCGAGTTGGCTTTAAGTTGCATATTTAGGCTATTCGCTTCATACACCACCTGATTAGCCACAATTTGCTGTTGCATAAGCACAGGCCCAACGCGACTCAATAAAGACAAAGCTTGCGCATCCGCTTGTTTATTCATATTCAGTTGATATTCAAACTGGCTTCGCAGCGTTTGCTCGGTCACAGGATAGTTCGCACCAAACCAATATTTAAATTGATCGACCGCCTGAACAGCCACTTGCTCTGCAAGCTTTTTATTTTGATACCAACGGGTCGCATCATAGGTCAATTGCGTCACAATCAATGCAGCCAATACCGCTGCACAGGCTTTCCAATAGCCCGTTGAAACATGTTGCTCTTTCACCTTCGGCAAAAGATTCCATGGATGTTGTTTTGCTCTTGGCAATGCCATCCATTCATAATGGAAAGACTCAAGCTGCTCCTGCGTCACACTGGCGTTTAAGCTATGCATGTGCGAAGCACTAAAGTTACAAATTTTATATTTTTGGTTGACTGCTTGATAATCTAAAAATACAGCAAGATCATCAATTGATCCGCCCAACCAAGTATTAGCGCGAAACAGAAGTCGCTCTTCAACATAGCCCAAGATTACCTGTTCTGCGTCAGGTACAGGCAAAATCAGAAAATCAGGCAATAGGCTGACCAGCTTCACAGGAATCAAACTCAAGGCATGCTGTAAAGTCTCTAAACGATGCTTTGAAATACCCAAAACAGTGAGTTGCTCAGGCGCTTGAAATTGATGTAATACTTTCATCTGATCGATTGAGCTCAATACATATTCTTCCAGCAAATACTTCACACCTTCAGCCCCCAACTGCTTGTATTGGGCCTTAGGCATATTTTGCTGAATAATTTGCACATCACGGCTTGGAAAGAAAACAGTTGCTTCCTCACCATGATGCGCTTGTATATCTTGGATCAATTGCTCAATTGTATGAGCTGATTGCCATCTTTCCCCTATAGACCAGTGCCATGTTCCATCGGCTTCGGGCATCCAAATTTGCAACATGTATTATATTCTGCCGTTTTAATTGGTTTTTATATGCTAGGTATAAATGCTTTTGTTTGTGTCGACAAGCCTTCCGCAATAACCGCTTGCTCATAAATCCGCGCTTCAGCCAAAGCATAAGGATTGAAAGATTCTGTCACCAAAATCGAGGCCATATGTGCCACCACATTCATATGACACACCACCACAATAGACTCATACGGCAAATGTGATAACCATTCCACAGCCGCTTTTGCATCATCATCGGGCTTAATGGTATTGCAGATTACAACAGGTACATCCGCAAAGTGCTGTTTAATGTGTGCCAATGTTTCCTGCGCACGCAGCAATGGGCTAACCACAAAGACATCAGGTTGGATCCGTGACTTTAAAAAGTCAGCAGTTTGCACTGCCTGTGCATGCCCACGTTCGGTGAGTGGGCGCTTAGTGTCATTCCCCATGATCGGTGGTGCAGCTTCGCCATGACGTACCAAAGTCAGTTGCATAAAAAATCCTTATTCAAATCCTGATTATTTTAATTAATTTTTATGACAATTCAGTCATTCTACCCACTTAAACGCTCATTTTATTTCGTTTTTTAAGTGACTTTAAACCTCATGATGCGGCAAAACAAACTCCACATCACTGCGGTGTCCATTTTTCATTAAGGATAATGCAATTGTCATTGGTGGCGCATTTTCAAAAATAACACTGTATAAAGCGCTAGTAATCGGCATATACACATCTAGCTCTTCAGAACGTGATTTGACTTGTACAATAGTGTTAATGCCTTCTGCTGTTTGTCCCAATTCAGCGGTTGCCTGTTCCAAACTCTTGCCTTGCCCCAGTGCAAAACCGATTTGATAGTTGCGACTCAGTGGACTGCTACACGTTGCAAATAAATCACCGACACCAGACAGCCCTAAGAAGGTCAGTGGATTTGCCCCTAACTTCACAGCAAAACGACTCATTTCCGCCAAAGCACGAGTCAAAATCATACTCTTGGTATTTTCACCGACTTTGTATGCAGCAGCCATTCCCATCGCAACCGCATAAATGTTTTTAAGCGCACCGCCGAGTTCTACACCATGCACATCATCACTGGCGAAAACACGGAACAAGGCACTATGCAAAGCTTGTTGTACCGCATAACGCACTAAGTCAGACTGGCTTGCAATGACCGTCCCAGCTGGTTGTCCTGCCACAATTTCCTTGGCCAAGTTGGGCCCAGATAACACGCCATAAGGCACTTCTGGTAGCTCTGAGCGAATAATGTCACTCATAAAACTAAAAGTATTCGCTTCAATACCCTTGGTCAAAGACACCACTGCTTGCGAAGTAATAAACGGTTTAATTTGTTTAAGGACATCACGGAAAGAATGGCTCGGAATCGCCACCAAAATAATGTCGCGATCACGAACCGCCTCTTCTATATTTGAAACTGCACGTAAACCATCTTCAAGTTTAAAATCGGGCAAATAGCGTTTATTCACATGTGTCGCATTGATATCAGCCGCAACCGCTTTATCACGAATCCAAATCATGGTATCGCAGCCATTGCGAACCGCGGTATTCGCCATCGCAGTCCCAAAACTACCTCCACCCAAAACGGTAATACGTAGTGCCGTTTTTTGATCTACTGCTACAGGTTCAACCAAATCTGAAAACTTTAACTCTGACATTATTTTTATATCCTAAAATGGAACTATTGATTCCAATAACTTACATAATCTTGGGTTTGAATTTCGGCACGTGGCGGAATCGCTTTAACTGCCGTACCAATATATAAAATACCTGAGATCAAATCATCTGCGCTGAGGCCTAAAGCCTGTTTGAAATGCACCGACTCCACCACTGCCCCACTACGCCACATACTCGAAAAACCTTGAGCTTGTAGGGACAAAATAAAATTCTGAATAGTAGCCCCACTACTTAAAGTCTGCTCAAAATTAGGGACTTTCGGATGCGATTGAAATTTAGTCAATGCCAAAACCAGTAATGGGGCACGAAAAGGATGATTTTTAACACGCTCTAACTGTGCTGACTCAGTCTCACCCAAATCAGCCAAGGCTTGTGACAATAACTCACCAAATGCCTCACGTTGATCTTCAGCAATCACGATAAAACGTGTCGGTTTTAAACGATGATGATCTGGTGCAGTCAATGCGGCTCGAAATGCCCGCTCTAATTGTTCTGCACTTGGTGCAGGCTCGACCAAATGGCCAATCGATTGACGTTGATGCATATTCTGGTGAACGATATCTACCGCGAGTTCCGTCATTAGGCTCTTAATCTTTCAAATTAAACAATACGTTTTAGAGTAGCACACTCTGAAAAGTTTGCTCTAGCGCTTCAGTATGAAATACCCAGTTTCGACAAAACTAATTTTAAAATTCTGAGCATTTTTCAAACTGTCCGATAAGACTGCATTTTTCATACATTTCTTACATGATTCATCCGACAAGCTATGTTCCAATAAACAATGATTTAATAAAACATGACTGGGGTATGAAATGAAAAAGAATATCGCTATTGCTGGAGCAGCAGCACTAACACTACTTCTAAGCGCTTGCGCATCGACACCAAGCAACTCTTTAGCGATCCAAAAAGCTGACAATCAATACGAAGTTACAGGTATTGGGAAAACTGCATTGATTGCAAAAAACAACGCGATTGAAGCAGCAGCTAAAACGTGTGGCTCTAAAGCAACAGCGATTGTGAGTGATGAAAAAACCGAATATCAAGGTGCTTTAAAAGGCGTAGTGAGTGACGAAACTGGAAAAATGATCCAAGCAGCCGCATCTGTACTGGGTTCTATTTCGGGTACAAACTCAGGCATTAACCAAGACAGTGACTATCAAACAATCCTGACTTTTTCGTGTAAAGCAAAATAAAGATGCCATAAAAAAACCGCTCATCTGAGCGGTTTTTTTACACCAATCACGTCAAACGATTAGCAATAGCCATCTAAACGTGTCAGTGGCAGTTTTTGCCCAATGGCTTTTTCAATTTCTGGTAGATAGAATGCATCATCTTCAGATAAGAAACTAATACTCACACCACGTGTACCTGCACGACCTGTACGACCAATACGGTGTACATAGTCATCCGACTGTTCAGGTAAAGTGAAATTGACCACATGCGATACACCATCCACATGGATACCACGTCCCGCAACATCGGTTGCAATCATGATGTTATGTTGACCATTTTTAAATTGATCTAACATTTTCAAACGTTTGTCTTGTGCAATTTCACCTGACAGCATCACCACTTTATAGCCATCACGCTTCAAGTTGTCATAGAGCTTACGCACTTGATCGCGACGATTTGCGAAAATCATCACTTTTTCAATGGGCTCATCACGCAGAATGTCTTGTAGCAATTTATATTTATCAGACTTTGCGACCATGTACACCCGTTGTTCAACGTCTGCATTGGTCTTCTTCTCTGGCTCAATTTCAACAGTTACAGGTTCAAACAACCACTGCTGCGCAAGGTTTAAAACATCGTAACTAAACGTTGCAGAGAACATCAGAGTCTGACGTTGTTCCTTACGCGGTGAGAAACGAACAATACGTTTGACTGAAGGAATAAAGCCCATATCTAATAAGCGATCGGCTTCATCAATCACTAAAAATTCAATCTGGTCGAGCCAAACTTCTTTTTGTTCAACAAAGTCAATCAGACGACCTGGCGTCGCCACCATAATATCGACAGGTTTTTTATCAAGTTGTGCTTTTTGTTTATCAAAGTCAACGCCGCCTAAAAGCGTCACGACATGTAAATCTGAGAATTTTGTGAGTTCTTTCGCATCGCTTTCGATTTGCAGTGCAAGCTCTCGAGTCGGTGCTAAAATCAAGGCACGAGGTTCACCGCGGTAGCGCTGCTCTTGAATTGGATTATTCAGCAAGTCGTTAATCACGCTCACCAAAAATGCCGCTGTTTTACCAGTCCCTGTTTGCGCACGACCAATTGCATCGTGTCCCGCCAAAGTGAATTTTAAAACCTTTTGCTGAATAGGCGTCATATCCTTAAAACCTAAAGCATCAATAGCTCGTTTAAGTTGAGGATGTAAATTTAAGGTTTCAAAACCTGATGACATATAAGTGCGCTCTGACGAAAAATCACGAAAATTGATCTGTAGTATAAACAAAAACGCCCCAATTTACATTGGGGCGTTTTAAAGTACGTTCAGACAATTAGTCTAAAGGTTGTACTTCTTCAGCTTGGAAGCCTTTTTGACCTTTTACAACGCTGAATTCAACGCGTTGGCCGTCACGTAGTGAACGATGGCCGTCGCCTTGGATTGCACGGAAGTGAACGAATACATCGTCGCCGCCATTGCGTTGGATAAAGCCGAAGCCTTTAGTGTCGTTGAACCATTTAACTACGCCTTGTTCACGAGCTGTCATAAGTTAATCCTCATTGTATCTAAAAGAAGGACCACCCGGTGTTGCAAACAGCAGACCAAACAAGGTTTAAAAATATTTATTATTTCTAAGCTTGTAATCATTCTGTATAACTATTAACAAAATCCCGGTTACATCCATTTGTAAAATAGGCTTTAAAACAATTTATGGTTGTGTTAAATCCCAGTACGCGACGAGCTTAACATGGGTTAAAAACAATTCATACCCTTTTTTTTGATTAATCGTCTTTTTAATTCAGCATATTTTTTAACTAGTTATTTGTAATTTTAGATATAGCGACTATAGGCCTATAAAGCATGAAATATTTGGGTTTTGGCACTGAATTTGCTAATATTTCTACCCACCTAAATGTTGTAAAGCCTTCCTTAGCTATATGAGTGATATCGAACAAAATACCAACATTATTGATGCAATGGGGCAACCATGTCCTATGCCTCTGTTGTTGCTTAAACGCGCACTTAAGAAGAGTCCAGCGCAGCATTTTCTATTAAAATCGTCTGATCCGCACAGTCAGATCGATATCACGCGTTATTGCGAAATCCATCATTTAACTTGCGTTTTGAAACAAATTAATGAGCATGAATTTCACTACTTCATTGAATCTTAATTCTTTTCAATTACACTAAGTATATTCACATTTGCATAAAAGTTTACATTTCTATACCCAATTTTCCATTATTCAGTGGAAGATTGGATTAAGATAAATTCAATTGTTGGGTAAAAATGAAATCCCTAAGGAGAACACATGAGTGACAGCAGCAATCAATTGATGCCCCTGTCATTATCGGCACCAGGTGTAAACTTGGGCGCTTATATTAGTACTGTCAACCAAATCCCGATTTTGACAGCGGAACAAGAAAAAGAGCTAGCTGAACGCTACTATTATGACCAAGACCTCGATGCCGCTAAACTTCTAGTCATGTCGCATCTGCGTTTTGTGGTTCATATTGCCCGCAGTTATGCAGGCTACGGCTTACCTCAAGGTGACCTCATTCAAGAAGGTAACTTGGGCTTAATGAAAGCTGTTAAACGCTTCGACCCAAACATGGGCGTACGCTTGGTCTCTTTTGCGGTACACTGGATTAAAGCCGAAATTCACGAATATGTGATTCGTAACTGGCGTATTGTCAAAATTGCAACGACTAAAGCACAACGTAAACTGTTCTTTAATTTACGTAGTCTAAAAAAATCGTCTAAAAAGCTCACTCTAAAAGAAGCGCAATCGATTGCGAATGACCTCAATGTAGCACCTGAACAGGTGTTAGAAATGGAAGGTCGTTTAACTGCTTATGATGCAGCGTTTGAAGCTCAAGGCGATGATGACGATGAAGGTTCAACCCATGTTGCACCTGCGCTCTATCTTGAAGATAACCGCTATGACCCAGCGCGTTTGGCTGAAGAAGAAGATTACGAAGAACAGAGCACCAATGCTTTGCATGATGCGATGGAACAACTTGATGACCGTTCGCGTAATATTTTACAGCGCCGTTGGTTAGATGATGAAAAATCGACACTGCACGAACTAGCTGCTGAATACAATGTTTCCGCCGAACGCATTCGTCAACTTGAAAAAAATGCCATGGAAAAAATTAAAGTGGCGATGTCATCGAACTAAGATGATACCAATACAGAAAAGGGCGAAATGCCCTTTTCTTTTTACTAATAAATGAGGCTTTTTGTCTTTTAACCTTTCTTCAAAATATGCTACTTTGTTGCGCACAGTGATATAAGTAAAGCATTGCATATGTGGATTGCGATTTCAGCGCTGAATTTAGCGTTTGCCGTTATATTAGGTGCCTTTGGCGCACACGGTCTCAAAGCACGTGCTACTGAAGCCCAATTGGCTTGGTGGCAAACTGCAACTGATTACTTTTTTTACCATGCGCTTGGTTTACTGGCGCTCGGCATTTTGGCCAAAGTTATTCCTCAACTTCCCATCAAAACCAGCTTTTTACTGATTCAAATCGGCATCTTCTTTTTCTGTGGTTCCCTCTATGTCATGGCATTGGGCTTACCGCGTGGCCTAGGTGCGATTACCCCGATTGGTGGTGCATTGATGATTGCAGGTTGGTTGGTTCTGGCATGGAATGCCATGAAATATGCCAAGTAAACAACTAGAGATGAGCACGATGCAGATTTATTTAAACGGCGAACTACAGCACACCGAATGTAAAAACCTGCTTGAACTGGTGCAAACCTTTGCACTTGAAGGCAAACGTTTTGCTGTTGAGCAAAATGAAAATATTATTAGTAAAAGTAAATTGGAACACACTCCAATTTGTGCAATGGATCGAATTGAAATTATTCATGCCGTCGGTGGCGGTTAATACGGAGTTCACATGCAAGACAGCCCTCTCATCATTGGTTCTAGATCATTTCAATCTCGTCTACTGGTGGGCACAGGTAAATATAAGGACCTGCAAGAAACCGATTTGGCCATTCAAGCCAGTGGCGCAGAAATCGTGACTGTTGCTATTCGTCGGGTCAATATTGGTCAACACCCCGACCAACCAAACTTATTGTCCGTGGTCCCACCTGAAAAATACACCATTCTCCCAAATACAGCAGGCTGCTTTGATGCCAATAGTGCCGTGCGTACCTGTATGTTAGCGCGTGAATTATTAGACGGTCATAACTTGGTCAAGCTTGAGGTACTCGGTGATGAAAAAACGCTGTATCCAAACATTACCGAAACATTGAAAGCGGCACGTACCCTGATTGACGATGGTTTTGAAATCATGGTCTATACCTCGGATGACCCAATTGTGGCACAAGAGCTTGAAAGCATGGGCTGTGTTGCCATCATGCCTTTAGGCAGTTTGATTGGTTCGGGTTTAGGGATTTTGAATCCACACACAATTTCTATTATTAAAGAAAATGCCAAAGTGCCTGTGTTGGTGGATGCTGGTGTGGGAACTGCAAGTGATGCAGCCATTGCAATGGAACTCGGCTGTGATGGCGTGTTGATGAATACCGCGATTGCTGCAGCTCAACACCCGATTTTAATGGCTTCTGCAATGAAAAAAGCAGTTGAAGCGGGTCGTGAAGCATTCCTCGCAGGTCGTATGCCTCGCAAACGTATGGCCAATGCAAGCTCACCAGAAACAGGTTATTTCTTTAAATAATCTCTTAATCTGTTTTAAGCAATAAAAAAGGACTCTTCGGAGTCCTTTTTTATTTATCTGAACACTAGGACAACACTTTATGATGACCTAGGTTGTAGGGACATTTCGCCACACGCTTTGATACACTCAGCAATACCCACCTTCAAACATCTATAACCATATAAAAATGAGAGGAAACGATGCCCATGCAAAAATGGATTAGACCAACACACATAGTCAATGCCCTATTTTTCATAACACTCACAAGCAATGCTTGGGCCAAAGTAGAGGCAAAACCGACTCTCAAAGTAAGTTACCAATCTTTTGTACCAAAAAACTGGAAGATTTTAGAAAAAGTCCAAGGCGATTTAAACCAAGATGGTCAAGCGGATATTGCCCTGATTATTGAAGACACCAATCCTGAACATATTGTTAAAAATGATCGCTTAGGGAGTAATGTGCTTAATACAAATGAACGAAAGCTTTTGGTTTTATTGAAGCAAACGTATGGTTATCAACTTGCGGCGACTAATACTACTTTGCCGACAGAAGGCGATATAGAGTCCCCTTGCCTCGCTGATCCACTCGGTGAGACTGAAGCATTAAGTATTCAAAAAGGCGTGCTCAAAGTTCATCTACACTACTGGTTAAGCTGTGGTTCGTGGTATGTGACCAATCACACGTATACCTTTCGATACCAAGACCGTGCATTTAAACTGATTGGTTATGATGTCGATGATTTCCACCGTGCATCAGGCGACATCACGGCGCGAAGTATCAACTTTATGACAGGCAAAGTAAAAAGTACAACAGGTGAAAATGAGTTTGCTGAAACAACACAACCTGTCAAAGTTCAATGGTCAACATTAAAACAGCGTTATGCATTGAAACTCGAACAGGTTCAGTTTAATGAAACACTGGAGTTTAAATAAACGGAGCGAAGAAAAGCGCTGTCAAACTCATATGCATCACTTATTGCGCTTCTAAAATACGAATTTGCACATGAGCAACTGCCCCTTCGGTTGCTTGAGCATGTTGCTGCATATTGACACTGTGCATATGTGTTTCTAAATGCTGCATACTTTCCCATTTTTCATACATCATGATTGAAAACGGTACTTTGGTTTGTAATGCACTCTCAACAGCAGGATGATCGATATGCACATCATAGAGATGGCAACCGGGCTCTTGTAATACTTGCTCACGGATGTTGTTGAATGAATCAAGAACCGTTTTAAAATCTTGCTCTGAATGACAAATGATTTCAGCAATGACAGTTAACATACTCGCATCTCCCAATTAAGCAAAAACTTGCGTCAAATGCTCACGGTACTGTGCCATATAGGCTTCAACTTCAGGTGCTTTAATCACATCATTGACAATAAACGTCGGTAAGGTTTCCATCCCTAAAAATTGATTGGCTTTGTGAAAAGGTAAATAAACCCCGTCGACCCCAACCCCATGAAAAAATTGTTCAGCGTCGTTAAATGCATCCATTGGCGCATTCCATGTCAACGACAGCATATAGTTTTTATCGTGAATCAGACCGCCTGAACCATATTTTTTTGAAGCGTCCGAACGTGAGCGACCATCATTGGCATACAGACTACCGTGCCCTTCGGTAAAGACATCATCGATATACTTTTTCACAGTCCACGGCGCACCCATCCACCAACCTGGCATTTGGTAAATCACGGTGTCTGCCCACAGAAATTTCTCCACTTCAGCTTTTGCATCATATTCGCTGTCGGCGCGTGTCACTTGAACCTGATGTCCTAAGTCTGACAACACCTCTTGTGCAAGTTCAGTTAAGGTATCGTTTAACTGACCATTCGAGTGTGCAAAAGTTTTCGCACCGTTAACTAATAAAATATTTTTCATTGGAAGAGCCTAAAAACCAAAATCTATGCAGGCACTATATAGACTCTGTTCAGCGCCAATAAGTAGTGAATCTGCAAAATATTATTGACTAAATATCAACAATAAACTTTAGAGTAATAAAAAAGCGCCTCTCGGCGCTTCTTCAATGCATCAAAATTAAGGAATTAGACCTTCATCTCGCATTGCAATTTGTACAGACTGACGTTCAGCCACTTTATTACGGATAAAGATAATATTTTTATACGGCGATAAATCATGTTCGATGACATTTGACCAATTGGTGAGGACAAATAAATACGCATCTGCAGGTCCAAAATTATCATCAACCAAATAGTCATGATCCGACTCACCAATTTGTTTGTCGATATAACTAAGTAAACGATCAATCTCTGCATAGGCTTTTTCTTTAGCAACAGCGTCTAATGGCGCACCAAAGAAAACAGCATAAGCATCGTGCAATTCAGAGTTTAAATAACCTAGCCATTCTAAAACTTTGGCACGCCCCAAACCTGATGGCGGAATAAGATCTTGTTTTGGATCATGTTGTGCTAAAAATGGCAAAATGGCTACATTTTCAGTCAGAATCAAACCTGGATTAATCTCTAAAGCGGGGACATATCCTTTTGGATTAATTTCGTAATAATCAGCACCTTTTTCTGTTTTATGTGTTTTTAAATCTACTCGGACTAAATCAAAGTCAACATTAATTTCATTGAGGATAATGTGCGCCGCAAGCGAGCACGCACCCGGTGCATAATAAAGCTTCATATCTGATCCTTGTTATAACTCTATTCTCTGTTTTAAATGGCTTCTAACAAACTTTCAAGTGATCAAAACCTGTAAATTGCAAAAAAGCGTAAACGAAAAATCATTCGTTCGCCTATTGAATATTGTCTAATTCACATTTTTTTTCAAGTACAACAACGCTGCAATTTGCAACAGAGTTGTTTTATCATAGCCCCCTTGACCCTAAAATGAATTTGATCTGTGATTAGCTTTAAAAAAGATGAATGGTTTTCTAACATTCGTACCGATGTTCTTGCTGGTTTAGTGGTAGGACTTGCACTGATTCCCGAATCTATTGCTTTTTCAGCAATTGCAGGTGTAGACCCTCAAGTCGGACTGTATGCCTCCTTTTGTATCGCAGTGAGCATTGCTTTTTTTGGTGGTCGTCCAGCCATGATTTCAGCAGCAACAGGCGCGATGGCACTACTCATGATCACGCTGGTCAAAGAGCATGGTTTACAGTATTTACTGGCGGCAACCATTCTCACAGGTGTCATTCAAATCATTGCGGGTTATTTTAAAGTTGCCAAACTGATGCGTTTTGTGTCGCAGTCGGTAGTGTATGGTTTTTTAAATGCACTGGCGATTTTAATCTTCGTGGCGCAACTTCCAGAGCTCAGCCAAATGAATCACTGGGGTTATGCATTTGTCGCTCTTGGCCTCGCTGTGATTTATCTGTTTCCTTATCTGCCTAAACTGGGAAAAAGTATTCCCTCACCGCTGATTTGCATTCTTGTCCTGACCGCTTTGGCGCTGTTTTTAGGTACAGATATGCGTATGGTCAGTGACTTAGGTCATTTCCCCGATACTTTACCTATTTTTCTACTGCCTGATATTCCACTGACCTTTGAAACGCTGCAAATTGTCTTCCCTTACGCCATCACATTAGCGACCGTCGGTTTGCTTGAAAGCATGATGACCACCACAGTAGTGAATGGAGTCACAGATACTGAAGGTGACCGTCATCAAGAATGTCGCGGACAAGGTATGGCCAATATTGTGAGCGGTTTTATGGGCGGTATGGCAGGCTGTGCCATGATTGGACAGTCTGTAATTAATGTCAGCTCCGGTGCACGTACTCGACTTTCAACCTTAGTGGCAGGTGTGTTTTTACTGTGTTTGGTGGTATTTTTTAAAGACTGGCTGTCCTATATTCCAATGGCGGCGTTGGTTGCAATCATGATCATGGTGGCATTTACAACCTTTCAGTGGGACTCGGTTAAAAACATCGCTAAACACCCGCTACAAAGTAATGTAGTGATGCTCAGTGTCGTGATGATTGTCTTAGCCACACATAATCTTGCCTTGGGTGTCTTTGTCGGAGTTTTACTGTCCGCATTATTTTTCATTAACAAGCTAGAAAGTACGGTTCATGTTCAGTCTGAACTGCATAACCATACTCGTCGCTATGTGGTGAGTGGTCAAATTTTCTTTAGCAGCTCAGAGAAATTCTTTCAGTTTTTTGACTTTAACGAACATATTCAGAAGGTTGAAATTGACCTCAGTAAAGCACATATTTGGGATATGACTTCAGTCAATATGTTGAATGCTGTGGTTGAAAAGTTTGAAGCCCACGGTGTTATGGTCGAGGTGTTAGGCTTAAATGAAGCCAGCAGCACCCTCATAGACCGTATCAGCTCATAAAAGGTTTCAAATCATAAACAAAATAAAAGGGCGATGACGCCCTTTTATTATTATCCATAAAGCAAGTTAAGACTGATTCTTGCGGCGTCTTAGGCTGCCATACAAGGCCAAACTGATTAATCCTAATACAGACCACAGCCCTGTACTTCCCGCACTGGTTTTATCATCATCGTTAACCACTGCATCGTTTAAGTCTAAATCCACAATCACAGGATCATGGTCAGAAGAGCGGTAAGCATCGTCTGCATAGAATGCAGCAATTTGCTCCTCCGTTTTATATTCTTCGTTATAGTCTAATGCTGTCGGTTCATCTGCATTGATATGCCATGCAAATGCTTTTTTCACCAAAGGATAAAGTGCTGCATCGGCAATCGCATGATCTAGATTTCCTGCACCACCATAACCTTGAGCATTACTGGCTACGCCGAAAACATAGCTATAAGCTGCTTTCCCCTGACCAATTTTTTCATCATTCAACAATACTTTATAGTTGGCTTGTTCAAGCGCCAGAATTGGATCTTCTTTGGCATAGCTGTTCAGATCACCTAACAGTAAGACATTCGGTTTACTCACCTGCGTTGGATTTTTTGCAACCCATTGCATTAACGCTTGTACCGCTTTAACGCGGGTTGGATTCCAGCAACCTTGACCATCGCCCTGATCTGCCTCTATCGAAGTTTTATCATCTGGACAGCTACCTTTAGACTTCAAATGGTTCGGAATAACCGTAAAAGTTTTCCCGCCTGATAAGGCTTGAAAGGTTTGCGCCATCGTGACTCGATTTTTCTGGCTCTGGTCATCAAAGACCGCTGCAACATTGATTGGTTTGACCCGCTTAGCATTATAAATAATGGCAACAGCAATCGCATCGGTTCCGAGTTTGTCAGCATTCGGAGGCGTTACATATTTCCAGTCGCTTCCAAGCGCCTGAGCTAAATAAGCAACTGCGCTACGCTCGCCATAACCATTGTTGGCAATTTCCATCAGACCATAAACATCTGCATCAATCGCTTTTAATGCACTGACAATTTTCAGATGTTGCTTTTTAAACTCAGCCTCAGAACTTGCACCACGTTCCGTCGGAAAACCTTGTGCCAAACCATTGTCATAATTCAGTACGTTAAATGCTGCAACACGGACTTGCTGTGTAGCCTTTGCGGGAACGCTTGCACGTGGGTTTGTCGCGTCTAAGACTTGTGGCGCTGTTGCCCCAAGCACAGGTTGAATTCTCCATTGGTTATAGCGGTATTCTAAAATGCCTTGTACATTTTGCAGTTGTGCACCTGTACGTAGGGTGTTTTTAGCACTAAAGGTCGTTGGCAACCACGGCGTTCTGTTCTGATTGTTATAGCCATCATCCAAAATGAGTTTAGAACGTAAATTCTGTTGTGCCAGTGCTTTGGCCTCGGTTGAATGGGCAGGATATAAATTGGTTGGAATATATAAACGCGCGGGGCTTAAAGCCAATTCTCCAAAACGCCCATAGTTATAGTTTTCACTGACCGTGAGCGTTTGGGGGATGTTCACCAACATGCCTTGATAGCGTTTTGGTGTATGACCTGAAGTTTCAGTCAAACTATCAAAAGGCAAATTGATCGCCATTGGTTTAACCCAATCACTTGCCGAAGGATTACAGACATTAATATCGCTGCTTAAATCTTGAAGCTGCAGTTGGTTTTGATAGGTTTTTAACTTGCCTTTGAAAATGACTTCCTGCCCGACTTGCCCACCTGTCACGCGACTTGAAGAGGGAACATAGACAAACACCGCATTACTGGTATTGGCTTGGGCTTGAACATCTGGTGTTTGTACAAAGAAACCTGAGAAACCATTGCTATAACGATAATCAGCCGTGATTACGCCTTTCACCACATATTCCACATCTTGCGCTTCACTTTGCAATGCCGCAATTGGGGTAGCTGTCGTATTACAGCTCACAGCGGTTAGGGGTGGTGCCGTATTTCCTGCAAGGTAACTGGAAAATGCATTTTGGTCTGACCATTTTTCCCATGCCGATGCCAAATCAAACGGTGCGGTAACATCAATCCCCGTACTAGAAACATTATTGCTTAATAAAGTGCGTTTAAAACTATTCGCTGTTGCAACACTACCCCATCCAGTGCTTGGCCTTTCGCCCACTGTACCAAAGCGGTCAATCGCAACGCCATTATGATAAAGCACCAAAGTGTCGTCACCATTGAAAGCTAAGTTCGCCTGCTGTTGCACCGCATCGCCCAGAGCTTCTTTTAAAGCAGAATGCCCGACCAAGTAATGCCCCCTTGCCGCCAATTGACCTGTCAAATTCACTGTCAAATTTGCACTGGTACTGCCATTTGCGAACTGCTTGATCTGATATTCTGCCAAATTGACCGTCGTCGGGTCTGGATTATAAATTTCCAATCCTTTCTTATTTGAAGTTCCATCTACATACTGACTAAATAATAGTTGTGCATACGCTGGAAAAGAACAACCCGCCAAAATCAGGCTCAGGCTTAATATCTGTGGCTTAAAATTTTTCATCATTTTTTATCAGTTGGTTAAATCAGCTGGCAGGTTAATTTTTATTCGTTACATCATGATTAATAAATGATGACAATTTCTAGGCTGCGCAAACTCAATGGTGCTGAATTTAATAAATTCTGAGTAAAAAATTTGACTTGTCCTGCTCAGGACTTACAATACCGCTTTCGAATTTCTACATCTGCCAAAATTATGACGAATGATCAATTAGACCAGCAAGTCGTCGAGCTAGACAACTTAAATGAACACCGCGAAATTGTGACATTTATGCGTCGTTCATCTCCGCTGAACACCTCGCAACGCACTGCGCTTGAACAATATGGTCACATGATTTTGGAATATCCTGTAGGTGACTTACGCCAGCAGTTTGAACATCCAGAGCGTCCGCTCACGGTTGAAATTGGCTTTGGTATGGGACGTTCATTGGTCTTGATGGCGCAGGCCAACCCTGAACGTAACTATGTCGGGATTGAAGTGCATGTTCCGGGGATTGCGCAATGTGTGTATGAAGCTGGAATTGCAGGTTTAACCAATCTTCGTCTTTTAGATGCAGATGCTATTCAAGTATTACGTGAAATGCCAGATAACAGCATCAACGCTGTGCAACTGTACTTCCCAGACCCTTGGCAGAAAAAACGTCACTTCAAACGTCGTTTTGTGTCACATGACCGTATGCCACTGGTTGAGCAAAAGTTGGAAATGGGTGGCTCATTCCACGCAGCGACAGACTGGGAACCGTATGCAGAATGGATGATTGATGTACTCGATAACCGTCCAAATCTTGAAAATATGGCAGGTAAAGGCAACAGCTACCCACGTCCAGACTGGCGTCCACAAACTAAATTTGAACGTCGTGGACTCGAAGAAGGTCATAAGATTAACGACTTCTTATTTAAGAAAATTAAATAAATTTTAGATCTCATAAAAAATAGGGCCTAGTGCCCTATTTTTTATGCTTAAATTGTTAGAACACATGCCGAATTTCAACCGTTGGATCATGTTCATCCAAGCGTTTTGCCAAAATATGTAAACGTCGTGTCGGCACTGCTGGAAACAAATGATGCTCCACATGATAAAACATGTTGTAGGTCACAACCCGTTTAAACTCATTACGCACTGTTCGCGCCATATAGACATGATCTTCTGTATCATGATGCACCGTCCACACCGCAAAAAAAGCCGTCATACATTGCCCGATTAACATGGCACTGACATGGTATTTTAAAATACTGATATCCAAGATCACAAAAACTAAAAACAATACAATGACGTTGGCAACCAGCTCAGAAAACATCCATTTTTTCTGCGTTTTAGTCCCAACCTCAAAGGCTTTTTTATGCAACATCCATGGAAAAACTGGACCAAAAAGCAAAGCTTGCCACCACTTCATGCTTGCACTTTTCGCTTCAATATCTTCGTCCTGCATACAGTGCTGATGGTGGCGGAGGTGATTAATTTGTACAGCATGCATCGAACCGAGCATGACGATGCTCAAAACAAACATGACCCAATGAGTCGCAGGACGGCTAATCCCTAAGGCAAAATGAAAAGCGTTATGCACCTGTCTAAGCCCTGTTAAGAAAAACATAAACGAACAAAACAGCGCCAAGACATACCACTGTAAACCTGCAAAAATGAAAGAGACGATCAACCACGGTAAAGAGATAAATAACTCACTGATCACATCGGTATGGCCTAGCTGCACAAGATCTTTCCACTGCACTTGTTCTAATAATGAATATGAACGCATACGCCCTCTATTTGTTTGTATTTATTTTAAGCAACACTGTACCGAATCTTAGGGCATAAAAAAAGCCACGTTTTCAGTGGCTTTGCTTGTTCTTTGTGACTTGCTTCTTCGTTTATTATATTGAATATCAACTGTGACGTTGACTGATCTGCTGACTCATTAAGGCATACACTTCAGCAAGATCTGCTCGTTGAACTTGTGCAAGCATCTGTTGATGCATCTGTAAAATATTCTGATCCTGACGCATCGCAGGGCCAGTTTGCATCTGCTTCGGGTCATTCTGTGTAGCTTTCTGTGCGGTTTCTAAGATCAATGGTTGTAGCAGATTAAAATCGACCTGCTCTGCATCCACCACTTGTTTCGCCATGTCAAAACAATAATTACTAAAATTACAGGCAAAAACGGCCGCTAAATGCAAACTTAGACGCTGTGCAGAGCTGTAGCTATACACGCGTTGGCTCAGGCTTTCTGCCAGTGTATGTAGTCTTTGAAGATCTGTATTTTCAGTGGCTTCTACAAACAACGGTGTATTTGACCAATCAATTTCACGTTCTAAGCTAAAGGTCTGTAAGGGATAAAAAACTCCTGCACGTGCATGTTGCGTCGCCAAAACTGAAAGTGCTGTACTCCCTGAAGTATGTACAATCAACACATTCGGCAGATATTCAGTCAATGCCGAAATCACGCTTGGAATAGACTGATCACTTACTGCAATCATCACCAAATCCACATCAACATTTAACTGCTGAAAATGACTGACCGCCTTTGCATGTACGACTTGCGCCAAATCTGTAGCTTTGTCGAAGCTTCGGCTATAAATATTGATGATTTCATGCTGAGACATCAGGGCTTTGGCTAAATGATGAGCCACCCGCCCGGCTCCAATTAAACTGATCCGCATCTTCATTTCACTATTTTAAAGTGCCTACAGCATGCCAATAAAAAAAGGATGAAGCAATTCATCCTTTTTTATTAAATTGACACTGACCAACTAAAACTTACGCAGGGTCAAAATCTGTTCACTACGACCAAATGGCCCTTGCTCATCGTGCAAAACCGCACTGGTTAAACCGATACCATTATCACCATATTGCTGCGTCGCTTCCAAACCTAACCATTTCCCTTGGGGTAAACGGTATAAATGCAGTTGTAGATCTAAATTGGGAAAGCCCCATCCAGATGCTGGATTTTGACGTGGCACAATACCGTTGGCTGTATCGACCATGCCCAATAAGCGCACAAAACTCGATGTGTCCTGACCTTCCACCATGTCCAAATCATTATGTAACCAAACAATGCCTTTACCCGCACGGTGCCCTTCTGCCGCACGTGTCTCAATACTCTGGATATAACCACCCGGCCAACATTTCATCCCATCCCATACTGGCAAAGTTTCAGGATCTACAATCGGTTGATCTTCCAGCCCTGCAATTGCACTGGTATCTTGCTTCATCATTTTCCAAGCACGGGCCACAATACAAGTCTTCCCGTTTGCTTTCATTTCCGCCTCGATCAGTTCAATGGTTTTTCCAGCACGAATGACACGGGTATGCACGGTAAACTCACCAAAAGCGATCAGTCCAAAAATATCTAAACTCACGCGTCCAATGCGCATCTCGTCACGTGGTTGAAACTGCTCTAACTCTGCACACAAAACCCCTGTTGCAGGTGCCATGTGCTGTTCATGCGGATTCCATGCGCCTTGTGCATGAATATTGGAAAGATAAGATGCTGTACAGCTCCCATCACTGTGCTGTTCACGATTTAAAAGTTGATAATAGGCTGCCATGTATATTCCTTCACTCTTATCTTTAAAATGTATCTTTTTACTGCCATTGGTTTTTACTTTTGTGCAAAAAAACCATAATAATTTAACAGTTGACTATAAGTTCGTACTTCATGAAATCCAACTTTCGTCAGAAGCTCTCGCATCTGGCTGGCCGAGATCAAATAAAAATCTTGTTGTAGGCGCTCAAGCATTTTTTCACTCTGTACCACCGTCAAACCATTGCTCTGACATAAGGTTTGTATAACCTTGAGTTCAGTGTCATCACTAGAACACATCAGGTCATAGCTCAGTAAAATAGCTTGTGTTTTAAGACAGCGTAAAATGTCGGCAAAGAAGAATGACTTTGCTTCAAGTGGAATAAAATGCGCCACCAATATGGCTAAAGCGGCATCAAACTGTGCACTTTCCTGTAATGCCGTCGTATCACCATGAACAAAGTGAACCCGCGTTAAATCACTATGGGTCTCGCTCAATAACTGCTGCGCTTTTTCAATCATGGTCAAAGATGGGTCGACAGCGGTAAAACTCCACGTCGGATGCTGCGCCAACAAATATGAAAGCTCATAACCTGTACCACATCCCACAATCAATACGTGCGCATATTCTGGTAAATGTGTTTTTAAAATGGCTTGAATTTGCAGATGAACCAACTCATATCCTGGAATGAGCTTACGAATATGTTGATCATAACCATCTACTACAGTTTGACTCTGAAAGTCTTTCGCCATTTTATTGTTCACTCATCTACTTTTAATCGTCGCCCTAAATCTACACGTTCATGACCGCATGTTCTAGCATTTAAGCCACAGCCATAGCATCGACCGTTAACTCAGCAAGTTGCGGTTTGGCTTTTTCTGCATGTAGCCCCAGTTTGTGAAAGAGTTGTTGATCCTTGCCTTGTGCTGTATTTGGCGTAGTCAGCAATTTTTCACCAGAAAACAGTGAATTTGCACCAGCCATGAAAGCCAAAGCTTGGTCGGTATCGGACAGCGATTCACGTCCCGCGGACAGACGAATATAACTTTTCGGCATAATGATTCGCGCTACCGCAATAGTGCGAATCCACTCGGTCACATCTAACTTGTCAACTTCTGCCAAAGGCGTACCCTGCATTGGGACCAGCATGTTGATCGGCACAGACTCAGGATGTATCGGTAAAGTCGCCAATTCAAACAACAAGCCAATTCGATCTTTGGTCTCTTCGCCTAGGCCAACAATCCCGCCACTACATACTTTTAAGCCTGCCTCTCGAACATGACTTAAGGTATCCAAACGGTCATCAAAACTACGGGTACTAATCACATTGGGATAGTACTCACGCGACGTATCTAAGTTATGGTTGTAATAATCGAGTCCTGCACCTTTTAAACGTTCGGCTTGAGAGGCATTCAGCATGCCTAGCGTCATACAGGTTTCTAAACCCAAAGCTTTGACTTCACGCACCATATCCAAGACATAAGGCATATCGCGTTCATGTGGATTGCGCCATGCCGCACCCATACAAAACCGAGTAGAACCCGAGGCCTTCGCCTGTTGTGCTTCGCTAATGACCTTTTCAACCGCAATTCTTTTTTCAGCTTCAAGCTTTGAGTCATAGCGCGCAGACTGTGAACAGTATTTGCAGTCTTCAGGGCATTTACCTGTTTTGATCGACAGTAAAGTACTGACTTGGATGGCATTCGCTTCAAAGTACTGACGATGAATTTGCTGTGCTCGAAAGACCAAATCTAAAAAAGGCTGTTGGTAGAGTGCTTGTATTTCAGCGCGAGCCCAATCATTTCTCAGGTGCATATGCTATTCCTTTTGCTTTTCACTTCGGACTTTCCTTTGGCTTTAACCCAGCAAAGGAAAGTCCGTCTTCAACCTTATGCGATTTCTTTCAAATCCAGTTCATTACGCATAAATTCCTGCAATTTAAACTTCTGCGCTTTCCCCGAAGCTGTCATTGGGAACTCATTAAAAAACCGAACATAACGTGGAACTTTATTGTGTGAAATATGTTCCGCACAGTACTGACGGATCGACTCTTCAGTAATTTCATGATGCTCATGTAATATAATACAAGCACACAATTCTTCACCATAACGTGCATCTGGCAGACCAATGACTTGGACATCGCTGACATCAGGATGGGTATATAAAAAGTCTTCGATTTCTTTCGGGAATAAGTTTTCTCCGCCACGAATGACCACATCCTTAATTCGACCTTTAATTTTCACAAAGCCAGCTTCATCCATTTCTGCGATGTCACCTGTATGCATCCAGCGTGCTGAATCAATCACTTCTTGCGATTTTTCATGGTCTTCCCAATACCCCAACATTACCGAATAGCCACGAACACACAGTTCACCCAACTGACCACGTGGTACGACTTTGCCTTGTTCATCTACAATTTTAATTTCAAGATGTGGATGGACACGCCCTACGGTTCCGACTCGTTGTTCAACTGAATCTGAGGTTGAGCTTTGTGCACTGACAGGTGCCGTTTCAGTCATACCATAGCAAATGGTAATTTCGGACATGTGCATCCGATCAATAACACGTTGCATAATTTCACGTGGACAAGGACTGCCCGCCATAATGCCTGTACGTAAACTGGAAAGATCAAAATCTTCGAACTGTTCATGCTCTAAAATAGCAATGAACATGGTCGGTACACCGTATGCAGCCGTACATTTTTCCTGCTGAATGGCTTTTAACGTTTCTAAAGGATTGAACACCGCCGATGGATAGACCATGGTTGAACCATGCGTAATACAGGCCAAATTACCCATCACCATACCGAAACAGTGAAAGAGCGGTACAGAAATACAGACTCGATCGGCAGGACTTAAATGAATGGCTTCACCAACAAAATAACCATTATTTAGAATATTATTATGTGTCAGCATTGTGCCTTTCGGGTTACCTGTGGTGCCCGAAGTAAACTGGATATTGATGGTTTCATCAAACTGCGATTCGCTTGCAACAAGCTCTAGTTGATTGAGCTGTCTCTTGCTGGGGGGAGTGAGCAGATCGCTAAAACGATGCAAACCCGTATGCTCTTCTTCATCAATTTTAATAATATATTTCAAATGTGGCAGTCGTTCTGCCTTTAACACTTTATTTTCAGCACCTTTAATTTCAGGTGCAATTTTCATTAAAATATCTTGATAATTCGTGCTTTTAAATTGCGATGCAATGACCAAGCCCTTACAAGAAACTTTATTCAATACATATTCGAGCTCATTACTTTTATAGGCAGGGTTCAAGTTGACTAAAATGATGCCCGCTTTAAACGCAGCAAACTGGGTAATCGTCCATTCCACACAGTTTGGAGACCAAATCGCAAGTCGATCGCCTTTCTTCAAGCCCAGTTTTAGTAAACTACAGGCAAACGCATTGACCTGAGCTTGTAATTCCTTATACGTGAGTCTGACATTTTGATGCAGGCTGACAACAGCATCTTGTTCCGCATACTGCTGACAAGCCTGATCAAATTTCTCACCAATCGTCATGCCTAATAGGGGCTGACTGCTCGTTCCATAGGCATAACTTAACCGTTCTTGTGTCATCGAATCGATCTCCTTGATTCATTGTAATCTTGTTATTCAACTTTAATTGTTCTATGACTACTTCCCTTCAAACACCAAGCCTTTGTGTTCACACCTGCTACTATTTTTCCTCCTGAACCTGAACTGCATTGACACAAAATTCGGCAATTTGTTTCACAAAGTAGTCTTTATAGTTTTGATCAAACATCACATTTCGAGACGGATTTAAAGGCTCAATGACCACAAAAGTCATGGCACCAACCACACAAAGTGCTGCGGTATTTAAATCTTCAAATCCAAACTCACCGTTAATTTTCCCTGCGGCCAGTATTTCTTTGATGCTCTGTTTAATCAGCTGTTTACTGCGAAAACGTTCATGTTCTAACTCAGCATCGACTGGCTCAAACATGAGTGAATACGCAAGTTGGGGGCTATTCATGGCACGTTTCACAAACGTGGTTACCGCCTTGTCCAATTTCTGTTTTGACGAGAGCTCACTTTCAGCAATGTGATTTAAAATTTTCACCTCATGCTGTATGGCCTCAGACAAAACCTCAATTAACACTTGGCTTTTGTTATCGAAGTATCGATACACCAAACCACTCGAAACACCCGCGCGTTCAGCAATTGCTTGAATTTGCGCGTCTTTAATCCCCCCTTGAGCAATAAGTTCACGAGCGGATTGCAAAATCGCTTCACGATTTTGTTCCATTCGTTCTTGCATCAATGATGATCTTTTATAACTCATAATTCTATTCTCAACCAGATAAAATGAATTGTAAATCAATTTGTGAATTTTAGTTCACTTTTTTAAAAATTCGATGTATTGTAAAAATCAAGCACAACAAAAATGCTTTATCAGGAACAATAAATACACTCATAGGACGAATGAAGAAATGACCCTACAAAGCTTAAATTTCGGTTTAGATGAAACACTCATTGCACTACGTGATTCCGTTGCCGCTTTTTGTGCCAAGGAAATTACTCCTATTGCGCAACAAGTCGATCAGAACAACGAATTTCCAGCTCAGTTGTGGAAAAAATTTGGCGATATGGGCTTACTCGGTCTAACCGTCAGTGAAGAATATGGCGGTACAGGCCTAGGTTATTTAGCGCATATCATTGCCATGCAAGAAATCTCACGTGCTTCAGCTTCGATAGGTCTTTCTTATGGTGCACATTCTAACCTATGTGTGAATCAAATTAACCGAAATGGCAGCGAGGAACAAAAGCAGCGCTATTTACCGAAGCTAATTTCAGGTGAATACGTCGGTGCACTTGCCATGTCTGAACCAAACGCAGGCTCAGACGTAGTCAGCATGAAACTCAAAGCTGAAGATTGTGGCGATCACTTCTTGTTAAATGGTTCAAAAATGTGGATCACCAATGGTGGTGATGCTGATGTGCTTGTGGTTTATGCCAAAACGGATCTGCATGCAGGCGCTAAAGGCATGACAGCCTTCCTTGTAGAAAAAGGCATGGAAGGTTTTAGTCATGGCACACATTTAGACAAGTTGGGTATGCGTGGTTCGAACACTTATCCACTGTTCTTTGACAATGTGAAAGTGCCAAAAGAAAACGTGATGGGCGGTGTAGGAAACGGTACGAAAGTGCTGATGAGTGGTTTGGACTATGAGCGTGCGGTTTTAAGCGCAGGTCCTTTAGGCATTATGGATGCCTGCATGGACACCGTGATTCCCTATATCCATGACCGTAAACAATTCGGCCAAGCACTCGGTGAGTTCCAGTTGATGCAAGGCAAAATTGCCGATATGTATTCGACTTGGTTGGCATGTAAAGCGTTGGTTTATGCCGTGGGTGCTGAGTGCGACAAGGCTGACCATAGCCGTAGCCTACGTAAAGATGCAGCCAGTGCAATTTTATATGCTGCTGAAAAAGCCACATGGATGGCAGGTGAAACCATTCAGACCTTAGGTGGAAATGGTTATATCAATGAATTTTCTGCAGGCCGTCTATGGCGCGATGCAAAACTCTATGAAATTGGCGCGGGAACTTCTGAAATTCGCCGTATGTTGATTGGCCGTGAACTGTTTAATGAAACAGCTTAACCCTCCACAACAATAAAAATGACAAGGATGTTCGTGATGAATCAATTACATAGCAAGATCAATATTCGAAGTGAAGACTTCAAAACCAACCAAACCGCGATGCAAAGCTTGGTCGATGACTTAAAGCAAAAAGCAGAACAAATTGCTTTAGGCGGCGGCGAAGCGGCGCGACAAAAGCATTTGGCACGCGGAAAACTGTTAGCACGTGATCGTATTGATCAATTAATTGATGCAGGCACGGCATTCCTTGAAATTGGTCAGTTGGCAGCACAAAACGTCTATGCAGACGATGTGCCTGCGGCTGGTGTCGTTGCTGGTGTAGGTCAGGTCAATGGTGTGACCTGCATGATCGTCGCCAACGATGCGACAGTAAAAGGCGGCACGTACTACCCACTGACTGTGAAAAAACACTTACGTGCTCAAGAAATTGCGGAGCAAAACCATCTGCCATGTATTTATTTGGTGGACTCAGGTGGTGCCTATTTACCCATGCAGGACGAAGTTTTCCCTGACCGCGATCACTTTGGGCGTATTTTCTATAATCAAGCACGCATGTCGAGCATGGGAATTGCCCAAATTGCGGTGGTAATGGGCAGTTGTACGGCTGGGGGGGCATACGTACCTGCCATGTCTGATGAAACTATTATTGTGCGTAACCAAGGGACGATTTTCTTAGGTGGCCCACCGCTGGTGAAAGCGGCAACAGGTGAAGTGGTCAGCAGTGAAGACTTAGGCGGTGGTGATGTGCATACTCGCCTGTCTGGTGTAGCGGATCATTTGGCTGAAAACGACGAACATGCTATTGCCATTGCTCGTAACATCGTAGCCAACCTGAATAAAACACCACATACGCGTGCAACAGAGATTGAAGAACCATTATTTGATGCAACAGAACTGTATGGTGTTGTACCAAGTGATGCACGCAAACCATTCGATATTCGTGAAGTGATTGCGCGTATTGTCGATGGTTCACGGTTTGATGAATTCAAAGCTCGCTTTGGCACCACCTTAGTCACAGGTTTTGCCAAAATCTATGGCATGCCCGTTGGCATTATTGCCAACAACGGTATTTTATTTTCAGAGTCTGCACAAAAAGGGGCTCACTTTATTGAACTCTGTACGCAGCGCAATATTCCCCTATTGTTCCTTCAAAACATTACTGGCTTTATGGTCGGTCGCCAATACGAAAATGAAGGCATTGCCAAAAATGGCGCTAAACTGGTCATGGCTGTTGCAACTGCGAACGTGCCGAAACTTACCCTTGTGATTGGTGGTTCATTTGGTGCAGGCAACTACGGTATGTGTGGTCGTGCCTATTCTCCACGCTTCATGTGGACATGGCCAAACTCGCGTATTTCGGTCATGGGTGGTGAACAAGCGGCAAGTGTATTATCGACCTTAAAGCGTGATCAAATCGAAAAACGTGGCGAGTCTTGGTCTGCGGCAGAAGAAGATAATTTTAAACAACCTTTTCGCGATCAGTTTGAACGACAAGGCCATCCATATTATGCATCGGCGCGTTTATGGGATGACGGTGTGATTGACCCTGCACAAAGCCGTCAGGTGCTCGGTTTAAGTTTAGCCGCAGCCTTAAATGCACCCATTCAACCGACCAAATTCGGCGTGTTCCGCATGTAGGAGATGAGCGATGAGCTTTCAATATTTACAACTCGAACAACGCGACCAAGTGGCAACGGTATGGATTAATCGTGCAGAAATGCATAATGCCTTCAATACTCAAGTGATTGAAGAACTGCACCGCTGCTTTAGCGAACTCAATACACGTGATGATGTCCGTGTCGTGATTTTAGCAGGACGTGGCAAAAGCTTCTCGGCGGGTGCTGACCTGAACTGGATGAAAGAAGCAGGACAAGCCTCACAGGCTGAAAATGAAGCCGATGCATTAAAACTAGCGAAAATGCTACAAAGTTTAGCGACTTTAAAACAACCGACCATCGCCCGCGTACAAGGCATTGCTTTTGGTGGTGGCATGGGACTGGCTTCTGCCTGTGATATTTGTGTCGCAAGCAGCGATGCTAAGTTTGCAACCTCTGAAGTGCGCTTAGGTTTAGCCCCTTCAACCATTAGCCCTTATGTGATTCGTGCGATTGGTGCACGTCAGGCTTCACGCTACTTTTTAACCGCAGAGCGTATTTCTGCGGAACAAGCCCTACACATTGGTCTAGCGCATGTGGTGGCCGATGCTGAACAGTTAGATGAAAAAGTCGCAGAAATGGTCGATGCCTTACTTTTGGGTGGGCCAGAAGCACAAACGTCTTCAAAACAACTCATCCAAATGGTCGACCAGCAAGTGTTAACCGAAGCATTATTGTTGCAAACAGCACAACATATTGCCCATGTACGCCAAGGATCAGAGGCGAAAAATGGCTTAAATGCTTTTTTAAATAAACACAGTCCAGTCTGGATCAAGACAACGGCATAACAACAAGAAAGGATATCGATATGTTTAATAAAATCTTAATTGCGAACCGTGGTGAAATTGCTTGTCGTGTGATCCGAACTGCAAAAAAAATGGGCATTGCCACCGTTGCAGTCTATTCAGATGCTGACGCTCAGGCACAGCACGTGCAACAAGCCGACGAAGCCATTTATATCGGTGAATCTCCTGCTGCACAAAGCTACCTACAAATTGAACGTATTATTCAAGCTGCCTTAGACACAGGTGCTGAAGCAATTCATCCAGGTTATGGCTTTTTATCTGAAAATGACCAATTTGCCAATGCCTGCCAAAAAAACAACATTGTCTTTATTGGCCCACCTGTAGATGCCATTTTAGCCATGGGCCTGAAAGCCACTTCTAAATCGCTAATGGAGAAAGCAGGTGTACCGCTGACACCGGGCTACCATGGCACCAACCAAGATCCTGATTTTTTAAAACAACAAGCCGATGCCATTGGCTACCCTGTGCTGATTAAAGCCAGTGCTGGCGGTGGTGGTAAAGGCATGCGTTTGGTTGATCGCGGCGAAGACTTTTTAAGCCATCTAGCTTCATGTAAAAGTGAGGCGCGTTCAAGCTTTGGCAATGACGATGTTCTGGTTGAACGCTATGTGGTACAACCGCGCCATATTGAAGTGCAAGTTTTTGGTGATACACATGGTAACTATGTGCACCTCTTTGAACGCGATTGTTCGGTACAACGTCGCCATCAAAAAGTACTAGAAGAAGCACCTGCACCCCAAATGGCAGAACCAAAACTCGAAGCCATGCGCCAAGCCGCTATTGATGCAGCACGTGCAGTGGATTATGTCGGTGCAGGGACTGTTGAGTTTATTGTGGAACAAGACGGCACGGCGTATTTCATGGAAATGAATACTCGCCTGCAAGTTGAGCACCCTGTAACAGAGATGATTACAGGGCAAGATTTGGTGGAATGGCAACTACGTGTAGCTTTTGGTGAACCACTGCCTAAACAACAACACGAGCTCAGTATTCATGGTCATGCATTAGAAGCACGTGTCTATGCTGAAGAACCTGAAAAAGGTTTCTTACCTGCAATTGGTAAAATCCACTACCTGCACTACCCTCAGCAAAATGAGCATGTCCGCGTAGACAGTGGCATTGTTGAAGGGGATGAAATCACGACCTTTTACGACCCAATGATTGCCAAATTAATTGTTTGGGCAAAGAATCGTGAAGCCGCACTCACCCAAATGCACCATGCACTGAGTCAATTCCATGTCGATGGCTTGGGCAATAACATTGCATTCTTAGACCGTTTGGTCCGTTCAGAGTCTTTTAAAACCGCCAATCTAGACACCAACTTAATTCAACGTGAAGAAGCGTTTTTATTGCAACATAATGAAACAGCCTCTTCAGAGCTCATCATTACGGCAGCATTGATTGAACTCTTGTCCCGTTTTGCCAACAATAAAACAGCTGCAAATCCTGTATGGCAAGCCGACTCTCTATGGCGTTTAAATATTAATGCTAGCTATGCCATTAAACTGGCACTAAACGATGAAGAACATAAAGTCTATTTCAGCCCAACAGCAAAAGGCTTTACAGCGAAGTACAATGGACATAGCGTTTTCATTCAAGGTGAATTGTTAGAGGCACATTTAGCTAAAATTGAATGTGCAACAAGCAAAAAGACCTATGCTTATAGTTCAAATGCACAGGGCCTAATCCTGTATGCAGACGGTCAAAGCTATAAATTTGCACATATTCAGCCTAACTTTAATACTGAAGATGATGCTTCTGATGCCAATAACTTAAAAGCACCAATGCCGGGTGTGATTACGCAAGTCTTGGTACAAAACAACAGCGCAGTGAAAAAAGATGATGTCCTCCTCACGCTTGAAGCGATGAAAATTGAATATTCAATTCGTGCTCCACATGATGGCATTGTCTCTGCGGCTTACTTCCAAGTCGGTGATCAGGTCAAAGCGGGTGATGAATTGGTTGAGTTTTCAAGCTTGGAAGGTGCCGCATGAGTGAATTTGTCAAAATTGTCGAAGTCGGGCCGCGAGATGGTTTGCAAAATGAAAAGACACCGCTCACTTTGGATGACCGTCGTAAACTGATTTTAGATTTAATGCAGACAGGACTCAGTGCCATTGAAGTGGGCTCTTGTGTCTCTGCAAAGTGGGTTCCACAAATGGCACAAAGTGACGAACTCTTTGCCAGCTTACCCAAAGATCCGAATATCAGTTTTAGTTTACTGACGCCGAACCTGAAAGGGTTTGAGTCTGCTCTGGCAGTCGGCTGTCAGGAGGTTGCCGTTTTTACCGCAGCTTCCGAAAGCTTTACCCAAAAAAACATCAATTGCTCCATTGACGAAAGCTTTGAAAAATTTGCAGACATCATGACTGCGGCGAAAGCCCATAACATCAAAGTGCGTGGTTATGTGTCTTGTATTGTCGACTGCCCCTATGAAGGCGCAATTGCACCGAGCAAAGTTGCACACGTCAGTCAACGTTTGCTGGACATGGGTTGCTATGAAGTGTCCTTAGGTGAAACGATTGGCACGGCGACACCAGACCGCGTGAAAAAAGTCTGGCAGGCATGTTTAGCTGAAATGGATGCCGCGAGTTTAGCAGGACATTTTCATAATACCTATGGCATGGCCATTGCCAATATTTACCAGTCTTTAGAACAAGGCATTCGTGTATTTGATTCGTCCATTGCAGGTCTAGGTGGCTGCCCTTATGCCAAAGGTGCATCAGGCAATGTGTCCACAGAAGACCTTTACTACCTACTCTCCAACATGGGTTATGACACAGGGATTGATCTTGATGCACTGATGATTGCCAGCCAAAACATCAGCCAAGTGCTACAACGCACCAATCCATCTAACTATGCCAATGCCTACTGGCAAAAGCGCTGTGCCTAAGCCATTCAATTGATAACGAGAACACTATGGTCAATAAAGTTTATTCAAGTGCAAAGGATGCACTGCAAGATGTGGTTCAAGATGGTCAAACCCTAGCGGTTGGTGGCTTTGGTTTATGCGGTATTCCAGAAAGTCTAATTACGGCCTTAAAACAAACGGGCGTGAAAAACCTCACCTGTATTTCAAATAATGCAGGCGTCGATGGTTTCGGCTTAGGACTCTTATTAGAAAGCAAACAAATCAAAAAAATGATTGCTTCCTATGTAGGTGAAAACAAAGAATTTGAACGTCAGTTCTTAAGTGGTGAGCTTGAAGTGGAGCTCACCCCTCAAGGTACACTGGCAGAAAAACTCCGTGCTGGAGGTGCAGGTATTCCCGCTTTCTTTACCGCAACAGGCTTCGGTACGCTTATTGCTGAAGGCAAAGAAGAGCGTCAGTTTAATGGCAAACCATATATTCTAGAAAACTCGCTCACCGCTGACATTGCACTCGTGAAGGCTTACAAGGCCGATACTGCAGGTAACTTAATTTTCCGTAAAACCGCACAAAACTTTAATCCTGTATGTGCGATGGCTGGAAAAGTCTGCATTGTCGAAGTTGAGGAAATTCTTGAAATTGGCGCTTTAGACCCAGACCAGATTCACCTGCCGGGTATTTATGTCAATCGCATTGTGCTAAATGCAACCCCTGAAAAACGTATCGAACAACTCACATTAAAAGAGGAGGCTTAACCCATGGCTTGGTCTCGTAATGAAATGGCACAACGTGCAGCGCTTGAGCTGGAAGATGGTTTTTATGTCAATTTAGGCATTGGCTTACCCACACTGGTGGCCAACTATATTCCTGAAAACGTCAACGTCTGGTTGCAGTCTGAAAATGGATTGTTAGGTATTGGCGAGTTTCCAACGGCGGAAACAGTCGATGCCGATTTAATCAATGCTGGAAAACAAACTGTTACCGCACGTCAGGGCGCCGCATTTTTCTCTAGTGCAGATTCTTTTGCCATGATCCGTGGAGGTCATGTCAATATCGCCATTTTAGGGGCAATGGAAGTCTCACAAAATGGCGATTTGGCCAACTGGATGATTCCGGGTAAAAAAGTCAAAGGCATGGGTGGCGCGATGGATTTGGTCGTTGGAGTACAAAAAGTGGTGGTGCTCATGGAACACTCTGCAAAAGATGGTACACCGAAAATTGTCGAGCAGTGTAGCCTGCCTCTGACAGGTAAAAATGTCGTACATCGCGTGATTACTGACCTCGGTGTCATGGACATTACGCAGGAAGGTGTGAAATTAGTTGAACTGGCGAAAGATGTCAGTTTTGAAGATATTCAAAAAGTGACAGGTGTTGCTCTGATCCGCTAATTCGACATCATTTATACAATAGAAAAAATAATCCAATGCCTTTAAAGCAGCGATCCTGTTTTAAAGGCATTTCTATCAGCACGGATAGGCTGAATCAAAAATTCATACCTCATAGATAAAAATGGAATCAATGCATGGAAAACTCTCAAAATATTTTGCAACGTTTTGCACTACGTGTCAGTGATTGGTCGGAGAAATGGTTTCCAGACTCTTATATTTTTGCCCTATTGGGTGTCGTGATCGTCGCGATTGCTTCGATCAGCATTGGCGCACCTGCCAAAGATGTCGCAGTGTCCTTTGGTGATGGTTTTTGGAGTCTGATTCCTTTTACCTTACAAATGTGTATGCTGATTGTGGTTGGTTATGTGGTTTCTGTTTCAAAGCCTGTAGAGCTGCTGATTCAAAAAATGGCTCGAATTCCCCATAGTGGACGTGGTGCGATTGTACTTGTTGCGACGGTCAGTTTATTAATTTCGCTGATTAACTGGGCCATGAGTACAGTACTGACTGCCCTGCTGGTGATTGCGTTAGCTAAACGCAAAGAACTGAATATGGACTATCGTGCTGCCGCTGCCGCCGCGATTATTGGTATGGGAGCAACGTGGGCCTTAGGTATTAGTTCTTCTGCGGCACAACTGCAAGCCAACAAAGCCAGCCTGCCCGAATCGATTTACAATCTAACCGGTGTGATTCCCTTTACCGAAACCATTTTTTTGCCTCAGTCGATGATCATGACGGCTGTATTGATTATTGCCTCGATTGCTATTGCATTTTGGTCTGCACCCAAAGGCCAAGACATTAAAACCATTGATCAATTCCCTATTCAGTTGGAGGAAGATGCCAAACCGACTCCAACCACAAAACGCCCAGGAGACTGGTTAGAGAACTCACCTTTATTGAGTATATTGATTGTGCTCTTGGGTCTGGTTTGGATGTTCAATGAGTTCAGCAAAAGTAATCCAATCTTGGCCATTTCAAGCCTAAATACCTACAACTTTATTTTCCTGATGCTGGGTATTGCACTACATGGTACGCCACGAAATTTCCTCAATGCTGTCACCAAAGCCGTGCCAGCAGTCTCAGGTGTCCTGATTCAGTTTCCACTGTATGGCAGTATCGCCTTTATGATGACGCAAGCACTGAACAGTCATGATTTGTCGCTATCACATTATATTGCTGAGTTTTTTGTTTCGATTGCCTCCAAAGAGACCTTTGCCATTGTGATGGGCTTATATTCTGCCATTTTAGGCTTTTTCATTCCTTCTGGCGGTGGTAAATGGATTATTGAAGCACCCTATGTCATGCAAGCTGCACATGATTTGAAAGTGCATTTAGGCTGGTCGGTGCAAATCTATAATGCTGCGGAGGCCTTGCCGAATTTAATCAACCCATTTTTTATGCTGCCAATGCTTGGCATTCTCAAATTAAAAGCTAAAGATGTGATTGGCTTTACCGTTACTCAATTGGTTTTCCACCTACCTTTGGTGCTGTTCCTACTTTGGATTTTAGGCCGTAGCCTGACCTATATGCCACCTACCTTCTAAACAAGGACAAAAAACACAATCTAAATAAAAAAGGACGAATCATATTCGTCCTTTTCTCATTCTATAAATACTCACTAAAGCGTATTTTTAATGTAGCCCAATTAATTAAACACATTATTTAAATACACAATGCGCTCATTGGTTTTTTGGTTAAAGCACTTGGTATATTGCAATTGTTGATCTTGGGCACGTAAAGCATCATCCCAATATTGCGACTGCTTTTGATAGGTTTCTTTTTCACTATCCGTCATTTGGTAAACACTTTTTTGGGAAATCACTTTACAGTCCACATCACGCTTTTCAAACCACTCCGTTTGGTCTTGTTGAAGCTGCTGTTTTTGCTCCTCAGTGAAATTGTCCCAAGTTTGGTTCAGACGTTCCACCACTTTGACTTGGTCAGCGTCCAATTCCTTCTTACGAATATTCATGGCTTTTTGTGCCAGTTCCATCTGCGCAACTTCTTGCTCATTATATTGTTTTATATTCTTTTGTATTTCTGCATTTTCTTTTTCATATGCCGCAAACTGAACCGCATGCTGCGTCACCAACACTACACCATCAATCACGCCATTTTGATTGGGTACATTCAGGCTAATGCCTTCTTTATCCGTTTTAATGATGTTATAGCTAAATGCACCTTGTAGCTGATCATTGTCTAAGTTGAGTGAATATTCACCCTCTTCTAAGACATCACGCAAAGTACTTTGATAACCTTCCTCACACTCTTCGCATGGACGCGCTAAAAACGCATTTTCGGCACGTTTCTGTAACCCTTTCGGGAAAATCACCACCAACTGGCTTTCACAGTCCAATTGCTTCGCAGTTTCAGGCTTTTCTGTGGTGGTTGAAATGCCTTTAATTTCAAAGCGAATACCGTTATTAATCTGCGTTAATAATTTTTCATCGGCCTCATATTCACGGCTATCACGCAGACGGCGATCTAGGGCTTTTAAGTATTCAGCTTTTAAATGCGCTTGAATTTGTTCGACGTTGGCCGGAGCCGTACAACTCCAATCTGACATTTCTTGCGGTTCAGCAACCGTTTCTGTTTTATTCTCGGTTCGGTTACAAGCACTTAAAAATAAACTGCTCAAGATTAGACTGGCAAAAATTGTTTTCTTCATCATTGTTATAAAACCATAAGGCTGTTGTTTTTCGCAGCGTATTTAACCAAAAAATAAGCTTTTATGCGAGTAGCTATATAAAAGAACCCTGCCGTAGCAGGGTTAAAACATCGCTTAGTTGACCTTTTCAACACCACGATCATCCACTTCACGCACCACACCAGAGTCTGTATTTAAAACCTCAAACTCGATACGGCGGTTTTTAAACTTGCCTTCATCAGTTTGATTGTCTGCTATTGGCTTTTCTTGCCCATAACCAATCGCTCTCAACTGCGCAGGATCGACGCCTTTAAAAATTAAATAATCCACCACCGCTTGCGCTCGATTTTGCGACAAAGTTTTATTGACTGCCGCATCTCCCGTTGCATCTGTATGCCCCATCACGGTCAGTTTAACTTGAGGTGATTTTTGCATCAGCGCCGCGGCCTGATCCAAAATCGACTTATTGACATCAGGTATCGTCGATGAAGCTGTATCAAAGTTAATAATTTGCAAATTCAATGCCGTGGCAACGTCTAGTGCTCGAACTTGCTCAGGATTAATTTCTGCCAGTGCACGCTCAGCATCACTAATACTGGTATCCACGGCACGGTTTACATCCAGTGGTTGCTGCGTCACAACTGTCATATTACGCAGTAAAGGTTTAATTTGATCTGCCACTTTAAGTGCATTGGCTGGATCTTGTGATTGAATCGATAACTGATTGCCAAACCATGTTAAATTTATATTTGGCACACCTTTCAATGCACTGATTACACTGGGTATCGCATCTTGGTCGATAAATTCAGTGTGATACATACTCTGCATATCTGCACCACAGCCGATGCTGTTATTAAAAATTTGCTTTACTTCTTTTTGCAAAATTTCAACATAAGCCGCATTGGCTGAGAAAATTTGGCAAGTGACCAAATCTCCTGTTGCCCCTGTGGTGATTTGAAATTTAGCAGGTTGGCTGGCATTCACATTTGCAGCAGGTGCTGTTTCAGTTGTGGCCTTTTCGGTACAGGCTCTAAAAATAAAAGCAAACAATGCCGCAAAAATAATTAAAGCCAAAACTGGCAGTAAAAATGACCGTTTCTCATCTACTTTTGTAGCATGTACGCTTGCAGGTGCAACATGTGTAGCTTGTCCTTGTAAGGTATTTACCCCCAATCCGGCTAGTAATGCAGTTGCCCACTCAGGTAACGCACGACTAATGGAATCTGTGTTGACTTGTAGTAAATGAGAAATTGCTTCTGGTTCTGAAGAACCTGCCTCTGTGGCTAAAAATGCTAATGCAGGTGTAATCGAACGGCTCAAGGTACTTTCAATTTCATCTGCGGGTGCTGCCCCGCGGACATGCTCCAAAAACTGTTGCTTGAGACTGACATTCGATGCAAAAGCATCATTAAGACGTGGATTCAACTGCTGCTGAAATGCAGGAATCAGTTCAGACTTTGACTTTAATATAGACAGTAAAATTGGTAAAAAGGATTGAATTGCTTGATTTTTTTCAAGTAAATGTTGTGTATCACCCTCTAAAACAATTGCAGAGACATTTTGTTTTAGTAAATCCATAAAATCGACATTCATGAAGCCTTACCCCACTTTTTCTCATTGTTTTCATCGTCATTTTCCAGTTTATCTGTTCATTTTTTATACTTTGTAAAATATTGTATTTGCATCAGTTTTATCTAGGCCCAATAAAAAAGCCAGCCGAAGCTGACTTTTTAATCCACGTTTAAGGCAATATTTAAGCTGCAAAAGTTTTTAGAACTTTTCCTTTCACCACTTGATTGATCAAAGGTGTATTTTTACCTTGCGACAAAATATTGTCTTTATTCACAATCCAGTCTAACTCAGGATCAACCAATACCCAGCCTGCTTCAGCAGTCCAACGTTCAAGCATATTGGCTACCGTGGCAGGTGCAATCGTGACTTTTTCGACCCATTCCAAAGGACTAAATAAACCTTCACGTACCAATTGCACACCAAAAGCTACATAGGTATCAAAAGCAGTGATGCCCGGTTGTGTTTCAGCAAATGGTGCTAGCTTTGCAGAACTGCTTAACGGTTCATGATGTGTACAAATCGCATCGATCACTCCACTTTTCACACCTTGGCGAAGGAGCTCTTTATCCGACTCAGCACGTAACGGCGGACGGACATGTGCAAGTGAGTTGAAGCCATCAATCAGCTGATCTGTTAAATGCAGCTGATGCATCGCCACATCGCATGTGACTGGTAGACCTTTATCTTTAGCGATTTTAATCAAATCAACAGAAGCACCTGTAGACAATAAACCAAAGTGGGCACGAACACCCGTCGCTTCAATCATTAACAAATACTTGGCAATGGCAATGGTTTCGGCAATCGCTGGGATGGTCGGTAAGCCCTGACGCGATGCCACAAAGCCCTCATGGACACAGCCATCTTTGGCAATTTGCGGTTCTTCGGCATAAAACACTACCGTCATACCAAGGCCTGCTGCGTATTCTAAAGTGCGCAGCACCACATCGTCATCTGCAAAAGGCGCATTGGCATTTGAAACTGCTTTACAACCGCCCTTTTTAAGACCCGCCATATTTGCAGGTTGGTTGCCTTGTAAGCCTTGGGTTTGAGCACCAATCACTTCAAGATAAATGCCGCCATCCAACATGGCTTTTTCCATCAAACCATGAATCAAAGCACCATTGTCTTGCACAATCGGTTTTGAGTCTGGCGGTGTAAACACATGCAAAATACCATTTTCACGCGCAGCACGACCTTCTGATTTTAATGTCCCGTGCTGTTGCTGACCTGGTTCACGTAGGCGTGCACATAAGTCCACCATGGTTGGCATTAACCACTTGCCTTGACCATCAATTGTTTCAGTGACATTGGTTGTTTCAGCAACCAACTTGCCATTTTCGATATATATCGTTTGAACCGCATCTGTTTGATGAATTGGGTCAAGAACACGTACATTTTCAATTTTTACAACAGTCATGACTTATTCCTTATACCGCAATCGCGTCTAACAAACCTTGCTCTTGCAGTTGACCTTGCATTGCAAGCGCCAAAACTGCCATACGTACAGCAATCCCGTTGGTCACCTGATTTAAAATCACAGACTGCGGACCATCGGCAATACTGGAATCAATCTCTACACCACGGTTCATAGGCCCCGGATGCATCACGATGCAATCAGGTTTTGCCATCGCAAGACGTTCTTTGTTTAAACCGTACATTTTGTAGAATTCAGCTTGAGATGACAGCGCTGGCGAATCAATACGTTCATTTTGAATGCGTAAGGTAATAATTACATCGCAGTCTCGGATCCCTGCTTCCATGTTATTAAATAGACGTACGCCTTCACCATATTCATCAAAGCCGTATGGCAGCAGTGTGTTCGGTGCAATTACACGAATGTCTTTACATCCCAGTGTTTGTAATGCAGCAACATCTGAACGCGCCACGCGTGAGTGTTTAATATCACCAATGATGGCAATTGAAATATCTTCAAATTTCTTTTTGGTTTCACGGCGAATGGTCAGCATGTCCAACATAGCTTGTGTTGGATGCGCATGACGGCCATCACCTGCATTGATAATTGCGACATGCGGACAAACGGTTTGGGCAATAAAATGTGCCGCACCCGAGGAAGAATGACGTACCACAAAAATATCCGCGGCCATCGCTTCTAAGTTCCACAAAGTGTCTCTGAGCGTCTCCCCTTTAGACGTACTTGAACGTGCGATATCAATATTTAATACATTTGCAGAAAGACGTTTTGCCGCTGCTTCAAAAGTGGTACGAGTACGGGTTGAGTTTTCAAAGAAAAGGTTCATTACCGTTCGACCTTCTAAGAGGTTGTTGGTAATCAGCTGATTTTGGTCATTAAAAAAGGACTGCGCGGTGTCCAATATTTTTGTAAGAGTTTCTTTAGAAAGACCTTCGATGGTGAGGAAGTGTTTGAGATGACCATCTTGGTTGAGTTGAATCTGACTCGGAGTATGCAATGCTGCCAAGTGCATGAGAGATTCCTTGTACGTTAAGTTAACGCATTATACAGATTTTCTTTTTGATTTGGACCTCAGTTTAAAACAATTGCCTTAATTATCATCGGCTTCAAAACTAAGATTATGAAATTCTTATCTATTATTTCAACCAGTTAAATTAAACCATCAAAGGCTAAATTAGCCAAATTCTGAGTCCATCAAATTGCTATAAATATCAATTCTATAGAGTTTCTTATCTTATTTATCCCAAGCGGACATTTTAAAAAGCTCTCTTGCGAGAGCGATCCAACTTCAGCCATTCTTATCGTAAAGCGCCAATATAGTGATGTGACACTTGGGCACGGTAGATTTCTTCTTCAGTGGCTTCCAACTCATGTCGTGTCGTGTCGACCTGTTTAGGTTTTTCGATCACGGCGGTTTCTTCATAGTTAAAAACATCCATGACACTGTCTAAACGACTCACCAATCGAATCAGTTCAGCATCTTCTGTACTTAAAGCAAGCTCTGCCATTTGACGTGCATAACTTGGGTTTTCCACCAAATACATCACATCAATTACACGCCCCGATACACGGCGCAGACGTGCATAAAGTAAAGTTGCAATTGAAAAAGCATCAGCATGACTTACAACACCGCGATCTAACTTGGTCGACATATTCATCCCCTTTCAAGTGAAAAATATTTACTAACGATCTATCAGAAATCAGTCAGCAAATTAAACTTGCAAGGATTTAGCAAAATACGTACCAAAAACGTTATTGTTCACATGGTGATTCATTTATTTTGATATTTCCGCTGAGTAGAAGCATATTTAAAAAACCATTCAGAGGCAAAATACGTTAAACTTTAGCGAGTTTATTTTGTTTTATTTTGGTCTCTCAAATTTATGAAAACCGCTTCGCGTTTAAGCAGCTATTGGGTTACGTGTGCCGATGGCTTAGAAACCTTACTCCAAGAAGAATTAGAAGGTTTAGGTGTTCAAAACATTGAACGTTTTCCTGGGCGTTTAGTTTTCAAAGGTACACTGGAACATGCCTATCGCATTTGTATGTGGTCGCGTCTTGCTTCGCGTGTACTCACACCAATTCATGTCCATGAGCTGGAATTTAGCCATGACGCACGTGATGTCGCTGAAGAGCTCTACGAAGGTGCAATGAACTTTGATTGGTCGCTAATTTTTGCACCACAAAGCACCTTCGCCGTTCGTTTACATATTGAACGTGAAATTAAGGTGAACAGCCAGTTTGCAACTCTACGTGTAAAAGACGGTATCGTCGATTCATTCATGGAAGCTGTCGGTAAGCGTCCAAGTATTGATATTAAGCAACCTGAAATTACCATTTATGCACTCGCAGGAAAAACTGAACACACCTACTGTTTAGACTTATCTGGTGATTCATTGCATAAACGTGGCTACCGTCGTTATATGACCGATGCCCCAATTAAAGAAAACTTAGCTGCTGCGATTTTACAAAAAGCTAAGCTCCTTGCAAAAAGACCCGATATTTTCCTTGACCCCATGTGTGGTTCTGGGACGTTCATTATTGAAGCATTGATGATGCTGACTGACCGCGCACCTGGTTTAGTTCGTCGTTTCGGTTTCAATGGCTGGAATGGCCATGATCATGATCTGTGGATGAGCATTAAAGCGGAAGCAGCTGAACGCCATCAAACAGCCTTGGAACAACCTCTCCCTAAGTTCTACGCATTTGATGCAGACTGGGAAGCGGTAAAAGCCACCAAGCAAAATATTATTGCTGCTGGTTTTGAACGTGTACTTGACCAGATCCAAATCGAAGAACGAACTTTAGCCGATTGGCCAAACTTTGAAGCCGAAGGAAAAACAGCCTTTATTGTGACCAACCCACCTTATGGTGAGCGTTTGGGTGATAAAGCCTCAAACCGTGCTTTATATTTAGGCTTATCTGCTTTGCTGCAAAAGAACTTCCCAAATCAAACCGCAGCAGTTATCGCCGCAGCCGTCGAGCAAGCCGATGTATTGGCGCTGAATGACCCGCAAACCATGCGTTTGATGAATGGTAAACTGCCAATTTACGTACGTTCAGGTTCAGTTAAGCCAGTTGCAGTAGTCAAACCTTTCTTGGAAACATGGCAACCGCAACAGTTTGAAGCGATTGAAGGTGCTGAAGACTTTGCTAACCGTTTACAAAAGAACATGCAGACCTTAAAGAAATGGGCAGTAAAAGAAAACATTCACTGTTTACGTTTATATGATGCTGACCTTCCAGACTTTAACGTCGCAGTCGATTTGTATGGTGAACGTTTACACGTCCAAGAATATGCGCCACCGAAAAAAATCGATCCTGAAAAAGCCAAAAAGCGTTTCAACCTTGCTTTACAGGCGATTCGTGCGGTAACAGGTTTAGGCCGTGATGCGATCTTTATCAAAACACGTGCTCGCCAAGAAGGTAAAAACCAGTATACCAAGCAAAGTACTGCTTCTAAGCGTTTTATCGTGCAGGAAGGCAAAGCAAAAATTTTAGTCAATCTAACCGATTACTTAGATACAGGTTTGTTCCTCGACCACCGTCAAATCCGCTTACGCATTGCGCAAGAAGCGCGTGGTAAGCACTTTTTGAACCTCTATAGCTATACCTCTACAGCCAGCTTACATGCAGCTTTAGGCGGTGCGGCAAGTACCACCAGCGTTGATCTTTCAAATACATATTTGAACTGGTCTAAAGAGAACTTCGTCTTGAACGGCTTAACAGTCGATCATGCCGATGAACAACATCAGTTCTTTGCTAGTGATTGTTTTGAGTGGTTAAAAGAAGGTCATGAACAGTATGAGCTGATCTTTATTGACCCACCAACCTTCTCAAACTCGAAGAAGTTCTACGGTACCTTTGATGTACAACGCGACCATTTATCATTGCTCAAACGCGCGATGAACCGTTTAACTACGGATGGTACTTTGTACTTCTCGAACAACTATCGTGGTTTTGAAATGGACGAAGAAATTTTAGCATTCTTTGATGTCGAAGAAATTACCAGTGAAACCATTGGGCCTGATTTCAAGCGCAATCAAAAAATCCACCGTGCATGGAAAATTACCCATCCAAAAAACTAATGCACTGAAGATGAAATACCAGCAGGTCTTTCATCTTCGCTAAATTTTGCATTAGACAATTTTCAGATATAAAAAAGGGACGAAATACGTCCCTTTTATTATGTTAGATCATCATATTTTGCATTATTCAGTCAGGAAATTGGTTTGCCCATATTTGTAATCAACTGACATTTTCATGGTATTCCCTTCACGTTTCACCTGCCCTGAACTCTGCATCGTCGAAAGCATGCTTTCGATCTCTTGATCAGACATGCTGATGCCTCCTTTTTGCAGATAATTATTCATGATGCGTGAGATCATATTTTTATCAAACTGAATATCTGCTTTGTATTCCATTAAACTCGGCATCATTTTCACCATACCCATCACCGTCGATTGATGACTCGGCATAATACGCCCTGTCACACTCGCTTGTGCAACCCCTTCCCCAATAGCAAATTGGTTCTCTTTTGATTCAAAACGGAAACCTTCATTAATCACTGCCAATAAAGCAGGCTCCATATCTTTTTCCATTGCCTCTTTTGCCAAACAACTGTTTTCACTTTTCGCCAAAATATCAAACAGCGTCTGTAATTTTTGTCGGTTTACATCGAGCACATTAAAATTAAACTGTACGTTTTGGACAGCGGGTGCTGAAGGCATTTTCATTTCATCTAGACGCAACAACATTTCAGTGTTTACAACTCGGTCTGTCAGTTCACTTTGCGTTTCTATACTAAAATTCTTCAGTTCGGCATTGATCGGTTTATTGATATCTCGATCTGACATTTTCAGTAGATCCATCTTAATTTTGGTTTCACCCGCCTCAAGATATTCACCATTCAGCCCTTGGTTACTTTCTAGCTTTAGTCCCACCATTTGCAAATGTATATTTGGATCGGTGACTGTTAGATTCGGAATTTCAAGCTGTAAATCCAGTATCTTTAACTGTTGTTCGATCGGTTTTGCCCGAAACTTTAATGTCATCGGGTCTAATCTAGACTGGAGTTGAGCTTCATTGCGGGTAATCACTGGCGTAGTCAAGGTACTATTCAAAGTACCCAACCAATTCACTTTGCTTTGTACTTTAAGTGGTTCCTTCAACAAGGACTGAAGTGCACCAGGTGCTTGCATAATATTAATATCTGAACGAATCGCATATCCATTCCAACTCCGTTGAATATGATCCTGCCCCTTCAATTGGATCACTTCTTTCGGTTTACATGGGTCTAGTACTAATTCAGCGGTCCAGTTCGCACTGCCATTTAAAGCACCCATTTGAAATTGTTGATATTGCAACTTTAAATCATTCGACTGTTTGGTGCTGTGTTGATAATAAGCCTTCAAGCTTTTATCCGCATAAAGATTACCCCCCACTGCGACCACAGCAAGCGTAAGTACGCCTCCAATACCCCACTTCAATTGAGTCATTTCTTCTATCTCAAGTTGTTTGTTTTTTATTAAAATAAATTATAAAGAGAATCTTCGAATAAAGATAATTGTTTTGCAAATAAATCACTTATATGCCATACCTATCACATAAATGTGAAAACTTAGGTCACATTTTTGCTTAAAAGTGTCATCTTTTAACATTTCTATCACGCAATAAAAAACCCAGCCGAAGCTGGGTTTTTTAGTTTCAATGAACCATGTAAATGATTAACTCATTTTCACTTTATCAAAGCTCAACTGACCATCATGTGCAGTGATCATAATATTGTCTCCAGCCACATAGTAACCAGACAATATCTTTTGTGCTAAATTGTTTTCGACCTGTTGTTGGATGGCACGTTTCAATGGGCGTGCACCGTATACAGGGTCAAAACCAGCGTCAATCAATAAGTCAAAGGCTTGATCATCCACCGTTAAGCGCATATCTTTTTCAACCAAACGATCACGTAAACGATCCAATTGAATATCCGCAATACCACGAATTTGCGCTTTTTTGAGTGAATGGAAAACCACTAACTCATCAATACGGTTGATAAACTCTGGACGGAAATGTTGCGTCACAGCATTCATCACCACTGCTCGCACTTCTTCATCCAAAGGATTATCACCCAACTCACGCACATCACTCGAACCTAAATTCGATGTCATGACGATCACGGTATTTTTAAAGTCAACCACGCGACCTTGCGAATCCGTTAGGCGACCATCATCCAAAACTTGGAGCAAGATGTTAAACACATCGGGATGTGCTTTTTCTACTTCATCGAACAGCACGACACTATACGGTTTACGGCGTACAGCTTCGGTTAGCACACCACCTTCTTCATAGCCGACATAACCAGGAGGCGCACCCACCAAACGGCTGACAGAGTGTTTTTCCATAAACTCGGACATGTCGATACGAATCATGGCATCGTCACTATCAAACAAGAAGTTTGCCAGTGCTTTGGTCAACTCTGTTTTACCAACACCCGTTGGGCCCAAGAATAAGAACGAGCCGCTTGGTCGGTTCGGGTCAGATAAGCCAGCACGCGAACGACGAACCGCATTGGATACTGCAACTACAGCATCATCCTGCCCAACGACACGGTTATGTAAGAACTCTTCCATATGGAGAAGTTTCTCACGTTCACCTTGCATCATTTTAGCCACTGGAATGCCGGTAGCAGCACTAACGACTTCTGCAATTTCATTGTCAGTGACTTTGTTACGCAGTAGTTTTGGCTCTTCTTTTTCCTCAACGACTTCTTCTTCATTGAGACGTTTTTCCAGCTCTGGAATCACACCATACTGAAGACGTGACATTTCACCCAAGTCGTTTTCACGCTGCGCTTTTTGCAGCGCAATACGAGCCTGATCTAATTCAGCTTGAACTTGTTTGGTGCCTTCAACTAAGGTTTTTTCAGCTTTCCAAACTTCTTCTAGATCATTGTATTCGTGTTGAACTTCGCTAATTTGCTTTTCAAGATGAGCGACTTCCGCACGACTACCTGCATCTTCATCTTTTTTCACTGCTTCAAGTTGTAGTTTCAATTGAATCAAACGACGTTCAAGTTTATCCAGAGCTTCTGGCTTAGAGTCCAGCTCCATTTTGATACGAGAAGCCGCTTCATCAATCAAATCAATTGCTTTATCAGGCAATTGACGGTCGGTGATATAACGATGTGACATTTTCGCTGCTGCAATGATGGCAGAGTCTAAAATTTTCACACCATGGTGCACTTCGTAGCGCTCTTTCAACCCACGTAAAATCGCAATGGTATCTTCCACACTCGGCTCATCGACCAACACTTTTTGAAAACGACGCTCTAGCGCAGCATCTTTTTCAATGAATTGGCGATATTCATCTAATGTGGTTGCACCAACACAGCGTAGCTCACCACGTGCCAGAGCAGGTTTGAGCATATTACCTGCATCCATCGCACCATCGCCTTTACCAGCGCCTACCAGCGTGTGTAATTCATCGATAAATAAAATGACTTCACCATCTTGTTTAGACAAATCTTTCAGTACTGCTTTTAAGCGCTCTTCAAACTCGCCACGATATTTAGCACCCGCAAGCAATGAACCCAAATCTAAGGATAAAACACGTTTACCTTGTAGGCTTTCAGGCACTTCGCGGTTAATAATCCGCTGTGCCAAGCCTTCAACAATGGCTGTTTTACCCACCCCTGGTTCACCAATCAACACTGGGTTATTTTTGGTACGACGCGACAAAACTTGAATGGTACGACGAATTTCATCATCACGCCCAATCACAGGATCTAACTTACCTGCCAGTGCGCGTTCAGTTAAATCAATGGTGTATTTATTCAGAGAATCACGTTGATCTTCATGATTGTTGCTCATGACTTTCTCATCACCTCGAATTTTTAAAATGACTTTGCGTAAGCTTTCTGCTTGCACGCCCACACTGTTGAGTAGCGTTTTAGTTGCCCCCACTTCGGCCAAGGCTTGCATCACCCAATCGGTAGACAAAAACTCATCGCCTGCTTTTTGCGCGAAGCTATCTGCCAAATTCAGTGCTTTGACTGCCTCTGAACTTAAGTTGACGTCCCCTGTGGGATTAGTCAGTGTTGGTGCATCAGCTAGTGCTTGTTTTAATTTGCTTTGTAAAGCAGGTAAATTGGCACCCGCTTGTTGCAACAAACTCAGATTAGAGGTTTCTTCTAACAATGTTGATAAGATATGAATACCTTCAATTGCGGTATGGTCTTTCCCCACTGCAAGTGATTGAGCATCTGAGAGAGCTTGCTGTAAGCGGTTTGTGAATTTTTCAAATCGCATTCTTGTTTTCCTCACAACAAATTTCGAACTTGATGGATATATGGGAACAATTGCTCAAAATTCAATTCAAATTTAATTAATTTTTCTACATTTTAACTTATTTTTCATTAGCTTATCTTAACAATAAATTCATAAGACTCGGTTATAAGATGGGTCTTATCCGCCTTATTTTCAAGCGCCAACCTAGATTATTTATGTATTAAAGACCACGACGACCTATCAATCCGTGACAACCAAAATCATTTGATCAATTATTAATCAAACAAACAACGCATTTTTCTATTTATTCGTGTGATGAATTGTGTCCCAGTTTACGGAATCAAAACAAAAGCGTGAAGCATGAAAAAGGCCGATCACTAGATCAGCCTCAAATGACTTAAAAGTCAGCGTTTAATTTGCTTCAATAATCTCAAAATCATGGGTGATTTCAACCCCACCATCCATCAACATTTTGCTCGCAGAACAGTACTTTTCTGCCGATAATTCCACAGCTTTTGCGACTTGTTTTTCCTTCACCGCATGACCCGTAATCACGAAATGTAAGTGGATTTTTGTGAACACTGCAGGGATGCTATCTGCCCGCTCTGCCTTGAGTTCACAGCGTACATCGGTAATTTCTTGGCGTGATTTTTTAAGTATGGTTACGATGTCAAAAGAAGCGCAACCACCCAGCCCTGTCAGGATCAATTCCATTGGTCTTGGACCACGGTTTTCACCCCCATATTCTGGCGATCCATCCATGATAACACTGTGACCACTTTGAGTTTTTGCTTCGAAAGCAACATTCTCTAACCAATGAACAGTTGTTTGCATTGCAAGTACCTAAAAAAAGCTATAGATTGACGAAGTGACTGTACACTAACATAAATTGAGTTGATAAGGAATTTCAGCTCTGACTGTGTGACAAGTTCACCCTAGGTCTGTGCGATCTATATTTTATCCATTTTCGGAACCGTTAGCATGACTTCAAGCTTTTCACAATTAAGCACTGATGCGCTGTCTCCAGGTCAACTCCCCGAGTCAGTCAAAGCATTATTAAAACGCGCATATATTAATCGTTATCCTAAGCGTACCACCATCGTAGATGCAGGCTCAGAATCTAAATCTTTATATTTGATTTTAAAAGGTTCGGTCTCCATTATTCTGCGTGAAGACGATGAACGTGAAATCGTGGTCGCTTATTTAAATGCGGGTGATTTTTTTGGGGAAATGGGTCTATTCGAAGCAAACTCACAACGTACTGCAGAAGTTCGTACCCGTGATGTCTGCGAAATTGCTGAAGTGACTTATGAAAACTTCCATGAACTCAGCAAACAATACCCTGACCTAAGCTATGCAGTATTTGCACAGCTAGTTCGCCGTTTAAAAAATACCACTCGTAAAGTGACTGACCTTGCATTTATCGACGTTTCAGGTCGTATTGCGCGTTGCCTAATCGACCTATCTTCGCAACCTGAAGCGATGATTTTACCAAATGGCCGCCAAATTCGTATTACGCGTCAAGAGATTGGACGTATTGTCGGTTGTTCACGTGAAATGGTTGGTCGTGTTTTAAAAACACTCGAAGAGCAAGGCATGATCGAAACTGATGGTAAAGCCATCTTAATTTTTGATGCCTCTTTAGAAGAGTCAAAAGCGAATGCTGATGACTATGAAGACGAAGAATAAGACTTTTCTTCGTAGCTGATACAGCCAAAAGCAAATCTTAGGATTTGCTTTTTTTTGCCTTTAAATCTGCTTCTGTTTTGACAAATTCATGACAAACTTTGTAAAAATAGTGATTTAACCTACTGGGCATAACTGTGTAACCTAATTCGACCGGAAAAACGCAGTCCATAAAAGGAAATGTTGAATGCAATTTAAACCTTTAGCCAATACAGGCATTTTGGTGCCTGAAATTTGTCTCGGCACCATGACCTTTGGTGAGCAAAACACTCAAGCTGAAGCCTTTGAGCAACTTGACTATGCTTTGGCGCAAGGCATTAACTTTTGGGATACTGCTGAAATGTACCCTGTTCCTCCAAAACCTGAAACACAAGGTGCAACCGAAAGTATTATTGGCCAATGGATTGCCCAGCGCGGCGGTCGGGACAAGTTATTTCTAGCCTCTAAAATTGCAGGGCCATCTCAAGGTGGTAGTCATATTCGTGATGGACAGACTCGTTTTAATGCAAGCGACATTTCTTCGGCTCTAGATGGCAACCTAAAGCGTTTACAGACCGATTATATCGATTTATATCAGCTACACTGGCCACAACGTCCAACCAACTTTTTTGGCAAATTAGGCTATGAAAACAGTGAAGCTCATAACACGCAAACCGTGACCTCTTTGCAAGAAACACTACAAGCACTAGAAGCAGAGATTCAAAAAGGTCGTATTCGTTATATTGGCTTATCTAATGAAACACCATGGGGCACCATGAAGTTTCTACAAATTGCAGAACAGCTCGGCCTGTCTAAATTTGTCAGTGTGCAAAATCCATATAGCCTATTGAACCGTACTTATGAAATTGGTATGTCAGAAATTGCGAAATATGAAGGCGTTGGTTTACTCGCCTATTCCCCACTCGCTTTTGGCTATCTCACAGGTAAATTCCGTAATGGTGCACGCCCAGCGAATGCTCGCGTGACGCTTTTCAGCCGCTTTAGTCGTTATAGCAACCCAGAGAGTGAATGGGCAACAGAACAGTATGCACAGCTGGCTGAACATCACGGTTTAACGCCGACGCAACTGGCTTTAGCCTTCATCAAGCAGCAGTTTTTTGTGACCAGTACGATTATTGGGGCAACCAACTTAGACCAGTTGAAAGAAAATATCCAAGCCTTTGAGATAGATTTATCGGAAGAAGTTTTACAGGGTATTCAAGCTATCCATCAGCAACAACCTAATCCTGCGCCATAGATATTTCTTAGTTAGCTGTTCAGGTGAAACACGACTTCACCTGTCACAAATAATTTATACTTTTCAAAATCATCAACTGACATTAAAAAAGGACGCCTTAGCGTCCTTTTTTACTCAAAGATAAATTAACGTCTTTGATTATAAACCGCTTGAGCAGCAGCTAAATTCTTACGCATTGCTTCAATACGCTGACTATTTGATGGGTGTGTCGACAGGAATGAAGAACCGCCTGCTCCATCAAGCTTATTCATTTTTTCCCACAGACTAATTGCGGCTTGAGGGTTATAACCTGCTTTAGCCATCAACATTAGACCACCTTGGTCCGCACGACTTTCTAGGCTACGTGAGTATGGCAAACCAATACCAATTTGACTACCTAGCTGCGCTGCTGCTGAACCTGTTTGACCCACACCTGCTGCACTTAGACCAATTCCCAAGGCCAAATCCGTTAATGCCTGCGCACCCACTTTACTCTTCGAGTGCTCTTCTAAAGCATGCACCATCTCATGTCCCATCACCGCTGCAATTTCAGCATCAGTTAGGTTCAATTTATCTACAATACCTGTGTAGAACACCACCTTACCACCAGGTGCAACATAGGCGTTGACCTGATTTGACTTAAGTACCGCCAACTGCCAGTCAAATTTCGTTCCAGTTTGGTTCATTTGATCGGCATATGGCTTCAAGCGATTGAATACACCATAAATACGCTTATAGGTCGTAGATGAGGTATCTAAGGTCTTTGTGCTTCGCGCTTCATTCACTGTTTTGTTGAAGCCTTGGGTTGCTGCTGCATTTAATGTTGCAGTGTCTGCACCTGCCACTTCCGCAAAAGTTGCACAACCTGAAATGGTAACCACACTTGCTGCACACAAACTCATTAATATTTTATTTTTCATTATTGCTTAACTCCATCCATCTCAAAGCATTTTACATAATGTGCTGAATTATATTGAATAGATTTAAAGTGTTAAATATCATCACCGCGTTTTATCATAGCAATTATGTAAAAATATCTTCACAATTAAGTACAATAAGCCAAATTTCAGCGGTAAAGCCTTATCTACACGCCACCTTAAACCTACTTACATAAACTGAATTAAAAGCCAATAAACCAAACACAGGATATTTAAACCCAAATACAGGTGGCTTAAAGGTTCAATTTTTTCCTCAAGGGTCGCACTTTTACGCTTTGCAAACAGAAATGCATTTTGGAGCAGAATGATCGGCACCAAGATACAAGCAATAATCACAGACAATCCAATGAGCGCACTATAAATCACGTCTGGATCGGTGGTTTGCCCTTGAATAATCATCATCGCGATTGTTGGCGCACCACCCATAGCAAAAAGTAGTGAGTAAAAAATAGTTCCCGCGATATTCTTTTGCATCCTGCCTGCTCATCTGTTTATTGTGCATTTTATTCTAACAAGCACTTATACACTATGTCGTGCTTATTCATGCAACTTTAGTCGGGAAAATCATTCCAGCTCAGCAGCTTAAATCAATATCTGTAACGCTCATGTACAGATGGATCGCACAAATAAAAAACCCTGTACGAGACAGGGTTTTTTACTCAATGCTTTATCGTTTAAGCGTCAAATGGATGACGTAAAACAATCGTTTCTTCACGGTCTGGACCTGTAGAAATGATATCGATTGGGCATTCGATTAATTGTTCAATGCGTTTTACATAGTTGATCGCTGCTTGTGGCAATTGATCCATTGATTTCGCACCAAAGGTAGACTCAGACCAACCCGACATCGTTTCGTAAATTGGTTTTAAAGTTTCAAATGCAAGCGCATCAGAAGAACCAACACAACCAGAATCTGCCGCTTCGTAACCTACGCAGATTTTCACTTCTTCTAAACCATCAAGAACGTCAAGTTTAGTTAAGCAAATACCTGAAAGTGAGTTTACGTCTACAGAACGACGAAGGATTTCAGCATCGAACCAACCACAACGACGTTGACGACCTGTAGAAGCGCCAAATTCAGAACCTACAGTCCCTAAGTGCTTACCAATCGCATCACCTACGTCATTTGCAGCGTCATAAACCAACTCAGTTGGGAACGGACCTGCACCTACACGTGTTGTATATGCTTTAGTAATACCCAATACATAATCAAGATGTAATGGACCCAAACCAGAACCTGAGCTTACACCACCAGCAGTCGTGTTTGAAGACGTTACATACGGATATGTACCATGGTCAACATCTAGAAGTGAACCTTGAGCACCTTCAAACATGATGTTGTCACCGTTTTTACGGTAATTATGCAGCTCTGTAGTGACATCAATCACAAGTGGTGCAACCACTTCACGCCATTGATCACACAGCGCAAGTACATCTTCTAATTTAACTGCTTCTACGCCGTAGAATTGCGTTAATTGGAAGTTATGGTACTCAAGAAGTTCAGTTAACTGAGCTTTAAGATGCTCGCCACCACGAACCAAGTCTGCAACACGAATTGCACGGCGTGCAACTTTGTCTTCATACGCAGGACCAATACCACGACCAGTGGTACCAATTTTCGCATTACCACGCTTGATTTCACGCGCTTGGTCAAGTGCAATATGGTTTGGCAAAATCAGTGGACAGTTCGGAGAAATACGTAGACGTTCTTTAACTGGCACGCCTTCTTTTTCAAGAATGTCCATCTCTTTGATGAGCGCTTCAGGAGAAAGCACCACACCATTACCAATTAAGCACAGTACGTTTTCACGTAAAATACCAGATGGAATGAGGTGTAATACAGTTTTCTTACCACCAACGACAAGTGTATGACCTGCGTTATGTCCGCCTTGATAACGAACGACCGCAGCCGCTTGATCTGTGAGCAGGTCGACGATTTTACCTTTACCTTCGTCGCCCCATTGGGTACCGAGTACCACAACATTCTTGCCCATAATAGCCTCATTGCATCATGCTGTTAAAATTGAAGAACTTCTCAGGTTTTAGCTTACCTGAAGAAGTGATTAAATCTGTTCTACAGTCCATTGACCTGCAACATTCACCAACTGGTGCGTTGCATATGGAAGTGTAGTTAAATCATCCTGCCCCAAAAGTTGAATCACGCTCATGCCTTGAGCACGCGTGTGTTCAATCGCTTGGATCAAATCTGTTTGAGTACCTTTGGGTGCAACCACAAGACTGTTTTGCTGAAAACGACCTGCACTAAGTGCATATAAGTCACAACTAAAGCCCGTTGCTGGACGCGCACGCCCAAAGTGCTCACCAATTCCGTCATAACGTCCACCTTGTGCCAATGGCGCAGCACGGTTTGGTGCATAAACGGCATACATTAAGCCCGTATGGTAGTGATACGAACGTAGCTCAACCACATCAATACCCATCTGAAGATTTGGCCAACGTGCTTGAATCTCAGATTGTGTGGTTTTTAATGCATCGAAAGCGTGCTTAAATTCTGCATCGGCAACGACTTCTGAACTTAAATGCGTTTGCAAGGCATCTAAGTCACTTGCATAACGTCCTAAAGTATAAAAGTCAGCACCGAAGTTTAAATCTTGGGTAAATTCAGCCAATTCTGGCAGAGCTTTACGTTGGTATAAATCAGAGAGTTGGCGTTCAGTCGCTTTGTTTAAACCCGCAACCTTCACCATACTACGGAATAAGCCCACATGGCCTAAATCCAAATGGATACCGTCTGCAAAACCTGTTTTTTCAAGCAGGCTGATCATCACATCGATCAGTTCAACATCGGCATCGATGCTGTCTGAACCGAATAGCTCAGCACCTAACTGCAAAGGTGTACGCGTGGTATTAAAGCCCTGTGGTTTGGTATGTAGGACTGTTCCTGCATAGCAATAGCGAGCGACGCCTTCAACTGGATGTACATGCGCATCAATACGAGCCACTTGTGGTGTCATATCGGCACGCACACCAAGCAAACGACCAGAAAGCTGATCAATCACTTTAAAAGTGGCTAAGTCTAAATCTTGATTCGATTCTGAAAGAGAAGATAACGATTCGATGTATTCAATGAATGGCGTGTACACCAACTGATAACCTCGAGTTGCGAGGAAATCTAATGCTTGACGACGCAAAGTTTCAATCACTTGCGCCTGTTCTGGTAGTACATCAGCTACACCATCAGGTAATAACCATGTCTCTGAAATGGGCATGTTGTAAACCTAAAATCTTGTCTGCGCGGAACGAATCCGCATAAAAAAATCGGGGCACACCCGATTTCTCTTAGTCTATCACGATACAATGTGCTGTGCATTAGACAATTTCGGAAAATTTAATTTATCGTTTCGATGTCATCGTTAACAAGTTTATACATTCTGACCGATTTGGAGCGAGCCATTCAAAACATGTCTTTAGACAATGCCCAAGTATCATAATCAATAATATTAACTCATCCTAGTGCTCCGCACAGATTGGAAAAATTCATATAAGACTTTGTTTTATATTTTATTTCCAATTATACCTATGCTTGCACAAAAGGCACATTCTTTTATACTTCAGCTCAATTTGACAGCAAAAATAAATACAACGGCGCTATACAGATAGCACTTTTAATCACATATTTTTTACTTGGGGAAAATTCGATGGAAATGCATAGCAACTTATATTACAGGCATGCAGATGCTCAAATCATGTCAAAGTTAGACCGATTATTTCAAGAACATCGCGGCGATGCGAGTCAATTTACAGCTTTAGTCTGTGACATCAATCCAGAACATGGTGCTGAACTGGCCGAAGATATTTTAAATACCGTCGATAATATCGAGTTTGACTTAGGTCCTGAATCGCTATACTCCCTCGCGGGTTATTCCATCGCACACTTTGTCCATGGTTCATCAGGTGATGAGTTCATGGAAGCGATTTTATTCTTCCTGAAAGCCTTGCTTCCTGACATCCATGCGCAAGCATGGGGTTGCGGTGATGATGATCCTTGGGAGTTTTGGTTCAAATTTGAAGGTGATGAACTGGTTCGTGAAGATGATGAACCTTTAAATGATCCTGAAGAAGATGAAGAAATTAAAGCCAGTATTTATGCATGGTGGCACGCAGATCTGCCTAAAGAAATTAAAGAAGGCTTTTTAAACGAAGAGTCATAATATCCTAAGTAGCATGACTAGAGTACAAGTCCTATCACTTTGAGTCATGCTGTCACATTCACGGGCAATTTCGCTATCAACTTTTGAGTTACCAAATCGGCAATTCTGTGGTTTGTTTGATATTTTGTAATGGAATTTCTGTTTTAATACTTTGTATATTGGGGATTTTATTTAGACGATGGATTTGAAACTGTCGATAGGCGTCTAAGTCTGCAACCACAATACGTAAAAAGAAATCACAATCCCCTGCCATTAAATGACACTCGACCACTTCAGGAACTTCACGAATCGATTCAACAAATTGGTTCACCGTTTGCGGATCCTGACTCTTTAGCCAAATGCGTGCAAACACGGTCAATCGCAGATTCACTTTAGCAGGATCTACCAAAGCCACATAAGCCCGAATAATCCCGTCTTCTTCTAGTTGTCTTACTCGTCTTAAACACGGTGAAGCAGACAGTCCAATGCGCTGAGCCAGTTCATTATTTTGAAGTTTCCCATCGACTTGTAGTACTTGTAATATACGCTTATCTGTTTGATCCATAAATTCCACCCCTAAAGCATAATTTTGCTCAGACTTAACCAATCACAGCATATTATTCCAAACAAGCTCTATATTAAGCTAAATAAAGCAAAAAATATCTCTGGAAAAACCCTACACTTATTCACATACTGCACCAAAACCTAGCACGCATAGGCAATTTAAAATGTTCTCCCTTAGAAATACAACTCAAGAACTCAATGACTCTACAGATTACGTCGAGTTTAAACGTGGTATTAAAACATCTATCCCCATGCTGCTGGGCATTATTCCTTTTGCTTTGGTCTTAGGAACACAAGCCACTCAAAAAGGCTTTAGCCATTTAGAAGTTCCATTATTTACTGGTCTAAACTTTGCGGGCGGTTCCGAATTTGCTGTGCTCGAAGTTTGGACCAATCCACCAAATTTTCTCGTTTTAATTTTCATTACGTTCCTAGTCAATAGCCGTCACTTACTCATGGGTGCAAGTCTCGTGCCCTATTTACGCCATTTGCCTAATCGACAGGTTTTCCCTGCCCTGTTTTTCATGTGTGATGAAAGTTGGGCCGCAGCGCTTGCCGATGCAGAAAAGAAGAAAAGATTTGGGCTACAACAGGCCTTTAGCATGTCCTACTACGCAGGCATCTGTTTTGCTCTGTATTTGATGTGGGTCAGTTTTACCAGCTTAGGAGCCATTCTTGGTCCTTTGCTAGGCGATGTTCACCATTATGGATTTGATATGGCCTTTGCTGCAGTATTTTTGGTTTTACTACGTGGTATGTGGAAAGGCTTCAGCGCCGCACGCCCTTGGCTTATCAGTCTAATCAGTGCGGCCATTGCTTATTTATATTTACCGACGGGTTGGTATGTGCCTATTGGGGCAATCTGTGGCATCGCCTCTGCCTTCTTATTTATTCAGGAGGATGAGCTATGATCCACAGTACAACACTTATCGCGATTTTATTGGTCGCAGCAACCACTTATCTGACGCGTATATTGGGCTATGTTTTGCTGAAAAATAAAACTTTAAGCAACAAACAACGAAAGATTTTGGAAGTTGTTCCCGGCTGCGTACTTATTTCAGTAATTGCACCTTATTTTGTCAAAGACAATGTCGCAGATCTACTCGCCATTGCCATCACATTGATTGCAGCTTCACGCTTTTCACTTTTACCAACCGTTGTGATTAGTATGCTGAGCGCGGCATTATTACGTACCGTGCTCATCTAAACTTAATTTTTAGCGTTCAGGCTGTACGGCTTTAGCGAGAATATTCACCAATTCAGCGTTTTGTAACTCAACTTTTTGCAACTTAGACGTGGTCTGTTCGATCACTTCCTGTTGCACATGCATCTTTTTTGCAAGATCTTGCATAATTTCCAAGGTCTTTTTTAAGTTTTCTTCAAGATGATGTACTTTTTCTTGCAGTTGATTCTGCTCTACGCTTGGATCAGTTTTATCTGCCTGATTTTTAAATTGAAACCAAATTAAAAATACGACAGCGACCGCTAACAGCAAAATAAATCCCCAAATTAAGATCAACATAAGCACCACTCTACATTATTTTTCATTTATAGATTCATGATAACCACAAGTCTGTATTCGGTCTATGCCTATCATCTTGTTTTCAGAGTAAAAGATGCTTAAGAATAAAGACCTTTAGGTGGTTGACGTACTAAAAGATTCACACAAATCTAATAAGCGGTTTGCATAGCCCCATTCATTGTCATACCACGCAAAGACTTTGGCTTGATGCCCCACCACCATGGTTTGCGTTAAATCAACAATAAGTGAATAGGGTGAATGGTTAAAATCCGAAGATACCAAAGGTTCATCTGTCACATCCATAATTTCACGGTAGTCTGACTTCGCCGCCTGAATCAGCACTTCATTAATTTTATGGTCGGTAATTGGTGTTTGCGAAATAAAGGTCAAATCAATTGCAGCCACATTAATGGTTGGCACACGAATCGAATAACCATCGATACGATCGGCCATTTTTGGCATGACTTGTTTTAAAGCACCAAGGGCTGACGATGTGGTGGGAATAATATTTTGACCTGAAGCACGGGCACGTCTTAAATCACGATGCGCATGATCTAATACAGACTGATCGGCAGTCACTGCATGAATTTCGGTCATGAGTGCAGTATCAATTCCAAAAGCATCATCAATAATTTTAACCAAAGGAACTAAGGCCTGTGTTGTACATGACACACTGGAAATGATTTGGTCACTGGCTTTGACCTCATGATGATTCACCCCATACACAATGGCGGCATCAACCGAATCAAAAGGTGCCGCGCCAATAATCACCCGCTTTGCACCTGCGCTGATATGCCCTGTTGCCGCTTCGCGCGAGCGAAATAAACCTGTGCACTCTAGAACCACGTCTACATGGAGACTTGCCCAAGGTAAATCTTGCGGGCTTTCCTGACGCAAGACTTCAACTTTGAGTTGTGCTTGATTATTTGATAAATGCAGAAAAATACGTTCATTTTCATAACTTAAATCGACTTTCCCCGGAAAGCGCCCATGCGTGGTGTCATATTTAAATAAATGCAATAAGGTTTCTACATCTGCTACATCATTTACCGCGACGATTTCAAACTGAAAGTTCTTTGGATTTTCAAACCAAGCGCGTAGTACATTACGTCCGATTCGACCAAATCCATTTATCGCCACTCGTTGCATGACTTGCCCTTATGTATAAAATGATGAAAGATAAAGCAGGCCTATATTAATGGATTTATACAGATTTGGTTAAGCTTTCTTTTTCTATGACCCATCAGTGAAGATGATGAATATGAACCCTTAAGTCATAAGTTGACCAGCCTGACCACCTCGCACTAATCACCTCATCTCCACGAAATGATATAAATATCCAACAATAACAAGCAAAATCTTAGAACTATCGAATACATAGAAATGTCATCAATTCGCCTTAAAGTGATTGGTGCAACATCCTTTTTCCGTTATAATTTGGCGTTTTAAAAATTTTAAGCCAGTATCTGAAGTCAGCGTATTTAGAATAAGACTTTCTTCAGATACTATTAGCCAAATCGAAATTATGGAGTGACTTGGTTGTGAGTACTCGTTTTATGACATCAGCTGAAATTCGCGAAGCTTTTTTAAGCTACTTTGAATCGCAAGGGCATACACGTGTCGCGTCGAGTTCTCTAGTTCCCGCCAACGACCCTACTTTGTTGTTTACCAATGCGGGTATGAACCAATTTAAAGATTGTTTCTTAGGCCTAGAAAAACGTGATTATGTCCGCGCAGTGTCTTCACAAAAATGTGTCCGCGCAGGTGGTAAACACAACGACTTAGACAATGTCGGTTATACCGCACGTCACCATACCTTCTTTGAAATGTTAGGTAACTTCTCATTTGGCGACTATTTCAAACGTGATGCGATCAAATTTGCATGGGATTTTCTAACAGGTGAAGCTTGGTTAGCACTGCCTAAAGACAAACTCTATGCAACGGTTTACCACACCGACGACGAAGCATTTGACATCTGGAACAAAGAAATTGGTTTAGATGCATCTCGTATTATTCGCATTGGCGACAACAAAGGTGGTCAATACGCATCAGATAACTTCTGGGCAATGGGTGATACAGGTCCTTGTGGTCCATGTTCTGAAATTTTCTTTGACCATGGCGACCATATTTGGGGTGGCTTACCGGGTACACCTGAAGAAGATGGCGACCGTTTCATTGAAATCTGGAACAACGTTTTCATGCAGTTCAACCGTACTGCGGATGGCGTATTGCACCCTCTTCCTGCGCCTTCTGTTGATACAGGTATGGGCTTAGAGCGTATTTCTGCTGTTTTACAACACGTTAACTCAAACTACGAAATCGATTTATTCCAGCACCTTTTAAAAGCAGCCGCTGAAATTATTGGTTTAGATACCGCTGCACTTGAAGCAGAAGCTCGCGAAAAAGGTACACCAGTTCAATATTCTGCATCACTTAAAGTGGTTGCGGATCACGCACGTTCATGTTCATTCCTGATTGCTGATGGTGTAAACCCTTCTAACGAAGGTCGTGGTTATGTACTGCGTCGTATTATCCGTCGTGCAGTACGTCATGGTAATAAATTGGGTGCAACAGGTTCATTCTTCCACAAAATGTTGCAACCTTTAATTGAAGTAATGGGTGCTGCATATCCAGAACTTGAAGCGCAGAAAACGCGTATTGAAGCTCAGCTACTTAAAGAAGAAGAGCAATTTGCAAAAACCTTAGAGCAAGGTTTGAAATTGCTTGAAGGTGAATTAGCTCAACTGAAAGGTTCTGTAATTCCTGGTGAAGTGGTCTTCAAACTTTATGATACTTACGGCTTCCCTACTGACTTAACGGCTGACATTGCACGTGAACGCGATTTAACCATTGATGAAGCTGGCTTTGAAGTTGAAATGACAGCACAACGTCAACGTGCACGTGATGCAGGTAAATTCGCGATTGACTACAACAGCGTTGTAAAAGTTGAAGGTGAAACTCAGTTTGACGGTTACGACGCAACGGTTGGCGAAGGTCAAATTATCGCAATTTATAAAGATGGCGAGCAAGTTGATGAAGTGGTTGAAGGTGACGAAGCCCTCATCGTACTAAACCAAACCCCATTCTATGCAGAAAGTGGTGGTCAAATTGGTGACACAGGTATTTTCAAAAATGACACAGGTATTTTTGAAGTCCAAGACACCAAGAAATCGGGCGGCGCTTTTGTACACCAAGGTATCGTGACTGTAGGTAGCATTAAGCTTGCTCAAAATATTGAAGCAACAGTCAAAGCAGATATCCGTGCGGCAACTGCACGTAACCACTCTGCAACTCACCTTTTGCATGCTGCACTACGTCAAATTTTAGGCGAACACGTGCAACAAAAGGGCTCATTGGTTGCGTCAGATATCTTACGTTTTGACTTTGCCAACGATCAGCCCGTTTCATTTGAACAACTTCAAGAAATTGAACGCTTAGTGAATGCTGAAGTGATTGCAAATACAGCAGTAAGCACTGAACTTCTAGACATCGAATCTGCGAAAGCAAAAGGTGCGATGATGTTGTTCGGTGAAAAATATGGTGATGAAGTTCGTGTACTTTCAATGGGTTCAATCATTGAAGAGAAAAACTTCTCAATCGAGCTATGCGGTGGTATTCACGTTAAACGCACAGGCGACATTGGCTTGTTTAAAATCACTTCTGAAGGTGGTGTAGCTGCGGGTGTACGCCGTATTGAAGCGGTAACAGGTACCAAAGCCATTGAAGTTACTCAAAAAGCTGACCGTGATATCAATACCATCAATGGTTTATTGAAAGCTCAAAAAGACCAAACTTTAGAAAAAGTAGAAGCCTTAGTCGACACAGCATCAAGCTTGCAAAAACAGATTGAGCAACTTAATCAAAAACTTGCCAGCTTCCAAGCCGCTGAACTGCTTAGCCAAGTTCAAATGCTTGCAGGTCGTCAAACGCTAATCACGACTGTTCAAAACATGGATGCGAAATCACTTCGCAACCTACATGACGGTGTGAAATCAAAATTAGAAAATGCAGTCATCGTACTTGCTGGTGTTGAAGGTGACAAAGTTAGCCTGATCGCCTCTGTAGCAAAAGACTTTACTGCTTCTATTAAAGCAGGTGACATCATCAAACATCTAGCAACTGAGCTTGGTGGTAAAGGTGGTGGCAAACCTGACTTAGCACAAGGTGGCGCGCCACTAAACGAGAAGTTTGCAACAGTGATGGCAGATTTAACTGCTTGGCTTGAAGCGAAATAAAACTTCACCTTTTGTGTAACTGACCCTGAATGATGCATTCAGGGTCATGGTTTATATGGAACAACTATGGCATTAATCGTTCAAAAATATGGCGGTACCTCTATGGGTACTCCAGAGCGCATTTTAAATGTTGCTCGTCGTGTAAAGCGTTGGCATGACCACGGCCACAAGGTTGTAGTGGTTGTATCAGCAATGAGTGGCGAAACCAATCGTCTACTTGCTTTAGCGAAAGCCATTACCGAAACCCCTGACCCACGAGAATTAGACCAAATGGTTTCTACGGGTGAACAGGTAACGATTTCAATGTTAGCAATGGCGCTCAATTCTATTGGCGTTGAAGCTAAGTCACTTACGGGTCGCCAAGTCGGGATCAAAACGGACAATGCGTTTACCAAAGCACGTATCGAGTCGATTGATACTGACACCATGACTGCACATTTAGATGCTGGTCGTGTGATTGTGGTTGCTGGTTTCCAAGGCTTTGATGCCGATGGTAACACCACCACGCTCGGCCGTGGCGGTTCAGATACTTCGGGTGTAGCACTTGCTGCGGCATTAAAAGCAGATGAATGCCAAATCTATACAGATGTAGATGGCGTTTATACGACTGACCCACGTGTTGCACCAAAAGCGAAAAAAGTAGACCGTATTTCATTTGAAGAAATGCTGGAAATGGCATCACTTGGTTCAAAAGTTCTACAAATTCGTTCAGTTGAATTTGCAGGAAAATACCAAGTGCCTTTACGCGTATTATCAAGTTTTGATAATGACGATGATGGCGCATTCGACGAAGAATTTAAAAAGAACGTCGGAACACTAATCACCACTGAGGCGGAAGACAACATGGAACAACCAATTATCTCTGGTATCGCATTTAACCGTGACGAAGCTAAACTTACGATTCTAGGTGTTCCTGATGAACCAGGCATTGCATCTAAAATTTTATCGCCAATTGGTAATGCCAACATTGAAGTGGATATGATCATCCAAAATGTTGAAGAAGATGGTACAACTGACTTCACTTTCACGGTAAACCGTGGCGAACTTGCAAAAGCAACAAAAATTCTTCAAGAAACCGCTCAAGCCATTGGTGCGCGCGAAGTTGCTACACGTGATGACATTGTTAAAGTCTCAATCGTAGGTGTTGGTATGCGCTCACATGCAGGTGTTGCAAGTAAAATGTTTACTGCCTTGGCTGATGAAGGCATCAACATTTTGATGATCTCAACTTCAGAAATCAAAATTTCTGTGATTATTGAAGAAAACTACCTAGAACTTGCTGTACGTTCTCTACACACTGCTTTCGGTTTAGACCGTGAACATGGTGAATCAAGCGCACGTGCTTAAGCAATCTTGCGAAAAACTTGTCATTGTCTGACAGTTTTTGCAAAAGACTACAAAAATCAGGAGCCACTATAGTTTTTTCTATAGTGGCTCTGTTATATTAAGCCCGAGGCTTTCTTAAATTTAGATGAATGTTATACCTAATGTCACTAGATATCTAAAAATTCAAGTGTCATGCGGTTGTATTAAACATTTGTTTAAATTTTTTTAAATACAAAAAATTATGTATTTTACTTTAGTACAACTGCAGGTTTAGCGTTTTGCAAGGAGATAAACATGCTGATTTTGACCCGACGCGTCGGTGAAACATTAATGATTGGGGATCAAGTAAGTGTTACTGTACTTGGTGTCAAAGGCAACCAAGTTCGTATTGGTGTCAATGCTCCCAAAGAAGTATCTGTACATCGTGAAGAGATTTATCAACGCATTCAGCATGAACGTGCAATGCATGAACATCTTCAACATCTTGATCAGGACTACCAGCCTGCATTTGAAGATGAAGGTGCACAGCAGAATAATTTCAATCGTTAAGATTGAAACATTCAGATATAAAGCGGCCCGATTGGCCGCTTTAAATTTTTATACAGTCTCTTTTTGCTCAAGCGCCTCGATCACTTTCTTTACAGGCCCAAAACTGCGACGATGCTCGTCAATAACCCCATGTTCAGCAATCGCCTCAAAATGCGCTTTGGTTGGATAACCTTTGTGTTTGGCAAAACCAAACTGAGGATATTTTCGATCCATCTCAATCATTTGATGGTCACGTGTCACTTTGGCCAAAATACTCGCTGCTGAGATTTCAGCATGCAAGGCATCACCACCCACAATTGCCTCACAGCTCATGCTTAAGCCTTGTGGAATTTTATTACCATCAACCAAGACATGTTCGGGCTGTATTGTAAGCTGTTCAACCGCGCGGCGCATCGCAAGTAAAGATGCTTGTAGAATATTGATCTCATCAATTTCAGCAGCACTTGCCTCAGCAATCGCCCAAGCCAATGCTTTTTCCTGAATTTCGACAAAAAGTTTTTCACGTTTTTTTTCAGTCAATTTTTTGGAATCATTCAACCCTTGTATCGGGTTATTCGGGTCTAAAATTACCGCAGCAGCGACTACTGAACCTACCAAAGGGCCGCGCCCTGCCTCATCTGCACCTGCAATTTGCATTTTCTACTCTCATAAAAAATGGCTGATCAACAGCCATTTTAAAAAACTTAACAATTTATTCGGCTTAGTTTAGCATTTCAGAGGCGCATGTGGCTGTTGTTTTTGTTGCCGCTAAAGCGCTATAGGTTGCCTTTGCTTTGGGATCAATAGCAGCCAAAGCCAACTGCTCTTTAGATAACACCTTCGGCGAATTATCCCCTACACAATTGCAAACTTCACGTTTTTTCTTCTGCCTTTGGTCTTCAGATAACAGTTTACTGCCCACAATCCATGTCGGATTAGTTTCGATTTCATCCATACACTTTGCATGTGACGCCATTTTAATGGCCGAGATTCCATCATCATCTGAGCCAGACAAAGGATTCGACGCACAGGCAGAAAGCATAAGCGATCCAAGCAAAGAAAGTATTAACTTATCATTTTTCATACAGACACACCCTTTGTTGTAAAAGAAATAAGGTTTCAATTGTTGTTATTCAGATTAATATAAAAGATAAATGCCAAAAAGTACAAAAAAACTGCAAAGAAGCGAGGCATGCCCCCCGCTGCTTTGATGTATTAGAACTTAATTCACCGCTTCAGCTACACATGCATTGATGGTTTTGGTTACTGCATTGCTAATAATAGTTGTACGCGCCGCAGGGTCAATAGCCGCTGTTGCCACGTCGACAGCCGTAATATTTTGTGGGGCTTTCTCACTGACACAACCACAAATTTCGGTTTGAATTTCGGTTTTTTGGTCAGCCGTCATAAATTTGGTTGCTGTTTTCCATGCTGGTAGATTATTCAACTCAGTCGTACATTTTGCATTAATGGCAATTTTAAGCGCTGCTGTACCTAGTTGTTGCGTGGTGGTCGTCGTATTGGTCGTTGCCATATCAGTCGTTGTACAAGCCGAAAGGATCAAAGCCAAAGGAGCAAGCACTGCAATCATTTTTTTCACGGAGTTATCCATTTATAACAGTTAAAGTGCGCGTATTTTGCCGAAACTTTACTGTTTACGGAAACACTATTTCCATGCCATTTTAATATCTTTCGCTTATTGCACAGTTTTAAATCAGTCATGCACCATTGGTCTGTGCAGCGTTGCAGAATATCAACGCTATGTTGCATCTACTACATTTTTGACCTATCTATAGTTCTATAAAATAGCGCAACATAAAAATGGATGTGAATCTAATGAACTCGGCAAATACCCATTACACGCGTACTGCTCAAATTCTGCATTGGCTCATGGCAATTATCTTTATTGCTGCTTGGCTGATTGGTTTTTATAGCGGAAACTTCCTCAGCTATGATGCTGACGGTAGCTTTAAAGGGGATGTCATTACCTTACATAAGAACATTGCAACCACGATTATCTTTCTGGTGGTGATTCGTATCTTTTGGCGTTATACCCACCCTGCACCCAAACTTCCAGACAGCATGTCACCGTTAATGCAAAAAATGGCACACCTCGGTCATTTGGCTTTATATTTCATTTTGTTGGCTTTGCCAATCACTGGCTGTTTATTTAGCTGGAGTGCTGGGCACCCTGCACCGGTATTGTACCTTTTTGAAATTCCCCGCTTAGTACAAGACAACCCAGAGTTACTCGAGATCGTAAAACCTTTACATATCTGGATTTCATGGGCTGCAGGATTGCTGTTAGTGGGTCATATTGCAGCAGCACTGAAACACCACTTTATTGATAAAGATAATGTGTTAAATAGCATGACCAAACAAGCAAAGTAAGACCAAGTTGAATTAGCCTAAAAGCATCAATCTGTTGCTTTTAGGACTTCATCCACCACACATCCTTTCAGCGTATTCAACACACCCTGTTGTACCACCTGTTTTTTGACTTGTTCATCAACCACTGCGCGCAACAAAGTTGTTGCTGGAATATCGTTTAACGCATTTTCACCCACGCAACCACAGATTTGCGTTTGGAGCTGATTCTTTTTCTCTTCACCAAGCAATGCTGTACTGACTTTCCACAACCTTGTCGCTTCAAGCTCTACACCGCACTGATACACCACCACAGGCTTTAGTAGTTTTTGCGTTAACCCAGTATCGGTTTTGAGCAAATAAACTGCAAAGAGCACAAAAATAACCACAAGCAATGCAATGATTTTTTTCATATCGACCTCACATAAAAAAGACAGAGCGAACTCTGTCTTTAAAAGGACATTAGATTAAGCAATGGCTGCAATTTCAGCCGCCCATTTTTGCTTCTCTTCTGCCGAAATAAACGACGCTTCAAAAGAGTTCAACGCCAATTGTTTTAGCTCAGCTGCTGTTAAGTCTAACGCATCTGTAATAGCAATAAAGTTATCATTCATATAACCACCAAAGTACGATGGATCATCTGAATTTACCGTCACTTGCACACCTTGTTGCAACAAACGGCGGATATTGTGCTGTGCCATATCGTCAACGACACATAACTTTAAGTTACTGAGCGGACAAACTGTCAGCGGCATTTTCTCTGCAATCAAACGCTGCATTAATACAGGATCTTCTTCAGAACGCACACCGTGGTCAATACGATTCACTTTAAGCAAGTCTAAAGCTTCCCAGACATATTCTGCTGGGCCTTCTTCACCTGCATGCGCAACCACTAAAAAGCCTGCTTCACGCGCTTTAGCAAAGACACGTTCAAACTTTGAAGGAGGATGCCCAACTTCGCTTGAGTCCAAGCCCACACCAATGATTTGATCTTTATAAGGCAATGCCTGTGCTAAAGTTTCAAAGGCTGCTTCTTCACTTAAATGACGCAAGAAACACATAATCAAATGCGAACTAATGCCAAATTTTGCCTTGGCATCATCACATGCGCGTTGCAGACCATTAATCACTGTTTCAAAAGCAATACCGCGGTCAGTATGCGTTTGTGGGTCAAAGAACATTTCTGTATGTACTACACGGTCTTCGGCACATTTTTCAAAATACGCCCAAGCCAAGTCATAAAAGTCTTGCTCATGAATCAGTACATTTGCGCCTGCATAATAGATGTCTAAAAACGATTGCAAATTGTGAAAATTATAAGCCTGTTTTACTTCTTCAACCGACTTATAAGGAATGTCTATTTGATTACGCTGTGCGATTGCAAACATGAGTTCTGGCTCAAATGTCCCTTCAATATGCACATGTAATTCAGCTTTTGGTAAAGCACGAATGAGCTCCAATTGACTCATATCTTTTCCTCTTTAAAAATAAAAAAGGGCGTAAACTGAGTTTACACCCTTATCACTATTTGATGAATTAGCCGCCAAACAATGCGAATTTTAACGCCCAAAGCACAGCCACAATCCACACCATGTACGGTACAGTCGCCGCTTTACCGGTGAACAATTTAACCAATGCATAGCTAATAAAGCCCATCGCAATACCATCTGCAATTGAATAGGTAAATGGCATAAATACAATGGTTAAGAACGCAGGAACGGCTTCAGTAATATCATCCCAATCAATATGGGTAATCCCCTGAATCATTAACACGCCAACAAACAACAATGCTGGAGCTGTTGCAAAACCGGGTACAGATTGAGCTAAAGGTGCTAAAAACAAACATAAGATAAATAACACACCGACCACAACTGCGGTTAAACCTGTACGGCCACCAGCAGCAACACCCGCAGACGACTCAATATATGGTGTCGTCGAAGATGTACCTAATGCTGCACCTGCAACAATTGCGGTTGAGTCTGCAAATAATGCTTTTTTCAAACGTGGAAGTTTGCCATCTTTCAGTAAGCCTGCACGGTGTGACACGCCAACCAACGTACCTGTTGAGTCAAATAAATCGACCAAGAAAAATACAAAGATGACGCCCACCAAGCTTGCCGTAAATAGACCTTCAAAGTCCATTTGCATGAATGTTGGAGCAATTGATGGAATCTCACCAACAACACCTTTGAACTCGCTTAAACCCATTGCTGTTGAAATGGCAGTTAAAGCCAAGATGCTAATAATAATGGCACCACGTACTTTAAAGTGATGTAGTACAACCACCATCAAGAAGCCAAATAAAGCCAAAAGAACCGTCGGTTGCTTTAAGTCGCCCAATCCAACCAAAGTCGCTGGATTGTCCACAATAACGCCTGCATTTTTTAAAGCAATCAGCGCAAGGAATAAACCAATTCCGCCGCCAATCGCAAGCTTAAGCGACATTGGGATTGCATTCACAATGGCTTCACGGATCTTAAACATACTGATCGCAATGAACACCAAACCTGATACAAACACTGCAGCTAAAGCAGTCTGCCAAGGCACACCCATACCCATACACACCGAATAGGTAAAGTAAGCGTTTAAGCCCATACCCGGTGCTAATGCAATTGGATAATTTGCAACAATACCCATAACCAAGCAGCCAATTGCGGCTGCAAGACAAGTCGCTACAAAGACAGCACCATGATCCATCCCCGTTTCGGATAAAATCATTGGATTCACAATAATGATGTAACACATGGTTAAGAATGTGGTTACACCTGCAAGAAGCTCTGTACGAAAACTGGTTTTATTTTCACTCAGTTTGAACATACGCTCGAGCATATTTTCTGAAGATGGATTAGGAGTCGTCATGACCTAGCCCCTGTAAATAAACTTTTAAAACTGTATAACTGCCAAAAAATTTCGACACTCAGTACGATGAAAATCTGATTAAATTTCTGGAAGTTAAAGCAATGAATATGCCAAATTTCCTCAATTTAGGAAAAGTTTATTTAGCCATGAATGATTCAAACGTATGGTCGAACCATATATACCTAAACAAAAAAGCCGCATAAACCGTATGCAGCTTTCAACAAAAACGTCATTTTAGACTCAAAGTCTAAAATTCAATATATCTTGGCGCGAATTATAACACACTGATTTTTAATTGTTTTAAATTTATTTTTAATTAAAATTCAACACGATAAGTTATTTATACATGATTTTATTCTATCTTAAGCTTCAAATTACTTTAATGGAGACCTGATCGATTATTGCTTCAGCATCACTTTGAAACGAGCTATTGACTTTTTCAGGCACGACGTTTGCCTTTGAGAGAGGACTCAACTTTTGCACTTTAGGCTCAGTACTGTTCATGAGTTGATTCAACTGTTGCTGTTTTTTCGTTTCTGTATCCTGAAAAACAACAAACCCAAGCAAACAAACAGCAGCCACAAAAATAGGGATTAGAATTTTTTTCATGACATTCACAATATCCACAACTGCTTTAGCATGATTACAAATCATAACAAATAATACAAAGGGCCACACATTTATCAGATAAAAAGTATCTTCACACTTTATAGTTTTTTCTGATTTAATTATTTCAATAACATAAGATTAAATTAAATGAGTGAGAAAAAAATATGATCAAAGTGCTCAATTTTGTAATATTTTATATTTCAAAAAATTACAGTTGATTAACCTTTTATGAACATAATTTGGTTTAGACAAGATCTTCGCATACACGACCATGCCGCACTTTGGCATGCAAGCCAACATGGACCTATGCTGGCTTTAGTGATCCTATCCCCACAACAGTGGCTATTACATCATGATGCAGCTGTAAAAATTGATTTATATGTCAGACAATTGCACGATTTAAAACAGAGCCTTGCTCAGCTGAATATTCCTTTGCTCATTCTAAATATTCCGCTGTGGCAAGATATTCCACGTCAGCTTTCATCTTTATGTCATACACTGCAAGTACAACAAATCTTTGCAAATATCGAAATGGGCGTGAATGAGCTTAAGCGCGATGCCGAAGTTCAACAATGCTTAAATCAGCAACACATTGAATTTACACTCTTCCAAGATCGAACCCTCTTTCCCTTAAACAGTATTCGTAACCAATCTGGTAAGCCCTATCAAGTCTTTGGCGCTTTTAAAAAAACCTGTTATGAGCGCTTAAATATTGGCTTACCGCAGTGTTACCCTCTCCTTTCTGCACAGCAACCTATACAGCTTCCTGCCGATTTAAATACAGCCATTCCACTCATTGAATCACTGATTGATGTAAATACCAATGAGCTAAATCAAATTAAAGCCTATTGGCCTGAAACGGAAATATATGCGCTTTCTGTACTCGATGATTTTATTGATCACAAAGTTAGTGGCTATCAAAAAGAGAGGGACTTTCCATTTTTAAATAGCACCAGTCAACTTTCAACTTATTTAAATCTCGGGATCGTGTCGATTCGCCAGTGTCTCAATGCCCTGTTTCGTGCTCAACACGGTCAATTTATGATTGATAACACAGGCCAGCAGACTTGGTTAGATGAATTACTTTGGCGAGAGTTTTATCAGCATATTTTATTTGATTTTCCACATGTCTCTAAACACCTGCCCTTTAAAGCCAGCACGCAGCGTATTGTATGGCGAGATTCGCCTGAAGATTTAAACGCGTGGCAACAAGGCCGTACTGGTATTCCAATTGTAGATGCAGGTATGCGGCAACTCCTTGCGACTGGTTGGATGCACAATCGTGTCCGTATGATTGTTGCAATGTTCTTAACTAAAAACTTGTTGATTGATTGGCGTTTGGGCGAGCAATGGTTTATGCAACATTTGGCTGATGGTGACTTAGCTGCCAATAATGGCGGATGGCAGTGGTGTGCCTCCACGGGCACCGATGCTGTACCTTACTTCCGAGTCTTTAACCCTGTGAGCCAATCTCAGAAATTTGATAGCAATGGTGACTATATTCGACAGTGGCTGCCAGAGCTTGCACATTTAGATGCCAAAAACATTCATGAGCCTTATGCGAAGCAGCCGAATATGGATTTGGACTACCCCAAACCAATCGTCGATTTAAAATCGAGTCGTATTCGTGCCATTGAAGCATTTAAAGGGCTTTAAACAGTCAAAGTTTGAGCTAAGTTCCGCTTAGCCAAACGCTCATAGCACTTTTGGAAAAATGGCGTCTGGTACAGTGGTTGCGTTTCTAAAAAGTGCTTTAACACTTGCTGGCGCTTCTGCACATAAAGTGCGGGCTCAACCCAAGCATATTCTTGCTGAATTTGGCGTTCATATTCAGCAAAACGCATAGGATCACTAGCTAAAATAGCCAGATCAATATCCAATAGATAAGCCAAATCAGTGTCAGCTGTCGGTGCATGTGCTTGGGTTGCCAAAATCCATGCATAGATCTTTGAAATTTGCTCAGTTCCAAGCACATTTTTAAGCATCCGTTGCATATAGTCGGCGCTTTGCTGCTCATTGTCATGTGCTTGCGGGTTATAAATGACATCATGAAACCAAATGACCAACTCAACAGACAAAGTATCGTCTAAGTGGGGTTTGATCTGATAAAAATGCTCTAAACATTCAACAATATGTTGAATGCTATGATAATGCCGCTGTACTTCACTGTAGGCGTCATACAGCGAGGCATGGAACTTTTGAGTGGTATCGCCATCCAAACTCAATTGCTTTGCGGTGAGCGCCCAATAGTCCTGAAACTGTTTGTATATTGCACCATTGGAATGCCCTCTCATTATGCCGCCTGTTCATCTCGTTTAAAGACCAACTCACCTTTTAATGAGCTGTCGGCATCAAAGTAATAACCATCTGTTTGGAATGATTTTAACCCTTCAATTTGATCAATTTGGTTTTCAATCATATAACGCGCCATCAAACCACGTGCTTTTTTGGCATAGAAACTAATGACTTTATATTTGCCATTTTTCTGATCTAAAAACACAGGTTTAATAATTTCAGCTTGAATTTTGCTTTCTTTTACAGATTTATAGTATTCATCCGAAGCAATATTCAGCAAAATTTTAGAACCTGCCTGCTCTAAATCTTGGTTAATTAAATCGGTAATGTGATTGCCCCAAAACTCATACAGATTATGTCCGCGTGGGTTAGCCAGCTTGGTTCCCATCTCTAAACGATACGGCATCATCAAGTCCAATGGACGTAGCAAACCATATAAACCAGAGAGCATTCTTAAATGTTGCTGTGCATATTCAATGTTTGACTCTGAAAAATGATAAGCATCTAAACCAGTATAGACATCGCCCTTAAAAGCAAACATGGCTTGTCGCGCATTGGCAAAGTTGAATTCTGGCTGCCAATCGCGAAAACGATCGACGTTTAAGGTGGCAATTTTTTCACTGACGCTCATTAAGCTTGCAATTTCACTTGCCGACAGTTTGCGACTAACTTCGATCAATTCTTGGGAATGTTGCAGCAATCTAGGTTGTGTATACGCATCGGTAGGTAAAGCAGTTTGGTAATCTAAAGTTTTGGCAGGAGAAACAAGGGCAAGCATAGATAACCTGATTAAAAAACAATTAAACAGACTATATCAGTAGACTTATTTTATTGCCAATCTGTGTTTTTAATAAGCATAAACGGTTAAACTAGCCCATTCTCCTGTTATATGTATCGATTCTCTATGTCTGAGCAGATGTTCATTCAAGGTCCAGTTGGGCAAATTGAAGTTTTTGTAGATTATCCACAGGGTGAAGTGAAAGGATTCGCGGTAGTTACTCACCCCCATCCACTCCAAGGTGGTACGCCTCAACATAAGGTTCCTGCATTGCTTGCGCAAATGTTTTTAGAACGTGGTTGCATTGTGTACCGTCCAAGTTTCCGTGGCTCAGGTCAAAGTGTTGGTCTACACGACGAAGGTCATGGCGAAACTGATGATGTTCTTGAAGTGATTAAGCATGCTCGTGCAGCACATACAACTTTACCCTTCTATGCAGGTGGCTTTAGTTTCGGCGCGCATGTCATGGCAAAATGCTATGATGCTTTACAAGAAGAAATTCGACCAAAACAAACCATTTTATGTGGTCTACCAACGGCAACGGTCGCAGGTGTGCGCCACTATGTAACACCACAACTTAAAGGTGACATCTTATTCATCCATGGCGAAGCCGATGAAGTTACCTTATTGTCTGACATGATTACATGGGCTAAACCGCAGCGCCATTTAGTGACTGTACTACCTGGTGCAAACCATTTCTTTACAGGTTACTTAAAACAGTTACGTATTGCGATTACACGTTTCTTGTGGATTTAACGCATCACTCAGTTCAGGAAAGAAATGGCTGTCTAACATTAGCCCCTTTCTTTCTTGAACTTTTTATTTTTAATCTAGATGTATCTCTTTTTCTATTCCAACGCTTAATAAGCCATTTCCAGCAGCTTCATTAGTCTTCCCTTATATCTCTTCTGTTCCCAAAATAATTTTAAGCTCCCTTTTGAGCGCTAAACTCAATCAGCACTACCTCCATCAAATACCTGTTTTAAAAATAAGTGAGGGTTGAACCCTGCTAATGATACTTTATGCAACAATCTACGCTTGAACTTGATATATTCTGCACATCATTATTCAAATAATAAGTTATACAATCAACATCTTAGCTCGTGAGAGCTATTCATTTAAATAATTTTTAAAATATTCAGGGATTTTATGAAAACAATTCTCGGGGCAATTTTAGTCACTATAGCCACCACATCAGCCTGTGCTCAGGACATTATAGGAACTTGGCGTTATATCGATGATAAAACTGGAGAGCCTAAAGGTCTGGTGAAAATTGAAAAGCACGCCAATGGGACTTATGCTGGAACTGCACTAAAAGCAACTCCTCGTCCAGGTTATACAGCAAAAGAGTTCTGCACTAACTGCCCTGCACCCTACACCGATAAGCCTATTATTGGTATGCAAGTGATCACAGGTTTAAAAACTGAGAATAATATTAATTATACGCATGGTAAAATCATTGATCCCGTTTCAGGCAAGCTGTATAGCCTAAAAGGCAAAATTAGCCCAAATGGTAAAAAGCTATTCTTAAGAGGTTATTTAGGTGTTTCTGCTGTGGGACGTAGCCAAACTTGGTTACGTGTGGAATAAGTCTTATAGCACATCCAGTTATAAGCGCGTTGACCCATCAAAATATTAAACGTGTTCTGTTCTAAAAAATGCTGAATTAGAAAAAACCAATTCAGCATTTTTTATCTATTCAATTAGCCTTTCCACTCAAACTCAGTAAAACTTTTATCTGTTTTTAGTGTGGTTTCAACCGCGTGTGCCAATTGATTTAATAAGCTTCGTTCAGCAATTCGGTCTAACCAGTCTTGCCCCTCATCTGGATAAGACGCAATTTCGCACACCAGATTTCCTTCACTGTCATGACCTTGACACGTAATAGACAGGGGCAAAGTATGATCATCGACACTCACAGCCACCTGATCACCACTTTGTGGCAAAGTTTCAAAACCAAATTGACCTAACTTTTGAACCAGTAGGTCTTGTACTTGCTTCTGTACTACACCACTTTCACTTACTTCCTGCTGCTGTCCATGCTGTGCTGTAAATTGTAATTTTCTCATTGATCATTCCAAAGGCTTTTTTGTTATATGGGTTTAGCATAATGGCTTAACACAAAACAGCCAAGCAAAAGCTTGGCTGTTCTCACACAAAATATCTAAGCTTTAGTCTTATTCAGTGACTTGGATCGCTAAACCAGCTTGATTACTTAATTGCGTAAAGGTCGGGAAACTCGTAGCAACCGTTTCAGTACCAATGATTTTAATTTCACCAGAGGTGCGTAAGCCGGCCATTGAGAAACTCATCGCAATACGGTGATCATGATGTGATTCAATTTCGCCACCAGTGAAAATCGCGCCCCACTCACCTGAATGACCTTTACCCTCGATGATGATACCATCGTCAGTCGGCGTACAATCGATACCCATGGTTTTTAAACCATCCGCCATCACTTGAATACGATCTGATTCTTTCACACGCAGCTCAGCAGCACCCGTTAATACGGTTTGCCCTTCAGCACATGCCGCTGCAATGAACAATGCAGGGAATTCATCAATCGCTAATGGCACTTGATCTTCAGGCATATGAATACCTTTGAGTGTACGTGTGCCTTGAATACGAATGTCTGCAATCGGCTCACCGCCTGCAATACGTTCATTCTCAACCGTAATGTCCGCACCCATTTGCTTCAAAATCTCGATCACACCTGTACGGGTTGGATTAATGCCGACAGCTTCTAGAGTAACGTCTGAACCCTCGGTAATGGCAGCACCCACCATAAAGAAAGCAGCCGATGAAATATCTGATGGCACTTGAATCTCTGTACCAACTAACTTACCGCCACCTTGCAGTGAAATACGGTTGCCTTCTGTTTTCACGTCATAACCAAATGCACGTAGCATACGTTCAGTATGGTCACGTGTAGGTTCAGGTTCTGTGACCGATGTTTCACCTGCTGCCCACAAACCTGCCAATAAAATCCCAGATTTCACCTGCGCAGATGCCATTGGCAAATCATAGTGAATGCCTTGCAAAGCTTGGTTTCCAGTGATCGAAACAGGAGGTGTACCACGCTCACCTGTGGTTTGAATCTGTGCGCCCATTTCGCGTAACGGTTTAGCAATACGCTCCATTGGACGTTTTGACAGTGATGCATCACCCGTCATTACAGAGTCAAATTTTTGTGCAGAAAGCATGCCTGAAAGCAAACGCATCGAAGTCCCTGAGTTACCCATGTAAAGCGCACTTGCTGGCGCTTTTAGGCCATTTACGCCCACACCATGAATCGTCACTTCACCATTTTTAGGACCTTCAATGCTCACGCCCATATCACGGAAGGCTTGTAAGGTTGCTAACGCATCTTCACCTTCCAAGAAACCTGTCACATGCGTCGTTCCTTCCGCAATTGCACCAAACATGATTGAACGGTGTGACACAGATTTATCACCTGGCACGCTAAACTTACCTTGGAAACTCTTTTTACCCGGTAATATGGTGAATTGCTGTGTCGTCACTTTATTGTTCTCCATGAAAGGTTTTTGAGCGAGCATATGGTTAAAATGCTGGCGTGCTGCTTGCGCATGTCCAAGCAAGCCCATTAAAGCATGTGAATCTTCATCTTCAATGAGTTTACGAATCGTAGCCAGTTGGTTTTCAAAACCATCTACGGCATTTAAAATGGCTTTTTTATTGGCAAAAAAGATGTCGTGCCACATTTGTGGGTCACTTGCCGCAATTCGAGAAAAATCGCGGAAGCCCCCCGCAGCATAGCGAAAAATATCTAAATTATCTTCACGGTTTGCCAGTTGTTCAACTAAGTTAAAAGCCATCAAATGCGGAAGATGACTGGTATGCGCCAAGACTTCATCATGCTTGGCCACATCCATACAAATCACTTCTGCTTTCGCAGCTTGCCATAGTTGGATCAGTTTCTCTACGGCCCAATCAGCACTGGTCGGTAACGGTGTCAAAATCACTTTATGATTTGCAAATAAATCGACCTTACCTGCATGCACACCTGTATGTTCTGCACCCGCAATTGGATGCCCCGGTACAAAGCCAGCAGGTAATGCTTCGCCGTACACTGCTTTGGCCGCATCAACCACATTGCCTTTGGTACTGCCCACATCGGTAATAATCGTATGTTCTTGCAAATAGGGTTTGATGGTTTCCAAGACTTTTTGCGTTGCACGAACGGGTAAGGCTAAAACCACCAAGTCCGCACCTTGAACCGCCTGTACAGGATCGCTATACCCCTGTTGGATTAAGCCCAAAGCTTTGGCATCCTGTAAGGTTTTTTCCGAACGTGTAGAGGCTACAATGTTTTGGGTTAAACCTTCAGCAATCATCACCCGTGCAAGACTCGAACCAATCAGCCCAAGACCAATAAATGCAACTTTTTCAAACAGTGGCGCAGACATAATTTAAGCGTTCGCCTCTAAACCTAGTACGTTGGCCAAAGCCGTTAGAAATTTCGTATTTTCAGCTTCAGTTCCAATCGATACTCGTAAATGATTGGCGATGCCCGCGGGACGAACAATCACCCCCTCTTTTAATAAAGCATTAAAAGTTTGTGCAGGATCGGCTTGTATATCGACCAAAATAAAGTTAGCACGAGAAGGCTCATAGTTTAGGCCTAGCGCTTTAAACCCTGTTTCAAGTTGCACCATGCCAGCTTTATTGACCACACGTGATTTCTCAATGAAATCTTCATCTTTTAGTGCAGCAACCGCTGCCACCATGGCTAAATGGTTGACGTTAAACGGCTGACGAATACGGTTTAAGAAGTCTGTCACTTCTGCCGATGCCAAAGCAAAGCCAACACGTAATGCCGCTAAACCAAAGCACTTCGACATGGTACGACTAACAATCAGGTTCGAATACTGTGCTAAAAACTTTAAGCTGTTAAAGTTCTCTGGGAAATATTCCACATAAGCTTCATCTAAAACCACAATCACATGACTCGGTACTTGTTGCATGAAGCGCTCAAATTCAGCCTCTTCAAACCAAGTTCCTGTCGGATTATTGGGATTCGCAATAAACACCAATTTGGTATTGTCTTTAATTGCTGCTGCCATCGCGTCAAGGTCATGCGAAAAACCTTGAGCAGGTACTTCAATCGCTTCGGCATTGATGGCTTGTGTGACCAAAGCATAGACTGCAAATGCGTGTTGGCTATACACCACCGAATCTTTTTCTGAAACAAATGCACGAGCAAAAATTTCTAGCAGATCGTTTGAACCATTGCCTAAAGTAATACAATCATGTGCTACACCAAACTGCGCATGAACTTGATCCTTCAAGATAAAACCACCACCGTCTGGATATCGTCCAATTTCCGCCAATTCAGCAGCAACCGCTTCTTTGACTTTGTCCGAACAACCCAAAGGGTTTTCATTTGAGGCAAGTTTAACAATATCGGTCAGTCCCAATTCACGCTCTAATTCGCTGATTGGCTTACCCGGTTGATATGGTTTTAACTTCGCAATACCTTCATTGGCTGGAGCAAACGACATGTGACCTTTCCATTCTTACAAGTGGTGTACATGGTTGAGTTTAGAGTAAACCCAACCACCTTAGAGATTACAGTACTGCAATCGGGTATGAACCCAATACTCGAACTTCTTTTACGAGTGGACGAATCTCTTCAATCGCCGCTTTAACATTGTCTTGTTCCACATGCCCTTCTAGGTCAATGAAGAAAACATAAGCCCATTTTTCAGGCAATGCAGGACGCGTTTCGATGCTGGTCAAACTAATGTTGTGCTTTGCAAATGGTGCAAGGATTTCCAATAATGCACCTGCACGATCATGTGCAGAAATCAGCAATGACGTTTTATCATTACCACTTTGCGGTATTCTTTCACGACCAATCACCAAGAAACGCGTAGTGTTCTCAGGATTATCTTCAATATTGCTGTGTAAAATTTCTAAGTCATAAATACTTGCTGCAACATCAGATGCAATAGCAGCCGAATGCCATTCAGTACGAATACGACGTGCTGCTTCAGCATTCGAGCTTAAAGCAACACGTTCCACACCTGGATAGTGTGCGTCCAACCATGCACGGCACTGCGCCAAAGTTTGCTGATGTGCATAAATTTGTTTAATGCTGTCTTTACGCGTGTTTTCAGACACAAGAAACTGGTGATGAATACGCAATTCAACTTCACCAATTACATTTAAGTGTGAGGCTTTAAAACAATCCAAAGTATGGTTGACCACACCTTCTGATGAGTTTTCTACTGGCACCAAACCATAGTGTGCACTGCCTGCTTCCACTTCACGGAACACTTCATCAATAGTCGGTAAAGGACGAACCACAGCATCATGTCCAAAGTGCTTCAACACCGCAGAGTGTGTATACGTACCGACAGGGCCTAGAAATGCAATACTTTGCGGTGCTTCTAGAGCCAAACATGCAGACATGATTTCACGGAACAAACGTGCCATAGTCACATCAGATAAAGGGCCTTCATTACGCTCCATAACATTCCGTAAAACTTGCGCTTCACGTTCTGGACGGTAAAACATTGGATTCTCTTCAGAAGCAAATTTTGCTTTTGCAACAGCTTCCGCCAGTTTCGCACGACGGTTAATAAGTTGTTGAATCTGTTGATCAACAGAGTCGATATCCTGACGGATTTGGTTGAGGTCAAGAGAAGTCGTTGTGTTTTGATCGTCTTGGATCATTGTTATGTCGCCCTTCATATACATTGTGCAAACAGTATAACAATAGTTAGCTTTGAAATCTTGCGCAATAAGACTTTGCATGTTTCAGTGCTAAAAACATACAGTTGATTTAATCATCAAGTTTATCAATAAACTGCCCCAATAATAGACATCAATAAAACCACTGAGTCCTGCCTATTTTCTTCTTACTTTTATGCATAGAATATCGCCCAATCCAAATACCACGAAGATGTTTTGCAAGTCTGAGCTCTTCCCTTTTAAAGCCCTGTCTAGCTTTTGAAAAATTTTGCTACACCTTCACAAAAATCACCATTCATCCGTATTTCAGTGCGTTAGAATATCTTTTAAAATATGCTTTACTTAAGTTGACGTATTCATAACAAAGAGAGTATGCAGCAGCAGCGATTGCTCTATAGTCTCAATAAAACAAAACAATAATGAACTGTAGGTACTGTCATGCACAAAAAAATTGCAGTCTTGGTCACCTATGACTTTGAGGATGCCGAATATGCTGAACCCGTAGAAGCATTTCGAGCAGCTCGGCATAGTATTATTAACCTTGAAAGTCAGGCTGGCAAAATCATTTATGGCAAAAAGCGTAGAGCCTTTGTCACCATCGACCAAAGTATCGATGATGCCTCCGTGCATGACTTCGATGCCTTACTCATTCCAGGCGGTTTTTCGCCAGACAACCTGTGCCAAGATGAACGCTATATCTTATTTGTCAGGCACTTTGCAAACACGCAAAAACCTATTTTATGCAGTGCTGATGCACCCAAAATTTTAATGCATGCTGGAGTTGTGAAAGGTAGACGCATGACGTGTATCCATCACCTTCATCAAGACTTAAAAGATGCAGGTGCCGTGCTGTATGACACAGGTGTTGTGAATGACAATAATTTATACATTTCATCACAAACCCAATATGACCTACCCGCCTTTATACAAGAAAGTTTATTGGTACTGAACCGATAAAAAAGAGCCTACTTGAGGCTCTTTTACGCATGTTTATATCAACACCTAAGGCTTAGCGCCCAAGCAAGCTACGTGCGACAATTTCTTTCATAATTTCATTGGTCCCGCCGTAGATGCGTTGAATACGAGCATCGACAAAGAAGCGTGAAATTGGATATTCACTCATATAGCCATAGCCACCAAAGAGCTGCAATAAATTATCTGCCACCTTCATTTGCATATCTGTTGAAAAACTTTTCAGCGCTGCTGCTGTTTCGACATCCAGCTTACCTTGCATATAAAGCTCAACGTTTTGATTATAAAAAGCAGCTGTGGCTTGTTCATCAATCTTAGCTTGAGCCAAAACAAAGCGGGTATTTTGGAACTGCGAAATATGTTGACCAAAAGCTTGGCGCTCTTTGACGTATTGAATAGTGACATCAATCGAACCGCGAATTGCACCTATAGCCGTGGCTGCAATTGCTGTACGCTCACGTGGTAGCTCTTGCATCAGATAAGCAAAACCTTGACCAGCTTGTCCCAACAATTGATCTTTCGGGACTTTTACATTGTCATAAAACAACTCAGAAGTGTCTTGTGAATGTAGCCCAATTTTGTCGAGGTTGGTGCCTTTTTTAAACCCTTCTAAGTGGGTATCGACTAAAATCAGTGAAACACCCTTTGCGCGGGCTTGCGGATCAGTTTTTACTGCCAACACCACAAGGTCGGCATGCTGCCCATTTGAAATAAAGGTTTTAGAGCCATTTAAAATATAATGCTCCCCTTGCAAAATGGCGTTACTGCGCATGGCTTGCAAATCTGAACCTGCACCCGGTTCCGTCATTCCAATCGCACCGACCACTTCACCTGACACCATTTTCGGTAACCAGTACTGTTTCTGCGCTTCACTTCCAATGTGCAAAATATAAGGCGCAGCAATTTCGGAGTGACAAGAAATTCCTGTCGATAAAGCACTAAAACCCGCACGTGCCGACTCTTCCACCAACATGAGTGAATAATGCGTTGGAACACCATAACCGCCGTATTCCTCTGGAACATCGACACATAAGAAACCATTTTCACCCAAGGCATTCCAGACTGAGCGCGGCATTAAGCCTTCTCGTTCCCACTGTTCATAGTGTGGCGCAATGTGTTCATTCATAAAACGGCGAAAGTTATCGCGAAATAGTTCTAGGTCTGCATCGTAATTCAACATGTTTCTTCCTTGTAGTGACGTTGTTTTATTATTCAGTCCACATGCTAGCCATTTTTAACGCAACTGTCATGACCGCATCAGGCCATTTTTTTATGCCAATAAAAAAGGAAGCCCTTAGGCTTCCTGTTTAAGATGAACTGAAATTATGCGTGAGCATTTTCTTCAACAGCCATTTGGCGGTCTACTTCATCTGGATTTGCTAGTGCAAAATGTAATTTCTCTTGGTCTAACTGACCCACCCATTTCGCAACAACAATCGTTGCCAATGAGTTACCCACCAAGTTGGTTAAGGCACGTGCTTCAGACATAAAACGGTCAATACCTAAGATAAGCGCAAGACCCGCCACTGGAATATGACCAACGGCTGACAAAGTCGCTGCCATCACAATAAAGCCCGAACCTGTTACACCCGCAGCACCTTTCGATGAAATCAATAACACACCCAATAAAGTCACTTGGTGCATAAGATCAAGCTGAGTATTGGTCGCTTGTGCAATGAAGATCGCAGCCATCGTTAAGTAGATTGAGGTACCGTCTAAGTTAAATGAATAGCCTGTTGGAATAACCAAACCAACCACTGACTTTTCACAACCCGCAATCTCAAGCTTTTTCAACATACGCGGTAAAACCGATTCTGAAGATGAGGTACCCAGTACGATCAACAACTCTTCGCGAATCATACGAATCATTTTCAAAATACTGAAGCCACAAAGACGTGAAATTGTGCCTAAAACCAAGAAAATGAAAAGTAAACAGGTAATGTAGAAACAGATGATCAGCTGAGCCAGTTGCGCCAAGCTACCAATACCATATTTACCGATGGTATATGCCATTGCACCAAAAGCACCAATTGGAGCAAGTTTCATGATCATATTTACAATGTTAAAGAACACATGAGAAATTTGATCGATGAACTTCAGTACAGGTTTACCTGCATCACCCAATTTATGTAATGCAAAACCAAACATCAAGGCAAAGAGTAGCACTTGCAGGATTTCACCTTCAGCAAATGCACCAACAACCGTGTTTGGAATGATATGCATAAAGAAGTCGACAGTCGATTGCTGCTGACCCGACTCAACAAACTTTGAGATACCAGAAGTATCTAATGTTGAAGGGTCAACGTTCATGCCCACACCTGGCTTCCAGATGTTAATGACCAGTAAACCGATCAATAGTGCAATCGTCGATACAATTTCAAAGTAAAGTAGCGCAACACCGCCTGTTTTACCCACAGACTTCATACTTTCCATACCCGCGATACCACTCACGACGGTACAGAAAATTACTGGTGCAATAATCATCTTGATCAGCTTAATAAAGCCTTGACCTAGAGGATAAAAAAGCTCGCCCCAGCCGGGTACATATTTTTCAACGCCATTGATAACTTGCGTACCACTAGGGAAAAAATGTCCTACTAAGATACCCGCAATAATCGCGACAATAACTTGAAAATATAGTGACTTATAGATTGGTTTCTTAGTCATAACGAATACTTCTGTAAATCAAAAGACTGAAAAAATCGGTATACCTATACTTCCTAATAGGTAGTTGGCTTTCTGATAAACACAAAAAAGCCCACAGTTTGGACCGCATCCAAACACCGGGTAAAAAAAATCATGGTGTACAAATAACAGCACTGTGACAAAAATCACAGTTCATTCACATTTACTGCAATGGGAGAGACTAAAAACTAGCGAGTCACAATTATTGGGTAAATTTTACCTAACATTCTTTAATCAAAGTAAACTGATTTCAATCATAATGTATAAAATCTAAACAATATGGCTCATACTTTAGTCTAATGGTGGAAAATTTATTTAAAATTAAAAGTGCTGTTTTTTTTGATTGTTCCACTAAAATAACACAAGACAGCCTTCACTTACTTTGGTTTTTTCATGAACAACAAAAGAAATATTTATAAAGATGCTGAGCACCCTTTTGCCCAGTTTGTTCGCATTATTGGTAAAGGGAAAAACGGGGCACGCTCACTCAGTTATGAAGAAGCTTACCAAGCCTTTGATATGATCCTGAAAAATCAAGTGTTGGATGTACAGCTCGGTGCATTTCTGATGCTACTTCGGGTTAAGGAAGAGTCTGTAGATGAACTGGCAGGCTTTGTTCAAGCCACACGAGATCAACTGCCGTTCACACCTTTAGAGGTCGATTTAGACTGGTCTTCTTATGCAGGTAAGCGTAAACACTATCCATGGTTTCTCTTAGCGGCACTGACTCTAGCTAAAGCAGGTTATAAGGTCGTGATGCACGGTGCATCAGGTCATACCATTAACCGTATTTATACTGAACAGGTATTGGAATATCTCGATTTTAATATTTGCCAAACTCAAGCAGATGTGGAACAGGAATTAGCGTCGCGTAATTTTGCTTATCTACCGCTGCACGCCATCTCCACGATTTTAAGTGACTTAATTTCCCTACGAAATGTTATGGGCCTTCGCTCACCCATTCATACCCTTGCGCGCCTGATCAATCCTTTTAATGCCAAAGCAACCCTGCAAGCTATTTTCCACCCTGCCTATCGTGGTTCGCATCAGCAAGCGGCATTTAAACTGGACTATCAAAATAGTGCGGTCATTAAAGGTGAAGGCGGTGAATTTGAACGTAACCCAGATGCCAAAACACTGATCTGCGGTATTAAAAATGGTGAACTCTACGAACATGAACTCCCTAAACTTACCGACAACCGAAGCCCAATTGAAGAAGAGCTGGATTTAGCTGAGTTTAAAGCAGTGTGGCGGGGTGAAAAACAGCATGAATATGGTGAAATGGCAGTGACTGAAACCATTGGTATTGCGTTATATACCATGGGCATCTGCGATACGTATAGCGATGCCATGCAACAGGCCAAGCAGCTTTGGCACACTCGTTTCTAAGCAGAGGGGACAAACAAAAGCGTGAATGTTATTCGTCACGCTTTTCGTTCCAGTAAAAGTCAGCCCAGTAAGGATAACGCTTTCCTGAAGAATGAATATTTCTGAGAAGCAACTGATCACCAATATGAATCCCAATTTTTTGAGATTCATAAGGGCCAGATAAATAAACATCTTTTTGTTATCCAATGAGGTTTGAACAATAGAGCTGATGGCTTTTTATCTTTTTCGATGCTTCACCTGCATGGGTGTTATGGATCTTTATTCCAATCAACAACATCGGATAACCATCATTTTTCATTAATGTGTATTGTGTGATGGGATTTTGAAAATTTTGACTCGGTAAAACAAAAACATCTAATAAACATTCAATTTTTCTTGCATCAGTTGCTGGCTCAGCAAATACATTGGTCGGAATTGCAGTAATGAAGAATAAACTGAGTCGAGTGAGCTTTATTATTTTTATAAGCATAGTGATTGAAACAGTTTTGCAGATTATTCTTTTTAAATTGAGTTGTTGAATCACCAAGCATCTGTTGCTGAGCGATTCAACGTATTTTTAATCAATTAAATAAAACGAATAGGTTTGAATTCTGGTTCAGGCACATGAGAATCACACTCCTCACCTTCTTCTTTATGTCCTTTATCGATATAACCCGTACGTTCTTTTTCAGGAGTATTCTGATGCTCCCAAGCAATAACGGCTTGCATACAAGTTTGACGTTGTTCAGCAGTCAACGCCACGCCATTTGGCCATTTACCAATTTCTACAGCTGTTTTTAAACGCTCAACAATATCGGCATCTAAAATAGAAAGCATCTGTTCAATATTCATAATTTAATCCTGTTGAAAAGAGTCAAAATCTTGGTTCCACCCAAGTTTAGTTCGGCATGACATATAAAAATCATAACCCGGTGGATGTAATAAATTCAGTTTAAATGGGTGCTTACGAATATGTAAGCTGTCACCCACATTGAGCGAAACACTGTGTTGACCATCGGCACTAACCATCGGCAAAACACGGTTTTCACGAATCAGAAGCTTAATTTCACTGTGTCCACCCACCACAATCGGGCGTGAAGACAAGGTATGCGGATGCATCGGTACCAAAGCAATCGCATCCATCCCCGGATGCACGATTGGGCCACCACCTGACAACGAATAGGCTGTTGAACCCGTGGGCGTCGATACAATCAAACCATCACTGTGTTGACGGTAGACATATTGACCATCGATATTCAGTTCGAAGTCAATCATATGCACCGACTTACCCGAGTGTAATACCACATCGTTTAGCGCAATCGCATCATAAATCGTCTCGCCCTTTGAGCGAATTTCCATTTCCAATAAGAAACGACGATCTAACTGAAACTCACCTTTTAAGACTTGATCGAGCTTAAAAATCACTTCAGTCGGCTTGATGTCGGTTAAAAAGCCCAAACGCCCTCGGTTTACACCCATTACAGGGGTATTGAATTTGACCAAGGCACGTGCAGCATGCAGAAGTGAGCCATCCCCACCCACCACAATCACCAAATCGACCACTTCACCCAGAAGTGCACGACTCACCGTTTGTGTGTTTTTATAAGGAACCAGTTCAGCGGTTTGCGCATCAAAAACGGGATGTAACCCTAAGCTGAGTAGATGATCATGAATAAGACATAAGGTTTCGACAACTGAAGACTTATCTGGACGTCCAATTAAGCCTATGTTTCGAAATGTTTTATGTGAAATTTGCACCTGCAACATCGCTCCGCTACGATTCCCGCCTATCATAACATTATTTATTTAAATTGATTCAAAAACTAAAGTGACTGCTGCTACACGCGGAATTGTCTATATTTCAGTTTGTTCACAGTTTAATTATTGCAAATTAGCGAAAAGCTTCGCATGATTAGCACAATTTCTCAGGATCTTATTCGTATTTATGAAGTCAGAACGTGGCATAGGTTTAATTGCACTGATCTTCTGCATCTTAGTCATTGCAGCATTCTTGGTGTTTAGTGTTTATTTAATAAGACTCGACTCCGTTGTACGTGACAAGTTTGAAGGCAAGCGCTGGGACATTCCTGCGAAGGTATTCGCACGCCCACTCGAAGTGTATACCAATGCCCCAGTCAGTCAGGCTGACTTCACTCAAGAGTTAAAACTTTTGGGTTATAAGTCCTCGGAAAACTATACCAAATCAGGGAACTTTGTCAGTTCTGGCAATGAGCTATATGTACACACCCGTGGTTTTGACTTCGGTGATAGTGTCGAGCCTGAACAAGTGCTTAAAGTCACCTTTGCCAATGAGCAAGTGGCTGAAGTCAGTGCAACTAAACCCTCATCTACAGGGATTGCACGTTTAGAGCCGATGCTGATTGGCGGGATTTATCCGCAGCATAACGAAGACCGTGTCCTGATTAAACTCGACAAAGTCCCTAAGCCTTTAATTGAGGCTTTAATTGCAACAGAAGATCGTAATTTCTATAGTCACCACGGCGTTTCGATTCGTGGTACGGCACGTGCGATTGTGAGTAATGTCACGGGTGGAAAACGTCAAGGTGGTTCAACACTGACCCAACAGTTGGTGAAAAACTTCTACCTCACCCCTGAAAAAACCATTAAGCGTAAAGTCAATGAAGCATTTATGGCTTTATTGGTCGAGTTTCACTATGACAAAGATGAAATTTTAGAAGCCTATCTCAATGAAGTGAACCTCGGTCAAAATGGTAACTATTCTATTAATGGTTATGGTTTGGCTTCGCAGTTTTACTTCGGCATGCCTTTACGTGAGCTAAATATTGCGCAACAAGCTTATTTGGTAGGTTTGGTACAAGGTCCAACCTTATATAACCCTTGGCGTAACCCAGAAGCTGCGAAAAAGCGCCGTAATATTGTTTTAAACAACATGTTGGTCATGGGCTATCTAACCCAAGAACAATATGAAACTGAAACGGCCCGCCCTTTAAATGTGATTGCCAAACCGACTCTCGGCCCTTCACGTTTCCCAGATTTCTTAGACATTGTACGCCGTCAGTTACGTACCGAATACCAAGAAGGTGATTTGACCAACCAAGGTCTACGCATCTTTACAACGCTCGATCCGATTGCCCAAACCAAAATTCAAGATGCGTTTAAATCAACTGTTGGTCGCTTAAGCCGTGGCTCAAGCCGTCTAAAAGAGCTACAAGGTGCGGTTTTGGTTGCTCATCCTGAAAATGGTGAATTGGTTGCAGCTGTTGGTTCAACCCAAGACTTTACTGGTTTTAACCGTGCACTCGATGCCAAACGTCAAGTCGGTTCACTACTTAAACCTGTGATTTACCTCAGTGCGATTCAATCGGGACGTTACAACTGGGCCAGCCCAATTGAAGATAGCAGTATTAGTATTCAATCCAATGGTAAAGCATGGACACCCAAGAACTATAGCGGTGGCGAACATGGCGTTGTGCCGATGGTACAGGCACTGTCTAATTCATATAACTTGTCAGCAGTTCGCCTTGGTCAAGAGTTTGGTTTATCGACGTTTAGTAACCACCTAAAACGTTTTGGTGTGACCAGTAATATTCCAACCTATCCATCCATTTTCTTGGGTGCGGTGGACATGTCTCCGATGGAAATGCTCAGCATTTATGGCAACTTTGCCACAGGCGGTTTTAAGTATCCGACTAAATCCATTCGTACTGTTGTCGATCAAAATGGTCGCTTGCTGACCCGTTATGGTTTAAATGTCCAACAAACCATTGACCCTGCTTCTGCCTATGTCCTGAACTATGGTCTACAACAAGTGATGACCTCAGGTACAGGTCGTTCAGCTTATAACACTCTACCAAACTCACTTCAGCTTGCAGGCAAATCTGGAACCACCAATGACACCCGTGACTCATGGTTTGCAGGTTACTCGGGCAATTATGTTTCTGTGGTTTGGCTAGGTTTAGATGACAATAAACAAACTGGCTTAACAGGTTCTTCAGGTGCGTTGCCAGTGTGGACAAGTGTAATGAGCCAGCTGCGTCAAAAACCAGTCAACTTACGCCAACCGGATGATGTGCAATGGCATTGGATTGATCGTGGCACGGGTTATCTTGCCGCTCAAGGTTGTGAGGGTGCAATGTATATTCCCCTGTTGCGAAACACCGTACCACGCAAAGCAACCACATGTGGCTTACCGCATTATCAAGTTGAACCCACTTACAATCCTGAAACAGATGGTTACCAAGCTACACCTGAACAAGGCGACAGCATAGACAACTATATTCATGAAAGTGAATCGAACATGCAGCGAAACTTAGAAGATGAGACGCAAGTCATTTCGAGTGGTAGCTATCAACCTGAATAAATAGGACGGATTTAAATTTTGATGTGGTTTAAACGTTTAAGTATCTTAGCAACCATCGTGGCTGTGGCAGGCTGTCAAAGCCTCCCACAGCCAGCTGAAAAAAAGATACCTGAAAAGGCGACACAGTCGGATAAAGAGCAGAAAACACCCTCTGGGGTCACAATTCACCCTTATGACCGCGAAGAAATTCAACGTCAGAAGATTGTGATTCCTGAACAGAAAAGCAAACAACAGTTTGATGATGGGCGACAGCTGCCTGCTTTTAAAAGTCTGATGCAAAAAACACAAACGGCCTATCGCCAAGGCCAGTGGAGTCAAGCACAAAGCTACGCCATGCAAGCACAGCGTTTAGCACCACAGTCGAGTGAGACCTTTTTGTATTTGGCTTTAATTGCTAATCAACAAAAACAACCTGCAAATGCGGAATCGCTTGCACATCGCGGCTTGAGTTATGCCCAAAGCAATGCCATGAAAAAGCAACTTTGGAGCGTTATCTTAAAAGCAGGTCAAATACAGAAGAATCAGAAAACCATTCAACAAGCTCAAACAGCAATCAAAAGTCTGTCTTAAAAGCACGCTCAGTTAGATGGAACGCTGCCCTGCTATACCATAAGCGCCATAACTTTGCGCTTTGGCTAAATCGGCTAACTGTAAGCCGCCGAGAGCAAAAATTAGGATATGAATCTCTTCTGCAATCAGGCTCAACTGCTCCCAACCCAAAGTTTCACTATTTGGGTGGCTGAGTGTTTCAAGTACAGGGCTGAGTAAAAGAGCATCACAGCCAATTTCTTGTGCATGTTCAGCACTTATACGGTCATGACAGGCCGCTATATAACGCTGCCCAACGTTCAACTCCCCTTTACTCAATTGCATGAGTTGAGATTGTTTCAGATGTATGGCCGCAACTGCCTGCTGTTGGAGTGGATTTAAACCTTTCCATAGTTCTATATTAACAATCACCCGTGCCAATTGTTCAACACTCAGTTCTGCAATTTTTAAAATATGTTCAGGACTGGCAGGTACTCGCCAATACAGCTCTTGTTGTTCAGGCAAATTTTTCAACACATCGATTTGATCTGAAATTTTAATCACGGGTGCAGCATAAAGTCGCTTCAAAATGGCTTGATTGGCTTTTGGAAAGTTAAGATCTTGTAATTCAGCACGATTGAACCACGCCCATGGTGAGTGAATGTCTGCCAATAGATGATTTGATACTACAGCATGGAATAAATGCAAATTGACAATCACATCGTCATATTCAAACTGAATACAGTCAAAAGCATGCCAATCTTGTATATCAATGCCGACTTCTTCTAACACTTCACGGCGACAGGCTTGCTCAGGCGTTTCACCTGCTTCCACCTTCCCTCCAGGAAATTCGTGTTTATTGCCCTGATGCTGTTCCGCCTGACGCCAGCCCACCAAAACTTTGCCTTGATGTAAAAGGATGGCTATAGCAACTTGAACCAAAGGTTTTGACATAATCAGATTCCATTTCAGATGTGTGGTGTATTGAGTGATTGCATGTAACGATATTGAAGTTTTTTATATTTTCAGCGAGAAAATGTTGACAGCCTCATTCGATAATGATTATCATTTAAATCGTTCAACATATACCACGGAGTCGCCAGAATGAACGCACCATTTAGCTTATTTACTCGTAACGAAACAGCCCATTCACTACCAATGCTACACTCAAACAACTTATTTGCCCTAGGCCGTGAAATTCGCATTATGCATGCTGGAGAAGAGTATCGTCTACGACTCACTCGCAATAATCGACTCATTCTTACCAAATAAGAACTATAAAAACCCAATAACAATAATCGTGGAAACAAGCAGTATGTCAGCGCGTACTGCTTTTTAATGTCTTTAAGTTTGATCATTTATGCTGTTTTTATCACAGATCACAATCTGCATATCTAAGCCTCAACCCTATTTAACAGCAGTTCCACTTTTAAACCGCCTAAGTCGGATGAACTAAATAACAACTGCCCTGCGTGTAAATCGACAATTTTTTGACAAATCGATAAGCCCAAGCCTGAACCTTGTGTTTTTGTACCTAAAGCCCGATAAAAGCGTTCACCCAAACGCTGGATAACTGTTGCATCGACCCCATTTCCGCTATTTTCGATCCTCAGTCTGAGCTGCTGTTTTTCGATCGTGAGATTGACAAAAACTTGTGCCTGCTCGGGGCTATAGCGAATGGCATTGTCGAGCAAATTGCGAAGTGCGCTAAATAAGAGCTGCTCATTGGCCAATATATAAACCTGCTCTGCAAGCACCACGTTAATTTTAATCTGTTTTGAGTCTGCAAACGGCTGTAAAGCTTTAATCACGTCCTGCATTAGCAGACTGAAGTCAAACTTAGTCTTCGCCAAGCTTTCCTTTTGCTCAGGGTCAAGACGTGCCAGCAACAACAGATTATCCAACACCTGTACCCCACGACTGACATCTTGTTGGATCGGTTTTAACTCACTTTCAAGTTCAGGAAACTTGCGCTTGAGCACCTGAAGTCGCATTTGTATCGCAGACAGTGGAGAACGTAGCTCATGTGAAGCATCCGCGGTAAAGCGCTGCTCTGCCACTAAAGCTTGGTCTAAACGTGCCAATAAAGCATTCAGCTGCGATAACATCGGTTGCAACTCAATCAGCTCAGGTTCTGGCATAGAAATAGGTGCTAAATCATTAACTGATTTATTTGAAATCTGCTCTGAAACTTGGTGTATCACCCGAAATTTACGTCGAATAGCGAAATGCATCAACAACCACTGAATACACCAGACTAAAAACAACACACCGCTGAAAACTAGGATGCTTTGCCAAAAGGCTTGGAAACGTTCGGACATCGACTGGGTCACTTGAACCTGTAAACCGTGATTATCCTGCGCAGTATAAATACGCCACAGTTTCTGCTCTGACCAATAAAAACCATAAGGTGCATCTGAAACCAAACTCAAATGATCAACAGTAATTTTTTCAGGTACATCTTCGGATGCAGTCAAAAGTTGCTGTGCATTATCGAGTCGATAGCGAATATCAAACTCATCACTAAGCTCTGCCAAAGCTTGACCATTGCTGACCGTTAAATCATCTGCCAGCAACATATCGGCCATTTCATCCATAATTTCATCTTGCATAGACATGGTCTGATAAACCGACACCCCAATAAACATCAGCAATGCCAAAAGCCCCGCCAGTATCGAACTGAGGAGCGAACTTTTAACAAGCTGACGCTGGAGTGAAATTGGCTGAGCCATTATATGTCCTGATTCATTCTGTAGCCCAAACCACGAATGGTTTTAATACAGTGGCTACCGAGTTTTTTTCTCAATTGATAAATAAAAACCTCGATCGCATTGCTTTCGATTTCATCGCCCCATGCATAAAGACTTTCCTCAAGTTGTTCCCGCGTAACGACATATTCGGGCTTGAGCATCAATTTATGCAAAATTTGAAACTCTTTGGCGGTTAAATTAACAGCTTGACCATTTTGAGTCACACTTTTGGCCTGTGGGTCGAGTTGGATATTGGCATAGCTCAATACCTGCGAGCTACTATGCTGTTGCTGTCGAAGTTGTAAACGAATTCGAGCGGATAATTCCTCTAGACTAAAAGGTTTGATCAAATAATCATTGGCGCCCAAGTCTAGCCCTTCGACTCGATCTCGAATACTGTCACGTGCTGTTAAAAAAATCACAGGAGTCGATAGGTTCTTGCCACGGACTTTCAGCAAAATGTCATCACCTGTGGCATGTGGCAAACCACGATCTAAAAGCACACAGTCATACTGATGCTGTTCAATGGCTAAAATGGCATGGTCGCCCCGTTCCACCCAGTCGACACTGTAGCCATCCATTTCAAGCCAAGTTTTAATACTCTCAGCTTGAGAGGCATCATCTTCTGCTAATAATATCCGCACTGCTTAACCTGCCTAATCACTATTGTTTAGATCATGCCGTGAAATGGCTCAAAATACAAAAAACCACAGGGCTAATATCCATTCAAAGCCCTGTGGTTTTTTTAAGAATGCCCAATCAAAATTGAATTGAACTTGGGCAAGTGTGTTTAGAATTTCACTTGATCTACGTCAATTTCAACGCGTTTTGCTGGTTTGTAGTCAATATCTACTTCACCGATAATGGTTACAGGTGTTTTAGCCGAAATTGCTTTGCCACCCCATAACTCATCATCAATGTCGACAGTAATTGAACCAGTTTGGTCACGGAATTCATACTTCTCATCCCCAATGGCTTTGACCACATAACCTTTTAACTGGACGTGACTGTCATCTTTTAATGTTAGCGCATGCTTAACCGTAGTTGGTGTTGAAGCAGCAACTGCCGCTTGGTTCACTGCGGTGTTTGCTACAGCGACAGTGGTTGAACCAATAACACCAGTAACTAATAACGCTTTCATCATCATATTCATATCCAGTACCTCTATTTAATTGTTCATCTATTTGATGAAGTGATTAAACCAAAACTAGATGAGTTGAATCTTAAGAAAGCTTCAAGTAACGCATTAAACGCTTAGTTGAGTGGGACAACACGTAACACTTCTTCTAGCGTCGTGACGCCTTCTAAAACTTTACGTGCACCCGCAATTCTTAAAGGCTCAATGCCTTCTTTTTTGGCTTGTTGACGCAGTGCAGTCAAGTCACCATTGGCACCAATCAGTTGCTTGGCCTCTAAACTCACAGGCATAAACTCATAAATACCGACTCGTCCTTTATAGCCCGTTTGCCGACACTCTTCACATCCTACTGCGGTAAAGACTTTTTCAGGCATCTCCATAATGTAATCAAAAGTCAGATGCTCCCATTCTTGGCTGTTGATTTGCTTTTCAACTTTACAATGTGGACATAAGCGGCGTACGAGACGCTGTGCCAATACCCCTAAAATGGTTGCCGCGGTTAAGAACGGCTGTACGCCTAAATCATGCAAACGCGTCAGACTGGAAGGTGCATCATTGGTGTGCAGAGTTGACAGCACTAAATGTCCTGTAAGTGCTGCTTGAATCGCCATATTGGCCGTATCATGATCACGAATCTCACCGACCATAATAATGTCAGGGTCTTGACGCATCAGCGCACGAACACCATCAGCAAAACCAAGATCAATGCCTGTATTCACCTGCATTTGGTTAAAACTCGGCTCTAACATTTCAATCGGGTCTTCAATGGTACAGACGTTCACTTGTTCGGTAGCCAATTGTTTCAAAGAAGAATAAAGCGTGGTGGTTTTACCTGAACCCGTTGGCCCTGTCACTAAAATAATGCCGTGACTATGCGAAGTCAGTGCTTGCCAATCACTGAGCAAATGCCCTTCAAAACCCAACTGCTGAAAGCTACGCACTAAAACTTCAGGGTCAAAAATACGCATCACCAACTTTTCACCAAAAGCAGTCGGTAAAGTCGAAAGACGCAGTTCTGTTTCTTGCCCTTTCGGTGTCCGTGTTTTTAAACGTCCATCTTGTGGTTTACGTTTCTCTGCCACATTCATTCGACCTAAAATTTTAATCCGCGAAATCACTGCGGTTAAAGTATTGGCAGGCATGTTATAAATGGTATGCAGCACTCCATCAATACGGAAACGCACTTTGCCGTTGTCTTTACGTGGTTCTAAGTGAATATCACTGGCACCTTGCTCAAAAGCAAACTGTAAAACCCAGTCGACTAATTTAACAATGTGTTGGTCATTCGCATCAGGATTTTGACTATCGCCCAACTGTAAAAGTGCTTCAACGCCTTTATTATCACGGTCATAACTCCCAGACTTCTGTGAATTACTGACAGCGCGACTCACCTGATAATACTCGACCATATAGCGCTGTAATTGTTCAGGACTGAGTAATACACGCTGGATTTTTTTCGGCGCAACATTGTGCTCCAAATTTGCGATCCAATCTTTCATATACGGCTGATCTGTTGCAATTAACACTTGATTTGCCTGAACTTCAACAGCCAAGATTTTATTGCGGAAGGCAAATTCTTGAGACATCACCGAAGTCAAAGCTTGCACATCGGCTTTGAGTGGATCAATCACATAAAACGGTAATTGGGTCTTTTCAGCTAACCACTGACAAAGCCGATTTAATGTCAGTCTCGACTGTGGATGCGACTGATCTACCAGATTAAAATGAGCAATCCACTGTAATGGATGCCACTTCAATTGATCGCGTTGACGGTGCGAGGTTTGTACTAGATTTTTTTCTTTTTCAGTAATTCGCCCATCTTTAAACAGTTGATCTAAGCACCAAGTGGTATCAATTTCAAAATTAAAATTCATTGTTATACGTCCCCAAACATAACCCCACTATAGCAAGATTTTCTGTATTCATTCACACAAAGCATAAGCAAATCCCACAAATATCGAGGAGTAGCCAAGCTCATCAATAGAATCACGAATTTACTCACAAATCTTGCTCTTTTAACTTGAATCCACCTTCAGCATTCGCCTATATTTTAGACAGGTCATTAAATTTTGTGAGATAGGCTTGGACTTCAGCATAGTTTCCATCAACAACTTGGCTTTATCTGATGTCCTCATTACCTTGGCTTCAGCATTAGGCTGTGGCCTGTTGATTGGTCTAGAGCGCGAACGAAGCAAACAACGTCAAAACCAACAAAGCTTTGCAGGACTACGCTCCTTTGCCATTTGTGCCCTTCTCGGTGCCATTTGTTTTTTATTTGGTGTCAGTATTGGCATTGTCGGTGCGCTGATCATCGGCGGCATAGTTATATTTTCAATGAAAAACCAAACAGAAGATTTGGGTTCAACCACTGAACTTGCCTTTGTCATGACCTATTTTATCGGGGCGATGTGCTTGTGGAATACATCACTTGCTGCGGGTTTAGCGGTACTCCTGACCATTATTTTAATGACCAAACATCCGATGCACAGCTTTGCGGGGAAATGGATTACTGAGGCTGAGTTTAAAGACGGTATCTTTCTCCTAGCGCTGATTTTAATTGCCCTGCCCTTAACGCCGAATACGCCTTTATGGGGTGCTGTGCTGAATCCCTATATTATTTTAAAATTAGTCACGCTCATTCTTGCTGTTCAAGCGCTTGCACATATCGCCAAACGACTGCTGAACACTAAAAATGCCATGATTTTATCGGCGATCGCTTCAGGTTTTGTATCCAGTACAGCGACTGTTGCTAGCTTAGGCATGGAAGTACGTGCAGGTCGAGCACTCGCCAAACCCAATGCAGGTGCAGCGCTCATGTCCTGTATTGCGACTTTATTGCAACTGCTGATTATAGTCGCAGGTGTGAGTGTACTTTGGCTCAAAACCATACTGCTTCCGACCCTTGTAGCAAGTGTCCTTTTAGGGATCTGTGCTTATGCGTTGGTACGATCTGCCCCTGCACAAGAACAACATCAACCCACTGATTCACGCATGTTTAGCTTAAAAGAGGCTGGCATTATTGCCCTGACTTTGACGTTTATCCAAGCGGGGGTGTATGGACTTAACCTTTGGCTGGGAGATGCAGGTTTAATCGCTGGGACTTTGCTTGCTTCTTTATTTGAGATTCATGCAGCGATGGCAACAGTCGTGATGCAAGGAACACCGACAGACACGGCAGCAATGTCTGCATTTATATTAGGTTTGACTGCACACGCTGTTGCCAAGTCCATTAATGCCGCCTTAACAGGTGGTAAGCAATACTTTATTGCTTTTGCCCCGATTCAGATTTTGCATATGGTGGTTTTGATTGGGCTATTGTATTGCGGCTTCTCTCTTTAAATCTCTGATTCTACGGCCGTGATATTCACTGTAGTTTCACCCACTGTAAAAGCTATATCAACAGTAGCAAATTTCATTTTATATACCCGCGCTTCATCATCCTGATATGCTGGTCTGGGATCAAAAGATAAAACGGCTTCAAGCTCTTGCACAGTCTGTACAGACAATTTCCCACTCGTCAAAAGCTGCTGCTTCTGTTCGATCGCCCGATCCGACCATATCACCGATTTACGTTTAGGTTCATCTTGCGCATAGCCACTTTCCGCTTCTATAACGGCATCTGAGTAGTATATATAAGGTTTAATATCGACAATCGGGGTGCCATCTAGCAAATCACTTCCTGTGACATACACTCGAACAGACCTCCCTTCTTTTTTAACACACTTGAGCTTTACCACCGATAGACCAATCGGTGAAGGACGATACATGCTGCGAGTAGCAAACACCCCTATTTTTTTATTCCCTCCTAAGCGTGGCGGACGAACTTGTGGCCGGAACTGGGTTTTCTCTGGATTTTTATTGTCATGAAACTGCCACACCAACCATAAATGACTAAATGCCTCAATTCCTTCAAAGGCTAGAACATCATTATAGGGTGCTAGCATTTCAATATACGATTCCACTTGAACCAAATTAGGCTGACGAGGAATACCAAACTTTTCCTTATAAGAAGAGTGCATATAGCCAATAATCGGCAAGGTTAACTCAGTCATCATCACTTTTTCTAATAAGCTCAATTAAATATATTCAGTTTATCGAGAATGATTTTAGATTAGAATAGCAACCTGTTCTAATTTGATAATTTATTGAGACCTTTAATGGCTGCTTTCAACGTCGAAAAGATTACTCACGTCCACCATTGGAATGATACTTTATTCTCTTTTAAAACGACGCGCGACACTGCTCTACGTTTTAAAAACGGTCAATTTGTGATGATCGGCCTTGAAGTAAATGGCAAACCGTTAATGCGTGCTTATTCTATTGCTAGTGCAAACTACGAAGAAGAACTTGAGTTTTTCTCAATTAAAGTTCCAGATGGCCCGTTAACCTCTATTTTACAAAAAGTTAAAGTGGGCGACGAAATTTTGGTATCTAAAAAACCAACTGGAACTTTAGTACTTGATGACTTAAACCCAGGTAAAAACCTATACCTGCTTTCTTCTGGTACAGGTCTTGCACCGTTCTTGGCGACCATTCGTGACCCTGAAACCTATGAACGTTTTGAGAAAGTGATTGTGGTTCATGGTACACGCTTCATTTCTGAATTGGCTTACCAAGACCTTATTTTAGACGAACTTCCGAACAATGAGTTCTTTGAAGAGCTAGGCATTAAAGATAAATTGGTTTACTACCCAACAGTTACTCGTGAAGAGTATCCAAACCAAGGTCGTGTAACAACAGTAATTGAAACTGGCGAGATTTTTGAGAAGATCGGTTTACCACGTTTTAACCCAGAAACGGACCGTGCAATGCTTTGCGGTAGCCCTGCATTCCTCGATGACGTTGCTGCACTTCTAGACCAACATGGTTTAAAAGAGTCGCCACGTATGGGTGTACTTGGTGACTACGTAATTGAACGTGCATTCGTTGAAAAATAAGATCGTATAAAGATAATAAAAAACCGAAGCTTAGGCTTCGGTTTTTTATTTACTCTACGCATAGTTTTATCTAATATTAAAAAAAAATAACAAATCTAGAATTTAAACCCATGACCTTTCCAGAACTCAAATTTAAAGACTATTTACATTCAAAACCCAAGCCCAGCGGTCTCGATGTACAGTGCAAACTCCAGCATTTTGCCCTCATTACTTATGCCGTTGACCCAGCTCGTTTTAAAGAGATCATTCCAGCGCGATTTAAGTTAGACACGGTCCAGTACCAAGGCAAACAACATGCACTGATGTCGGTAGTGCCCTTCATCGATGTCGATTTCAGCTCTGCGGTTTACCCTTTTCCAAAATTCACGATGGGGCAAACCAATTATCGGGTCTACGTGATTGATCAGGAAACACAGGAACGTTGTGTTTGGTTTTTAGGAACGACTTTGGACTCTTGGACGCTAGTCGTTCCTCGTTATGTCTGGCAACTACCGTGGCATCCTGCACAGATTGAGTTTGATTGTCAGCAAGATGCAGAGGGTCGATATACACAATATAAAATGCGGACTCAATCGGCATGGGCCACTTCAGATGTGCATTTGTCTCAATCCGAACATGACCAATGGTTTTTTGAAGGCTTTCCCAATTTAGAAAGTTATCAGGTCTTCTTGACTCATCCTTTGGCAGGATTTTACCATCGCCGCGATGGAAAACTCGGCAGCTATCGTGTGTGGCATGGTCGCTTAAATCCGAAACCTGCAACGCTGCATTACGCTCGCTTTGAACTTTTGGCAAGGCTCAACCTTGTATGCTATGAAGATCAGCTCAAACCTTATAGTGTTCTGATTGAACCAATCAATGAATTTACCATTTATTTACCCCCAAAGTGCCTTAATCATTCGGCTGAATAACACAATGAATAATGAATAATGAATAATGAATAATGAATAATGAATAATGAATAATGAATAATGAATAATGAATAATGAATACCCTACAGTTTTTAAGGAATATTAAGCATGATGAATAAATTTCAGCCAAAATAATCAGAGATTGGTTGTTTTTCTCCACAAAGTCTCTATAATTCAACAAAACAGACAAGTCTGTCTATTTTTGCTGAAATACTGAATGACCGAAAACATTCAGAGGGTACAAAAAATATAAGAAGGCACTTTAAGTTGCTCATATCCATATCATGCATTATTGTCAAATAATGTGCGATATGGAACATAATCATTATCAGCAAAGCGCGATAACCTAACCGTTATCGCGCTTATTTATTTGTACGTGATTTATTTTAAACGCATTTAAGCCAGCAATATAATGTGTATTGGGTTAACTTTAAGATTAAATTTTATACATTAGATAGCTGAAAGTTCCATTTGGATTAAAGTATTCACACGCTTCCAATAATCTTCCAAATGCACTTGGTTCGGATCAATTTGAGCTTGTATGGTCATGCCATCCAAAATACTCGATAGAAATGCAGCCAACTGTTCATCCTGCTTTACACCTAGACGATTCAAAGCCTGACATAGCTTGCCTTTCAACCATTCTTTATAATCAATTGCAGGCTGTAACGAAGAAGGATAAAGTTTTGAAATTTCTTCAACTGCCTTTTGGAACATACAACCATTAAAATCCGCAGTATGAAACCAAGCATGGTACCATTCAAAAATTGCACGAATATGGGAGAGATAATCACTTGGGTCACATGCAGCAATCGTCGCTTCAAGCGACTGCTGTAAATTTTGGTTTCTGGTCACTAAGCATTCTTCAATTAATTTAGCTTTAGATGGGAAGTATTTGTAAAACGTCATTTTAGCAACGCCAGACTCGCTAATAATCCGATCCACACCGATAGAATTATAACTATGTGAGTTAAAGAGATTAAGCGCTGTGTTAATGATGTCTTCTTTTTTTGACATTTATTTTACCTGATGCACAAAACTTTAAAATTAAGCCATTAACCCAAAAGAACAGCACATGAAAACGAAATACATCGATTGAAGACGATATTATATATCAAATTTAGAGCAACACCGTTTTTTTATAAAAAACAATACCAGCATTAATTCAAGCATTTGAAATATATAGTTTTTAAAATAAATAAAACACTAGAAGAGTCGGATCTTTTTCACTATGATAAAAATGATGACAATTAAAATTTACCTCGTATATGAATGCACTCTCCTTCACCCAGTCTGAACATACCCGCGCAGAAGTTTTGCGTTTTATTGAACGATCCTTAAGCTCAATGTCATGGGCAGCCAATATTCAAGCGATCATCCGCTTGAAGCAAACGACAGCTGAACATATTTTATTTCAACATCCAATACTGACACGGCTGCATCAATCCCAACTGAGCCTTGAACAGCTGAAATTTATTCATCTGAATTATTTTACCGCCATTGTTAAAATTTTCACTGATGCTTTGAGTATGGCTATGTATCAAGCACTGCAACTTGAGCACGACAGCAATATCGTGGAGCAAGACCGCATTGCAGCCAAGATATATGCACGTTATTTGTTGTCACTAAATCTTCTAGATGAATTGGGTTTTAATACCCACCAACTTGAGAAAAGCTCACCCTCTAAATCGCATTTGGTCTATTTCCTTCAACTGATGCAGCAACTTGAACTCAATGTCGCCGATCAAAAACAGACCGGGCCTGAAGCATTTGCAATCGCACAATTTATTCAAGAACATATTCATTCTTATGCAGACTTGCTGCTCATTTTGGCTTGTACTGAATTACAAGTGATTAAGTTTAGTGAAGCACTCAGAACTAATCTCGCAGCCTATGATCCTTTATTTACCCAAGGCTACTATGCATGTCATGGCCTTGCAGAAACATGTGATACAACCCTTGCTAACGATGACAATCATGAAGACGACATTTGGGTGCTATTCACACAATGCTATAAACCAGAACAGGCTCTGTATTTCCAGCAACTTCAAACTGAATATTTAAGTCTATGGAATAACTTTTGGAGCAAGATGAATTTGGTATTAAGCTAAACTTAAATCTAAATTTAGTCCAAAATGGCATATTAAAGCTTGGAAAATCATTCAATTCATACATGAAAAGCCATACTGGAATAAGTATTCTAGTCAATAACATTGTGTGAAAGGTCTTCTCAACGCTTAATTTAAAGTTTCAATTGCTCTTTTTTTATCAAAATAATCTTCTGGATAAGGATCTTGACCTTTTAACTTATTACGATATTTCATTACACTAATCTGAACACCATCATCAGTTAAAAATTCATTATAAAAATCCTGCTCTTTAGGGTATTCAAAACCTAGTTTTTCAAATATTTGCTCCGATAATGCTCCGAAATTTTCATATGACTTCCTATAACCAAAATAGTTTACAAAGCTAGATAATAATGCTGATGAAACAAGAATTATAAGAATAGAATAAATTAAATCTACGAAAGAATCCCATGAATATGAGAAATCAAATATATAGAATAATACAACTAAAAAAGAAACACCTAGCCATGCAAGTAAAGTAAAGTAAAAAATTTGCTTAACAATGGCGTTATAGCCCATTTTTATTGAACGGCCCATTTCATAGATCATATACAATAAGCCTGATTTAGGATCAAGAATTGCATAAACTTGATGACGCCCATCTACAGGTTTTTCACCAATGACTGCAATCAACTCATCATTTTCTTTAAAACGAGCCGTCGTAAATTGCCCTAGTAAAGAATGTCCTTCTATTTTCCCCGTAAACGTGATGCCATCTTTAGCTTTACCTGCCATCACTAGGATAGGAGCACTGGTAAGTAACGAACTACTTTCAGCCAGTACACCAGCAAAAGCAGTACCAGTTGCGATTCCTCCCACATTTTGATTTACGGGTATTTTGGATTTGGCTTTTTCTAAAGAATGGATTGGGCCTTCTACCAGTTTTAAGTTTAATTGTAGGCCAGTCATCATTCACTAACTTTTTTCTTATCAAAATAATCTTCTGGATAAGGATCTTGACCTTTTAACTTATTACGATATTTCATTACACTAATCTGAACACCGTCATCCGTTAAAAATTCATTATAAAAATCCTGCTCTTTGGGGTGTTCAAAACCTAGCTTTTCAAATATCTGCTCTGATAATGTTCCAAAATTTTCATATGACTTCTTATAGCCAAAATAGTTTACAAATCCCATTAAGGCACCCACTCCAAAAATCCCCCAAAATGTCCATATAATTAGACGTAAAAAAGAATCCCAAGAATAAGAAAACTTAAGTATATAAAACAGTAGCATTAAAATTGCTATTACTCCCCATGTAATTAAGGTGAAGTAATAAGTTTGCATCATAATAGCCTTATAGCCCATTTTTACTGAACGTCCCATTTCATAAATCATATAAAGCAAACCAGATTTAGGATCAATAATGGCATAGACTTGATAACGTCCATCTACAGGCTTGTCATTAATTACAGCGATCAGTTCATCATTTTCTTTAAAACGAGCCGTCGTAAATTGCCCCAGTAAAGAATGTCCTTCTATTTCCCCTGTAAACGTGATGCCATCTTTAGCTTTACCTGCCATCACTAGTATAGGAGCACTGGTAAGCAACGAACTACTTTCAGCCAGCACACCAGCAAAAGCGGTGCCAGTTACGATTCCTCCCACATTTTGATTTACGGGTATCTTGGATTTGGCTTTTTCTAAAGAATGGATCCGGCCTTCTACCAGTTTTAGACTTAATTTCAAATATTTTACCTTTGATTACATTCATATAATTTTTATTTTTTTCATACATTCCGTTCTTTTTGCTCTATATAACTTTCTGGGTATGGATCTTCTTTAATGACCTTACGGTACTCAAATACCGCTTCAAGCAACAAATGATCTTTTTCACTCAAATAACGACTTGGCAATAAAAAAACCTCTTGAGGATCTTTAAACCCATATAAAGCAAAAATCTGTTCTGACTTTTCTGAAAAATGTTTTAATGAATTTGAAGCATTTTTAATAATAAAAAATAAAATAAAGTAAAATAAAATAGCCACTCCTAAAAAAATTAATATATCAACCTGATTAAAACCTCTTGCCCAAAAATAAATCAAAGATCCTAAAAAAATTGTTATTGAGTACCAAACATTTCTACCTTTAGCTATAGAAGTCTGCTGAGCTTTAACAGAAGCTCCCATCCCAACCTGCATATGAAGCAAGCCTGTTTTAGGGCTCAATACTGAATAAAGCTCATAGAAATTTTTTTCAAGACGTCTTACGACACAAATGACATATTCACCCTGTTCAAATAACGCACGATGAAATTGACCTACACAAACTTTACCACCTATTTCCATAACAACTGATTTGACATGTAAACGACTATGCGAAGCGAGAAATACAGTTTGTGCAGACAATGAAACGCTTTCTGCTACACCGCTTAGAATTGCTGAAGCCGTAATTTGAGTATCACCTGACTTTCCAAATGCACTTAAATAATCATCGTAAATCTCTACTCTTTGAATGCGACCTTCAAATTTCAACATCTCATACATTTTAAACGCTCACTATCGCTTTCATAAACTCTTCATACTCCTCATCTGCAGTTTTAAATTTCTCTTCATTCCTTGATGCAGATTTCAATATAGATTCTTTTTTAGGATCAGATGCTAGTTTAAAGGCTGTTTTTTGGCACCAATCTTCCATTACATCATCCAAAACATATTTTTTAAGTAAAATTTCTGCGCTAATTAAACCTAATGTTATAAGATTCAACCCAGCAATTACTCGAGCACTCATTAAAAATGCGACTAGAGCATTCGCTGTGAATTTAGTTAAAACTCTTTTAATTACTGCATTTTTGCTATATTGTAAAATAGCGCTAGCTAATACACCTGTTTGTCCAACTGACAAACCTAAGTTGATCAAAATTCTAGTAAATAACATTGTTTGGATAACAACCGAGTTTGTCTCTTTTAAGGTTTTTGAATCTACATATAAACCAGTTATTCCACCTAAAGTTCCAAGACTTCCAGCAGTCAATCTAAATGCTGCCGCTGAAGCAGCTGCACCTGTTACAGCTTTACGGCTCCAACTCTCACCTAACATATCAAATGCCACAGCAGATACCGAGAACATCGAACCCACTAATTGTACGGATAGCTCTGGCTTGTCTTTAATATCAGATTTCCACGCATCATATTGGAAGTAAAAATTCAGTAACTCAAAAATACCAACAATGGCAAGTATTCGATTTTTGGTAATATCAGGTTGTCCTTTAACAGCTAATGATACCGAGTTTTTAATTTCCACTGCTCTGGTATTACGGTAGGTATACGTCGTACCAGTTTGCGCTAAAGAAGCAATTGCAGCGGCTCTAAATTCTAGGTTATACATCAACCGCATCAATGGAAGCTGTTGAGCTAAATTCCCTGATCTTAAATAAAGCAATTGAGCCGTATGACGTTGTGCACCTTGAGTCGCCATAACCGTAATTTGACTAATATGTAAGGTTTTTAATCGCATATCTCCAAACTCTTTTAGAGCTGTATTCAGCATCAAAGATATCCAGTAGAACAGTTTCTCTGGCCACTTAAAGTCATTTGCTGAGATAAATTTTTTCCCCTCAATACTACCCAACCAACTATCAAAGGCTGCATCAGCCGTTGTAAACATACCAAAACCCTGTTTACTATAATCTAGTAAGTTTTTTGCTGAACTTTGACTTTCAAAAATCTTGGCATATTCATCTATTAATCGTTTATTGTTAAAACAATATGCTCTCAGGAATAAGTTTTTATCTAAAACCTTTTTTTCATATATCCATTTATTAAGTAAGTCTTTACCCTTCTGTAATAAATTCATGCCATACATTAAATCCATAATGACTGCATGGAAAATAAAACCATTACTTTCTTTCGGTGTTTTCCCCTGTTTTAATTCTTCACTTTGGTCAAAATAGAATAGACCTTTTAAAAGATTAGAAGAAATCAGCCAGTTATAATGATCATCTACATACCGAGCTGCAGCAACATAACTCTCTTCAGATTTTTTATCGACGTCCTTGCGAAACTTCTCCAAGCCATTCATATCTAACTGTGCTTGGTATTTTTTCCATGCATTATTACCATCTACAGTTGCTTTTTTAACAGCCTCTGCTCTCTGTTTCTCAAGTTCAGCTGCAGCTTTTGCAGGCGCATTTTTTTCGAAATTCTTTAGATTATCGAGTCCTTTTTTATCGCCCATACGTTCAGCTCTTTGAATCGCCGCTTGCAGATAAGGATCTGTAATTTTCTTCCTTTGCTCTTCATTTGAATCAATAATTTTGAACTTTGCTTGAATGGAATTTGCAACTAAGTTTTGCTTCATATTATCGATTAAGGTCAGGGTCTGAAGCTTATGTTCATTGCTAAAGCCATTTTTCTTTTCTTTCAGAAAGTCATCAACTCCTTTGAAACTTAAAATATTACGATCTTCATTTAATTTAGATGTGATTCCAATCGGATCATAGAGTGCAATACCAATATGCTCTTTCGGTTTCTCACTAAACTTCTTATTTATTGCTCCCCAGCGATTGGATCCATAAGTTTCCAATGGCGTTGCTACTGTACTTAATTGAGTATTAGATAAGCAGTGTTGCTGTGTAGCTCCTTTTGCTACATCTATTTTTTGCCAATAGCCTGAAGTTGCGTACTGATCAGCATTTTTTTCAAACTGCGTTCTCATTTTTTGAGTGAGAGGTGCATGAGCATGCAGTAAATAGACCATCTGAGCTTCATCATTATTCACTGAAGGTATAGTAATTAAGGATGCATTGGCACTATGTCCTGCTTTATTACAGTTAAAATCTGAAGCCACAATAGGTGCTTTACTACCTAAAGGAAATTCCTGATGAAATCCTTTTTTATTGGTAATGTAGGCAACCCACTCTTTCTTTCCAGACTTTCTCTTGATTAATAAATAAATATACCCAGAGTCAATCATTCGAACCGTATATTTATACTCCTTAAGTGGAACATTGGTTACATTGATACCTAATTGTGCTGGTAATGGTTTCCCCCCTACGCGGGCTACCGAGTATTTTAGAGGTAATATATTTATACCTGTAGGTCGGCAAAAGTTAGGACACGGCTTATCGGATACCTGAGTAACTGGTATTTTTTTATTCTGAGTTGTGGATGCAGCAGCTTGTTGGCTAATTTTGCTCGGATTTGGGCTGACACCTAAAGTCTTGGTTAGTTTTTTCTGTTGCTGATCAACTGTCCCAAACTTTTTTATATTATTTGCGAAAGTTGGTTTATCATTAGCCATGCTAGCCCTCTTCACATTCTTGTGTAACTTGTGAATATTGATTTTCTTCTAAATAGTCCATCGCCGTTGTAAAAGAGTTTGCTTCCAATCTCTCAATCCAATAATGACTAATTATTGAAGATACTCGCGAACTTCTCATAAAATCTTTATGCAAAATAATGGAATACATCCCATAAGCGATCAGATCAGTTACATGTAAAATTCCATATTGCCTTATCGCTTGATGAAGTGATTCTAATATCTCATCCTGACGAATCGATAATTGCTCATCATATATAAGAGATTGCTTGATCACTGTATTCGACAATTCAATTAAATCTAGTTTTGCCGACTCATCATTTGTAAATGTAAGAGGGAAAAGTGCTCTTTTTTCCTGAGTTTTCACCACATACAAACCATTGAAAAAAACAAAATGCCAATCCTCTAAAAATGCTTCAATTCGTTCAATTTTTTTATCAATAATTGCAGGCAAATAAACCAATACGCGTGGGTCATACCAACGAAAAATAAATTTATTCTTTGTATCCTTTGCGATAACAAGTTCTTTAAAAGTTTGAACAGCAATTTTTAGATCATCAATTTTGCCAAATCCATGAATGAAATAACCATCTTCATTTTGATCCAAATTCATACATAATGATTGAATTATGAAATCAAGCGAATGATCCAAGTCTTTTTTAGCTTTGATTTTTATAAAGAAAAGAACTGAACGAGTATTTCGTTTAGATGCAGCAATTTCTATTGGCTCTAATTCATAATCTGTTAACTCGTCAATAAACTCATTAAAAAAACCATTTAATAAAGTTTCATCACACAAAAACGTGATATGACTATTTTGTTCAAATACATCAGTAATTAACCCTCTTAAATTTTCAGAAACTATTTCTTCTTTCGGCAGTAAAAACTTCATTTTAGTCTAGTATCACTTTTGCTGATCCATTTTTTGCTGCATCTGCCTGCTTCGCAGAACAGTCTGGCAAATCAATTGCTGGCACATTCACAGAAGCACTCCCCATAAACAAATGCTGCCCCGCCTTACTCTCAAACTTTCCAGCAGTGGTCGGTAATACCCCTGCACCACTAATCTCAATTTGGCTACCACCCGCAGTTAGCACAATTTTTTTATTGGCCTTAATTTCAATTTGTTCTTCCGTAGAAATAATCTGAATGCCTTTACGCGCAATAACATCGAGTGCATCTCCTTGCGCTTGGATTTCAATCTTGCCCTTGCCTGCATAGGCTCTTAGCCCGTCTTGTGCTGCAAAAAGGCTGATCTTGTCACTAGCATGTGCAATCAACGATTTCTGCGTAGAAAGGTTAATACTCTCCCCTGCACTTTGGCTGATCTGACCATCGGCTGAGAGATAAATATCTTCATTACTGCTAACAACTATGGAATTTGGAGCAGAGAGAATCATGATGGCTTGTTTAAATGCATCTGCCTTGTTTTGATCTTGTTGTTCAATCTGTTCTAAAAAACCTTTTAAGTTTTCTAAAACTTCAAGCGGATCCGTCTGTTGATTCTTCGCCGCTTCACTTAACGCTTGGCTATTGTTTAAAGTCCCTTCAAGTTGTTGTTTGGCAGGTTGAGCATCCAGATGTGTACCAGCAGCGCGATCTTGTTTATAGCTACTGAGCAGTAAACCATCACCTGCTCGAATCGCGCCCCATTGATCTGTTCGAAGCTCAAAGCCTTCTCCTCGTCCCTCACTTGTCTCCGTTTCTTTCGGATGACTGAGATTACCGAGGTTCAACTGAGTTGCCCCATGGCTGCTTTGCAGTTGAGTACTGATCTGGTCAGTTGTGTCATCGAAGCGGAGTTGGTTATAGCCTTCACCCCCTACTTCTTTAGAGCAAATCCCTGCCAGTTTCTTGGTCTCTGGCAATTGACCTTTCTGATCAAATTTCGTTGGGCTGCGCTGCGCTTCATGAATCCGCCCAACCACAAAGGGACGGTCAAGATTGCCATCAAAGAAATCAATCACTACGATTTCACCAATGCGTGGTAAAAAGCGTGCGCCATAGCCCTCACCCGCCCATGGAGTCAAGACATCAACCCATGCCGAGTCTGTATCATTATCATTGGCGCCTGCACCGCCGTCATGGCTGTGGTCATCGTTGCGGGTAAAGAGGAAGCGAACTTTGATCCGTCCCCATTCATCCACATAAATTTCTTCGCCACTTGGTCCCACGACTTTGGCACGTTGTGGGTGTGTGGCTGGTCGGTGCGCTATCGGGTTATAAGCGGGAACGGTCGTGATGTGACGACGCTGTAAACTTAGGTGGTTGGCTTGGCGTTCACTTGGCACTGTGCTGGTTTTGAGTGACCATTGGCTTTGTTTCAGTAAATGCTGAATTTGCTCACTCAAATCTTTGGGCAAGTTGTTTTGATTATAGAAAGTCTTGGTCGTGATCAGAAATTCTTTGTCTGCGTCACTGTGTTGATCAAGTTCAGGATGTTCATGTAACTCAAACCAATACCCCACTTGGGCATCACGTACGGTGCTCTGTGCAGTGAATTGTTTCGCCTGTTGGTTGTAGACATTACTCAGGGTTTGATTGAGTTTTTCAATTTGGCTGTTTGATGCTGCTGTCGCCTGATCTTCTCCATTTAAATCTTGCATCCATGCAGGGCTAATATGCCACGCTTGTTCTAGGCTGAGACTGGCATTGTCTTGTTGTGTGCTATGTTGATGCTGGCTTTGGACTGAACCTGCGCCTTCTTCTTGACTCAAGTGATCGGCTTGCCAACGTTGGATATGGACTGCAGTAGGTTGTAGGCTGCGCTGTGCACTCAGACTGATGATGCTGTCCTGTTGTTCGGTAGCACTAGAACGATGAAAACGAATCTGTCGACGCTTTAAGGCTTGGAACTGACTGTTGTCATCCAAGAGTCTAAGTTTTTGAGCTTGAATCGGATGACGAGTATGAGGTACATAGAGTTCAGCTTCATCAATTAGCCAGTTGATGCCTTCACTGCGCCAGAGCCGTGTTAGAAAGTCATAATCGGTTTCATTTGACTGCATGATGAAGGGACGAACATCGGTCTCTGTATTTAAACCAGAAAGATCAAGACTGAGGCTAGCAGCAAATAGCGAACTTTTGCTCTGCCATTCCCTAAAGAGTATTTCACTGACATCTCGCACACTTTTATTCATAAACACTCGGCTGTTGCGACGTTTATGCCAAAGTGCCGTTGCGTCTTCTAAGCGAAGTTTGTACAGGGTCAGCGCACCATCACTTTGTCCTTGTTCGGCGTGGGTGATGATCCCTGTACTGCGAAATAATGTGCCTTGGTCTGTGACCTGATCGACCGCGACTTGTACCCCGATAAATTGTTTCAGTGGAATCAGAGCATTGGTTGAGAGGCAGATCAATTCAACGTTTAAACCTTGGTTTAATGCATGTGTGCCCTCAATATGCTGCAAAAAGATGTCATGATTTAATGCCGCATGTGAAAATTGTGCATGAATGGCACGTTTTTGTGCGCTTAACCCCAATTGCTCAAGCACTTGAGTGATTGTATTTATCATCGTCTATATTTTTAAAAAGTAAGTTTCAGTCAACATTGATCGCAAACAACGATCATAAATTAGGCGCCATTATAGCCAGATCAATCCGACAAATGAGCAGAGTTTTATTCTTATTATGTAAACAACAAAATGCTCCGAGCAGCTGCGGAGCATTTTTATGGAAAATAATTTCACTTTGATTAAGAAATTTAGCGTTTTCTTAATTCTCGAGCTGTAATCTACGTTCAGATAATGCTTTGCTCACCACTTGATAACCCGCAGTCATACCTAAAGTCGCCATAATGCCTGCCACGATTATGTCTGGCCACAAACTGCCTGTACCAAACACACCTATTGCAGCAAAAATAACTGCCACATTCCCAATCGCATCATTTCGACTACAAAGCCAGACCGATTGCATATTAGAGTCACCTTCCCTAAAGGCATATAAAATGACGGCACAAACCACATTCGCAAGCAAAGCAATCACACCAATCACCCCCATGGTCATGGCTTCAGGCGGAATTCCCAAAGCATAGGCATAAATCACTTTACCAATCACCACTAAACCAAATAGCGCCATGGTAATACCTTTAAGCAGTGCCACTGTCGCCCGCCAATATAAACTTGCACCAAGCACCGCCAGTGAAATACCATAATTGACTGCATCACCAAAAAAATCTAGAGAATCGGCCCATAAGGATGATGAATGTGCATAAGCCCCACCAATGAGCTCAACCACAAACATGGCTAAATTGATCAATAAGGCAATCCATAATGCCGTTCTAAACTTACTATTTGGCTTTTGCGGTGCAGGTGCACAACTGCAAGAAGAACATGCCATATATACAACCTCTATCCAGACCTAATCATTTTCTATTATTATGATTAAAAACTATGGAGTCGCTCTAAGGTCAAGCAAAATGAATCAACAAAACTCATCTGCTATTTATTTGATGAAAGACTTAGTCCATAAAACAGGATTAAGTGCCGATACCATTCGTTTTTATGAAAAAAAGAATTTATTAGAACCCTCTTTTCGCGGGGACAATAACTATCGCTATTATCAAGATGATGCGCTTAAACGGCTCATATTTATTAAACGTTGCCGTGCGCTGGATATCTCACTTAAAGAAATTGAATACTTGATTGAACTGGAACAAAAGCCTCAACAAGACTGTAGTGCGGTCAATCAACTGATCGATGAGCATTTAAAACAAGTCGAACAAAAAATCATTGAATTACAAAAATTTCAGATACAACTACAACAACTTCGGCAGTCCTGCGCAACTCAATCAACCATTGATGATTGCCAGATTCTAAGACATCTTGAAGCAGGACTTACAGATGCATAAAACACATCAATACAAAATTTAGAATATGGGTATTATTCGGTTTTGCTACCTATTTACTCGAACCATTCGTGGGCAATGCAGGATTTTTATCCTTATTTTCTTTAATTTTTTAATAAATTCACAAATAAAAGAATCTAGCTTCACATCAAATCTAATAAAATGATCCCTAATTATTTTGGATAAAAGGCCGCAAAGAACTCTAGTTTTTTGATGATTAGAACCTCAGATAAGTTTTATATAACCAATCTTTTACTTTATAAAACAAGGATATTTAAATTTACTTCTATCCTTAGCTACATAAAATCATATATTCAAACATTTATAATTGAGCACTCAAATCCAGCGTTTGAACGTGTGGTTTTCGCGTCTATCTCCGCTTAAATTCCGAGTTGTTTACTAGGTTGAATCTATTTTTTAAAGCCCTACAATAAAACCATATTTTTTTTATGCCTTAGTTTAATCATGAGCATTTATCACGTTACTGAACTTCTTTCTCCTGCAGGTTCGCTTAAAAATATGCGTTATGCATTTGCCTATGGTGCAGATGCAGTCTATGCCGGACAACCTCGTTACAGTTTACGTGTGCGCAATAATGAATTTGATCATGACAATCTGGCTATCGGCATTCAAGAAGCACATGACTTAGGCAAAAAGTTTTATGTGGTCGTCAACATTCAACCGCATAACTCGAAACTCAAAAACTTTATTCGTGACCTCACACCTGTGGTTGCTATGCAACCCGATGCACTGATCATGTCGGATCCTGGGTTAATTATGATGGTACGCGAGCATTTTCCAGACATGGATGTGCATCTTTCGGTTCAAGCCAATGCCATTAACTGGGCTACTGTGAAGTTTTGGAAAAACATGGGACTGACTCGGGTCATTTTGTCCCGTGAATTATCCATTGATGAAATTGAAGAAATTAAGCAGCAAGTGCCTGACATGGAAATTGAGGTTTTTGTGCATGGTGCGCTATGCATGGCATACTCTGGACGTTGCATGCTTTCAGGCTATATGAATAAACGTGATGCCAATCAAGGGGCATGTACCAATGCTTGCCGTTGGGAATACAAAGTACACGAGACTCAGCAAGATGAAAATGGCGATGTGATCCCAGTCCAAAATCTGAATACAGGCTCCAACTGCTGTTCAAGCTCTGATGCTGATGAACTGCATATGCAAGCACAGCATCAGTTCGATGAACCCGTATTACTACAACGTAATGAAGAAGACATGTTTGCTGCTGAAGAAGACGAACATGGTACTTACTTTATGAACTCAAAAGACTTACGCGCGGTGCAACATGTTGAGCGCTTAACCCAAATGGGGATCCATTCTTTAAAAATTGAAGGACGCACCAAGTCTTATTTTTACTGTGCCCGTACAGCACAAATTTATCGCAAAGCTATAGATGATGCTATCGCCGGTAAACCTTTTGACCCATCACTCATGACACAACTCGAAGGTCTGGCCAACCGTGGGTATACCGAAGGTTTCTTACGTCGCCACGTACATAGCGAATATCAAAACTATGAAAATGGTTCATCCAGTTTTGACCATCAACAATACTGCGGTGAAATTTTGGAACGCAATGGCGATTATTTGAAAGTCGATGTCAAAAACCGTTTTGTAGTGGGCGATGTGCTCGAACTCATGACCACTTCAGGCAACATCACTTTTAAACTAACAGAAATCCTCGATAAAAAAGGTAATCCAACACTTGAGGCGAAAGGCTCAGGACATGTGGTTGAAATCCCCGTTCCTGCTGATGTCGACATGCGCTATGCCCTGCTCATTCGTAACTTACCGCATTCAAGTGCCGACATTTCAGCGCCTGCATTGGCCTATGTTGCAAGTTGAGGGGATGATGCCTTGGCACTACGAATAACGGATGCATGTATTAACTGTGATATGTGTCTTCCCGAATGTCCCAATACCGCTATTTTTGAAGGTGATAAAATTTATGAAATAGATGTCAGCCGTTGCACCGAGTGTGTTGGTTTTTATGACACCCAAACCTGTGTCGATGTTTGCCCAATTGCTTGTATCGAGCCACATCCAGAACACGTTGAAACACAACAACAACTGTTAGAAAAATTTAAAGGATTGAACTTATTTAGCGTCTAACCTTGGGGAAAGTAGAAAAGAAACCGAGTACTGACCACACTCAGAGTTTCAAAACAAAAACTGGGCAAAGAATAACAATAAACAACAACTAAATGAAAAAGCCAAAGTGACTGGGGAGCACTTTGGCTTTTTCTTTGTACAAGATATTTGCTTTAAACGAAAAAAAGGAACTGAGCTGTTAGCGACTCAGTTCCTATCAAGGGTAAATGCAAAGATCAGCGATACAACATAAAGGGAAAAAGCCAACGTATATTTTGGGAGAGCGTTGGCTTTTTCATTTCACACCTACAGCCCAGAACGAATAATGTAATCAAAAGCAGACAGAGATGCTTTCGCGCCTTCACCTGTGGCAATGATGATTTGCTTGTATGGCACAGTCGTACAGTCACCTGCGGCAAATACACCTTTGACATTGGTTTCATTGCGATCG
>NZ_JAHUTF010000019.1:0-13426 GCF_019209785.1 Acinetobacter sp. CWB-G5 | reverse complement strand
GGTACAGAAGTGAAGTTCTTGGGAAAGACGACTAAAAATATTTTCGTAGAAAAATAAAAAAAAGGGCTATATGCCCTTTTCCTTTTTGCGCTCGATGTCGCATAACGTAATTTTATGTTAAATTCGATACACCCAATCATAACTTCATATCCTTCCTACTTAAACCACAATTCAATAACTTAAGTGATTTCTATTTCACTTATAAAATATGATATGTTGACCTCAAGAATACTTCATAAACTTTACTATGTTTGCTTTAAAAACAATTCATTTAGAAAAGAAAGTCTCAAACGAAAATCAAATTATTCTTTTATTTGATCTGGATTCATCTTGTCCATGTTTGTACCCCATGCTGTACACAATGAAGTTAGATTTGTGAACTTCTATCCTTTTAATGATATAGAAACTATCTCACCTCGCCCAATGCTGTTTATTACTGGTGATCAAGCGCATTCCAAAGAGTTCAGTGAAGATGCCTATAAACGTGCTGGTGAGCCTAAAGAGTTGTACTACGTTAAGGGTGCAGGACACGTTGATCTATATGATCGTGTTGATGTAATCCCTTTTAAAAAATTAACTGATTTCTTTACTAAAAACTTGAAGTAATCTTTAGTTTAGCCAAGTTGAGTGGGCTCAAATCAACTTGGCTTTTTTAATTGAAAGTCCATATTATTGCCCAACCATGATGAGAACGAAAAATAAAGTTAGCCTTATTCTGATTGCATTAGGCAGATGTACTACCATGTTGTTTGCAATGTACTACAATGGCTACCTAATTATTAGAATTTGACTAATTTATATTTAGAAAAAAGTTAACTAGAAAATAAGCTGTAATTTTCTATGTTAATTACGTTTAAATTCCAACCCTCTCATTTTTCAACTAGCTCAGGTTATAATGATGGCCTCCCAAAATATGGTTGATCTATTATGAACGCCTCCAATGACCCTCTACACGGCAAAAAACTTGCTGACATTTTGGATGAATTATTAGATTACTACGGTGGCTTTGAAGGCTTAAGTCGTAAAATTGAAATTAGATGTTTTTGCATAGATCCAAGTGTTAAGTCATCATTGCGATTTTTACGTACCACACCATGGGCACGTGAAAAAGTAGAAAGCTTATATTTGTATGTCTTACGCCAAAAAGCCAAACAGAAATCGTAGCTTTCAAAACCCCAACCTCAGCCTAATATTTTATACCAAGCAGTAAACTAAACTTATTGAATAGCCAATGATTTTGTAGACACCTTTTAATTGGTGGTGGACTGCCACCACTCTCCTAGCAAAATTTAGTCTATATCCCTATGGTTTATTTAAAAACTTATTTTCTATCTTTACTAGGCTGTATGATCAAAATCATACTGGCACTCAACACTGTAAATTTGAGAATGAATCTGTAGGTACAGACTCATTCCCTATCGATAAAGATATTAGAAATAGCTACATAGACATAGAGTTTATTTCTAGCTTATTCAAATTAGTCGTTCAAATTAGGCTTTACTATGGATGAACAATAATTTTTACTGCAGACTCATTATTATGAATCAGCGTTTCAAAGCCTTTGGAAACAAGATCATCTAATGCAATACGTTGAGTAATAAAAGGTTCTAAATTAATCTTACCTTGCTCGATTAAACGGATGGTTTCCTGATGGTCATTTACATAAGCAATCGTGCCACGAATATCTAGCTCTTTCATCACCACACTATGTACATTAATTGTGGCAGGATGGCTCCAAATAGAAACGATAACAACCACACCAGTTGGTTTCATTGCAGCCACCAATGTATCCATGACTTTATTGACACTACTACATTCAAAAGCGACATCTACACCGCGGCCTTCAGTAATTTTCATTACTTCATCAACCACATCAACTTGGGAGGGATCTAATACATAATCTGCAACGCCAGCCTCTATCGCTTTTTCTTTACGTTTTGCACTCAGCTCAGTAATGATGACTGTGAGACCTTTGGCCTTTAAAATGGCTGATAAAAGTAAGCCTATAGGGCCTGCTCCACCAACCAATGCTATATCGCCAGCTTTTGCACCACTTCTGACATAAGCATGATGACCGACAGATAAAGGTTCTATCAACGCTGCTTGGTCTAAGGGAATATCATTTGAAATAGGATGTACCCAACGTCGTTGAACTGCAATTTTTTCAGAAAGACCGCCACCACGTCCACCTAAACCAATAAAGTTCATATTTTTTGATAAATGATACTTATCATTCGGGCCAGTCGGCACATCGTCAGCAATAATGTAGGGTTCAACTACGACATGTTGCCCAATTTGGATATCGTCTACACCCTCTCCAACTGCATAAACCACGCCTGAAAATTCATGTCCCATTGTTACAGGTGCAGATTCTCCCGAAATTGGGTGTGGGTGACCACAAGGTGGAATAAAAATAGGACCTTCCATGAATTCATGTAAATCTGTACCGCAAATACCACACCACGCAACTTGAATTCCAACTGTGCCTGGAAGTACTTTCGGTTCAGGGATATCTTCAATTCGAATATCCCCTCGGTCATAAAAACGAGCTGCTTTCATTTTGTATTCCTTATATTGATGTTAACGGTAAACCATTCCACCATCTGTCAAAATAGACTGACCTGTAATGTAGTTTGCATCCTCACTGGCTAAAAATGTAACTAATGCAGCCACGTCATCTGGTGTTTCAGCACGTCCTAAAGCAATACTATCTACATATTTTTTATACGTTTGACCAATTGGTGCACCTGTAATTTCAGAGAACCGCTGATCTATTTCGACCCACATGTCTGTACCCACAACACCCGGACAATAACTATTTACAGTAATTTTAGCACTGGCATATTCTTTAGCCGCAGCTTGCGTCAATGCACGAACTGCAAATTTAGTTGCCGAATAAACACCGAGCAAAGCAAAACCTTCATGACCTGCGATTGAGCATGCATTAATAATTTTTCCAGCCTGTTGGCGTTGTTTAAATTTATTTGCTGCGGCTTGAATCCCCCAAAGTACGCCACCGACATTGATGTTCATAATTTGGTTAAATTCACTCGGCGTTACTTCTGACAAAGCTTTGACTTGTGCAATACCTGCATTATTGACCATGATATCAAAACTATTAAGTGTCGATTCGGCATGATCGATTGCATGACTTACTTGTATTGGATCTGAAATATCCGCAATAAATGTGGTGGCTTTTACGCCAAAGGCTTCCACCTTTTTTTGAACTGCATTTAACTTTTCTTGATGAAGATCGACCAAGGCAATATGAACACCTTCTTGTGCTAAACGTAAGGCAATACCGCGTCCAATGCCTTGTGCCGCACCCGTAATTAGTGCAACTTTATTGTTTAAACCTCTAGGCATGTTGAGACTCCTTAAATATGGATTGCACGTTGCATCGCCGACAATACCGACTCATGCATCGCCTCAGACAAAGTAGGATGAGGGAAAATGACCTGTGCTAAGCTTTCATCCGTAGCTTCTAGGTATTTTGCGATGGCAAAACCTTGAATGTGTTCGGTAACTTCATGTCCGACCATGTGAGCACCCAATAATTCACCCGTTTCCTGACTAAAAATGGTTTTAACAAATCCTGCGCTATCGCCCAAAGCCAATGCCTTACCATTGGCGTGTAAAGGAAACTTACCAACATTGATATTCAAGCCCGCAGCTTTCGCTTTCTGCTCTGTTAAACCAATACTGGCCACTTGGGGATGAGTAAATATACAGCCTGGAATTTGTGTACGATCTAAAGCATGTACATGACTTAGTCCTGCAATTTTCTCCACACAGAGAATAGCTTCATGACTGGCTTTATGCGCCAAACATGGTGCACCTGCGACATCGCCAATTGCATAAACGCCCACTACATTGGTTTTACACCATGGGTCGACTTTAATAAAACCATTCTCAAATTCAATACCCAAAGCTTCTAGGCCAAGATTTTCAGCATTCGGTTTCACGCCAATAGCTGAAAGCACCTTTTCAACACTAATGATTTGCACACCTGTGGCAGTTTCAATATGGCAATGTACTTGAGCCTGATCAGTTTCTATTTTTTTTACCGTTGCTTCGGTTAAAACCCGCATACCCTGCTGTTCAAATTGCTTTTGTACATACTTCGCAACTTCAATGTCTTCGCTAGGGAGAATCTGCTTTGCGATATCAACCAAGGTGACTTGGCAGCCTAAGTCTTGGTATAGGCTTGCAAACTCACTGCCTATAGCACCCGAACCAATGACCAGTAAAGATTTTGGTAATTGTTCTGGAACTAAAGCCTCTTTATAACTCCAGACCTGATGGCCATCTACAGGAATATGAGGCAAATTGGCCGCACGTGCACCTGTTGCGACAATAATATGCGGTGCAAAAATCTGCTGTTTTTGACCCTTCGCATCTGTAAGCTCTAATCGCTCTTTGGCAACAAACTGGGCTGCTGCATTAAAAACAGTGATTTGATTCTTTTTCAATAATTGCCCGATACCTTGCACCAGTTGCTCAGAAACCTGTCTGCTATGACGGACCAGTTTTTGAATGTCAAAATCAACCGCGTTAAGAGTAAAGCCAAACTGCTCTGCATGTTTGAGCTGCTGCGCAAGCGCAGCCCCGCTCAATAATGCCTTGGTTGGAATGCACCCCCAATTAAGACACACTCCGCCTAAGTGTTGTTTCTCAACGATTGCCGTTTTTAATCCCAGTTGCGCTGCGCGAATCGCAGCGACATACCCTCCAGGACCAGCACCAATAACCACAAGATCAAATTGTGTATCCGACATGGCTGTTCCTCCTACACCAAAATTAATGCAGGATTTTCGACAAACTGCTTAAACGCCGATAGGAATTGAGCACCCAACGCACCATCTATCACACGATGATCACAAGACAATGTTGCTGTCACCATTTGACGAACAACAATCTCATCATTTTCGACGACAGCACGTTTCTCAGCTGCACCTAAGGCCAGAATTGCACCTTGAGGTGGGTTAATAATGGCATCAAACTGTTGAATACCAAGCATTCCCAAATTGGAAATACTGAAACTACCACCTTGAAACTCATCAGGTGCTAATTTTCCAGTTTTGGCACGTGTCGCCAGATCACGCATATCATTGGAAATTTGTACCAAAGATTTACGGTTCGCTGCTTTGATAATTGGCGTGATCAGTCCGTTTTCGATTGCCACAGCAACCGAAATATCCGCCTGTTCAAACTGTAAAATTTGCTGATTTTCTTCATCAAACTGAACATTGACCTGTGGAACTTTGATCAGTGCGGCAGCAGCAGCTTTAATCAGCATATCGTTAATGGACAGCTTGACTTGCGGTACGGTACTGTTAATTTGCTGACGCAAAGCCTGAACCGACTCAACATTTAAGTCTATCGTTAAGCGAAAATGTGGTGCATTGCGTTTCGCAGCCTGTAAGCGCGAAGCAATTGCTTTACGCATACCATTCATAGCTACAGTAGTGAATTTTGCGGACTCTGCTGGATGCGCATGATCAGCATGTTGAGCTTGTACAGGGTTTTCACGTTGATATACAGCTTCAACATCTTCCTTACAGACTCGTCCACGTGAACCCGATGCACGACAATCATGCAAATTAATGCCCCATTGTCTTGCCAAACGGCGGGCAACAGGTGTCGCTAGAACATCACTATCATCTGCTTTAGATTTCGCGGCTTTGGTACTGGCTTGATGACGCACATCTGGCCAAGAACCACCAGCAGCTTGAACTGCGGTCTGAATATCTTGAACACTAATACGACCTTCACGTCCAGAACCCGTAATCTGAGACAAGTTTACATTATGCTTTTCAGCCAATTTCAAGGCATGTGGCGTTGCAAAAATATCATCGCTTTGTTGGTAGCCTTGTAACGCAGCAGGAATAGAATATCCGCCCTGAGTCACCGCTTTTGATCCATTACCAACACTGTTCTGTTTAGGAGCAGCTTGCACTTTGGTTTCAACTTGAGCTACAGCTACTTTTTCAGGAACCGCTGCTACCGCTTTATTTTCTGTTACAGCAGGTGTTCCACCTAAGGACTGTGCAAATGCTTCAACTTCTGTATCTGAAACTTGAGCGTCTGCACAAATTGCAATAACTCCACCTACGACCAGAGTGTCACCATCTTTAGCAATAATTTTGCGTAGCAAGCCATCAAAAGGTGCTTCAAGAACATTGACGATTTTTGTGGTTTCAATTTCACAAATTTCCTGTCCTTTACTAAATTGCGTACCTTCCTCAATCAGCCATTGGGCAATCGTACCCTCTTCCATGGACAAACCCCATTTTGGGATTTCTAAAGTTTTAATTTCGCTCATCCTAAGCCTCCAACGTCTTACGTACAGCCTGTTCGATGCGTTCTACACTGGGTAGCCATTCTTTTTCTAATACTGGTGAAAATGGTACGGGTGAATGTGGTGGAGTGACTAACTCGATTGGTGCTTTAAGATAATGAAAGCCTTTCTGTGCAATGAGTGCAGCCACATCATGTCCGAAACCGCAACGCGCCGCAGATTCATCTACAATCACTACGCGACCTGTTGACGCCACTGATTCTAAAATGCCATCTTCGTCTAATGGAGAAATGGTTCGAGGGTCAACCACTTCAACCGAAATGCCTTCTTTTGCGAGCTTATCCGCAACTTCATTGGCACGATGCACCATCAAGCTTAAGGCAATAATGGTAATATCAGTGCCTTCACGGGTGTAATTTGCGACACCAAAAGGAATAGTGTAGGCTTCATCTGGCACTTCGCCCTTAATGTCATACAACAATTTGTGTTCACAAAATACTACTGGGTCATCATCTCGAATGGCTTGAATCAACAACCCTTTCACATCATAGGCACTTGAAGGCACCACCACTTTTAAACCAGGCACTGAGGCAAACACGTTATATGGCGACTGAGAATGCTGCGCTGCTGCGGAAAAACCTGCACCGATCATGCCTCGTACAACGAGTGGCGCTTTGGCTTTGCCACCAAACATATAGCGGAATTTAGCCGCTTGGTTATACAGCATGTCATAACACACGCCGTAAAAATCCATGAACATTAAATCTGCCACAGGTCTTAAACCCGTTGCAGCAGCACCTGCCGCCATACCAATAATCGCCGATTCTGTAATCGGGGTGTCAATGACTCGCTCAGAACCAAATTCAGTCCATAAGCCTTTGGTTACACCAAGTACACCGCCAAAACCTTCCAGTTTATTGTTATCGGTATTTTTGCCACCATGCCCACCACGAACATCTTCACCGACCACAATGACACTCGGATCTCGGCGCATTTCTAATTCAATTGCTTCTTTAATCGCGTTTCGATAACTTTTATTTGGCATTTTTCTACTATTCCTTTAGTAAGAGACGTAAACATCAGTAAGTAACTGAGAGACTTCTGGGTACTTAGCTGCGCGTGCTTTTGCAACGGCATCGTCTACATTGGCTTTAGACTGGACATCAATCGCATCCAGTTTGGCTTCGTCAATTTTATCCTTGACTTTTTCACGGAATATTTTCAATGGGTCTTTATGTTCTTTGACATAATCCAGTTCTTCTTTGGAACGAATAAGCCCCGGATCACCTTCAAAATGTCCATAAAAACGGTTGGTTACCGTTTCAATCACACTCGGACCTTCACCACAGCGGGCACGTTCAATGGCTTTTTGTGCAACTTCATACACAGCAAAAAAGTCTGTTCCATCTACTTTTTCAGCAGGTAAGCCAAAACCTGCCGCTCGACCTGCAATGTCTTTACTGCCTACGGCATAGTCATGTGCAGTACCTTCACCAAAACCGTTATTTTCAAAAACAAAAATGACAGGGAGCTTTAACACGACAGCCATATTAATGGCTTCAAAAGTTAAGCCCTGATTTGACCCGCCATCACCGGTAAATGATAGACCAATCCCACCATTTTTCAGTGTTTTAGCACTTAAAGCTGCCCCAATAGCCAAAGGTGGACCACCACCCACAATACCGTTTGCACCGAGCATGCCTTTATCTAAGTCCGCAATGTGCATTGAGCCGCCTTTACCACGACACAAACCATCATCTTTGCCAAAAATTTCTAACATCATGGCGTGAATGTCACAGCCCTTAGCAATACAATGTCCATGACCACGATGCGTTGATGTAATGAAGTCCTTGTCTGTTAAATTTTCACAGATCCCTACGGCAATAGCTTCCTCACCGCTATATAAATGGATGAAACCGGGAATATCACCTGTATTATTTTCATCGTGAAGTCGATCCTCAAATTCACGAATGTCGCGCATTCTTTTGTATGCTGCTAGCAATTGCTCTTCCGTTAATTGCATATCTTTGCTCCTTATTAACTACGCTTAAAAGAAAATCCAAAAATTAATGGTTGGATTTTTAAACCGTATATTTATATAAATATATTTTTATTTAATTTCATATTAGACTAAAAAAATATAATGCATTAAGAGATGGGAAAAATATTAAAAACAGAAGGTTATGAACTTAAAAATTTTTTAAAATTTTACAATAGTTCAATCACATATGAAAACAAACCTTTAACCAACCTTTATTTTATATGATAAGTTTTTTGCACTGTTTTAATATTATTAAAGCACCTAAAAGAGCTTATTTAATATCGGGATCTATATTAATTATTTTAAACGATGGAGTGTTTGTAATGGATTTAAATAACACAGTATTAACTGGAAAAAAGCTACGTGGCGCTGAAAAAATGGCGCGTATTCCAATTAAAGTTGTTCCAACAGAAACGACACCGAAAAAGCCAGAATGGATTCGGACTAAAATTAGTCAACCTGAGGAAGTTCAAATCATTAAGGATTTATTACGACAACAGAAACTACATACGGTTTGTGAAGAAGCGGCCTGCCCTAATTTGCCACAATGCTTTAGCGGAGGGACTGCAACGTTTATGATCATGGGAGATATTTGTACTCGCCGCTGTCCATTCTGTGATGTCGCACATGGTCGTCCTAATATCCTAGATCCTAATGAGCCAAAGCATCTGGCTGAAACAGTCAAGAATTTAAACTTAAAGTATGTCGTGATTACTTCTGTTGATCGAGACGACTTAAAAGATGGTGGCGCACAGCATTTTGCAGATTGCATTCGAGAAATTCGTCAAACCAGTCCAGAAACTCTGATAGAAATTTTGGTTCCTGATTTTCGTGGTCGTGCAGATATTGCCCTGAAGATTCTGAGCCAAAACCCACCCGATGTTTTTAATCATAATATTGAAACCGTTCCACGTCTGTATAAAGCCATGCGACCAGGCGCTGACTATAAGCACTCATTGGATTTACTCAAAAAATTTAAACACTACTGTTCTGAAATTCCAACGAAATGTGGTTTGATGGTCGGTTTAGGAGAAGTCGAGGCTGAGGTTATTGTGTTATTAAATGATTTGAAAGATTATCAAGTGGACTATGTCACAATCGGTCAATACTTACAGCCATCTAAATCTCATGCGCCAATTCATCGTTTTGTTACGTTGCAAGAGTTTAAGCATTATCAAATACATGGGGAGCGCTTAGCGTTTAAAAATATTTGGAGTGCGCCATTAGTACGATCAAGTTATTTTGCAGACCGTCAGTATCATGGTGAAGCTGTGCCTAGCCCTTACATGAGCGAATGAATTTTCATCCTATTTACGTTTATTAACATTTCAGATGGAAATAGTCATTTTCAGCTCATAAGAACACTTTTAAAGTAACTCAAGGACTGGTAAAGCCAAAAGATATGATTTAACCAAGCAAAGATAAAAGCATTTAAAATTGAAGCAAGAAGAAATGACGTAAATGACTATAAATTTGGAAACTCATTTCTAAAATTTAAAAATATTACAGTCTCATCATAAAGGAATATGATATGAACCTGTTCAATACCGCATTTGCAAAAAATCTGCAAACAACCCATTTAATTAATCAACATACTGTGCATGCCGCCCCTGTTTTAGCCTTACCTCCAGAAGATAAAACGTCTTTATTTCGCCGCTCTATCCAACATAATTATGCTGACTTACTCAAAATAGCGGAAGATTCAGATATGGCGATTGGTCTTACAGACCATCACGGGACTCTCTTATGGACATGGAGTAGTTCTGCAATGCTTTCTTCTGCCGAACAGGTTCATTTTATTGAGGGTGGGCATTGGTCTACACAGGCTGTTGGGACCAATGCGATTGGTATGACGTTGAACAGCCAAATATCAAGTTGTGTCTATTCTCATGAAAACCAAATGGACAGTGTTCGAGATTGGGTCTGTTATGCCGCGCCGATCTGGGATCCGACATCAGGGCAATTTCATGGCATTATTAACCTTTCCACAAAATATAAAAAACATACTCCTTTGGGGCTGCTTGCAGTTGAGCGCTGTGCGGATTTAATACAACGAGCCATAAAGTTTGAACAGCAAAATTTTTTATACATTAAGGCGCTAGGCTCGCCTTGGGTTCAATTTAATGGGCATACCTTGAACTTGAGTCACCGTCAAATTGAAATACTTTGCATTTTAGCTTTGCATCCCCATGGCATTGGCTTAGAAGAGTTACACTATGCCCTTTATGGTGAGCGTAGTGTCAGCCTAAAAACCCTAAAGGCTGAGCTTTCACAACTTCGTAGCCTATTACCTCATTCAATTGAGGCTCGGATTTATAGGCTTAGCTGTGAAGTCCAGTGTGATTTTTTACGTGCTGAACAATCATTAAATGCAAATCTTATTTCCAGTACATTCTCGCTATATAAAGGGAGCTTTTTATCTAAATCAGATAGCCCTTTACTAAGTACTTGGAGACATTGTTTTGATGCCCGTTTAAGCCAGTTGATCTATCAAATAAAGGATATCGATCAATTATTAAGAATTATTGGGCAAACACATGACCGAATTGATGCGGTACAGCGTTTATTAGAGTTATTACCACAGGACAGTATCCACCGTAATTATTTTTCAAATCTGATTTAGATTTGATCTGTTGCTTCAACTCTAAAGTTTTATTGTGAAGCAGATTGAAAAGGAAGTATGATTTTCATACTTCCTTTAATAAAATTTAAAATTGAGAACTAAATACAGTGAAGTCTAGTAATTCACTTACCCAGCTTTGACACCTAGTTTGTCGCTGCAAGGTGTATCCATGCCATTACTACAGCTTTAATAGTTAAAACCACCAAATCTTATAGGTCTAAGTTATGTAAGTATGATTTACCATAAGCGCACGTCTATGCCGTGATGGTGACGATAAATATTTAAGAATGCTGACAAGCTTCACCCACCGTTGGTGGTATAGAGGATCGGCATCCCCTTTCTTAAAGGGGTTTCAATGAGGTGTGAATAGCCCCCACTCTTCTAGACAAATTTAGTCTATTCTTAAGACCTTTTTAGTAGGAAAATATCTATTCATAGCTAGGTTCATGAACCAAATATTTTACAAGTTATAACTTTAGTACTCTAAGTAACTCGAATCCTGTTTAAGTCAAGGATTCCATAATTTGAATTTTTGGTTTATTTCGTTGGGTGAATTGATATGCACATAACGATGCGTAAATCCCACTTAGAAATCCATGAATACTACGTGCTTTACTCGTCACTAAATTGTATTGACCTTTCAATAAGCTGAATAACGTTTCTATTTTATTGCGCTGTTTTAAGTGATATTCATCTGATACACAGAGTTGAACAGACTGCATATTCTTTCGATGATAGGTAATCAAATCAATACCTTGACTTTTTAATCTGCTTTTTAAGTCTTGGCTGATATAGCCACGATCCGCATAAAGCCTTGCTTCTAAGCCTTCAACTAAATGCTCAACCATTTTTATGTCAGCCACATGTCCATTAGATAATGCAGAACATGCTATTTCACCCAATTGATTCATCGCGATATGTAATTTACAGCCATAAAACCAGCCCATCGAGCTTTTACCACGTGATGCAATTTTGGCTAATGATTTATGGCGTTGAATCCGTTGATTTTTACAGACAGGTAAAGTGGTTGAATCAACCCATAAATATTTGCTGCGTTGGCCTTTCATTAAGGCGACATGTAAAGCATGTAGTGCCAATTGATGCATATTGATGAGGTGAACCATCCGTTGGTAGCAGGGTAAATTTTTAAATAAATGATTTTTATCCTGTTTCAACCATGAAAAGAATGCTTTGAAATTGTTGATATGAGAACACTTATACCAAATGGCGATAAAATTGATTTCTGAGAGACTCAATTGGGCTGGTCGAATTCTTATAGAGTGACGACTTTGTTTGAGAAATTTCCAATAAGTTGCTTCAAATTTAAGAAAGAAATCATCGATTACGCAGAATAATTCGGGACTATTGAACATCAAGACTAGGGCTGTGAGTTTTGTGTGGTAACTCAACTGATGGCTCTAGTTCCTTTATTTTTCAAGTCAATTTCTTATCCGCGATTCGGGTTAAGTAATTAAATTTGTTGTTTATTAAACATAAATTTAATTGTGAACTATATTATAGGTGAACATAAGTTAAATAGATAACATTTGTAATTTAGTTCACTAATACTGATATGGTAAGTTTTATTCTTCTTTATCTCAAGTTTTACATAACAAAATTTATGAGAACCTAATAAAGCAAAATATGTTACTATTATTATAGTAGTTACTTTTAAGTTTGTTAATTCCCTATGAGTACAAATACCAGTCTTGAAATCTGCCCAATTGCCAGAAGTTTGTCTGTTTTAGGTGATGCTTGGAGTATGTTGATATTACGAGATGCACATGCAGGTTTTACTCGATTTGACCAATTCCGTAAAAATTTAGGCATTGCTCCCACAATGTTAACTAAACGTTTGTCTGTTTTAGTTGATGAAGGACTACTTGAAAAGCGACAATATTCAGAACATCCGCCACGTGAAGAATATGTACTCACTCAAGCAGGTCAAGATTTTCTACCAGTTCTGTTTGTGATTGGTGCATGGGGGCGTAAATACAAGCCTTATGAACATCCTGAAGAAATGGTAACGTTTCTTGATGCTGAAAATGGGACTGAAATTAAGCCTATTGTGATTGATCAAGTGACAGGAGCCGAAATTGGTACACGACCTATTCGCCAACAAGGTGAATAAAGCTAAAAAGCACCCATTCTGGGTGCTTTTTTCATAGCGTCAACGAATGGGTTATGATTTTATGCGGGTACGTTGGGTCGCATATGTTCCCCAACCACTACGTAAAACTGACTTAATAAATGCCCATAAACCGCTTTCTTTAGGTTTTGGTGCTTTACCTTGAGCAATACGGTTAAGTTGTTGGGTGTACCAAAGAACTTCCATAATATGTATTAGTTCCGACTTAATCTGACACAGAGCTTGAAAAAGAAGAAGTTACCGATTTTGATTAAAGGTGTCGAATCTCAATCAATAAAGGTAACTTCTCATGTTGCATACTAACAATCAAAT
>NZ_JAHUTF010000018.1:0-29469 GCF_019209785.1 Acinetobacter sp. CWB-G5 | reverse complement strand
AACGCCATTTGCAACATTACTCGATGGAAAACGTATTTGGGCTGAAAAGAATTTAGCTCAAATTTAACCTGACAGTCTTAAGCAAATATCGGTAACTGTCAGATTAGGTTTGAACTAGTACACATCATCAAAACAGTGCTGCTGATACACAGGGCGATCAATGATCTTTTGCACTTCACGTGTAACTGTTTCAACTTTAATTCGTTGCTTTGATTTTTCAGCTTCATAGTCTGCGCTCACCTCATTAATTTTATTTTGTTTTTCAGCCAAGGCTTTTAAATGTTTTTTTTCAATTTCTTGAATTTTGGTGACACATTTGAAATCTGCCTCCTTTATTTGCCCGGATAAATGATTTGTGTATGCAATTTGACATACCCATAAAACAAAAAAGACCGCGATTGCGATCCAGTATTTGAATTTCCATAAAACCATTAATATTGGCATCTACTGAGCACCTATACATTTCGAATGACGCTCTACCTGCCGAATCCAAACGCCATAGCAATTGTTTGAACGGATTTTCTATGCGTTACAGTGCGAGTATGCTCAGACACGCTAAACAGCGCCTTCAATTTGAGATCTTCGCGAATCATGTCTCGAATTGGTTTAAAAGAATTATCAGCAACCTCTTTCGTTGGTGCCAAAATAATAAATTCAGCCGAATGTCTGTCATTTAAAATAATCGCTGTCAGCATGATGCCTGCGGCAAGTGTAGACTTCGTATTTTTCTTACTTATCAGTAGAAAAAATTCGTTAATTAAGCGCTCATTTTTTTCGTAGTCATAAGCGCCAAAAATCACACCAACAAAATCTAGAACCCACTGCCCTGTAACTTCGCCAACTTTCGGCTTGCCTGCAACATCAACTAACGTAAGTTTTTTAAATACGTTTACTGGAGCTGTGCTTTTTGCACAGCTGCTCGATGAACAGAAGGAGGCTTCTAGATGACAAATGAAATTTTAGATGCCCTACTCGAATTAGGCTTAACAGCTATTGATTGGGTGGATGCATGCCAATTTTCCAAGCTTACTGGCATTGAAGAACAGAAGCTAAACCATAGACGTAAGAAATGGCCAGAAGATAAAGTTTGGTCAAAACAAGACGGTAATATTTATTTTTCAATTCGAGGCTACAACCAATGGTTGACAGATCAAGCGGAACATCGCTACCACAAGGCATCAGGCTCAGAGATGGCGCTATTGAAATCAACTTCACCCACAACAAGCAGCGCCAATACATCACGCTCCCGCACCCCGCGAATGCGGAAGGTATTAACGCAGCCCATAAAATTAGAAGTGAGTTAAAGAACAAGGCGAAATGGGGAATTTTAACTGAGCATGATATTGCCCAGGCTAAAGGTGAAATTATTGATGAAAAGCATACTATTGTTGGTAATGGTGTGCTCTTTCAAGATGCTGCACAAAAGTACTTAAAGCAATGTGAAAGCAACATGGACACCAAGAAAGGTTATAAGAATATCTTGGAAAAACATTGGATGCCACACTTGGCTTTAGTTCCTATTCATCAAATTACATCTGATGATATTAAGGAAATTATTATTGAAGCTGACTTTCAAACTGCAAAGACATTGAATAACTGTTTAATTCCATTGCGTGGGGTTTTCTCAACTGCGCTGGAGAACAAATATATTTCCGAAAATCCTGTGCAGTTTATTAAAAACAAAAAGGTTCAAGTTGATATACCAGATCCATTCAGTCGTGCGGAAATGACCGCACTATTATCCTGGTTAAACACGAATCTTGAGGACAAAGACCACTTTTATTATTGGTACTATGAAATGGCATTTTGGAGTGGGTGTCGTCCATCAGAATTGATTGCACTTCGCTGGGCTGACATTGATTGGTTTAATGGAACTATGCGAATCAATAAAAGTCGTGTACGTGGGCATGAAAAAAATGTGACAAAAACACATGTAGCACGCGAGGTCTATTTAAATGAAAGATCGACTCAAGCTTTAAAGGCGATTAAAGATTTAAAACTCAGTAGCGATTACGTCATGATTTGCCCAGAGACTAATGCTCCATTTTTCAATGAAAAACCTCCACGTTTAAGAATGGTAGAAGCTATGAAGTCCTGCATGATCCGCCACCGCCCTGCATATAATGCACGACATACTTATGCAACCATGCTTTTAATGGATGGCGTTAATCCAGTCTTTGTCGCTGATCAACTTGGCCATAGTCTCCAAATGCTGATTAAGCGATATGCAAAATGGATACATGGAGATAAGAACAGGATAGAAATGGCAAAACTAAACACTACAAATGGCACTTAAGGTGCCTTTTTTAATGCCTATGAGAATGTGGCGGGCTTTGTGGGGAAATGTGGCGAAAATGTGGCAATAAAAAAGCCACTTTTACAAGTGGCTGATTTATATAAAGAATTTTGGTGGAGGTGGCGTCAATTGAACTCAAAACCCAAACCATTAATTCTTAAGCCATTTCATTGAATAAAAAAATTCATTGACCCAATTTTGACCCACATCAGATTTAGTGTATTAAATCACTTAGAAGACTTGTTCAAATCCGAATTCAGGATTTGAAATACTGTACCAAGTATATCAATATAACGTACCATCTTTGTTGGCATTCATCCATTCATTGAAACCTATGAAGCACTTAGTCAATAGTTTGTTTTATAGGAACACCGAAGTTTTCATCAATTAATTTCTGATACTGTTTTTAAAAGTTGAATTTTAGAAGTATAAGAGAAAGAGTTAACTCTTTCTCTTATACTTTATAATTATAAATAGTGTCCTTGATTTATGTTTAAAATAATAATTTTAAGCTTAGAAACTAAACCCAATATTCAAGTTGACACGGTACATCCATTTTTCACTGTTTTCAGACGTGGCCGTGGTAAAGCCTGTACCGTTGGTTGCACCACCAATAATATTTGCATTTTTACCCCAAGTGTAGTCCGCCCAAATCATAAATGGTGATGCGATAAACATTGCACCTGTGGTGTTCATTTGCGAGGCTGCCCAATCACTGCGCTCTTTGTCTAAATAGCTATAATCATTATAAAAACGGATCGCTTTTAATTTCCCCATATTCTGCACAGGCAAAGTATAAGCTAGGTTTAAACTCGCAACCGTTCCCTCAGAAGCAATAAAATACGATGGCGTTAAACCGTTCGCACCCATCAGCGTCATATCGTTATTTACACCGTCTGGGTTTTCCGCATCATATTGATAATGAATCACTGAAGACTGCAGGTTCCAGCGCTGATAGTTGCTGTTGCTATGCAATCCAGCCGCATAGTAGCTGCCGTCTTTTTGCGTGGTTTTATTGTGCAGCTGAGCCACAGAACCCGATAAGCCAATTTCATGCTTACCCATTTGGTCATCGCCAAATTTACGTACAATGCGGGTATTCAGCTGATTCTGCTTTTCATTTTGATAGGCTGCTTGAAAAGGCAAATGATTTTCTGAAAGATCATCATAGGTGGCAGCTTCTGGAGAATAACGCAGATTGGTTTCCAGCATGCGCGGGTAGTAACCGACTTTAATATCCCACTCAGGATTATTGTAATTCCAGTTCACCCCAGGCGCGGCATTGTTGCCATAACCTAAAAAGAACGGAATGTGGTAAGTCCAGCCATTTTGCGGATAAGGATAAAGCGCAAAAGGCTTATAGACAAAACCCGCTTCGATGCTGTTGTTCTTGTTCAGATTATAGCCTAAATATGCCTTTTCAATGGAGGTTTTTTCCTGATCTTGCACAAGATAGCTGGCATTCAGATAGGCATCATCCGATTTGCCTTTTAAATCTAAACGGAAAATATCAAAATCCAGCTTGCCAAAACCGCGGTTTGGACTGGCATCCCATTGTTCATAGCGGTGATTGAAACGCAGCACCCCGCCGACTTTTAATGAATGCGCCCCATCTTCACTTTTCCATTCCAATGGATCATCTTTGGCTTGAACACTAGCGGCAGCTGCGCCCAATGACATGAAAACCGCAGCTGTTAAAATCGTTTTATTCATCTCTTTTCCCTAAATTATCATGTTTTATATGCAAAACATTGTTTATATATAATTTTGGCTAAAAAAATTTAGCGCTACTTTACTAGCTGTTTTTTTAAAACAGGCTGGCTAAACTTAAATGCCCTACATTCCTTGTAAGGGTTTAAGGTTTGAGTTTTTTGCATTTCCGCTTAGGCTGAATTAAACGCTGCACCAATGGCAACAATAATTGAATTAGCTCTAACGGCCCCCATGCCTGAGGCAATCCCCCTGTTGGGAAATTGCCTTCTGGAATTGCTTCAAATATGGTTCATCCTCTAAGGATGAATTAGTACAATTTTTTCTGCGGTGGACCAGCAAATTTCAATGGACCAATGGCGTTCATATCCAACTCGATCACTGCTGGGCCATTCAGATCAATGGCTTCTTGAATTGCGGTTTTAAACTCGTCTGCACTGCCGACTTTCCAGCTCTTCACGCCCATCGACTCGCCCAATAAACGGTAGTCTGGTGTATGTAATTCATTGAAGTACTGACGGCCGCCAAAGTAGTTATTTTGAATGCCGCGCATCACGCCATAACCACCATCGTTCATTACCATTAACACCATGTCGGTGTTTTCTTGCGCCATGGTGGCAATTTCACCAATACCCAGCATCAAACCGCCATCACCCACTAAACCCACAACTTTTTTATCCGGGTTGGCAATGGATGAACCAATCGCGTGTGCAAGCCCAAGACCAATCGCACCTGCAAGTGAATGGATGTTTTTATTAGGGCTTTGTACAGGGAACAAACGGCTGCCCCATGTACTGCCTGACATAGTGATGTCACGTACAAAAATACCGTCTTCTGGCAATGCTGCACGTAGGTGATCGCAAATCAATGCGTATTGATCCATTTGAGTACGCAACGCATCCACCGCATGTTCACGTGCAGCTTTAATGTCTGCATCATATGCAGCATCAATTTTGCTCACGCCATTTAAAGCGCTGAGTACACGTGCAAAAGTGTCTTTGGTATCTGCACAGATAAATTGTGAAACCTTATAGTTACGCTGCTGCGCCACTGGATTGGCATCTATCTGAATGATATTTTCAGGGAATTCTACTGAGTAAGTCTTGGTTTCATTACTGCGCAAACGTGAACCTGCAACAATAAATAAGTCCGCCTCTTTCATCAGCTTTTCAACTGCCGCAGAGTTATGGAACGCACGTAAGCTGCGCGGATGGTCATCAGCCAGCACACCGCGAGCATGGGTTGAAGACACCACTGGAATACCTATGTCAGCAAGCGCTTTCACTTCTGCAACAGCATTTAAAGTACCGCCGCCAATCCAAAGTAATGGACGTTTAGCGTTCTTCAATGCATCTGCAATCATGTCAATTTCAGCATCGTCCGCTTGCGGCAGTTGCATGGCTTTTACTGGACCAAGATTGGCTGGCAAATCAATTTCAGCCGCTTGCACATCAATTGGAATCTCCACGCTTACTGGCCCCATTGGTACAGTAGTCGCTACGCGGATTGCTTCACGAATTACACCCACAGCATTGTCTGGGCTGGTAATACGAAAAGCCGCTTTGCTCGATGCTTTTAAGAAGGTCAGCTGATCTTTAGTTTCATGAATAAAACTGGCATCGCGGTCTAAATATTCACGTTCGACTTGACCGGTTAAATGCAGCACTGGGCTGCCAGCATTCATTGCTTCAATCAATGAACCTACAGCATTGCCTGCACCTGCACCCGTACTGGTCAAAGCCACACCTAAACCTTTAAAACGTGCATGTGCGTCTGCCATAGTGACAGAACCTGCTTCACCGCGCGCTGCAACAAAACGCATTTTTTCACGGCGGCCAACAGCATCAGCAATTGGCAAGTTGTGAATCGAAATCACGCCATACATGCTGTCTACATTGTGCTGTTCTAATACTCGAGCGATTGCTTCGCCTACATTTACACGTTCAGTCATTGTTCTTTCCTTAATTTTTCAATTCGTTGTTTATGGGTGTTCAGTTGCTAGTCCGACCATGGATTGGCTTGCTCGTTTAAACCTAGATAAATACTTTTTTGCTGCATATAAGACAGAATGCCGAGGCGCCCTTTTTCACGGCCAATGCCGCTGTCTTTAAAGCCGCCAAATGGTGCGCTGATTGAGAATTTTTTATAGGTGTTAATCCACACCGTGCCCACTTCCAGCAAACGGGCAATTCGCCATGCTTTACGGTAGCTTTCTGTCCAAATTCCTGCTGCTAAACCAAAACAGCTGTCATTGGCTTGTTCAAATAAGTCTTTTTCGTTGTCGTATGGCATAACTACTAACACAGGGCCAAAAATTTCTTCTTGGCACGTTTGCGCACTGTTGCTCAAACCCGTAATGATGGTGGGCTTATAGAAACTGCCTTTGGCAAACTCGCCCTCTGTAATTGCTTCACCGCCAGTGACTACCGTACCGCCTTCGGCTTTGGCTAATTCCACATAACGGTGCACCGATTCCAAATGTTTTTGGTTAATCAAAGATCCCATGTGTACATTCAGCTGTTCAGGATGCCCCACGCGTAAACCTTCCGTGATTTCCACTAAACGCTTTAAAAATTCGTCATAAATTGAAGCGTGAATAAATAGACGCGAGCCTGCAATACACGCCTGACCTGCTGAACTGAAAATACCGTAAGCAATGCCTTTGGCTGCAATTTCAATATCTGCATCTGGCAATACGATGGTTGGGGATTTTCCGCCGAGTTCCAAAGACGTGGTAATCAGTTTTTCAGCAGCAATATGCGCCAAGTGACGGCCAGTAGATGTTCCGCCCGTAAAAGAAATTTTGCGAACTAAAGGGTGCTGAGCGATAGCATCTCCAATGACAGAACCGCGTCCAACCAGCACACTCAAAATGCCTTTCGGCAAGCCTGCTTCTTCAAAGATTTTTGCAAGCTCCAAGGCAATTAATGATGTCGCTTCGGCTGGCTTTAAAATCACCGCATTGCCTGCAGCAATGGCTGGCGCCAATTTTTGCACTTCACTGGCAATTGGAGAATTCCAAGGGGTGATGGCTGCAACGACACCCACAGGTTCATGCACGCTCATGGTCAAGATATCTTGTGCACGCTGTGTGGTCAGTTCTTCATTAAAGGTTTCACAGGCTGCCGCATTAAAACGTGCTGTAGCAGCTGCACTCATCACCAAAGCACGAGTTTCAGACAAGGGCTTACCATTGTCACGGGTTTGTAGTTTAGACAATTCATCTACACGGGCTTCAATGATGTCTGCAACACGGTACAAAATTTTCGCGCGCTCATGCGGCAATGAATCACGCCACTCAGGCTTACGCCAAGCTTGATCTGCTTTAATAATCGTCTCTTCAACATCTTCAAGTGTAGCTGTTGAAATTTCCGCATTCACAGAATTATCTGCTGGAAATAGACTTTGAATAACATTACCGCGTCCTAGACGCCATTCACCTGCAATATAAATTTCTTTAACCATGGCACTCACCAAATTCCTTTTAAATCTGAATCGCATCTACGCTATTGCGGCATGCACGGATCACACTCAGTGCTGCCAATGTTGATGTTTTTGGATTACTTTCCAAAGGCACACCAATCATTTCAATACTCATTTGACCAAAACGCCCTTCGGCAATAATGGTGTGTTTGTTTTGACTAATATTCGGATCTACCGTCAACTCAACCATGGTTTCATCCATGCCAATGCCTGCCAGTCCAATAGTTGCAGCCACATTTGCATTGGCTGGAAAGTTCAAAGCGGCTTCACGTGCAGTACCGGTATAAAAAACCGTTGGTTCTGTCACGTGGTCTAAATCAATCAATTTTTCTGCATAGCTTCCGCGCCAGCTATTTGGACTTTTGCAGCCTTTATAAGTGACTTTTTCCAAACCGCCTTCTTTGGCAGCCGAAATTCCATCAATCCCTGCAATCGCGCCAGCCAGCAAATGAATATGGGCACCCGACTGTTCTGCAGTATTTTGCAGTTGCGCAAAAAATACGCTATCTGCCAAAGTACCCACTGAAATCAGGCCAATATTCCAGCCTTTAGCTAAAACTTTCGCGGCATGTTCTTTCACCGCAGCTTGACCTGCAACTTCAATCACATAGTCTGGTGTGCCATCGCAGTCATCAATGTCGGAAATGACTTGCACATCTGCTGCAAGTGCTTCCTGCACACTTGCAATACTGCGCTCTGGTACGACCACCCATTTCAATTCAAGGTCTTTGGGCAAATGGCTGCGAACCTCATTGGCCATTGCACCAAAACCAATCATCATCAGCTGTTTCATATACCCACCTTATAAATGCTTGTTAAAGCCGCCAGAGACATCTATTGCTGAACCTGTGGTATACGACGCCATCGGAGATGCTAAGAACACCAATGCACGAGCTGGTTCTTCAGGTTTACCCAATCGCGCCATTGGAATGCCGCGTTTTTTGGCAATATTGCCAATCCATTCTTCCCAAGTTTGATTTTGATCCGAACGGGCTGCAAAACGGCGTTTCCACTGTGCAGATTCCACCATGCCCAATAAAATTGAGTTCACGCGGATGCTGTATTGAGAAAATTCGTGCGCCAATGAATGAGTTAAGTTCAGCAAAGCCGCACGTGCAGAAGAGGTCGCAATCATGTGCGGCTCAGGTTGCAGCGCCAGCAAAGAATTGACATTGGTGATCGATGCGCAATCTGACTGCTGCAGCGTAGGCAAGAATGCGCGGATAGGATGCAGCACACTGAAATATTTCAATTCAACTTCTTTCAGCCAATCTTCATCAGCTGTATTTTCAAAATTTGAAACCCGACCTTGACCTGCGTTATTAATTAAAATGTCCACACCGCCAAATTCGTTTTGCACTTGGTCTGCAAATTTTTTGACATCTGCTTTGTCTAAAACGTTGCAGGTCGTTGTGAAAATTTTAGCACTTGGATAGCGAGATAAAATCAGCATTTTTGAATCATGTAAACGCTGTTCATCACGGCCGCACCATGCCACATGCGCACCTTCTGCAACTAATAGCTCTACCGTTGCCAGCCCAATGCCAGACGAGCCGCCGGTCACCACTGCTTTTTTGCCTTCTAATTGGAAGCTCATTTTCCCATCTCACATTCGTGCGTCATGTAGCGACAATAAAATTTGATTGAATTGCGCTGCTTGGTCCAAATAACTTAAATGGCCTGCAGCGGCAATTTCGTAGCAAGGATTCAGCTGAAACTGATCCGCCAATTCTTGAATATCCTGTGGAGGCGTTATGCTATCCGCCATGCCTTTAATCACATGGACATTATGCTGTTCTGGGCTTAAATAGCTTTGAATCGCGTCATAAGCCAGCAAATACGATGCATCAGTAAAACCTTCTAATTGAATGTTTTGCATGACCGCTTCAATCAGCGCCAGCGCCTCTGCAGAAGCATTTGCGACCAAATGCGGCCCACGTGACTGCGCCATGCCTGAAGCACCTAGGGTCTGCAGCATTTTTGGACGCTTTTCAAATACATCCTGCTGCTTTTGCTTATCACTGCCTTTGTAGCCCTGCGCCGCATTGGCAAGCACTACTGCTTCTACCATGTCTGGATAGCGTGCATTAAAGGCCGCAGCCTGCATTGCACCTAAAGAATGACCAACCAAAATGATTTTATTTTGATCTTGACCTGATCCTAAGTTCAGGCCTAATGCATCAAACATGTCTTTTAAGCGCTGTGCATAATCTTCTGCATTGGGATGTTCTGCGGCTAAAGGATCAGACTGACCATAGCCCGGTGCATCCCATGCAATCACATGAAAGTGATGACTCAAATCTTGCAACTGCTTGACCCATGAACCTGAACCCGAACTGATGCCATGCAGCAATACCAGAACTTTGCCTGTCCCTGCTTCGCGGTAAGATTGCTGTACACCATCCAAATGAACGGTTTTTAATTCAAACTGTGTCAATTGCTCAACTAAAGTCATCATGTCATTTCCTTAAAATTAACGCTTGATCTGAGACAATGGATGCTCAGGCGGATAGTTCGGAATCGTCGGCTTACCTGTACCCAGCATCACGCACATCAGGGCATCTTCGGTACCTGGGTTGAATAAGCCGCGGTAGATACCCGGTGGAATTGAAATCAAGTCACGTTCTTTCAAGCGGGTTGAAAACTTCTCGCCTTCATGTTCAATGAATAAGTCAATTTCACCGCGCAGCATAAAGAACACTTCTTCGACATCGTGATGGATATGCAGCGGGCCTTCACATTGCGGAGGCAAGACCATAGTTGAAAAAGTAAAATTTTCTGCAGGAACTGTATTTCCATCGTTTGCTACGCCTGTTGCGCCTGTCCCCATATAACGCATTTGCGCACGGCGGTATTTCGGGTCGTAATCCGCTTGGAACTTGAGTGCATCATAATCGTATTGACGGGTTTCAAAGCGCGCGATGCGTCCGCTAATCCAGTCGTCTAATGTTTGACCTTGAGGCTGTTTCCAAGATTCAAATTGCTGTACAGACATGATTCTCTCCTTATTTCAGCTCACTGCCATTTCATAAAAGTGGAGCTGGATCTGATCTAAATTGTTCTTACCGTCAGCGCCTGTTTCTTCAAGCGTTTTTCAGTCATGTGTATCGGTTAAATAAAAGTTTGGGCTTAACTACTTGGCTTTAACTTTAGCTCAAGCCTTAATAACGTTTCAGCAATGGCGCCAGGAAGAAGGAACCGATCACGGCGACTGCTGCCAAGAAGGTAATGCCAATATTGAAACTGCCGGTTTGCATCACAATTGCACCAATCACCACAGGTGCTGCTGCACTGGCAAAATTACCAAGACCATTGAAAATACCGCCTGCTGTTGCACCAACATCTGCTGAAGTAATGCGTGCCAACAGCGCAAACACTGCCGCTACACCAAAGCCCCATGCCATTGCACTTAAAGACATTGCTAAAATCACCAGCATTGGATCTTCCGCAATCACCATCACATACATGAAGATGCCTGCTATCAGTAAACCGCTGCTGACCTGAATCGCACGTTTACCTAATTTGTCTGAAAGGAATGCACCAGCCACTTCACCAATCAGCATGGCAATGAATGGCAGGCTTGAATAAATACCAAACTCTTTTAAGTTGAAGCCTTTATCTTGAATCAGATAAGACGGCACCCAGCTGTTTAGACCCCATAAATAGGTCATCAAAGCGATATTGAAAATGCACAGTAGCCAAAAAGAACCATTGCCCAGCAAGGTTTTGGTATTGCTCAAATGCGTCTTGAAATTCACGCGTTTGCCTACGCCTTCCAAATCCACGGTACGTTTCAGTTTTAAATTACGCAGGCCATACATAATCAGTATCAGCACGATGAAGGTCATGGCACCCATGACAAAGAAAGTGGTGTGCCAGTCATAGTGCGCCAAAACAAATGCAGTAATCGGGAAGCCTAGGAATGCGCCAATTGGAGTCCCTAGCAGGAACATGGTCGAAGCACGCGCTTGCTGGCGGTCGGTATAGGTTTGTTTCACAATGGTATAAGCCAAAGCAAACAATGGACCTTCAGCCAAACCGAGCAGAACGCGCAGCGTCATCATTGTGGAATAATCTGTGGTGAAACCCATTAAAAACATCAATAGGCCCCAAGACGTCACACTCCAAAACAGCATTTTTTTAGGACAGAAAATATCGCCTAAAAAGCTCAGGAACATTGATGAAAATCCGTATGCCAACAAGAAGCTCGTCATCAGCCAGCCTAGTTTTGCCTTATCCTGTGCAATGCCCATCGCATTTTGGAAGGTAGCATCTGAAAACAAGACAGCAATACTGATTTTGTCAAAGAAAGCCAGTACCACGCAGATCATTAAAATGATCGCTGGGGTCCAATGCTTTAATCCTGTTTTTGCATCATTATCCATGGGTAAATCCTTTCATTCATGGGCTGATATTTTTAAGCGCTTACTTCAATTTCATTAAATTAAAGTCTGGATCTTGCAATTGAGCTGGATCCAATTCACGCTGGCTGGCCATCCATCGTTTTGCCAGTTTGATTAATTTTGAATCATTCACCGCAATCATATTGAGCAGCTGTTGATTTGCATCTAAATAGAAAAAGCTGACTTGAGTCTCTGCAGTTTTGCGAATCACCACCTGATCGGTTTTTTCAGGTTGATAGGTTCCTAAAATCTGAATGTTGCATTGATACTGATCTGACCATAACCAAGGAATATCCTGATAGGCCGTCATCTCACCCAACATTGATTTTGCAGCAGAAATGGCTTGATTGTGCGCATTCGCCCAAGACTGAATGCAGTAACCGAGTGATGGATGAATCGCCACATCGCCCGCTGCATAGATGTCTGCATCTGAGGTTTGTCCATATTCATTCACCACAATGCCGTCTTTAACTTTCAACTCTGCCAGTGCAGCCAATTCTTTTGCAATTTCTGCACCCGCGCCGACCACCACACAATCAAACTGTTTTAATTTAATGTCTGCATCAAACACTTCAACATGATGATCTGCCATTTCAATTAAATGTAATTTAGTCGCATTTAAATGAATCGCTGTACCATTGCTTTCATGCAAGTGCTTGAGAAAATCAGAAACTTCGGGACTGACACTGCGTGCGCAAAGGCGTGAACCGTATTCAAAAATTTCGACCTGCTTGCCCTGCTTACGCGCAGTCGCAGCAATTTCAAGACCAATCCAGCCGCCGCCAATCACAGCAATATGTTCAGCAGATTTAAATTTTTCTGTCAGCTTTTGGCAGTCTTGAATATCACGCATGGTGTAAACATTGCGCATGCTCGACCAAGCTGAAACAGGAATACGCGCTCGGCTGCCCGTAGCAATCAGCAATTTGTCATAAGGCAAAACTTTGCCGCTTTCTAAATGCACGGTTTTATCCGCTTTATCCAGTTTGACGGCATAATCTGGCTTGTGCCAAGTGACTGAAAAATCATTCACCTGATCGGTAGAAAATAAATTCAAGCTTTCTACTTCCGCTTCCTGTGACAGCACTTGCTTTGACAAAGGCGGACGTTCATAGAACACCTGCTCTTCATTTGAAACCACGTGAATTTCACCGCCAAAGCCTTGGCCGCGTAGGGTATGTACTGCCCATCCTGCGGCTTGGCCTGCACCGACAATCACTATTCTGTTCATGCTGATCTCCTTATCGCCACTTACCTTAGGCAGGCTTTACTTGACGGCGGGTTTCATGATCCAAACCACCCTCAATTGCCCATTCGGTAAATAATTCCAAGCTGTGTTCTTCTTCACGCGGCTGCCATGCTTCTGTCAGGTAGTCATCATTAGTGTAGTATTCAAACGCACCGCCCAATGGAGAATTCACATACCAAAAATAAGCGGATGAAATTGGGTGACGGCCCGGACCAATAAAGGTCGACCAATCTTGGCGGTTCATGCTTAAACCGCCGCCAATCACTTCATGAATATCACGAACCACAAAGGCAACGTGGTTCAAGCCTGCCGGTTTATTCGGAATCGACAGCAGGAACAAGTCATGATGGAAACCTTCACCGCGGCAACGTAAAAATGCACCGCGCTTACGGTAAGCATCTGACAAATGAAAGCCAATTTTTTCAATATAAAACGCTTGCGTAGCTTCCAAATCTGGCGTGAAAAACACCACATGGCCAATATCGACAGGCTCAGCTTTTTCATACACGGGGCTGGCTGCGTTCACACGCTGAATATTGCCAAATTGGTTGATGCCTTCAGTTTTTGCTGCAGGAAGCTCATGCGTAATGCTTTTTTCAAATACAATGGTCATGCCGTTTGGATCACGGCACTGCACATGCAATGCTGAACTTGCAAAACCCGGCTCATTGGCTAAATTTACTTTTAAATTTTCAAGATCTTGATCATTTTCAACCCCCCAAGTCACTTCACGCAGTGTTGAGCCTGCTTCAATGGCTGGCGGTAAACGAGCATCGGCTATATCAAACAGATAGAGTTTGCTGCCATTTTGCGTTTGGTATAAATCAGTTGCGTCAGTATCTGTAGCCACAGACTTCAAGCCAAAATCAGCTAAAAATGTATTTGCCTCTTGGCGGTTTTCGACACCAAATTTAAGGACTTCAATTCCCGTAATCATGTCTTGCTCCTTAATTGAATACGAAACCACCATTCACAGGAATATTCTGTCCAGTCACAAAAGAAGATAAATCTGAAAGCAGATAAATCGCTGTGCCGTTCACATCCTGCGGAAGCTGTTGACGCTGTATTGCTCTTCCATTGACATATAAATCGTGGCGCGCTTGCGGGACATATTCAGTGGCTTCAACCAGCGTTAAGCCTGGACTGATGGTATTTACACAGATATTGTCTGCGCCTAATTCACTAGCCATTGAACGGGTCATGGAAATAATTGCGCCCTTGCTAGCAACATAAGCCATCAGCTTTGGTGCGCCCCAAAGTGCTGTATCTGAAGCAATGTTGATAATTTTGCCCTGACCTGAAGCCTTTAAATGCGGTACGCATGCTTGAGAAACCAGCCATGTGCCTTTGACATTTACAGTCATCACACGGTCCCAAAGCGCTTCGTCATAGCCCATCATGTCGACACCGCCTACCCCTGTTGCTAAGGCTGCGCAGTTGATTAGGCCATCCAATCCACCTAAAACACCCACGGCAATTTGCACGGCATTTTGAATCGAATTTTTATCACTCAAATCAATCATGACTGATGACACTTTTAAGCCATTTTTCGCCAAGCTTTGCGCTTCATCATGCACTTGATCAGCCAAGATATCGGCCATCACCACTGCCGCGCCTGCCTCAACAGCGGCTTTCGCGAAATCAAGTCCTAAGCCGCGTGCAGCGCCAGTGACCAAGATGCGCTTGTCGGCTAAAATCTGCATATTAGCCATTAGACGCTTCCTTCATTTCTATGCGGTTTTCATCTTTCACTTCACGCAGCACTAAGATTTTTTTGATTTGCTTTTCAGCTTCTTTTTTCATTAGGCGACGTAAGCGAGATAAGCCTACATCGTGCTGATAAAGGAATTCGTGCTGACGTGCATTTGGCGCCATGTTTTCTAAGATAATACGGTCTTGTTCCAGTACATCCCAGTGCAATTGCTCAAGATGGTTGCGGTACAAGAAACGCCAAACATTACGCTGCCAGCCTGATACTTTACGGCAGCGCCAGAAGAATACGCGGGTATTTTCAGCATCAATCGGTGTTGCAAAACCGACAATCCAAAACTCCCCGCCCGGACCAAAAGTTTTACGGTAAGGAATCGATAAACGCAGCCATGCCGCACCCGTTTGACCATATTCAACCCAGTCAAAGTTCACACCAGTTTGACCTTCTTTTTCAAAGACAAAACCATCTTGGGTAACGCGGTGCTTCATTTCCGCAGTACGTTCACCTTCCGCCATAGAATGCGATGTGCAATGCAGATACGTACCGTGCATCGGGTCCATTACATTATCAATGGCATATTGATGATTCACTTTCCAATCCGCCATGCATAGGAATGAGCTCCACTCATCGCTTGACAGCTGGTCGGGCAATTTAAGCTCTGCAGGCGTTTCAGCAGCATCAAGACCAAACCAAATGAAGATCGCATCATTCATTTCTTTTACTTGATATGATTTTACGCAGTCGCTGCCTTTAAGCGGGCAGTCATGTACCGCTGGCACATCTTCAACCACGCCGTCATGACGAACTTCTACACCGTGATACCAGCAAGCAACGCGGTTACCGAGATTCCAGCCCAAAGATAAACGTGCGCCGCGGTGCGGACAGCGGTCTTCCAGTGCATGAACAACGCCTTGCTCATCGCGCCAAACCACAATATTTTCGCCTAAGCGGGTGATACCAACAGGATTTGAGCCCACTTCCCAGCTTGCCAATACTGGATACCATTGATCACGCAGGCCGAGATCTAAATATTGTTCTAAATTAATTTCTGCAGTCATGATGAAATCCTTTTCTTAATAGCCTAGACGCTGCATCTCTTTCGAGAAGCTCTCAGTGGTCCAAACCTCTCCTGCCACTGTTCTAAACCCTTGCTGGTTTAGTGCATCCGTTAATGCATCCAGTTCTGTCACATCGTTATTGAAGGCATGAATTAAATGCTGCACAAAATCCAATTCGTATTGGCTCGGCGCGCGGCTGCGGTTTTGCCAAACCAGATGTTCAACCTGACCCGGAATTTGAATATTGTTAATGCCTGCGTCATTCGAAGGCGTTGCGTTAATCCATTTAGCTAGCTTTTCGTTAAATGCTTTCATGTGAATATTTCCTTTTCTTCCTTCATCCTTAGAGTTGAATTTGAACTTCACCGTTTTCAACACGTACTGGGTAAGTACATAAATCTCTGCATCCAGGACCACTTTCCAAAGCACCTGTTTCCAAGTTGAAAATTGCTTCATGCAGCGGGCATTCAACTGTAAGCCCTTCAATAAAGCCTTCCGTTAATAGCGCGAATGCATGCGGGCACACGTTTTCGATCGCGAAATAATTTTCTTCGATAAGAAATACACCGATCTTTTTGTCTTCGACTTCAACCGCTTTTGGCTCTTCATCAGCGACTTCATTCACTTTGCAAACAGATATCCAGTTCATATGCTCATCTTCCATGTTTTGCATGCAAAACAATATTTAATATTTAAAACATTTAGAATAGAATAATGCTTGAGCAATTTAATTGTCAATTTTTATAAATTTATATTTTTCATTAAGATAGTTAAAAAACACATTTTGCAATGTTTTATTTACAAATAAATGTTTTATATATAAATATTGCGATCTGATTTCTAGATCGCTAAAATAGCCAAATAGGTTATTCATTTTTATATAAACTTAATCAAAGATGAGCTTGGCAAATGAATTCAATTAATAACGATGCCTCTTTAGAGAAAGAAACCGAATCTTCCAATGATGAGCGCTATTTAGTCCCGGGCTTAATTCGTGGTTTAGCAATTTTAAAATTATTCGATCAGCGCCATCAGGAAATGACCATTTCTGAAATCGCGGAAAAAATTGACGTAAACCGCTCCAGTGCTTTTCGTTTGATTCACACCTTGGAGCACTGCGGCTACCTTCGAAAAATGTCGCAAAAAACTTATGCACTCAACAGTAATGTAATGGAACTGGGCTTCAATAGCCTATCTAAATCATCACTTACCGATTTAGCAGCGCCAATCATGCGTGAACTGCGTGACCGGATTAAAATTGCTGTGCATTTATCTGTCTTAGAAGGTACAGATATTGTTTTTGTTAGCAATGTCCAATCTAATGGTCCATTTACCAGTACGGTGCATATCGGCACGCGCTGGCCTGCCCATGCCACTGTTATTGGCCAATTAATTTTATCGCAACTGTCGGAAGCTGAAGTCATTCAACGTTATGAAAATATGCATGACTGGAAAATATTTTCGGAACGTACACCGCATAATATTGAAGCTCTATTAGAGCGACTGCGTGAAGTGCGTAATCAACCATTCATGGTGAGCTGGGGACATTTCAATACAGATATGGCTGCATGTGCTGCACCGATTTATAGTCAATCCAACCAAAAAGTTTCAGCTGTACTTTCTGTCAGTTGCCCTCTCAGCACCTATACTGAACAAGAGTTTTGTGGAGAGATTGCTGAAAGTGTAGTGGACTATGCAGGGCAGATCTCTAAGTTTGTTTATACATAATCCATCACTTCTGATGCTTAAAAAGCCATCTTCAAATGGCTTTTTTATTCATGTGCTTTATGAAATACATAATTGCCTTTCCATACATGAAATTTCACATATTAAATAAATATAATAACATCAGTACACCCATGTTCTATGTTCTTAACTCTAGTCTTATGATCAGATCTTAATTGATCACTATCACTTCATTTTCCGGTGCAACACTCTAAGCAGAAATGGCTTCAATTGAACTTAAATCTCAACCAACTCACTTTAAAGCTATTTTATTGAATAAAAAACTCATTGACCCAATTTTGACCCACTAAATTTTCGTTGATATTTCTCAAACTTAAGGCTTAGAAAAAACCTAGTAATTGATTTACCCATATCTATCACATTTAAATTTGATAGTATTTGAAATATTATAACATCTCATATATTGCAAGTTGTTTTTAATGTATTATTATTTATAAATGAGAACTCTAGGATAGAGGTAATGTTTGAAATTATTGATGATTTGAAAGCTAAATTGGATCAACATCGCCCTCTTTCCTCTTCTATTGTCAAAACTTACAAGAAGATCTTATTGTTAGATGGACTTACCATTCCAATGCTATTGAAGGGAATACACTTACTCTATTAGAAACCAAAGTTGTGCTAGAAGGTATAACTGTCGGAGGAAAGGCATTAAGAGAGCACTTCGAGGCAATTAACCATAGAAATGCCATTTATTACGTTGAAGACATTATTAGAAAAGAAGAACCATTTTCTGAATGGCAAATTCGTAATATCCATCAACTTATTTTAAAAAATATTGACGATGACAATGCAGGTCGATATCGCCAGCAAAATGTTTTAATCTCTGGTGCTACAACTATGCTACCTGATTACACTCTGTTAAATGACAAGATGGCTCAGCTAGTTGATTGGTATAATAGCGCAACCCATACATTTCACTCCATTGAACGTGCAGCCAAAGTACATGCTGATTTCGTTGGTATTCATCCCTTTATTGATGGTGTTGGGCATGCATCACGTCTACTAATGAACTTAGAACTAATAAAAGCTGGTTATCCACCATGCGTGATTACTGTAGAGAATCGTTTAGCTTACTATCAAGCATTGGATCAATGGATGGTTTACGGAAAAACTGATACTTTCATCAGATTAGTCACTAAAGCCGTGTTAGAAGGCTTTAAGCCTTATCAGATTGTTCTAGGTATTTGATTCTAAGTTACTATCTTAGTTCCATAATTTTTATATGTATTAGTCCCATATTCAAAAGAAGCTGAAATATAATCTTTTAACCTACAATAAATGGATAGTATTAAATTCCCTCCAGATATAGACTTTTAACCTTATATTTTAAATACCCCCTACAACTTAATAAAAAATAACAACATTTTAAATTAATATTTTCACAAACCCCCTAATTAAAAATTAACCTCAGAATATCTCCAAAATGTGTCATTTCTCTTATTATTTAAAATCAAGATGAAACAGCACATTTTGGAGAAACCAATAAATCTTTCAATTCTAATTAATTTAAAATCTAAAGAAAGTAATCTTGATTTTTAACCATCTCATTTGGGGATAAAATAACAACAACCCCTTGATCAATATCCCAGTCACAATCACAAAGCAATCCAAAACTACCATCTCTTTTAAAGACTAAACTTGTTGGAGTAAATTTTTTATCTTGAATAGATTCTTTTAATATATACTCATTTATTAGTCTTAAAACACTCCCTTCATACTTACTCTGCTCCTGTTTAAATAACTTATAATTATTCAATTGTTGATCAGAAACCAACTCTCCATCGAATGCTTCAAACACTAAATTAATTTCAAAAGATTGAAAATCAATATCTATACTAATTGGTTTAGTCCAACCATAATTAAATTCTAATGTCCCAATTTCTGTTTCTAAGATTTTCATTTAAATACACCTTAATTATTCAATTCACGTTTTTTTACAGCAATTCCTCCTTCATGAGGAATATTATTATGCACCTCACATGGAACTAATTGCATTGTTTTACAGTCTTTACATTCATGCCAAGTATAATTATTTTCTTTTCGCCAATCCGCGACTTCTCTTGGCGACATATCCCATTTTTCAGCCAAAGCAACATCAGCTTGGTTGAAATTTATACGCCTATCAGTGGTAAAATCACCGATTTCAACTTGATCTTTCATTACTTCACTAAAATCGGGCTCTCCATCCCTAAATGTTATTCCATCAATTTCATATTTATCTAAAATATTTTCCCAAGTTAATCCATCTGGATTGCCATTTTTTCCATTCATTGGATCAGGAATTTTTTCTTTATTTGGTTCCCAGGTAGAGTTCCCAGATTCACCCGTCCATGAACCATTTGAATTACCATTTTCATCATATTCACGAGGTACAAAACTTTTTTGAAATGTTTGACTAGTTTGTTCGAAATCATTTACTTGATTCAAATCAAAGGTTTTGAAAATAGGTTGATCTAACATGGTTATGTCATATTTTTCTGCTTTTTCAACAAAAGGAGAACTTTTATACCATTCATCTTTTACTTCAACTCCGCTAACTTCCGAAAATGATTTTAATACATTTGTTATTGCTGAAAATTCCACAATATTCCCCCTAATTATATTTATAATACAGCATTATTTTGGTGATGGTCAGACCATACCTTATATGCTTTTAGATACCCATTATCTATACTTGTTAAATACTTTAAACAAGCCTGTTTAAGTTCTAATTGTAAAAGATTATCTTGATTCAAAACATATAGATTCAACTGATTATCAAAATCCACTACATCAAGTGATTTTTTCAAAAGTGGCTCTAATCTATCCTCTAGATTTAATGTTTTGACAATAAGTTGACTAACTTTATTAAAATCTTTTATTGCATCAAGTTTAATATTCTTATCTTTATAATCCTGTATTAATTGATTAATCTCTATACGAGTCATCGTATCAGGAATAAGACCTAGATTTTTATTCAAAAAATCAATATTTTGATAAATGTAATCATCAGGTAAGCGACTACCTACATGAAGTAGAAAAGAAACAACTTCTTGCTGGACATCTTTCACTTTTACTATGTCTACAGTATTTTGTTCAAAATGAAACTTTTGATGATCCTGCGCAAAAAAATTAATCTTACATAATATTGGCTCTAACCAATTACTTTGATGCACAATCGCAACCCCTTGTGGCAATTTTGAAATTTCTTCTAATTGCTCATCTTTCAAGGCAACAGAACGACCAACAACTTGCCTATCTTGCTCTTCAGGTAATCTTAAAATAATTTTTGTGTTTGTATTTCGTATAGCCGAAATATCAAGTGCATTTGGTGATTGATCCACAATAATAAAGCCTTGCCCATAAGTACGCATTTCAGCGATCGACTCACTTAGCATTTCTACAGATTTACCAACTAAATTACTTGATTCCATAGATTGACTAGTATTCGTTCTCTTTAATAAATGATGGGCTTCCTCTAAGATAGCAACATGTCTTAAGTCAGAATTCATTTCTAATCGTTGACTTGTTCTATATTCATTTAACTTCATCACCAAGACTCCCATAATCAAGGACTTGGTTTCAGATGATGCAACTCGACTCAAGTCTACAATCACATTTTCATCAAACAATATTGAATTACTAAGCTCATTTTGGCTGAACAATTGTGCATTAAGGCCATCTGTTAATGACATAATTCTGGTTTCTAACGAACCAATATAATTACCTTTTAACTCTTCAGAATATGCTGAGTTTTGAATAATCTCTTTTAAAGAAATTGCAACGTCTGCAAAGCTAGGAAATATAACACCTTCCTGAATATTCTCAGAAATATCCAAATCCCAACCGACTTTTTCATATGCTTGTAAAATAGATTTTTTTAAGATGACAGGCATAGCAGCATACATTGGCCAACATACATTAAATATTTCAATCAAACGATCAACATGCTCTAAAACATGTATTTCATTAGGAAAACTAAAAGGATTTAATTTTAATAAATGGGCCTGTTTAGGATTAGTACCATACACTGAAACATCCACGTAGTTTCCAAAAACATGTTTATATTCACCTTTCACAGGTTCAATAACCAAAAATGGAATTTTTTGTTGGCGAAGTTTACTTAAAATAGTATATAAAGTATTACTTTTTCCAGAACCGGTCGACCCACAGACTAAAGTATGTTGCGTTAGTTGCTTATTATCTAAAATTATTTTTTGATCAAAATCTTTCCATAGATGACGTAAAACACCTAGTTCAATACCATTATCAACTTCATGTTTTACATTATTTAAATACTGTATTGAGCGTCCAAATGGCACAGTTTCCACCACACTCACACTAGAAGTAGAGTGTTGGGGTAAATTTAACGTCAATGCTATCTCTTTTGTTGATAGTAATGTTGTTGGTGTAATAAAAGAGACTTTTACATCTAATCCAGCAAGTGGTTTTAATTGAGGATGCTGTAAATTTTTTAGATACTTTAAAATCAAAGACTTGTTTGTATGACTCCATGTTGTAATTGTAGATGCTTCACAGGCTGATTCGTCACCTTTCATTAGTCCATAATAAATACTACCTAATGCGTGTGAAACAGTTGGTGTATCTCCAATGAAATAGGCTGCAAAATTCCATCCGCCAAAAGACTGTATTTCATCAAGTCTTTCTAAGTTTTGGTCAACTTTTTTAAGCATTTGTTGAACACATTTATTCTGAAATTCAATCGTATTCTGCTCACTCGTACCTATTGTCTTACCATTTGTAGTGCTTGAGTTTTGCATGCGTGCATTAGAAGAAGTTTGTGTCTTATTATTAGTTTCAGATGTATTTTCAGATTCTGTGTAGTTATTCCCTTTAGTTTCAGAAGATGAATATCCACCTCCAATGTTCCCGCCTAGCCCAATAGGCGCAATAGATATACCTTTATTGTTAGAAGAACCTGTCTGCTTACTTTCATTCGTGCCTGTTGCAGTGCTTTGCCCTCTTGTTTCAGTTAGTCCAACACTTTGTGCTAAAGTTTCAGTAATTCCGGTACTTAAAGTTTCTGCAACATTGTCTGACTCTTGTTGTGAATAACTGAAAGTCTTTTTCGCATAGGGTGATATTTGTGTATAAATTTGTTCATAGCCTCGACTAATTGTCTGTAATAACTCTTCTGCTACAGCCTCCGCCAGAATAATTGCTTGATAAACCTTTCCTTCTGCAGCATCAATAAAACGCTCCATACCTTGCATAAAGTTTTCACGGTTTTCTACTGAAAGAGATGGAATTGCAGTAACTGCGGTAACTCCTGCACTATCGCTCTCTTCATAATTGACTGTATTTTGAAAAATTTCAGAAAGACGTGTATTTGAAATAGCACTTAAACTACTTCCAGAAAACTGTCCTTCAAAAGTTGCTTTTAATAACTCCCCCGCACTGTGACCTTCAAAACTATTAATTTTACTTTTTATACCTAAATATATCTGAGTTGTATGGCCATCACTTTCAAGAACAAAAAACAGACTATGTCCAGATTTACCTAAAGCTGTATAAATTGCAGTCAGGCTTTCTAATACAGATTGCTTATTATTCTGCACCAATCTCTCTAATTTAAACAATCTTACTTCGGCGCTAAAATTAATATTTTCTATATTAAAAGCAGGAAGAATTGACATCTTTGCCAAATCAGGTAAATAACTTTTATTAATCATATACTCAGCAGAATATAATGATCGTTCAAGACTATCATTACTCATCAAAAAATCAGACGATTTAATCAGTTGATTTGTCATTTTATATTCTTCCTACTCTTCGATTATTTAAACTTCGCTTTCACTTTCTTAATAAGGCTACAACTAACGTCTTTGAGCGTACTTAGACTGTCTAACAAAATATCTAACAGTTCATCAAATATACTTTTTGATTGTCCTGATTGTCCTGATTGTCCTGATTGTCCTGATTGTCCTGATTGTCCTGATTGTCCTGATTTTTTAGTTGCAGTAATAAATTGAAAAGCACTTTCTCCCTTTTTTCGTAAGAATTCGCGAACATCAAGCAAATGTTTATATCGTTTTATTGCGAAATTGGTTTCCAAGGCTAAATTTTGCTCATGAAAATACCGTACAGTCCAACTATTCGAATCTAAATTTATAGGATCATTAATTTCATCCTCAATATATTCTTTAAAAATTTCAGGGCACTTAGAATGAACTAAATCTATTAAATTTATTAAATTACTAAAAGTTTTACTGTTATCTAATAATATATTAAGCAAAGATACTTTTAAGCTGTGTAAATCATTTTCAGATAAGGCTTCAACCAAAAAATCAGGGATATCTTGAGAAGACAAATCAACTTGAGAGTGAATCTCATTTACACCAATATTCTTTTCATATGACACTTCTGAATAGGACTGATCTTTTCGAATATTCTCTGCATCATTCTGCTGTATAAAACCTTCTGCACCTATTTCAATTAAAAATTTCTTTATTTCAATAGATCTCTCCAATCGTTCTTCACAAAAATTATTCTCAAGTTGAATTAGGCTTCGGTTAAAGTCATCTTGATCATAACTATGGTTATTCTCGATAATATCGCCCCAAGCCTCATTAAAATCATCAAATTCCAATGAGTATTTTTTTAATTCTATCAGTTCAGAAAGATCATTAGAATTTTCCAATATTCTTAAAAACTCAACTTTAGTTAATTGTTCCATTTTAATTATTACCTTTAATCATAAGCGTACTATTTAATTGTGTGCGGAAATTTTCAATCCATTTTAATTCCTGCTGAGCTAATTGGATGGCATTTAATCGCTTATCTTTATCTTTTATCTTTCCTGTCAATTCCGAAATTACAGCATTAAAATGTTTATCGAATTCAGCTGATATAAATTTAACATAAAGATCAACTATCTCATTTGCACCCTGCTGTATATGTTGCATGCCATCGTCAAGTAGTTGATCAAACGGCTTACGTAATTCATCCACTCTCGCTTTCCATAATTCATCTAATACCACAGACTCTCGCTCCTCTGTAATATCAACTAATTTTTTTCTCCCCCATGAGAATGGATTCCACCATGAAGAGTCTTTAACTTCTCTTTGACCAATAACAACACGCTTACTCTTTATTTCTTTGCTTGATGTCTTAGCAACATTAATATCAAGATTTTTAAATTTTGCTTCTAGTCCTGCTAATACAGGTATTTTTAAATCTTTAACATCCTCAAAAATAGAAGATACATATTTCTGATACTCTAAATTTAGATCATCCCTAATATCTTTCTGCATCACTCTATATTCGTTATCTAACTCATTAATAACCTCTTTAAATTTAAAACTGAGATTGTTTTCAATCTTTTCTAGGATCATATTTGCCTGATCAAGATTTACCTCTCCCCGCATGCTATTGCCTGCATTCAAAAGAGCTGTTGAAACATCAATCCTCAATTCCTTTACTCTTTTCTGTATTCCATTTGGTATTTTATTCTTCTTCTCTATTAATTGTTTTTTATACACCTCAGTTTTAAAACCCTGATTTCTCTTTTGCTCCAGAATATGAATTGCATCTAACGTTTTTTGTAATTCAGCCTCATTTTGAACTAAAGATAAAGTAATTCCCTCTTCATTAAGTGCCAGCTTAATCACCTCATCTAATGCTTCTTTGGCTCGATTTAATCGATGAGGTAAATTATATTTTTCAATATACTCATCCATCATTACTTCTACAGCTGGAATACCACTATTTTTCAAAGCTACATTTAATTCATCATTTTCTAATAATTTCAAACTTGAAACTCTAGAATGAACTTTTGCAGTCAAAGGCATATATTTAATTAAGTTATATTCATCTTCTAAAAATTGATCAATATAAATATTTTTTTTACGTCGCTCTCGACTTGTTAAAAAATTTTCATCATTTCTCATTAAACGAGTTGCATAGGCAGAGACAGGATAAACTTGTGGATCTTGAATTCCATTTTCGGAAAGATAATTTTTAACATTATTTAAAGCTTTTTCTAAGGATTCTTTTTCTAAATCAAATTCATCACATTTATTCACAATAAAAATAAATCGATCTTTTGCTTGCTTACCACCTTTCTTAATTTCTTTAGCAACCAAACTCAACAAATTCTTATCATCATTGATACCTAATTGAGTTGCATTTAAAATATATAAAATTAATGGACTGCGTTGAGAGTCCTGAATAAAAGACATAGTTAGTCGAGCATGAGACTCATCTCGACTATTATTTGGTCCAGGAGTATCTGTTAATACCAGTCGAACATTATCTCTTTTTTGCATACCATAAATAGGACCGTCAATGTTAATTGTATGCGTATCCTCTTGATCATTCCATTCATTCAACACATCACTATTTAAACTTCCACTCTCTTCCAGTATATCTCCAGTTTTACTACATCTAATTCCACTATATTCCTCAGATTTAGTATCAAAAATTTTGGCTATAGTTGCTGTTGTTGCTTCATTTCTTGCTGGTAATAGATCTGTACCCAACATTGCATTAATAAATGTTGACTTACCAGAAGACATAGTCGCTACAACATATGCATCAAAATCATTATTAAATGCTTCATTTAAAGCAGAAGAGATTTTCGAGTTATTCTCTAAGTAACTTAAAAACTTTGGATTTTTCTTTGCCTTACCAATCATTTCTTGAACTTTTACTAAACGAGCATCTACTCCCTCTACTGGTTGATATTCTGCTAACAGAATATTAGTGCCATACTCAAAATTAGCTCTGTCAATTTCTTCTTTAATATCAATATAATCAGACTCTAAACCAATGAAATTTATTTTAACGTCTACATCTTGATTAAAGAACTCATATAAAGCCTTCGGCAGTTGATCTACCCACAACTGTAAACGTCTATGCTTGAAGTTAGCTAAAATATTAGTACCATTTAACTCTTTTCCATCTACATAGAAATTTGTCTCAATATTAAATGGATTATGCTCAATTACAATATTATTCAATTTACATTACACCCTATTTATCTAAATTATATGTTTTATTTTTCAAATAAAACTCAAAGTATGGAAAACCCGTCTTACAGTATATTTCATTCAAATATTTATAATCCTCAAAACCTTCCCCTAGAAATCCAAATCTATTTTTACTCTCGACTTCATCAATAATTTCTTCAGAAAAATTGATAAAACTATAATCTAAATAATCATGATTTAGATCAAAAAAATGGAGTAGTTCCCGCTTTTCCTTTTTTGATAGTTTTTCTTGAAATATTAATTTTTTTACAAGTAATGCCCTATAAGCACTTACTCCAAAAATAATTGGATCATCAAAACCTATATCAGTTAGATAAACTTTCAAATTATCTTTAAAACTATCTATTGATTCATTTTCCGCATCAAATTCATCCAACTTATTAACCAAAAAAATAATTTTTTTATGCTCTATATTTTTTTCAATAAATTTTAAATAAATAACATCATCATTAATAAAAGGCTGCGTTGAATTTATTACATACACTAAAAAATCAAAATTAGATTCCAAAATAAAATCATACGCCAGACTAGAATGTTTATCATCCCTACTATTATTAGGTCCTGGCGTATCAATCAATACAAAATTTTCATCAAAATCAAAATTACCTTCGATTAATATTTCATTAACTTTATCATTACAATTTAATTCTTTTATTATTTGTGGTGTAATAAAACTTATTTCCTCAATTATTCTTTTATTCTCGTCATAGCACCTTATTAATTCTTTTTGACTTAAACGTACTTCTGTAATTGTAGCTGTAGTAGCCTCATTAGCAGCATGTAAAAGTTCCGTGCCTATAAGTGCATTGATACATGTTGTCTTTCCGGCACTCATAGTTGCAGCATATGCAATATTTACTTTTTTAGATATCAAGTTAGCCTCACAAAATAATAATATACTTTCAAATATGAAAAATATTTAGTTTCAATAGATCAACTATTCAAATATCCTATTAATTCATTTTCTAACTGCTCTTGCAGCCCTTCTGGATTCATAATTTTTACATATGGTATCCAATGCTTAACTAATGGGAAAATTTGCATCTTATGACTAATTTGACTAGAAACTAATAAACTACCATCACTTAATTCTTTTATTAATTTCTGTTCAGGTAATAAACTGCGTTGCTTGAAATAAAATGCCACATCAGCCTGAATAGATAAAATGATTTCCTGTTTATCCTGTCCAAACCAGATACTGTCATCATCTTCCACAAGTCTTACAATATTTTGATCTGGTATAAATTGAGAATATTCATGTGGATTATGTGTAAGCTGAATATGTGAAATACGATAAGTACGCAGTTGATTTTTTCTTACCGCGGCTAGATACCAACTACCATGATGATGAATCAAGCGATAAGGCTGGACTAGTCTCGGTTCTCCTTTATATACAAAACCAATTTGTCTATGCTCTTGAATAGCCTTTCCAAGTGCTTTGAATAGTTCCATAAATTGGCTAGCATCTTCAAAAGAATAACCTTTAGCACTATAAATCTGATGTGCACGACTATCTAAAATCTCACGTAGAAAAGACATATCCAATGATGGATACAAATGGCTAATTCCTGAAAGCTGAGCAAAATTACGGATATCTTTTGGAGCAATTTTTCCCAAATAATTTGAATCTAGATAAAATTTTTTATTTTCATCATCCTGTAACAACGGTAAATAAGCGTTAAGACGATCAAAATCTCTCGAAATTGTACGTGTACTTACCCCAAATTCAGATGCTAGCTCTTTTATACTTAACTGATACCCCATATTTAACTTTGTTAAAATATTGGCTAATCGGTCGGCTAAACGCTCATGAATAGAATCATCACGTTGCATAAATTTTCTCTAATTATTTAATACATATATCGAACTTTTAAAATTTCGATATGTTTGAAATATACCACATTAAACAAACGAAATTTTACACTAAATCACATAAAAAACATTATTTTAATTTTAATTTAAATAATGTTTAATCTTTCTAAATAACGTTCTAGATGCAACATTGCTAAATAGAACTTCTTTAATTCAGCCCACTTTATTTTTCCCACTATTAAAGCTCTAAAAATACACTTTAAAGCCTTCTTTCTATGTTTATTGGTAAATGGATCAGAGCTTATTGTCATACTAATGTCCTTCCAATTTGCCTTGTAAATTTAAAATTTTGATCAAAATGACTAATAAATTGAAGATAAGACACAAAAATGACAGGACATGTCATAAGTTGTAAAAATTATTTTATTTCTTAAATTTTCATTTTGTCTTGGGCAAACTACTAAAACAGATGATGGTGGCAGTTTAACTCACCCTAAATGGCAAATTAAGACAAAAGCTTATTGAGATTTTTATTCAGTTTTGACCCGTATTTTACCCAACCAATTTTTTGACACTCAAGAGTACGCTTACAATCTTGGGCTAGATTTCTCTGATCTAGAAATAAATCTTTTTACGATATTTCAGATATCCAATAGCAAACAACACTAACGTCCCCAATATCAAATATCGATTCACTATTTTCCCACGAATCTTATAGTAAAAATTCACAATAAATTGATCCAGAAAAGGGGTCATCTGAGTCACACTACGTGTCTCAAAATAATGACCTAGTTGATAATTGAGCCAAGCAATAACACCAATACAAAATAGGAAAAAGATACAAGGAAGAACCCAAACCTTTGGATAACGATCCATAACCATCAGGTGTACTAGTTCAAACCTAATCTGACAGTTACCGATATTTGCTTAAGACTGTCAGGTTAAATTTGAGCTAAATTCTTTTCAGCCCAAATACGTTTTCCATCGAGTAATGTTGCAAATGGCGTT
>NZ_JAHUTF010000017.1:0-53951 GCF_019209785.1 Acinetobacter sp. CWB-G5 | reverse complement strand
TTGATTGTTAGTATGCAACATGAGAAGTTACCTTTATTGATTGAGATTCGACACCTTTAATCAAAATCGGTAACTTCTTCTTTTTCAAGCTCTGTGTCAGATTAAGTCGGAACTAATACATGTTAGGGCCTCATCAGATTTTTTGGAGAAGGTCAGGTTTCATAATCTCTTTGAAGAATCACATATCATGACAGTAGAAGCTATCTAAAATCCTTCGCATGTAAATTATCTTTGTAATAGACATTCGAGATTGAGATGAGAGAACCTCACATTTCTAGGCGTTTAGACAGTCTTTCTTCAGCATACATTTGTTTGAGAGCTAGATTTTCTTGTTCCAATTTATCTAAACGAATAAGAATTTGCTCATTAATATCTATATAACTTGCCTTCCAACGATAGAAAGTTGCCATACTGATTTTGTACTCTTCGCAAATTTGTTCGACAGTTGCACCTGCTAAATTCTTTTTAACAATATTGTTGATTTGAGCTACAGAAAATTTTTGCTTCACAATGAATTCCTAAACTATCGTTCACTAATTTTCCAAAGTAAAACTTAAGTAAACTGATAGGGTTAAATTTTAAATATCCTATTTTGGGATATTTTTGATTGTAACTGATATTGAGCCATGCGCTCAATACACGATCCTAGGTATCAACACCTAATTAAGAAACTTATAGAACTACGTGAGTCTAAGAATGTGACTCAGGTGGAGCTTGCACGTCGTTTAAATAAGCCCCAATCCTATGTTTCCAAAGTTGAGATCTTAGAAAGGCGACTAGATGTGATTGAATTAATGGACTGGCTAAAAGTATTGGAAACTGAAATTTCAGATTTTTGTACATTCTATGATTTTTCTAATTAAAAGGCTTAGATAATACTTCTAAGCCTTTTATAGCATCTATTTTTAAACAGATAATAGCTTATTCCCATGTTCCGTACTATTTATCCTTAGCACAGATTCTAAACCTGTTTTTTTATAGTCATAAACGATTATATCAGGATGATTTTTATCAATTCCTTGGCCAATAGCGACACATGCAGCATTTGGAGCAGTTATAAATAAGTGTACTCTTTCTATGCCATAATCACTCTTAAATTTATGAAGTAATTTTTGAATTTGTGCTGTGAGTTCTTTTACATTCAAGGGGTGTGGAATGCTTTTACTTCCCATATATTCAGGTAGTGTGGTTATTTCAATTATTTGATTATCAAATAAATTTGCTAATTCCTGTGCCTTTTTTAGAACTAAATCTACCTTCGCAGTTGCGTGAATACACAGAACAACTTCTTTCTTTTTTTTAAGTTTATCTAGGCCAATAATTTGATTAAATGGCTCTACCTTACTTTGGCTTGGCCATTCCCATTTTTGGCTATCTCTAAACTTTAACATGGGGATAAATTCGCCTTTATTCCCAAGTAATGCACCTAAACCAATTAAGGCAGGCATAGGACCAAATGCAAAAATGGCAGCTTTATGATGAGTAGTTCTTGTTTGGTGAATGATTTTTCCAGCCTCAATTTCAATATGTCGAATCATTTGCATATTGAATAGCTCTGTATCCATAGTGCTATCACATAGAGGAATAAGACATCCATTTACTCTATAGCGTAATGGTAGAAGGCTAGATGCAATTTCTTTTAGGTTAGGATTTGAGGCTGGTTGGCCATGAACAGGCCAAAGAACTGAATATACAGGAATCGGTTCAAAAGCAAGAGCATCTAAAAGCTGTTGAGCCATTACTTTATGGGTTTTTCTCATATTGTTTAAAATAAAGGAGTCATAATCACTTGGTGCTATTTTGTCAATTAGGCGATGATGTTTATCACATAAAAGTAGGACGTTATTAGGATCATCAGACAGGATTTCAGAAAGGAAAGGTAATCCTCTTTCACCATTGTTTGATGATGCAATATTATGTGCGTTATAAGCAAAATTTCCTTTTGATCCTGTTAATTGATCTATATCTAGATTCTCGCCACATCCTGTAAACATACAGCGACCATGGCTATCAATCATTAATTTAGTGATTGTTTTGCTTGTAAATTGTTTGCCCCGACCAATTTTTTTCTTATTACTATAAAAGTCTTTTATGAATTTTCTTTTTTCAGTTTTGTTTTTTAAAATTGCTGTAGCAAAGTTATACTTTTCCCAAAGTGAATTTATTGCTTCTATATTTGCAATGTCTTCAGTTGTCAAAGTTCTATCAGGAATCCCTCTCAGCTCAATAATAGCTTTAGAGCCAGAAATGTAATCCAGCAAGTTTAAAAATTCTTCTTCGCAGAGATTTGCTCGCATAATTGAGTAGATTTTTTCTTGCTTAATTAACAATATTAATAAATTTTGGTTTGATGTATTTCTGAAAAGTCCTATTCTTTCCCAAGTTAGTAAAGGTTTGATTCCATCAATATATGATTTAGCAGTTTGTAAGTCATCAAATGGTTCAAATTTACTTTGTAATAGTTCAAATTTAGGATCACAACTTATATCAGTCATTTGTTTTAAAACCTTAATATAGTAGAAATATGTAGATCGTTATCTTTTAAATAATAAATTTTGACTTCTTGAGTTCCAATGATAATAAAAAAAAGGTTTCTACCACTATTTCTCATTATGCATTTTCTCCAATCATCAATATCAATTGAAGAGGGGATTGGTATTTTCTGAGGATGGCTATGCCAAGTACCAAGATAGATTGATGTACCATTAGATTCTAGATACTTTTGATCTAGAAAGCTCTGATGATATGAATCTTTCATTACAAAGTTAAATCTGCTTCTTATATCTTGCTTTTGTGGTGTTGTAATATATTCTAATTGATAAGTTTTGGTATCTTGAAGTTGGCTTCCTATTAAGATTCCACATGCTTCATTAGATTTTGGTGATATTTGGCGATATTGATTCCATATTTCAGTAATTTCTAAAGATATATAAATAGTAGCATCATCTATATTAATACTTAGTTGTTCATTCATTACAAATATCACATTCTGGATTTAATAGTGGTGTGATTAGTAATGATTTTGAAAAGGCATAATAACGATCTGTTAATTTTAAATTTTCATTTAAAGCATCTAGATCAGAACCTTTCCAACTTACTTTTGAGGAATCTTTTACCTTTCCTTGTAAAAATTTTAAGGCCAAATCTGTAGCTATACTGGCGGTCTGAATGGCAGATAAGTTTGAATAGGGTAGAAAGGCATTACCACATCCTGAAAGATTCCTAGTTAAATCTTGATTCGGTTTTAAAAAATTAAGATTAGAAACTAAGCCTCTGCATAAATTTTCATTATCTATATAAGCACATCTTAAACATCCTTTTTGCTCGGGAATATCTAAAGCTGCATGTCCGCCAACCCCATAACCTTCTGTCCATACATTAATTACGGCTGTTTCTACATTATTCTTAATACAGTAATCATGAAATATCCGTTCTTTTGTTGGAGAACCTATAGCGATAATAACTAGATCAAATGAATTCAAAATAGAAACATCTCTAAGATTTAATAAACATCCCTTAACAGGCTTTATGTTGATCCAAGGATATTTTGTTGAAATTTTAACCTGCAGTCCTGTAGTTTTTTCCCAATTTAAGTAATCGATTGAAAGGTAATGCCTGTATGTATTTTCAATTGATATTGTATCTGAATCAACTAGCGTTAGGCTTCCTAGTCCACATGAAGCGAGCTGGTCTGCAATATATCCACCTACTGATCCACAGCCTACCAATAAGACTTTTTTCTTTTGTAGATCAGTAAAGGCACCACCACGGGGAATTAGACTTGATTTATCAAATAATTTAATCGAGCATGCTTCTATATTCCATTCAGTGAAGCTTTCTAGTCTAAGAGGAAGGGTCTTATTAACTTTATTTTTTTTATGCTGAAATTTCAATCCAAACCAAGATTTTCCTGATGGAGTGTCAATGTTGAATATTATCCAAAAAATATTCTTTCTAATTTGAGCAAAAGTAGTTAAGAAGTGGTGTTTTGTATCAGAATCTAATAATTCAATATGTTCTAAAAACCATACTGGAAGGTCTGATGCATTCCATGGAATAGTGGAAAGGTTCGGTAAAGGGAGAATGCAACCCAAATCAGGACTCTTTTTTCTTTGAGCTACTTGGATTTTAAAAAAAGGTTCTTTTGTTGCAAGATCATAATTTTCAGGGTGAACTAACACGCTACTTTTTAATCCATATTTCCCCTCTGGCGCATAAACTTTTAATTTACAAAATTCAGGTGAGTCTACTAGACAAAGAACATCATTAAATTTTGTATTATTTAAGCTATACCAACTGGCTAAGAACTCTCTTAAAAGCTCATTTTTGTTTTGAACTGGATCTGTTAAACATTTTGTAAGCAATTCAATATGCTTTTTTAATGAATCCTCAAATGCAAGGGTTGGGACTTCATAATTTACTGATACAGAGTCTGTGACATTCACACATATACTTGCTAAGTTGTAATCATTGAAAGATAAGGTATGGGCAAGTCTTGGAAATTGCTGTGGATCTTTTAAATAAAATGCGGGCATTGAAGTCAATTCATTAACTTTAATATGAATCAGTTTAAGTTCGTAACACCCAATAGTTACACTAACTTCTATTGTATCTAGAGTTAGTAGTTCAGCTGTAGATACTGAGTATCCACAGCTTTGTAGATGCTGAATTATTATCTGATAGTTCATGCGCCTTGAGAAGTTCCTACAGACCCAGCTGAAGAAAATACAACTTTAGCTGCTTCATTTTTTGAATTATTTTTAGTTCCTTCAGGAAAATCTTCACCAAATATTTCTCTTAATAGGTCACATTGTTTGGCTTCATCTGTTTCATCAATGACTTGTTGTAATTTATTTCTCAATGTAGATAGCTTATTTTTTAATTGAGTTCCTGTATCTATACTACTACCAGAGAAAATATCTCTGTATGGTGATACGGGTAAATCAACTTTTACTTTCCATTGACTGTCGTTTTGGTATAAAAAGTAATTTGACTGATCTAGTATTTGATCGATAGTTTTTTTCAAAGCTTCTAGATCATTTTCAAGGCCTTCATCATTAATTGAGCTTTGAAACTTTTCCTTGAGCATTACAGTAAGACCGATTGAAAAAACCTTTCGGCAGGTATCCTCATGGAATTTGATGTTTCTCCATCTTTTTATATATCTAGTTAATCGCTTAAATTGCTGAAGTTTCTGTGTTTCATAAATGCCAGAGCCATCTTTAGCATTGATCCAATCAATTAATCCTTTGGGATCTGAATCAGACCACTCTTTATTATTTTCATCAGAATTTTTCTTGCCCACAGCTAATTTGTAATAACCGCTCTCCGATTTACTATAAATAGGGATATCAATGTGTAAATCCTCATTTTTATAGTCAGCAGTTACACAGGGTTTTTTTATTTTAGCATTCTTAAAACCTCTATTTTCTAGAATTTCTAAGACAACTTTCTTCGGTATAGTTGGATCAACAGGAGCATCATTTTCGTTGATGACAATCGCTCTATCTATATCAAAGTCTTTCCCTTTTTCTTTGATCGCTGTGCTAGTGGCTAAAGAACCTTGAATGAAATCCTCTTGGACGGGATACCCATTTTCTTTAAATTTTTTGCGAATGTCTTCTGTAATGCTATCGTCTTTTTGACGTGCATTATTATATTCGCTGCTTTGACGAGTTATGTAGATATTGCTGTTGAATGTTGAAAATTTACTTTGTAGTCCCATTTTTACCTTCTAAATTGATTATTCACTATGAAATTGATTTTCTATTTGCTTGTTCTAAGCACAATTGTCCCTTAGACAGAATTAGCTAAACTTTTATATTCAATTTCAGATTTAAAGTAATTTATTATTAAGTTTCCCAATAAGAAACCTAGACGTCACGCGACACATAAGTTGTCATTTTCCATTTCAGAAATTCAAAAGCTTAGCGATTCTTGCGACATATAATGACAATTTCAGCGACACAACTATTGTCATTTTTGGAGTTTTGCGACACATAAGCTGTCATTTCCTGAAAATCATATGTTAAGTTCTCTGTTTATGATTGGGAGAGGGGTCTTCTTCTTCCAGACACCTATTTTAAAAAACTATCTCGGGCCCCTACAGACTCTAAAGTCTCACAACGAGTCTACTCATTATCCAGATTTGTGATACCAATCAATACATTCTGCCTATGGGGGAACTTAGATTGAGTCTATTTAATAAGGTGAGGTTTAGCGTAAGTTAACAACTGGTTAGAGTCTTATTTTGGCTTGAATTTTTTTTACGGGATGACTTCCAAATGTTTAGGGTTTATCATTTCAATAGAGTAGTTAGTGAGGCACCATCAGTGGTTGGCAATCAATGAGTTTGGATAATAGGGCTATTGCTAAAGTATTTAATAGCAACGTTCTTAATGAAATTTCTAATGGTAATTTTTCTTATATTGAAAAAGTTGCCAGTAGATACTTTTGCTTTGATGATCAAATTTCACTTAGGGATTTTTACCAACATGCGTTTAGCTATTTGCAAACTCACTATCAAAATGAATATTACTATAAGAGTTTAATCGTAAAAAAAATATTACTGGGTAGACACTCTCTAAATACTGCAACAATGTTGACGGAATTTAGAGTTGGCGTAAATAAGGCAGATTGTGTCATTTTGAATGGCAAGTCGACTTGTTATGAGATTAAAACAGACTATGACTCGTTAGCTAGGCTAGCAGATCAATTAGAGTCGTATACACAACTTTTTGATGAGGTATATGTCGTTTGCTCTCCTAAGTTTCAGCAGGCAGTATTAGAATTGGCGCCATTGGGGGTTGGGGTTTTAGAACTTACTGATAGGCACACCCTCAAAATGGTGCGTAAAGCACAAAATAGAACCCACCCAATAAATAAAACGCTATTAATGCAGTCTTTGAGACAACATGAGTATAAAGAGTTGGCAGAACTGTTAGCTGGTGAGCAAATTAGCTTACCTAATACTTTGTTGTATCATGGATGCCTCTCAGTGATTGAGAGTGTTACTGATGATAAAACATTGAGCAATAAATATATTAAAATTCTAAAAAAATCTAGGAAAAATAATGATAAACTGATCAACAACTTGCCAAACTCTTTAGCAAATGCAGCTATTAGTTATAGATTCAGAAAAAGTGAAATGGATGCATTGATAAAGTACTTTAATAAGAATGAGGGGTTGTATGTATTATCCGATCTTGAGAGGAAAGCTCAATGAGTTTTTAGCTTTGAGAGAGCTAGCATCTCTTTCATTGCAAGATCATTTTTGCCCTGTTATTGAGCCTGTTCGAGAAGACTTATCGGCACTTAGACGAGCAGTTTTAGAGCTAAATACCAATAATATTAAGCCGCTTATTATTATTAATCCTGTTATTGGTGAGTTTAAGGGGCAATTTTCAAATATTACTAATAGTTTAAATCATGGTTCTGATCTGCAATACATCCCATGTTTTATTTTGCATGATAGTATTGATGGGGTACCTTCAGAGGTTAAAGCGCTGGGAGAGTATGCGCTATTTGTTACTAGAGGAATTGATCAACAGGTAATTCAAGAGTCAAAAGAGGCTGTACTTACATTTGTTAATCATGATATTGCCCCTAACGTATTGAAACTACTGCATAAGGTGGTGTTATGTGGTGATTTCTTTAGAAGTCAGTTGCGGAATGCTGACTATCCTGAAGAGTCTTCTTTTTCAGCGTTGCATACATACTATAAAGGATATCAAAATTCGGTCGTAGGCTTTAGTGACTACACAATTACTGGACAAGACTTTTTAGAGTCTGGTGGACCGGCCTATGTGGTAACGATACACGTTTCTTATATTGATCCTAAACGGTTTAATGAAATTTTTATTAGACATTACTTATCTTATGAGGATGGAACTCCTGCACAACCTGGAGCCAAATTTTTAAGTGCATTACAACTTTTAATTAAAGATATTGAAAGTCGATCAGTTCCTTTTGTTAACACTACAGCGCTTTCGGAACTGGTAGCATTAAATATTAAACGACATTTCCCTGGTTTGGGACAAGTTAAAAAGATATGTATTAAGCATCATATAGAAACCCTTGTTGATTATTTGAATAATGAGGAAGGTTTTTAGAATGAGTGTTTGTTGTGCTAACTGCTTTAATGATAATCAACTAAAGCATTTTATTTTAAATGAATGTCATGGTGAGGCTTTAAGCCGATGTTCTTTTTGTCGAAGTGAGGGCGTGCAGTTAATAGATACGGGGCTTCTTACTGAGCACTTTGAAACATTAGCAAAAGCCTTTGATGTGGTTGAGTCTGATGGCTTAAGCTTGGTTGATGCATTACAGCAACATTTTTCAATATTTAATGAAAGGATAAGTGATAAAAATACACTGTTAAATCATATATTTAAAGATAATAAAAAATTACTAAGTAATCAATATAAATATTCTTATACTGATTTATGTACATCTGGGTGGACTTCTTTTAAGGATGAAATTGTTGAGCTCAATAGATTCTTTCCCCAAACACATATATATAAAGAAATTTTCTCTAAAGGGAATGGTTCTAGAGTTTTCTTTGAGTTAACTGAAACACTACTTTCTACATATAGCCAAGGGGATACCCTTTTTAGAGCTAGATTATCCGAGACCATGCTTAAAGCATCGGAAATGGGAAAGCCACCAGTAAACCTAACTGCTGCAGGGAGAGCTAATCCTGTTGGGATACCTTATTTATATTTGGCAAATAATATTGATACATGTATTGCTGAAGTTAGACCAAGTAAAGGGGCTAAGATTAGCATTGCGACTTTTAGGTTGAAAAAGCAGATAAAACTTCTGGATTTAACAAATCCCAGAGAGCGTGCAACCTTTCTTTTTTTTAATGATACCGAGTTGAAAGAGGCGCTAGATTATACGGCATTATTAGAAAAGTTTTCCTATGAGTTGTCTCTGCCAGTTTTACCTGCAAGAACCAATCTAGATTATATCCCTACTCAATTTATTTGCGAGTTCTTTAAAGCTGTTTGCGGATATGCAGGAGTGATATTTAAAAGCTCATTTGGCTTTGGAGATAATATCGTTTTATTTAATGATGAGGATGTTTCCTGTGAGAAGGTTATGCAATATCAGATTTCAGAAGTTATTAGTAAGTATGGCTGTATCAACTAAGTAGGTTCCTTTTAATAACTGCTAATCTAATTGATGATAATCACTATATTATGAGCATTTGTATCTAAAGTCCTAAGAATTATAAGACTCATTAAATAAAGGTAACTTAGCATACTGAATTGATAATAAGAATTATAATTTTTTAACAGTGATAAAGTTAACTTAGTATATCTTGAATATTTATACCACGACATGTCTTGTCGCTAGAAGTTCGTATAAAATTTTAACAGTATTGTAGAAGAATATCAAAATAGTATTAAATATAGGAACTAATAAGGTGAAATTATACATTTTTAAATTTTGAGTTGTATATGGTTGAGATAATTTTATGAATAGAGGTTATTTTGATATTTTAAAAAGCTTTCCAGGATATCAAGATTCAGAGAAGTATTGGCATATAACTATTGATAGATCAGACTTTTTTTGGTATGACTTGGTTGTTGATTCTCCAGGTGGATATTATAGTAAGGATGAGATTAAAAAATATTTAGATAACTTTAGAAAGCAGGTTGAGTCTGTAAACAAGAAACGTTTTATTTATTTATTCACCTCTAGAAAAAAAGTACGTTTCAATACTGCTAAGCAACCAAGATTTACCATCTTTGGTAATAAATTGATAATTCACTTATTAATTGGAAGTGGAAAAAAGAGAAAAATTATTCGATCTTTTCCAAAAGGTGAAAGACCGAAAGTCTATGTTGATAGTAAGTTCATTTATTTTGAAGGATCTAACTATTCAACAATATGCACAGTTCATGATTTTCTTCGCCTAAATAATATCCCATTAGGTTTGACTAGTGAGGTACATTACGTTGGGCTGACAGAAGATCCAGCTCAACGAACGTTGAATCGAGAACATCGTGGTTATGCAGATATGTTGTATTTTGCTCCAACATCAGAAAATGATATTTTTCTAACTGTAAATACATGTAAGGTTCTATCACATGCACGTTTGGGAAATAGTATGTTGAATATAGTCTCAACCAATTCAATGATTGATGACATTCCTTTGGCTGAAGAAGGATCTATTATTGAAAAAGCGATGATTCATTATTTTGATACTAAGTGCCAAGAAATAGGTAAAAAAAAGGATTGGGGGGAATTTAGAAACTTGTTGCGTGAGACAATGAGAGCAAAGAATATCAATTCATTATCAATGCATATTGAGATGAATAACCCTTCTGAATACGATATCCTCGGTTCAAGAAAAGTTGAGCCAAGCTTATCCCATTCGTTTGCTTGGGTACTTGAGAATGATGAGCCTAAACTTATAAAATTTGAATCTGAAATTGATATTCTTAAATACCATGGTGATTTTTTTGAATGAAATTGGAATCTTTAATAAATTCTCATAAGGCTTTAGATAACTGAAGAGTGTATTAATATGTCTAGAATAATAAGCTCTTTAAGTTTTTTATTTTAAATATATGATCTACTCAATTAGTTCAAGGTATGTTAAATATGTTTCTGCCTTTGTCAGCATGGATTGATCGCAGACAGCCGATTTCTCAGCGTTTCTATAAATCTGGTCATATTGATGTACCGAAAGATGATTGGAATGTTTGGCTTTCAATTGAGGAGGTTGCCCCCCTTTATCTTGCCAACGAAATGCAGTGGTTAAGCTTAAAAGACTCAAGGGAAAATACATCGCAGTACCTAGAAGCTGCAAGTGAATTGATATCTGGGTTAGATGGGGGCTGGTTGGATAAATGGGAACAAGAGCAGATTTTAAAGCATCTTGGGAGGCCTCCTTTGCCATCATTACCAATTTATTTAATTTCTTGCTTGGATGATTCTGGAGAGGAGCTCGTATATGTTGGGAAGACAAAGAATGTATCTAGGTTTAATGGTGGACATTCTGCAGCTTTAAAACTGCATGCTCCAGAATACAGTCAAAAGCAAAAGAAAATATATAGAAGTACAGTATGGTTTCATGATGATGAGGAATATATTTCTCTTGATTGGATTCAACCAGAGGCCTTAGCTCATGAACTTTTAGATAGTATTGAATCTCATCTTATATATCGATTCCAACCAGCTTTAAATATAGAAAAAAAGAAAAAACCAACAGCGAAATGGGAGTTTTATGTTCATATTCAGAATTTTCAAGAGGGGGCATTTCTGAATGATAATTTTGTATAGAGTGCCATCGTGATTGTTTAATTTATAATTTTGATATACAACATTATATTCTAGAGTTGTATTGCTACAATCTGTCTAAGATGGCGAATCGCTCATTTGACTAAGGAACTTAAATCCTTATGTAGACTGGTTATTGTCGGTCAAAAGGTATCTGCATCTTATAGTTAATAGTGTTTTTCAGAATTTTTATCACAATGCGAATGGAGTCGAAGTGAGCGAAGTAGAAGAACAGTATCCGCATAGTGCGATCTCATCTTGGAGTGGTTTTGTATATCAAGGGAAAGTTGCCTTATATCACTGCCTTAAATTGATACAACAAGGAGAGATTGATTTTGAGCTTCAGCTTGACAGTACTGATGACTTTGCGATTTATAGGAACGGAGCACTAGATAGTTCTCATCAAGTTAAGGCAAAGATTGGAAAATATCGTTCGAATTATCAAGAAGCATTGGAAAAATCAGCAAAGATAGAGCTAGATCGTACTAAGGGTAGTGCTCGCTACTTCCATATATCGGTATCCATTTCTGATACAAGTGATTACATAGATGCTAATGGTGAGGTCGTAAAATTTTATTTATATGGTAATGATAAATATTGTAGTTTGGCTGATATTGAGTATCTAACAAAAGTAATTATTACCAATATAAGTACAAAAAACGGGATTGAATTAACCGAAAAATTATTACATCAGATTTACTGCTTACTATCGGAAAGAATAAGTTCTAAAGCTGTAGAAATTCATAAGAAGATACAGGTTGATGGGGATTCAGAGCGTAAAGCTGCATATTCTGATCGGATTCAAGGACAAAATATTTTAGATGAAATTATTAAGGGCAGTCCTTATAACGATAGAGATTATTATGCAATGGACCTTAAATTTAGACTTCAGGAGTATCTTGAGGAACGACTGGATCAGTTTCTACCGAGCATGTCGGACTTAGATTATCAAAGGGCACGAGAGCTTTATGATCATATTCGTATGACTTCTAAGTATGAGTTAAAACAGTTATGTCAACTTATGAAACCTTCTGAGCGCTTTAATAGTATTCAAAAGAATGATATCAGAAAGTATATGGGATTAATTCAAGCAATAGGGATAGAGCCTATATTTGATAAAGTGCCACATTATTTGTGCAACCAAAGTAAGTTTTATATTCCTACTGCCATTGACCTCCCAGAAATCGAAGAAAACTCATATTGTGCTTCAGATATTCAAAGTGAAATGAGTAGTAATGAAGACTTACTTGAACTTCTTTACGAGTACAATAATCTTATCGCGTATAGGGCTAAAGAGTCATTCTTTGTAAATACTAGGTACACAGTCAACGCAGATTATTCCGATCCTGATAAACAAGAAAAATCAGATAGCCATATAACCAAAATGCTAAGCATTAGCATTCTAACCAAGGAAGATGCAGAGGCTCGCTTAAATGATTATTGAACTTATTGACGAAGCTTTAATTGCGCATCAATTTATAAAGGAATTCGAACTTGAAAGCACACATTTTTACAAAAGAGAGGTCGGGAGTGCAGTTCGCTTTGCCATACTTCATAAGCTTGAAGCACTTTGTACTCCTAAAGAGCTCCATGCGATAGTTAATCAAGCAACACCTGATAGTTTTAAAACAGATTCTGCTTTCAAGAAGAATTGTGACTTAATCTGCATTTATCATGTCAAGCAGCTTTCCGAGTTCAAGGCCCTTGAAGAAAAAATATTTGCTTTGGAAGAAGATCCACATTACTTCAAAAAATATGTTCTCTATTACAGCGATGCTGAAGAGCATGCGCTGAATGGGCAATCTTATGAAGCACTGAGAGCGGTTATTGCTGATAAAGAGTTATTCAAAGCATACAAGGAGAAGCCATTAACGGCCACTCACTTTAGTGCTGCAGCTAAGATATTTATCAAATTACCTTTCCTTGAGTTACCATTTAGCAAAAGAGAATTGGTTCCTCTACGTTTACAGGCAGAGGGCGCTGTCAGTGAAGTGGGTCTTGCTAATATATACCAAGCTATTCAGAAACTTAGTGATAATAACATTGATGATTTAATCAAGGAAATGATACGTGATGAACTGGCAAATATCCAAGATTGAAGTTTCTAGTTTTAAAGCATTCAAGAATATTTTTTTAGATTTTGAAAATTCATCGTTGGTGATCTTAGATGGTCCTAATGGTTTTGGTAAGACAAGTATATTTGATGCTATTGAATTATTACTTACTGGACAAATCAAACGGATTAATGATCTCTTTTCAAAGGTGATGACTAAAAAAAAGCAGAATTATGAGGATAATCTGTTTTGGAATACTCGATCAGGTGAGAAGGATTTATTCATCAAAATTGAGTTTTTTAACTCGGAGCAGAAGATTACACTAGCGAGGTACGCATCAGCTCCAACGTTGAAACAAAAGACTCTTAATCGGGCGGATAGTTTTTCGCAATTTGGGCTTTATGAGTTACCTGATTTCTCTTCGACAGATTTTTCTTCTGAAAATTCACGTAATAATGAATATATCGAGAAGCTATTTGGTAAAAATTTTAAAGAAAATTTTTGCTTTCTCAACTATCTAGAGCAAGGACAAAATCAACTTTTACATACGAGAGTTGATGAAAGAAAGGATGCTTTAGGCACCTTGTTTAACATAACAGATATCACGACAGAGATTGATAACTGTAAAGTACTTGAGCGTAGATTTGCTAAATACCTTGGTGATCCAGACCGGAAATCCAAAGAGACAGAATTAATCTCTGAGAGTGAATCACATAGATCCATTGCCCAAGCTGATTTGGGAAATATGGAATATAAAAAGCTGTCCAATGTTGAATTACAACCGAATTGGGATAAAGAAAATATATTTCCAACCTACTCCTCAGAAATCCTTGAGCAATGTTTAGCGTCTGTACAAAAACTTAAAGAGCTTTTGTTTCTTAAGGGAGCTATACAAATTAGAGATCAGAATGAACGTATTGAAACTTATATAGAACAGAATAAAACTCTTCTTCATAGCGTGGCTCTATTTGGAAGTGACATATATAAGCTAGATACTTTAGATCAGGTTCGCAAAGAGTTGACTCAACTGACAGCGGCTAAGACTACTCTCCAACGAGGTGTGATAGCTATAAATATCGAGGAGGCAAACGCTCTTCCTGGTTGGGATGCTGAGCGACTAAAGTGGTTTGAAATACAAATTGCTTTGCGTAATGAGCTACAACAAAAGAGTCAAATCAATACCAGTGTTTTGGCTGATTTAGTTCGCTTAAAGGCTAAGTTACTTGAAGAGCATAGTAAGTTATATCCTAATGATTCAATGTGCCCCCTTTGTGGGGCTGACTGGCAGCTGCAGCAAACTATGCTGGATGCAATTGAAGATAGATCAAAAAAAATAGCCAATACCTTGAGTGCTGATGAAAAAGCTCTAGTAAGTATTACAACGATGATGGATAACGAATTAGTGCCACTAGCTGCTGATATTCAGCATCGAGAAGCGGAACTAATGAAAGGTTATAATGGGACGCTTCATCTTGCCTTAGAAAGTCAAAGAGTTCGTTTAGATAGTATTACAAAGATAGTTGAGCGACTTAAGACTACTGGTAACATAATTAATTACCAGTATTCTGAAAGCAACGAAATTGTTGACGCGCGTTTGCTAGACTTGGTCACTCTGATACGTGACAAAAAGAGTATAGAGACCGAAGCATTGCCTGATGATTGGCGACAGATTATCAACTCCACCCTTAAAACAATAGAAGATTTCTACAATTTAGAGGAAAAAGATTTAGCAGATAAATTGCTATATATTAGGATTAAGGGTAATGAAGCTAAGAGTAAGAGGCTTCAACAGTCGTTGGAGTCTTTGCGCAAAATTCAACAAGAGAATGGTGCAGCAAAACGGGCTAGTGAAAAGGTTAAGAAGTTACGTAATACACTTGAAAGTGTTGAACGAACCTATGCAGATCACACTATTTCAGAAATTGAGTTGATATTTCATATCTATAGTGGGAGACTCATTCAGAATTACCAACGAGGTCTTGGACTGTTCATTGAAAGTGGTGACGGGAAACAACTAAGATTTCTTACTGCTGAAAAATCTGAGCATGATGCTATCCTCTCTATGAGTTCAGGACAGATATCTGCTCTGAGTCTGGCTTTTTTTCTGTCGCTCAATAAAGTTTATGCTGATACTCCTCTTATTCTAGTGGATGATCCATCTCAATCTTTGGATGAAGTAAACATAGCTTCATTGACGGACTTACTCCGATGTGAGTTACGGAATTCACAACTTCTCTTATCTTCACATGAAGAGGATATTTCATCATATATGAGATATCGGTTTATTAAAGCTGGATTGAAAACTTGTTCGTTAAATATGCAAAGTTTAGCAAAGGAAAAACTTTAGCTCAATTATGTGGTGATAAATGAATCTTTTCTTAGATTGTGAATTTAACGGCTGGCATGATCAAGGTACTGGTGAACTAATTTCATTAGGCTTGGTATCCACTGATGGTAAATATGAGTTTTATGAGACAGTTGGATGCAAAAATCCAAGCCCCTTTGTTTTACAACATGTCATGCCACTTTTAGGGCAATCCATCATTCCCATGTGGGAGTTGGCTGATAAGCTGTGTAGTTTCTTATGGGAAGTGAATAATCAAGAGGAGGGCTGCATCACGATCGTGGCTGATTACCCTTCAGATATAGAGTTGTTTAACCGTATTTTGCTATTGGGACAGGGGCAATGTATCAACGTGCCAGTATTAGGCTTTTTGCTCGATTTATCACTTAGTACAAAAAATTCCACAATTCCTCATAATGCATTAGCAGATGCTAGAGCTTTGAGCCAAGATTATGCATCAAAGTATCTTCAGTAAGTTTTAAAATAAGTGTGCATTGGCATACATATCCAATGCAAACTTAATTCGTACTTCAACAGAGCTTTCTATAAGTTTCTGCGCTTTATTCGTTGAACATCTGATCTCTTAAAAAGACGTATTGGAGTTCCTGTTCCAAGATAAATAGGTTGGATCAATCCCTGAGTGTGTAAATTGGTAATATGTGAGTGAGGCATACCTAGTAATTTACTGGCTTCAGCTCCTGTCATATAGGTTTCTTTCAACTTAATTACTTCATCGACATCTTTTTGCTGAACGAGTTTCCAATACACAAGATTTTCTATCGCCAAAAAACCAGATTTGCACCAATACTTACCTAACCAATTCACTGAGCAATTGAGTAGCTTTGCTGCTTGCTTAGTGGATATTGAGTTTTCACTCAGCAATTTATGCTTTAGCTGAAGTACAGATATTTTAGGAATTCTAATAGACAAAGGATAATTGGCATCTCTAATCAGAATATCTTTTTTAATCAAAATAGAAACTTTATTGGGACTAATGTTTAAGTGTTCTGCTGCTTCATTTAATGAGAAAAAATCTTGCTTTGTTTCTAGTTGGGTAGCATCTTTTTTAGGCCTGCCTGTGCGAGTTGGATATTGTGTTATTTCATCAAAATCATAATCTCTTAGATGATTAACGGAGCGCTTAAGATAGATATTTATTGGGGTGGCATCGATATGCGGACCTCGAATAGGAACAATCCCTATGCTTGCTAGTTTTTCAACAAAATTTGTAGGATTAAGGTTTAGCTTCTTTGCGAGTGTTGAGGCAAGAATATATTCGTTTTGGAAATTTTCTAGCTTTATAAAGGAATATCCTTTAGCTGCTTTTGCATCATTACAAAGTTGATCCAAATCGAACCATCCCATGTTTGTTAATTTTCGTGCAGTTTCGTAGTGTATATCGAGCTGTTGTGAAATTTCTTTTAAGTCTAATTGCTTAGGAGAAGAGAGAATCGCCTTCATACGGGGTTTTCGTAATAAAGGTTTATATTGGCTTACTGTTAGAAATTCTTCAATGAAATGGCTGGGGATGGTGCCATAGTAATGTTGACTCTCACCGAGTTTTAGAAAGTCTTGGTCAATCCAATGGTCGAGAGTTTTATGCGTAATGCCTAAAACAAGTTTTAATTCAGCCCTTGTTATATCAATAGTACAACCTTCATTACTAGGCGTATAAACACGACATTTGGCCTCTACTAAAGCTGCATAATTTTTAAAAAACCTGGAGTATTTCAAAAATGGGAGCAGTTGAATTCTAGGGTGTGCAAGTTTGATGCGTTGATTAACCAGTGTACTTAATCTATCAATGGACTGATTAGGATCATTAAAATATTCATACGTTATTTCTAACGCTACTTCAATGCTCATGGAGTTATCAAGCTTAGAAAAGCTAAGTATTGCTAGCCAGTATGCAGTGAAATTTTTAAAGAATTCATTTGAATCATGATTAAGAATTTCAACAAGCCATCTGATGGCTCGTATTGAAGAACATTTAATCTTAGGTGCATCTTGCAATAGCGCATGGCAATGATCGCACTTTGTCACTCCTGAGCTAAGCGATATTGAGTATCCACATTGATAACATTTATCGACAAGGAAAATAGAGTGTATTGGGCATGCATATAAGGGACGTAAAAGCCAAATTTTTTTTAAAAATGGCTGTTCTTTTATGCATTGTGGGCAATAAGAATAAGGGTAGTATTTTAGTAAATCTTCATGTAGTTCTATATTGCTCCATTTTCTCGCTGATCGGCTCGTGGGGCCAGTTTTTGCGAAAGCAAGACTTTGATGTTTTAGGTCAATATTAAGTAGTTGTAAGACATACTTAAAACGCGGAAGATCTGTTAGTCTACAATTTGGTGCACTTTTTGCTAAGAAGTGGCTCTGCTCTTTATTAATTAATCTCTCGATAGATGAATGTCTATTAAGCTCAGCAACTCTAGCTAAGAAGCTCTCTGCCGATTCGCCATCATAAGGAATGGGATGAATAAGAAGGTTGCTAACTAATGTCATGAGTACTCCTTTTTTAGAGTACTAGCTAGGCTTGATAAAGACATTTCAAAAGGATTAGTTATTTGTTTGCTGATAAATGATGTAATCCCTAGGTTCCAAGCCTGACTAAAGTCATTAATAGTTATGGTATTTCTATTTTCTGCCAAGGCAATTGCCATGCTTTCACGTATCAAGCTCATGACATAAGCATGATAGCCTTTTGTTGCTGTATATATTTGTACTCTCAATAGAAAGTTATCAAAATCTGGCGAAAACGAAATTTGAATTTCTGATGCCCTATGACTGACTTCTTTGAGAAAAGGGTAAAGGGTTCCTGGTGAGGTTTGAGTACCTAAAGTCAGAGGGTTTAATTGATAATGAAAAGGGAATCGTCGAGCGATTTGACTATCAATTTGAATGAGTTCGGCAAATTCAGGTAAACCAACGAGACAAAAGCTTATACCTGTTTCATTGACTAAGGTTTTAAGCCAATTACCCACTGTAATGTTTAAACGGGTAGATGTTGCTTTACGTTCAAATAAATGATGAAACTCATCAAGAAAAACGAGCTTGGTTTCACACTGTTGTAGTAAATAACCTAACCGATCTGTTAGGTAGGAGGTTGTGCCTGTGTGATGAGATGGATCCCCTAGCTTATGTAGCATTGTTATTGCCAAAGACTTCACAGTAGCTGGTGAAGGAACTTCAACATAGAATGCTGGAATAATCATTTTTTTACGATCTTTTTCTACTTTGATGGATCGTGGCATTTGACTCACAATCGTATTACATAGTGTTGTTTTCCCAAGGCCACCATTTGCCAGCAGCATACTTCCAATAGGTTCTTTGTACGCGATACTACGTTCGGTACATTGTCGAATTCCATTAAAGGCCTGCATGAATTCATCAGAAGTAATTACGATTTCGTTCAGCTGACTTATATGTTCATAGATAGATTGATTACTTATCATTTCTTTTCACCTTAAGTGAACCAAAACTTACAGCTGATTGTTGAGCATTCTGTTTGTGGGGAGTTGTTGTGAGTTCTTCGTTACTAGGGGGAGAAGTTAACTCGGACTCCAGTCGTGTAAGCTGTTTAGGTAGCTCAATTTTGAATTGTTTCAGTTTTGGTTTTTTACGGACAAGATCCTTTTGTATATCTTTCATAAGCTGATACAGATTATAAAGATCTGCGTATTTCCCCAGTCTTTGTCTATCGGATTCAGACATCAGTTTTTTACGCTTTTGAACTTCCAGATGGACACTGCGAGATAGGTTATACGTGTATTCAGGCTGAGTAGAGTCTGCTTGAATGACTAGATCCTTTTTATCTGGGTGTATGATATAAACTTTACTTAGGTCTAAATCATCAACAAGTACAGTAACTTTTTTGATGCCGTCAGCTTTCAATGTGGTGAGTGCATGTGAAAAGTAGCTAAGTCCATCAATAATCACTTGCCCATGATTGATATTTCGGTCAATAGGTCTTCGACAAATAATATCAGCATCGGTTTTAGTTAAAGATGCGGGCTTTGTATGCTCAATAGCATCTTGCCATGCAATAAGAGGGGCTCGTTTAGTAGTACTATGTATTGTTTGCTGATAAACCATTTTTATCCAAGAGTCGACGTATTCTTTAACCCTGTCTAATGTAAGACTAGCTTTGCTGGATGAATCATATTGTCCTCGTGCTGTAGGATTGGAGAATGTTGTACCTGGAAGTTTTTGCAGAATACCTTCTGTTAATGTGCTAAAAAAACGTTCAATATGAGGTTTGTTGTTTGGCGTCCCGATTTGCGATGGTGTGATAGTAATTGAGAGTTGTTTACATACACGTGCTAGAGCATTGTTTTTAAACTCAACACCATTATCTGGAATGATAATAGAAGGAATGCCACCAGGTAGATCTCGATCAGGGCGTGTAATCATGTCTTTGATTAAAGCTAAAGTTGTCAATGCACTAGGTGGAAACATACTGATGTAAGTCCCAACAATTGCACGTGTATATGTATCGATGGCACAGACCAGAAAAGGTCGTCCGAGTATTTGTCCAGTTTCAGGATCGATGACGATGATATCTAGATAATGGGTGTCGATTTCTACAGTATGTAAAGCAAATGAGGTTGGAGCACTTATACCAGCAGCTTGAAAATATTTGCGAGCGATACGACTTCCTTTCTTAACACGCATTTCAATATAAGGATCTAATTTTGCAATAGATCGCTGTATGGCTCTAAGGCTAGGTAAATATGTAGTTGGAATATTTTGTTCATTAAGCTTACATAATACGAAAGCCCTCACATCTTTGCTTGTTCGATGCTCTGGTTGTAGATATATCTCGGAAATAATCTGTTTGATGATTTGATAGACTTCCGGTGGGTATCTTAGCGTCTTATTACCTTTACCATGTTCGCTTAGGCTGAGAGCGTTATTGCTACTCATTCGATATTGAAAAATCCAGCGCGCAACAGTTCTTGCTGATGGTGGAGAGGCATCTTCAATTTCTAATGCAATTTCTTGAATAAGTTCTCGAAGTGGTTCAATAGAAGTGGGGGCTGTCAGTTTTGCTAGAGCAGTGAGTACATAGCGTTCTTTACGACGAATGGTTGAACAACTGTCTGGATTGATGAATAGCTTTTCTGGAGCGAAGACACATTGAATATCTCCAGCTTTATAGCGAGTTTCAAAGGTACTGGCGGAAATGGAAAATGGTTTTCCTCCTGCAATTGATGCATAGCGGATTACACCATAATTAGATGAGGTGATTTCAAATACATGTTCATGATCAGCAAAAGTGAATCGAAATCCAGGTTGAGGGATGAGTAATGGTTTTTCCATTTTAAACCTCCTCACCTGAATAATAAGTTTTGTGGCTGATTAATGTGATTAATTCATGAAAAAGTAAGTAGTCACCTAATCGGGGATCGAGGTCTGCTTGTTGTAGGGCTTGATATATTTGCTCGGAATGGCTGAATTTATGAGGCTTCAACGCTTCTGTTGCGAGTTCGAGTTCGTATTTTGTCCAAGAGCATGTATGACCTCGTTGATACCAATGTTGTAATTGTTGTAGGTCTTTATTTGATGGCAAGCTTTTCTGGTCAATCAGTCGAAATGCAATGTTTAGAGGATGTAGTAAGTTTGCTAACCTAAGAAATCTGTCTAGATCATTTACAGATAGAGTGGAGATATTAGGTTTAATTTCATGAACTTCATATTGGTTATTGATTGTTTTGACTAAGAAATCTGGGTAGCAGAATTCCTTTTCTCCAAGAGCGATTTTGAGAGATTGAGATCTAAAACATTTAACCTGTGGGTTTTTCTCAAGACAAATAGCATGTGCTAATTCAAGACGACTTTCGGTAGGAATGGAGCCTCCAGATTTTGCGCTGGGGAAAAGTGCAGTTCTTCGACCATAGCAGCCTTGGTAGATTTTCCTTTGACCATGGATTGTAGAGGCAAGATTCGGCTCTGCTTTAAAAGCATTATTAATTTGATTGAGAATAGATTGATGAGGATTGTGTTTATCATCAAAAGAAAAAGTGTACATAGAGTATTTCCAGTATGTATAGCCATTCATCCAATTTTTAGGGATGAGTTAATTCTTGCGTAAAAATACGCAAAACTTGACTGTTGGCTCTATACGGAAGATACTAGGATTCTCACATCTCTGTACTTTCACGTATAGAACCAACGGATCCGAAAGGGTCCGTTTTTTATTTGAGTAAAATTTTATGTCATGGCTTACTTCTCCTTATGTTGTTGGCTTTTAATCTGAGTAATCAGTAGTTTTTAAACTTTTCTATTTTTTAAGCTCTTGTTGCGTAATAGCAGCATTACGTTGTTTGACTAACCACTCCGCTACATCTTTGACTAGTGCATATTTCCCGCGACGGTTTTCAACAGAGAAGACAGGGATAGGTACAGTTTTTCTTGTAAGTGCTTTTCTGAATGCGTCAGTGGATCGATAGCCTAGAGCCACTCGTAATGCATCATCTGCAATCATCGGGCCATGGCGTTCAAAAAGCTCACGTTCAATGGTTTCTACACTAACTGGAGTGATGTGCTGCATTCCGGCTCTGTCCTAGCTTGTCCTAACAATATGATATAGACGGATGGAGAGTTATACTAGAAAGGCAAAATCTGTATTAACTTTACTCTATTAATAGTATTTAATTATATAATTTACAAAGACTAATTTAATTTAGGGTTCTGATTTAAAAAAGGGACTTATATGAGAGAGACGTGTCGTAAGAGGCGTGATGATATAGATATTGTGAGAGTAAAACTTTGGTACGAGGAGGTGAGATATAGGTTGTCATTAAAAACTTCTTATCAAGTTGAGAAGGCTATTGAACCAATGGCATTTGGGAAAAATGAATATGGAGATCCTTATCACAACAATAAGTGGTCAGGCTATGCCGTTGGACGGCATACACCTAATAAGCGATTAGTTGAATTGGTAGAACAACAACTACGCGGTACTTCTGAGGTGCTTAATAATATTCTTTGGGAAGCAATGCGTGGGCGCAAGGGAGTGGATTGGCTTATCAAGGAAGGGATAAGATATCTTCCATGGGAGGTTCAAAGGATTTTATATAAATACAATAAAGATGGATTATCTAACGAGTTGTTTTCTTTTTTATATACGAAAGAGCTTCAGAGACTTGAACGACTAGCTGGATTAGACTCTTTAGCTGCCTTGATTATTTTTTTACGTATTGCAGATAATAAAAACTACAGAACAGCTGCCTTCGATATAGGATGCTCAATATATCGAGTATTATTAATACTATGTACATTTCCGTACTATAGAGAGCACAACGCTGAGTTATTACAGTTGATGAAACGATATGTATTTCCATTAGCTCATGATGGAACTAAGTGCGTTGCAGTTGAAAATGAAGAGGGTTTTGCTTTAGAGGTTGAATATTTGAATAATGCTTTGCTGGAGTTGGAGCATGAAAGAGAAGGGCATCTGACCCAGAAGCAAAAAATACGCGTAATGCTAGATGTAATTCATGGCTTAGAAAGTTTTATACATAAATTAATCTTCGTTATTCCTTTTGAGATTAAAGATGAATCATCAGTCGATAATTTAGCCAATTTATTAGACATACAAAAAACAAAAAAATGGACAACAGAGTGCCTTAAGCGTGGTATTGCACCACTAAGTATTGACTCAGTTGAGTTTAGTCCCTTTAGCCATTAAGTTGAAAAAAGGCTGCAAGTTGAGTTGCAGCCTTTTTTACTATGGTGTCTATGACAACTTATGTGTCGTTCTTTGCCAACTTATGTGTCGCAAATGACAACATATGTGTCGCGTGACGCTAGATCTCTTATTGGGTATATATTGAAATTATCATCAATGATTATTTCTGTGTCTCTCGATAGTTTGACAAACCATGCGTCGTCTTATGACAAACAATGTGTCGTTTTTGACAAACCTTGTGTCGCATGACGGTGACGTTTTACCTTACCAGCTCAACGCACCGCCAGTTTGATAGTCTGTTACACGTGTTTCGAAGAAATTCTTCTCTTTACGCAAGTCCATCATTTCAGACATCCACTGGAACGGGTTGCTCACACCAGCAAACTGCTCAGGCAAACCTAACTGAGCTAAACGGCGGTTACAAATGAATTTCAAGTATTCTTCCATCATCGCAGCATTCATACCCAATACACCACGTGGCATAGTGTCACGCGCATATTCGATTTCAAGCATCGTACCTTCAAGAATCATTTGAACGATTTCTTCTTGGAATTCAGCAGTCCATAAGCTTGGGTTTTCGATCTTGATTTGGTTAATCATGTCGATACCAAAGTTCAAGTGCATCGACTCATCACGTAAAATGTATTGGAATTGCTCAGCAACACCATTCATCTTATTACGGCGGCCCATCGACAAGATTTGGCTGAAACCACAGTAGAAGAAGATCCCTTCAAGAACACAGTAGAACGCGATCAAGTTGCGCAGCAAAATTTGGTCGTTTTCAGGTGTACCAGTTTGGAAAGTAGGATCACTTAAAGACTGCGTATATTTCAAACCCCAAGCTGCTTTACGCGCAACTGATGGAACTTCGCGGTACATGTTGAAGACTTCGCCTTCATCCATACCTAAAGATTCGATACAGTATTGGTAAGCGTGAGTATGAATAGCTTCTTCAAATGCTTGGCGTAAAATGTACTGACGGCATTCAGGGTTGGTAATGTGACGGTAAATCGCCAACACCAAGTTGTTTGCAACCAATGAATCTGCTGTAGAGAAGAAACCAAGAGAGCGCATAACAATGGTACGTTCGTCTTCAGTTAAGCCATTTTCAGACTTCCAAAGCGCGATGTCATGGTTCATGTTGACTTCTTGTGGCATCCAGTGGTTTGCACAACCATCTAGATATTTTTGCCAAGCCCATTCGTATTTGAACGGTACAAGTTGGTTTAAGTCCGCACGACAGTTAATCATCGCTTTGTCGTCAACCTGTACACGTTGCGCACCCATTTCTAGTTCTTCTAGACCTGGAGCAACATCTAAGCTTTCTAAGGCGTTAGATGCTCTTGCCAACGGATCGGCTGAATTTGTTGATCGGCTTCGAGGGGTTGAAGCGGGTTGTGCAGTTGCCACATTCTTCTGTGGTTGCTCTGCAGCAGATACCATCTGCGGATTAGCCGCTTTTTGCGGTTCGACGGGCGCAGACTTGTGTTCAGGTGCAGCCGGTTTTTGCGAATCATCTTCGAAATCGTCCCAACTTAGGATAGACATATCAATTCTCTCTACGTTGCTTTATATCTTTTATCGACATCCAGCAGTGCTGAGATGTCTTACTATACGCTTAATTTGTGAAAGCAAAATTAAGTTTTGCCAATCATTGTTCTAAAACTGTGCATAGAACGTGACTCTCACGACTTATTTTGCTTTCGCTTTTTACTTTGGTTTGCTTTTACCCAAAAATAGGCAATCGGCATATAAAACAAAACCACAAAGGAAATCACCAAGGTCGCAAGACCTAACATATAGTTATGTGTCATATGGAGCATGGTGATTTCCTAGGTTGTCTTTAATTTTTTAATCTCCTTAAATCCTTCTTTTAAAAGAGGGACTTTCACACCTCAATAAGTTTGGTGTAATTCCCCTCCTTTTAGGAGGGGTTAGGGGAGGTTATTACTGACAAGCCTCACAGTCTGGATTGTCAATTGAACACGCCATTGGCACTGGAGCTGCTTGACCGAAGCCTTCATCTTCAGCAACCACTTCTGGTTTAACTTCCTGAGCAACTGCTGCAACAGGCGCTGCCGTTACAGTTGCAGGTTTTACTGCATTCAATGCACCCGTGTTAATGGTTGATTTCTCAGCAGAAGTTGCACCTAAAGCTCGGAGGTAATACGTCGTTTTCAGACCACGTAACCAAGCCATTTTATAGGTCAAGTCCAGTTTCTTACCGTTTGCACCAGAGATGTAAAGGTTTAAAGACTGCGCTTGATCGATCCATTTTTGACGACGTGATGCAGCATCCACAATCCAGCGTGGCTCAACTTCAAATGCCGTCGCGAAGATTGCTTTAAGCTCTTCAGGAATACGAGAAATCTTCTGAACCGAACCTTCAAAGTGTTTCAGGTCATTCACCATCACAGAGTCCCACAGACCACGGTCTTTCAACGCACGTACTAGGTACGGGTTGATTACTGTGAATTCACCTGATAGGTTCGATTTTACATATAAGTTTTGGAATGTTGGCTCAATCGACTGAGACACACCACAAATGTTTGAAATGGTTGCAGTCGGTGCAATGGCCATCACGTTTGAGTTACGCATACCGTCTTTTTGAACTTTGGCACGTAAAGTGTCCCAGTCCAAACGTTGAGTGCGGTCAACTTCAAACATACGCTCAGGACGTGTTTTAGCAACAAGGTCAAGCGAGTCAATTGGCAGGATACCTTGATCCCACAGTGAACCTTTGAATGTCTCATACGTACCACGTTCAACAGCCAAATCACTTGATGTTGAAATTGCGTAGTAGCTGATCACTTCCATCGATTCATCAGCAAAGTCTACTGCTGCATCAGAGCCATAAGCGAGTTGCATTTCATACAGCGCATCTTGGAAGCCCATGATACCCATACCCACTGGGCGGTGTTTCAAGTTCGAGTTTTTCGCTTGTGGCACAGCGTAGTAGTTAATGTCGATTACGTTATCGAGCATACGAACCGCTGTTTTTACTGTACGTGCAAGCTTTTCACGGTCTAACACACCACCTTGAACGTGTTGTACAAGGTTGATCGAACCTAAGTTACATACCGCAATTTCATCTTTGCTTGTGTTTAATGTGATTTCTGTACACAAGTTAGAAGAGTGAACTACGCCAACGTGTTGTTGTGGTGAACGTAAGTTACATACGTCTTTGAATGTGATCCACGGGTGACCAGTTTCAAACAACATCGACAGCATTTTGCGCCACAAATCTTTTGCACGAATTTTCTTGTGCAACATGTTTGTTTCTTTCGCAATCGCTTCGTAGTGTGCATAACGCTCAGCGAATTCTGCACCCATTAAGTCGTGTAGGTCTGGTGTTTCAGACGGCGTGAACAGTGTCCATTCAGCATCTTCAAAAACACGTTGCATGAACAAGTCAGGAACCCAATTCGCGGTGTTCATGTCATGCGTACGGCGACGGTCATCACCAGTGTTTTTACGTAGCTCTAGGAACTCTTCGATGTCTAAGTGCCAAGTTTCAAGGTATGCACACACGGCACCTTTACGCTTACCACCTTGGTTAACCGCAACAGCAGTATCGTTCGCCACTTTAAGGAATGGAACTACACCTTGTGATTTACCGTTTGTACCTTTGATATATGAGTTCAAGGCACGAACTGGCGTCCAGTCATTACCTAAACCGCCTGCCCATTTAGACAGCATTGCGTTATCACGCATCGCGCCATAAATGTCATACAGGTCATCATCAATCGTCGTTAAATAGCAGCTCGACAACTGTGGACGTAGCGTACCTGAGTTAAACAGGGTAGGCGTAGATGCCATGTAATCGAAGCTCGACAAGAGGTTGTAGAACTCGATTGCACGTTCTTCACGGTTTGCTTCGTTGAGTGAAAGACCCATCGAAACACGCATAAAGAATAATTGTGGCAATTCGAAACGTACGCCATCTGAGTGGATGAAGTAACGGTCAAATAATGTTTGTAGACCTAAGTACGTAAATTGGTTTGAACGCTCTGGTTGAATCGCTGCGGCCAATTTCGCAAGGTCAAAGTTGAGAAGTTCTGGTGAAAGTAGGTCTAGCTCAATACCTTTCTTCAGAAAAGTTTCTAAAGCATCGCCTTCAGCGGTGTCTTCAGACAAGCCAAGGAAAGTTAAACCAGTTGCGACCAATTCATCACGAAGTAGGCGAGCTGTCACGTAGGTATAGTTTGGTTCTTGTTCAATACGGGTACGTGTTGCCATCATCATCGTGGTTGCGATGTCAGACGCTTTTACACCGTTGTAAAGGTTTTTAATGGTTTCATCGATGATCGCTTGAACATTGATGCCTTCTAAACCTTCAGCCGCTTTTGTTACAGTCGCTTCAAGCTTACGCATGTCAAGCGGTTGAAGCTGACCATTCGCGTCAGTGATTTGTAAGGTTGGGTGATGGTTTTCACCTGCTTGTTTACGAGCATCAGCACGTTGATCGCGGTAGATGACATACGCACGAGCAACTTTCTGTTCACCTGTACGCATTAGCGCAAGTTCAACTTGGTCTTGGATTTCTTCGATGTGAATTGTACCGCCAGAAGGTAGGCGGCGACTGAACGTATTTAATACCATCTCGGTAAGTTGAGAAATACGATCGTGGATGCGGCTTGAGTCAGCACTTTGTTGGCCTTCAACAGCCAAAAATGCCTTACCAATGGCAACAGAGATTTTTTCTGCGTCAAAGCTGGCAACATCTCCAGTGCGTTTAATCACCTGAATTTGACCAGGGGTTGAATTCGATACGCTCATGCTAGCATAGCTCCATTTTGTCATCTATTTTTATGTCTATGGACCGTTTGAACTGGGCAATTTTTATGCCACAGTGTTTGAGGTTTAAACACAAGACCTAGTGGTTTAAAAATTAATTGAACACAAGATACGGGAAAATTCAGGGTAGATCAATATTGACATTTTATTAAATATTTTGATCGATCTGGTCTCGAAAAGATCTCAAAAAGATCCCTTTTTTATGATTCTTGTATTAAGCCTTATTAGACAAGGCGATAGCATAACAAAGCTCGGTTTAAGTGCTTATAGATAACATTGTGGATAAGTTCAAAACAGACGAATGAGTGAGTTATAAACTGTTCAAACAGTGACTTGGTATGAAAAATAGCCATTTTGTAAAGAAACGTTTCTTTTGCTTTGGTTGGATATACAGCAAACGCGAGAAAGCGCTCATTTGGAGGCTAAAAAAATGTATAACAAAATGCTACTTTGATGTATCAGTTTGGTGAACAAGATCTTGTTTACAATGTAAACGTGTGTATATTGCAAAATATATCAGAGCGTATCCCTTGGATTTTAAAGGATACGTTAAGTCGTCAAAATAAAGGGGCACTCCATGAGCCAAGAAGAAAAGTTACCAAAAATTTTAATCGTAGAAGACGATGAGCGTCTAGCTCGCTTAACTCAAGAATACCTAATCCGTAATGGTCTTGAGGTTGGGGTAGAACCCGATGGTAACCGTGCCATTCGCCGTATTATTGCAGAACAACCTGATATGGTGGTGTTAGATGTGATGCTTCCTGGTGCAGATGGTTTAACCATTTGCCGTGAAGTTCGTCCACATTATCACCAACCGATTTTGATGTTGACTGCACGTACCGAAGATATGGATCAAGTGCTTGGTCTAGAAATGGGTGCAGATGACTATGTGGCAAAACCAGTTCAGCCACGTGTTTTACTTGCACGTATTCGTGCTTTATTACGTCGTACTGACAAAGCGCCTGAAGATGAAGTTGCACAGCGTATCGAATTTGATGATCTGGTGATCGATAACGGTGGTCGTTCAGTGACTTTAAATGGTGAGTTGGTTGACTTTACCAGTGCTGAATATGACTTATTGTGGTTGCTGGCTTCAAATGCAGGACGCATTCTTTCTCGCGAAGACATTTTCGAGCGTTTACGTGGTATTGAATATGACGGTCAAGACCGTTCAATTGATGTGCGTATTTCGCGTATTCGTCCAAAAATTGGTGATGATCCTGAAAATCCAAAGCGTATTAAAACGGTACGTAGTAAAGGCTACTTATTTGTAAAAGAAACCAATGGTCTTTAAGCCGTTTATTTGATTCGTTAAAACGGGACATTTTTAGTGTTCAAACACAGTATATTCTTGCGTATCTATGCTGGGCTGGTAGTGCTAGTCGCTATTGTTGCCCTCATGGGATATTTGCTTGTACAAATTATTAACTATCAGCGAGTGCAAGAATATCGCGAGTCTTTGACGGACGGGATTTCCTTTATTATTAGTGAAGGTGTATCCCGTCAGACCAATGCACAGCAAAAAGCAGACTGGATTTCAGATGCTTCAGATTTGCTTGAGCTGCCGATTAATATGATCCCTGCCAATAAGGTTGATTTGAGTCGTGCAGAGTTAAAACGGATCAGTGAGCGTAAAGCGGCTGTGCGTTATGATGCGCAAACGCAAGTGGCGTACTTGATCATTGGTCTAAAAGATGATCCGAATCATTTACTGTATATTAAAGTAGATAAAATTGGTGAGCTGCAAATGAAAGCACTCCCGATTTTTATCCTAGATTATTTGGTGTATTACCCAGGTCAAGAAGAAGAGTACTTGGAAAAAGTACAGAAACATTTCTCTTATCCTGTGCAGATTGAAGAAGTACAAAATCTGGCTTTAGAGTCTGAGCAGATTGGTCGTTTGCGTTTAGATCATAGCGTGATCTTATATCGTGATAGTGCTTCTGTGCGTGGTACCACCATTTCTATTGTGTCTCCACCTTTACCAAGTTCACCGAGCAAGGTTTTGGTATTGGGGCCTGTGCCTATTTTCAACTGGATGCCGTTTCAGCTCGCAGCAGGGATTACCTTGTTGAGCCTGTTTGTACTCAGTTTGGGGGTGTATGGCTTGCTTGTACCGATGCAGCGTAAACTGCGCGAGGTCAATTACGGTTTAAACCGTATGAAAGCGGGTGACATGACCCTACGTTTGCCTGTCGATGGCACGGATGAAATGGCCAGTCTAGCCAATAGCTATAACAGCATGTCAGATCATATTCAGCGACTCATCGAGGCGCAGCGTGAGCTGATGCGTGCGGTCTCTCATGAACTTCGTACGCCCGTTGCTCGGATTCGTTTTGGTATGGAAATGTTGGCTGAAGAAGATGATTATGAATATCGTCTTCAGCAAGTCGATATGATTGATAAAGACATTGAGGCTTTAAATACCTTAATTGATGAAATCATGACCTACGCCAAGTTGGAGCAGGGCACACCATCACTCGATATTGAAAACATTGTATTGTTTGAAGTCTTAGATCAGGTGGTGGTTGAGACGGAAGCACTAAAAACCCAGAAAGAAATTCATTTAAATGCCCCTCCTTTAACTTTAAAGGTTGAAGCTGAGCGCCGTTATTTACACCGTGTGGTGCAGAACTTGGTTGGTAATGCGGTTCGTTATGGTGACCATCAGGTGCTGGTCAGTGGTGGTATTAATGACAGCGGTATGGCCTATGTTTGTGTTGAAGATGACGGGCCAGGTATTCCAGAAGACGAGCGAGAGCGCGTTTTTGAGGCCTTTGCACGTTTGGATGATAGCCGGACGCGAGCTTCGGGTGGCTATGGTTTAGGCTTGTCAATTGTGAGCCGAATTGCCTATTGGTTTGGTGGTAGCGTTAAAGTGGATCAGAGTCCAAGCCTCGGTGGTGCACGTTTTACTATGACATGGCCGGCACACCGCTTTAGTAAGTCTAAAAAGAAATATAGTGTCAAAGATAATACAGACTCAAAAAGTTAAGCATTAAAAAGCACCGAAATTCGGTGCTTTTTTATTTCTCATACTGACTTATTCTTGGATGCTGGCATCGGGAGAAATAATCTGTTTGCCTTGTTTTAGGCTTTCAAGCGCATCTGCATTAAAGTCAATCAATAATGAGTTATTTTGCGTATCTATGCCATAACGGCTAATGAGTTTTTGATCACCATTAATCGTTTCAATTTTATATTCATCCACAATATTCATAATGCCATCAAGGTTGGTGGTGGCTGAAGCTTTGTCTTGGCGAAAAAGTTCATAAATGTCGCGTAAATCAAAGATGGCATTATTGGCATCGGGGTGTTTACGAACATAAGTTTCAACATGGCGAATAAGCAACTGGGCAAATAAAAAATAGTTAGGTTTATGGGTGAATTCCAGACTCATGTGGTGCTCCTTATTCTTTGTTGTTGGTTGTTTATATCAATAGCACAAGAAAAAGCCAAGTGCATTAATTGATTGGGGTGATTTGCAAAAAAATACAAAAAATATGAGTGACTTAATCTACTTTTGTACTTTTTAAATAAGCAAAATGCTGCGGTTGCTGAGCTGAGTTTTTTAAACTGCTGATTGTGTGATTGTTATCGAAATAAGGCTGAAAAATGCTTTATAGGCTTTGTTTGAATGTCAAAATTTGGAAAAATAATAGAATAGTAGTGTTTTATTAGATAAAGCGATTGGTTTCGAAATAAAAGGGCTTTCATCGAAAAAATCTCAAAAAACGAAGAGAAATCATCCTAAAGACGAAGGTCTATAAGCTAGCAACTTACGTCAGCAATCGGGTACAATTGGCGGGATTAATTTTGTGTTTGGTGTATTTGAAGGCCAATACATGCATTCTTTGTTAATAAATTAGGCCTGCCAGGAGTTATCCCCGCATGAGTGCCATTACTCCATACGAATGGGCAATTATTGCCTTCGTGATCGGCGTTACATTTCTTTGCGTCTTTATGCTCACTGTCCCATTACTCCTTGGGGGTAAGTCATGGGGCCGTGCAAAGCAAGAGCAATTTGAATCAGGTGTGGTTGGTGCTGGTGGCGCACGTATCCGCCTGTCAGCAAAGTTCTATTTGGTTGCAATCTTCTTTGTCGTATTCGACTTAGAGGCGCTTTACCTTTACGCATGGGCTACATCGGTTCGTGAAGTGGGGTGGGTGGGTTTCACCACTGCAGCAGTATTTATTTTAGTTTTACTCGTTGGTTTGGTTTATGAGTTGTCTACTGGTGCGCTTAACTGGTCGCCTTCTGACAAACGTAAAGCAGCAGGGATTAAACCTAAAGTTGGTTCTCCAAATATGAATCTTGCAGAAATCACTCGCTTTAATTCAATTGAAGAGTTGGTTATGGACCCTACAGGTCAAATCCCAGCTCAATCATCTGGTCGTGTGAAAGATAAGTCACCGGCTAAATCGTCTGATAAGGAGTAACTCGGGATGAAATATACCTTAACCCGTGCGAATCCGGATGCTGATCAATATCCACTTCAAGAGCGTCAAATCGTAACGGATCCGCTTGAAGAAGAAGTGAATAAAAATGTGTTCATGACTCGTTTAGAGGACGTGGCACATACAGCAGTGAACTGGGGTCGTAAGAACTCAGTTTGGCCGTTTAACTTTGGTACATCTTGCTGCTACGTAGAGTATGCAACGACTTTAACAGGCGTGCATGATTTGTCGCGTTTCGGTGCCGAAGTAATCCGTGCTTCACCTCGTCAGGCTGACTTGATGATTGTTGCAGGTACATGTTTCGTCAAAATGGCTCCAGTTATTCAACGTTTATATGAACAAATGTTGGAACCGAAGTGGGTTATTTCAATGGGCGCATGTGCAAACTCTGGCGGTATGTACGATATTTATTCAGTTGTACAAGGTGTGGATAAAATCATCCCAGTCGATGTTTATATTCCAGGTTGCCCACCCCGTCCAGAAGCATTAATCCAAGCATTAATGTTGTTACAAGACCAAATTCAATTAGAGCGCCGTCCACTTTCTGCCGTGATTGGTGATGATCTTAAGCCAGTGTATAAGCCAAAGATGATGCCAGAACGTGACCGTAAGAATGCTGAACGTATTGCAGTGAAAAACTTACGCTCTATGGATGAAATTAAATAATTTAAACGACAGTTGTTTTGATGCACCCGGTCTGGGTGTAGTTGTCGTTTAGGTTGAATGAATTTGTATTAAATAGGAAGCCAAGCCAATGGCTGAAACTGAAAACGCTATGCCAGAGTCAGCGCAAGTTGATTCACGCCCAGCATTTGCAATTGTAGAAGAGCTCAAAACCAAATTTGGCGAGAACTTCTATGTGCAAACGACTTTTGAAGACTTTCCAACGGTCTGGGTTGAGCGCGCGCGCGTACAAGAAGTTTTAATGTTCTTGCGTACAGTGTCACGTCCATACGTGATGTTGTTTGACTTGTCTGCGGTAGATGAACGTTTACGTACACACCGCGACGGTTTGCCTGCGTCTGACTTTACTGTGTTCTATCACTTATTATCGCTTGAGCGTAATAGTGATATTCGTATCAAAGTTGCATTGAGTGAAAATGATGTAAATCTTCCAACTGCAACCAATATTTGGCCAAATGCCAACTGGTACGAACGTGAAGCTTACGATATGTTCGGGATCAATTTCGAAGGGCATCCAATGCTCCGTCGTATTTTGTTGCCAACCTATTGGGAAGGTCACCCACTTCGTAAAGAATACTCTGCACGTGCCACTGAATATACGCCGTATATGCAAAACCAAGCGAAGCAGGATTACGAACAGGAACACCTTCGTTTCGTACCTGAAGATTGGGGTATGAAGCGCGGTAATGACGACGAAGACTTCATGTTCTTGAACTTAGGTCCGAACCACCCATCTGCGCACGGTGCGTTCCGTGTAATCTTGCAGTTGGATGGTGAAGAAGTGAAAGACTGTGTGCCTGATATCGGCTATCACCACCGTGGTGTGGAAAAGATGGCTGAACGTCAAACTTGGCATTCATTCATTCCTTATACCGACCGTGTCGACTACTTAGGTGGTTGTGCGCAAAACATGCCTTATGTGATGGGTGTGGAGCAAATGGCGGGTATTACTGTACCTGACCGCGCGCAATGTATCCGTGTCATGATGTCTGAATTGTTCCGTATCAATAACCACTTATTGTATATCGGTACTGCGATTCAAGATGCCGGCGGTATGACACCAGTCTTCTACATGTTTGCGGATCGTCAAAAAATCTATGACGCGATTGAAGCGATCACGGGTTATCGTATGCACCCAGCATGGTTCCGTATTGGTGGTACAGCGCATGACTTGCCAAACAACTGGCAGCATCTGATTCGTGAAATCCTAGATTGGATGCCGAAGCGTATGAACGAATACTACACAGCAGCGCTTAAAAACTCTGTATTTGTAGGCCGTACGCGTAACGTAGCTCAATATGACGCGAAATCTGCGTTAGCTTGGGGTGTAACTGGTACAGGTCTACGTGCAACAGGTATTGACTTCGACGTTCGTAAATATCGTCCATACAGTGGCTATGAAAACTACGACTTCGATGTGCCACTTGAGTACGAAGGCGATGCGTATGCGCGTGTTCTTGTTCACTTCCGTGAAATTGAAGAATCACTCAAAATCGTGAAGCAATGTTTAGATAACATGCCTTCTGGTGCATACAAAGCAGATCATCCATTGGCTGTCCCACCACCAAAAGACAAGACTTTACAAGACATTGAAACCTTGATTACGCACTTCTTAAGCGTATCTTGGGGTCCTGTAATGCCTGCAGGTGAAGCATCTGTAATGGCGGAAGTGGTCAAAGGTGCGTCGAATTACTACTTGACTTCAGACAAGTCAACGATGAGTTATCGTACCCGTATTCGTACACCGACTTTCACGCATTTACAGCAAATGCCTTCTGTGATTAACGGCAGTCTGGTATCTGACTTGATCATTTATTTAGCGACAATTGACGTCGTTATGGCTGACGTGGATCGCTAAGGGGTAAACGCATTATGATGATTTTGACTGATAAAAAGCCACGCGTGAATGTTGAAGGGATTTTGACTGCGGACGAAATCCACGAAATTGAACATCACATTGGTCACTATCCGTACCCACGTGCAGCATCTTTGGATGCTTTGAAGTGTGTACAACGCCGTAATGGCTGGGTAGATGACGCGCAGCTAAACGCCATTGCTCAGTTATTGACAATCAGTGTTGCTGATTTGGAAGGTGTTGCAACTTTCTATAACCGTATTTACCGTCAACCCGTGGGTCGTAACGTCATTTTACTTTGTGACTCGATCGCATGCTTCTTGATGGGTGCGGAAACTTTAGCAGAAGCTTTTCAGCGCGAGTTAGGCATTCAGTTTGGTCAAACGACTGCTGATGGTCGTTTTACTTTGCTGCCGATTTGCTGCTTAGGTAACTGTGATAAAGGCCCAACCTTAATGGTGAATGAAGACACTCACGGTTTGGTTGAAGTTTCTTCAGTGAAACAGTTATTGGAGAAGTATGTATGAATACCGAACCAAAACCAATTTATGGCGAAGGTAACCCAGAAACGCATCCATTAACTTGGCGTTTGAGTAAGCAAGAGCACGTTCGTAATGCAGATGATTACGAAGCGCTTGAAGGTTACGCGGGTCTGAAAAAAGCAATCACTATGCCGCCGAAAGATGTGCTTGAAGTGATTAAAGCTGCGACCGTAAAAGGCCGTGGTGGTGCAGGCTTCCCAGCAGGGATCAAATGGTCTTTGATGGCGCCAAATGATAACTCAGGTCCACGTTACCTGATTTGTAATGCCGATGAGATGGAACCAGGGACCTTTAAAGACCGTTTGTTGATGGAAAAACTTCCTCACCAATTGATTGAAGGGATGTTGATTGCAGCGTATACGCTAGAAGCAACCCATGGTTATATCTTCATTCGTGGTGAGTACATTGAAGCAGCTGCGTACTTAAATGAAGCGCTTGAGCAAGTTCGTGCCAAAGGTTACTTAGGTGAAAACATTCTTGGAACGGGCTGGAGCTTCGAGTTGCATGTGCACACCGGTGCGGGTCGTTATATCTGTGGTGAAGAGACCGCATTGATCAACTCGCTTGAAGGTCGCCGTGCAAACCCACGTACGAAACCACCATTCCCACAAGTTGCAGGTGCTTGGGGTCGTCCTACGATTGTTAACAACGTAGAGACCTACAACAACCTACCAGCAATCATGTTACGTGGTCCTGAATGGTATATCGGTTTATCTGCGGGTAAGTCGAAAGATCCAGGCACAAAAATCTATGGTGCATCTGGCAAGGTGAAATTCCCAGGTCTTTGGGAGCTTCCATTTGGTACAACTGCGCGTGAAGTCATTGAAGACTATGCGGGCGGTATGCGTGATGGCTTAAAGCTTAAAGCATGGTTACCGGGTGGTGCGTCTACAGACTTCTTGGCTGCTGAACACATTGATCTACCGATGGATGCTGAGAGCATCATGAAAGCAGGTTCACGTTTAGGTACGTGTTTGCTGATGGTGGTGGATGAAACGCAATGTATGGTTTCAGCGACTCGTAACTTAGAAGAATTTTTTGCACGTGAGTCATGTGGTTTCTGTACGCCTTGTCGTGATGGTTTACCGTGGGCGGTGAAAGCACTGAAAGCATTGGAAGATGGTACAGGTAAGAAAGAAGATATCGATCACTTACAAGAACTTACTCGTAAGCTTTGGATTGGTAAGACTTTCTGTGCGCATGCTCCAGGTGCAATGGAACCGTTGATGGGTGCACTCAAATATTTCCGTGGCGAGTTTGAAGCAAAAGTAGTGAATGCTGCTGCGCAAACTAGCAACGTAGAACAAGCTTAAGGAATTCGACTATGGCTACAATTCATGTCGATGGCAAATCGTACGAAGTCAATGGCTCAGAGAACTTGCTGCAAGCATGTTTGTCTTTGGGTATTGATATCCCGTACTTTTGTTGGCATCCATCCTTAGGTTCTGTCGGTTCTTGCCGTCAATGTGCCGTGACTCAATACGCGAATCCTGAAGATACGCGTGGCCGTTTAGTCATGTCATGTATGACACCTGCATCTGACAATACCTACATCTCGATTGAAGACAAAGAAGCGAAAGACTTCCGTGCGTCAATTGTTGAGTTCTTGATGACGAATCACCCACACGACTGTCCAGTCTGTGAAGAAGGTGGGCACTGTCATTTACAAGATATGACCGTGATGACTCAACACGACCGTCGTCGTTACCGTTTCACTAAACGTACACACTACAACCAAGAGCTGGGCTCATTCATTTCACACGAAATGAACCGTTGTATCGCATGTTACCGTTGTGTTCGTTACTACAACGACTATGCGGGTGGTACTGACTTTGGTGTGTATGCAAGCGCGTCACGTGTTTACTTTGGTCGTCCTGAGTCAGGCACTTTAGAGTCTGAATTCTCGGGTAACTTAACTGAAGTATGTCCTACAGGTGTATTCACTGACAAAACTCACTCAGAACGTTATAACCGTAAGTGGGACATGCAGTATGCGCCAAGCGTATGTCAAGGCTGTTCTTCGGGTTGTAACATTTCTCCGGGTGAGCGTTATGGCGAACTTCGTCGTGTCGAAAACCGTTTTAACGGCGAAGTAAACCAATACTTCTTGTGTGATAAAGGTCGTTTTGGTACAGGTTATGTGAACCGTGCAGATCGTCCACGTCAACCGCAGTTCCGTGATGGTGCTGAAGCAACTACAGTTTCTGTAGATCAGGCATTAGATACGGTAATTGCAAATATCCAAGGCAAAAAAGTTTTGGGTATTGGTTCTCCACGTGCATCACTTGAGTCGAACTTCGCGCTTCGCGAATTAGTTGGTCAAGAGAACTATTCAACAGGTATGTCTCAAAAAGAGCAAAACTTGGTTGAATTGGCTGCATCGATTATGCAAACCGAAGGTGTATATAACCCAGGTATGCGTGAAATCGAAAGCTATGATGCTGTGCTTATTTTGGGTGAAGACTTAACACAAACTGCGCCACGTATGGCTTTGTCTGTTCGTCAAGCGGCGAAAAACAAAGCCAAAGAAATGGCTGCGGAACGTCGTACTCAAGACTGGTTAGCAGAGCCGCTACAACGTATTGCTCAAGATGCGAAATCACCGATTTTCATCCTCGCTGCAACACAAACACGCTTAGCTGATGTTGCTGCAGGTGAGGTGGTTGCTTCTCCAAACGACATCGCTCGTTTAGGTTTTGCCGTTGCTTCGGCTGTAAAAGGTGATGCAATTCTTGGTCTAGCGGATGATGCGAAAGCATTTGCTCAGAACATTGCAGATACATTGAAAGCGGCGAAGAAACCACTGATCATTTCAGGTACAAGTTTACAAGACGCATCAATCATGGAAGCTGCTGCACAAGTTGCGCAAAACCTTGGTGGAAATGCTGGCTTAACCTTGACGGTTCCTGAAGTCAACTCTATGGGCTTAGCAATCTTCGGTGGCCAAAGCTTAGAACAAGCGTTTGCACAAGACTATGACACGGTTGTGATCGTTGAAAATGATCTATTCCGTCGTTTGCCAGCGGTACAAGTTGAAGCAGCACTTTCTGGTAAAGACGTGATTGTTTTAGATCACTCTGAAACTGAAACTGTGAAGAAAGCGGATATCATACTTTCTGCTGCGTCATTTGCTGAAGGTGATGGTACGGTTGTCTCTCAAGAGGGCCGTGCACAACGTTTCTACCAAGTGTATGACCCGAGCTACTACAAACCTGAACTGGCGATCAAAGAATCTTGGCGCTGGTTACATGCTATTGAAACAGGCGTGAAGGGCAAAGCGATTTCTTGGACCTTGCTTGATGATGTAATCGAGTCAGTTGCGAAAAATGTACCTGCACTTGCTGCGATTCAAGATGTAGCTCCAGATGCGGGCTTCCGTGTCCATGGTTTGAAAGTTGCGCGTGAACCGCGTCGTTACTCTGGTCGTACCTCTATGCGTGCACCATTGAACGTGCATGAACCGAAACAACCGACAGATATCGACTCTGCATTAACATTCTCTATGGAAGGTTATGTTGGGAACCAGACGCCGTCTCCACTTGTACCATTTGCATGGTCAGCAGGTTGGAACTCACCACAAGCTTGGAACAAATTCCAAGATAACGTGGGTGGTCACTTAAAAGGTGGTGATTCGGGTGTGCGTTTATTCGATCGTTTAGCGAAGCGTCCAGCACGTACTTTCGTTGCTCCAGCGGTTGTGGTTGCAAACCCTGAAAGCTTCCGTTTAGTGCCAATGCATCACATTTTTGCTTCTGGTGAATTTACTGTGAAAACACCTGCAATGGAATCGCGTATTCCTGAAGCGGTCTTTGCAGTGGGTGAGCAAGATGCAACTCGTTTGAATGTTCAAGATGGTCAAAAAATCACTGTGAAATCAGGTGAGACTTCGATCGTACTTCCAGTTCAAGTGATTGATTATTTACCTACAGGTTATATTGGTTATCCAGTTGGTCTTGCACCTACGGTTTCACTTGCTGAGCCTGTATCAGTCGCGGTAGGAGCGTAATTCATGCAACAAGAATTAATCCGTCAAACGCCGCTTTGGGCTGAGAACTGGCCAATTGCCTACTCAGTCATTCAAGCGATTGTGATTTTACTCGTTGTAGTACTCATCGCTGCGTTGATGTCTTTTATTGAGCGTCGTTTATTGGGCTTATGGCAAGACCGTTATGGTCCGAACCGTGTAGGTCCTGGGGGGATGTTCCAGATCGTTGCCGACATGCTGAAAATCATGTTCAAAGAAGACTGGACACCAAAGTTTGCTGACAAATTGACTTTCCGTTTAGCTCCTGCTGTTGCCATGGCAACAGCGGTGATGTCGTTCATGGTTATTCCTGTATCACCATACTTAGGTGTTGCAGACATGAGCATCGGTCTATTGTTCTTTATGGCAATGGCAGGTATTGCAGTCTATGCCGTATTGTTTGGTGGTTGGTCATCAAACAATAAATATGCATTGCTTGGTGGTCTACGTTCTGCAGCTCAAACCATTTCGTATGAAGTGTTCTTGGGTATTTCATTGATGGGTGTGGTTGCAATTGCAGGCTCATTCAACATGCGTGAAATTGTAGAAGCACAAAAAGATGTATGGTTTGTCATTCCACAGTTCTTAGGTTTCTTAATCTTCGTGGTTGCAGGTGTTGCGGTAACTCACCGTCATCCATTTGACCAACCAGAAGCAGAACAAGAATTGGCGGAAGGTTACCACGTCGAGTACGGCGGTATGAAATGGGGGATGTTCTTCGTTGCAGAATATGTCAACGTAGTTCTGATCTCTGCATTGATCGTCACGCTATTCTTCGGTGGTTGGTTAGCGCCATTTAACATCGATATTCCGTTCATTCCACCAGTATTCTGGTTCATTATCAAAACAGCATTCTTTGTGATGATGTTTGTCTTGGCTCGTGGTTCACTTATGCGTCCGCGTTATGACCAAGTGATGAACTTTGGTTGGAAGATTTGCTTACCATTAGCGTTAGTTAACTTATTAGTTACTGGCGCAGTGATTCTGTGGTAAGGGCAGGGAGAATAAAATGTATAAAATTCTAGCTGGGTTCGGGTCAATCGTACGTTCACTGTGGATGGTTTTCTCACACGTGACACGTAAACGTGACACCATTCTTTACCCAGAAGTGCCAGCCGAACAAATTGTTCCACCACGTTTCCGTGGTCGTATCGTGTTAACACGTGACCCAGATGGTGAAGAACGTTGTGTTGCGTGTAACTTATGTGCAGTTGCATGTCCTGTTGGCTGTATTTCACTACAAAAAGCAGAAAAAGAAGATGGTCGTTGGTATCCGGAGTTTTTCCGTATCAACTTCTCACGTTGTATTTTCTGCGGTATGTGTGAAGAAGCATGTCCGACGACTGCAATTCAAATGACTCCAGATTTCGAGTTGGGTGAATACGTTCGTCAAGACTTGGTGTATGAGAAAGAAAACTTACTCATTTCAGGTCCTGGTAAATACCCAGACTACAACTTCTACCGTGTAACAGGTATGGCTGTAACTGGAAAAGACAAAGGTCAAGCGCAGCGTGAAAGCGCACCAGTTGATGTACGGAGCTTATTACCATGATGTGGCCATTTTATTTGATGGCACTTGTGGCCATCGTTTCTACGATTCGTGTTGTGACCAACGCAAATCCTGTACACGCTTTATTAAGCTTGATCGTGTCACTTCTTGCAGTTGCAGGCATGTTTATGATCGTGGGTGCGCCATTTGCTGGCGCGCTTGAGATCATCGTCTATGCAGGCGCGATCATGGTGTTATTCGTATTCGTAGTGATGATGTTAAACCTTGGTCAACACACCGTTGAACAAGAGCGTAAATGGTTAACATCGTCTGCTTGGGCCTATCCAGCACTCATGAGCTTCTTAATGGGCTTGGTGTTGGTGTGGATGCTCGGCTCTGACTACACAGCGGCTGGCCCTGTTATGGGTACTGAAGTTGTGGGTCCAAAAGTCGTTGGCCAAGCACTCTTTACTCACTATTTATTATTGGTTGAAGTTGCTGCCATGTTATTGCTTGCTGCGTTGGTTGCAGCATTCCATCTTGGCAAACGTGAACCAGGTGCAGAAGAGGACAAACAATAATGGGCAACATCCCTTTAGAACATGGTTTGATTGTTGCAACCATTCTTTTTGCACTGGGTTTTTACGGTGTGATGGTGCGACGCAATCTATTATTTATGTTAATGAGCCTTGAAATCATGATGAACGCAGCTGCGCTTGCGTTTGTTTTGGCTGGTAGTGCATGGGTACAACCAGACGGACAAATCATGTTTATTCTGATCTTAACGCTTGCTGCGGCAGAGGCTTGTATTGGTCTTGCGATCGTCCTTCAGTTCTACCATCGCTTCCATCACTTGGATGTGGATGCTGCTAGTGAGATGCGCGGATGAGTTTTTTATATTTAACAGTATTATTCCCGCTCATTGGTTTTGTCCTTTTAGCGGCAGGTCGCAACAAGCTTCCTGAAAATGTCGCTGCAATTATTGGTGTGGGGGCGGTTGGCCTTTCTGCATTGGTTGCTTTGATCGCTGGTCTAGACTTTGTTAATAATGGCAAAGTGACTTATGTTCAACATCTTTGGACATGGTTCAATGTTGGCAACCTAAGCCCAGGCATTAGCTTACATCTTGACGGTTTATCACTGCTCATGATGGGTATGGTGACAGGTGTGGGTTTCCTGATTCACATCTTTGCATCATGGTACATGCGTGGTGAAGAAGACTTCGCGCGTTTCTTCTCTTATTTCAACCTGTTCGTTGCCAGCATGTTGCTGCTCGTATTGGGCGATAACTTAGCGTTATTGTTCTTAGGTTGGGAAGGCGTAGGTCTATGCTCTTACTTGCTGATTGGTTACTACTACCAAAACCCTGCAAATGGTTTTGCAGCAATTAAAGCATTTACCGTAACACGTGTCGGTGATGTTTTCTTACTGATCGCTTTGTTCTTAATTTACCAACAGTTTGGTACTTTAAACATTGCGGAAGTGGTTGCAGCTGCACCAACAGTGATGACACAAAGTTCATCTTTAACTATTTGGACAGCACTGATGTTGTTCTTGGGTGCAGCAGGTAAATCTGCACAGATCCCATTACAAACATGGTTGGCCGATGCAATGGCAGGTCCTACACCTGTATCTGCATTGATCCACGCTGCAACGATGGTAACCGCAGGTGTTTACCTGTGCTGCCGTATGTACACCGTGTTTGAAATGGCACCTGAAGTGATGATGTTTATCTCAATCACAGGTGCGGTAACGTTGTTAGTGGCTGGTTTTGCTGCATTGGTTCAAACCGACATCAAACGTATTTTGGCTTACTCAACGATGAGTCAGCTGGGTTATATGTTTATGGCTGTGGGTGCTGAAGCTTATCAAGCAGGCTTGTTCCACATGCTGACTCACGCATTCTTCAAGGCATTATTGTTCTTGTCTTCAGGTGCAGTGATTTTGGCTTACCACCACGAACAAAACATCTTCAAGATGGGCGGTTTGTTCTACAAGAACAAATTCCTATTTGCTTGTTTCGCCATTGGTGGCGGTGCATTGGCAGCGATTCCATACTTCACCGTGGGCTTCTTCTCGAAAGACGCGATCTTGGGCGCAGTTTGGGTACAAGGCGAATCAATCGCAGTATATAACTCATTGTATTGGGTGGGTGTAGCTGGTGCTTTCTTAACGTCGATTTACACATTCCGCCTCATTTGGGTTGTGTTCTTTGGTAAAGAAAATACGCCGTATCATGCGATCAAAGGCATTACCTTCTGGGGTCCTTTGGCGATTCTTGCTGTACTTTCAACTTTCGTCGGTGCGGCACTTAAAGCACCAGTGGAAAGCATTTTAAATGCAGCAAAAATTCCAGCATTTGTGATTCCTGAAGCTTTAGAACATGGCATGCATAGCGCTGAATGGACTGCTGTAGGTATTGCATTGGTTGGTTTAGTGATTGGTGTGGTCTTGTTTGCGTTTGCTTATAGCGTAGTGAAAGGCTTTGCTAAAACGTCATTGGGTGCAGGTCTTGCAAACATTTGCCGTAATGCACTGGGCTTCGATGCGCTTTATGACATCGTTTTTGTGAAACCATATTTGCTTATTGCGAAGATTTTAGGTCGTGATCCAATTGATCGCTTGTGGTTAGTCTTGCCTGCACTTGTAAAAGGCGGTCACAGCTTCACAAGTTCACGTCAAACGGGTTCATTGCGTGATTACGCATCAAGCATGGCATTAGGTATCTTTGTATTACTAATGGTCTTGATCGTAACTCAGATCGTGGGGAAATAAGATGGAAATCACAAACAACTGGATTCTACCCGCGCTGATCTTAGTTCCGTTCATTGCTGGTTTTATTTGTTGGTTAGTCGACAAACTCGACGACAAACTGCCGCGTTATATCGCGTTAGTGGGTATGCTCATTACTTTGGGCTTAACTGTTGCGCTATGGCAAACAGGTACATTTAACTACGAACTTGGCGCGAAAGTGCCATCGTGGTCTGCTGAATTCATGTTGCCATGGATTCAGACTTTAGGCATTAACATTCACTTAGCGGTGGATGGTCTATCTCTATTAATGGTGGGCTTAACTGCACTTTTAGGTGTGTTGGCTGTCGGCTGTTCTTGGGGTGAAATTCAAAAGAATGTTGGTTTCTTCCACTTAAACCTTTTATGGTCTTTGGGTGGTGTGATCGGTGTATTTTTAGCGGTTGACATGTTCTTGTTCTTCTTCTTCTGGGAGATGATGCTTGTACCTATCTACTTCTTGATCGCACTTTGGGGTCATAAAGGGGCAGAAGGTAAGTCACGTGTTTATGCTGCAACCAAATTCTTCCTCTACACGCAAGTAGCGGGTCTTATCATGCTCATCGGTATCCTAGGCCTTGTGGTTTATGGTTACATGATGACGGGTATGATCGGTTTTGATTACAACTATTTATTAGCTGTAGCCAATACTTTAGACAAAGAATTACCTGCTGTTGCTTTTGCATTCATGCTGTGTTTATTCGTCGGTTTTGCGGTAAAACTTCCAGTTTTCCCATTACATGGCTGGTTACCAGATGCGCATGCGCAAGCACCTACAGCAGGTTCGGTTGACCTTGCAGGTATCTTAATTAAGACCGCTGCATATGGTTTACTACGTTTTGTGATTCCATTCTTCCCAGCGGCTTCTGCACAGTTTGCAGACATCGCGATCATTTTCGGTTTAATCGGTATCTTCTACGGTGCTTGGTGTGCTTTCCAGCAAACCGATATGAAACGTTTACTTGCGTACACGTCAATTTCACATATGGGCTTTGTTTTACTTGCGATTTACGCAGGTAACATCTTAACCTTCCAAGGTTTGATGATCATGATGTTGGCACATGGCCTATCATCTGCTGCATTGTTCATTATGTGTGGTCAAGTGTACGAGCGTGTTCATACTCGTGATATGCGTTTGATGGGCGGTATGCGTGGTCAGTTCCCATATCTTGCATTCTTCCTCATGTTCTTCGTGGCGGCGCTTGTAGGTATTCCGGGTCTAGGTAACTTCATTGGTGAGTTCCTGATCTTGATGGGTTCTTATGCAAAATTCCCAGTGTTTACTATTCTTGCAGCAGTAAGCTTAGTATTTGCAGGTCTTTATGGCTTGATTCTGATCCACAAAGCGTTGTTTGGTACGCCAAACGAAGAACAACAGCAGCACTACAACAACCCATTGAAAGACTTAAATGCGCGTGAAGTAGTGATCTTGTTAATCTGTGCTTTCGGTCTGTTATGGCTTGGTTTGTACCCACAAAGCTTCCTTGATATTTCAAATTCAAGCATGGCGTGGTTAGCGAACAGCTACATTCCTGTACAAGAAGTAGTTGACGTTGCGAGTCAAGCAACTGTTCAACTCGAAAATGTGGAGATGCAATAAGTCATGAACTTCACAATGTCATTTTCTGAGCTTATGCCTTTAGCTCCTGTGATGATTGTTGCTTTAACAACGATCGTCGTGATGATTCTTACCGCAATTAAGCGTAACCATAACTTAATTGCGACAGCATCAGTGGTGGGCTTAAACCTTGCAGCAGCATATGTACTATTCACAATGTTCGGTGGTGCTTTTAAACCTGCGAATGTGATGGGTATGTTCATGGTGGATGCGTTCACCTTGCTGTACCAAGTGATTATTCTAATTGCTGCTTTGGCATGCTGTACTCTGTCGCATGCCTATATTGAAAGCTATAAAGATAACCGTGAAGAACTGTATATCTTAATGTTGTCATCAGTGACTGGTGCAATGTTAATGGTGGCAAGCTCTCACTATGCATCGTTCTTCATTAGCCTTGAGTTAATGTCGATTCCTGTGTATGGCTTATTGGCATATACACACCAACGCTCTAAGTCTTTAGAAGCGGGGGTGAAGTACTTGGTGCTTTCAGCAACAGCTTCGGCAATGTTGTTGATGGGTATGGCTTACATCTACGCATACACAGGTTCAATGTCGTTCTATGACAATGTTCAAGCGTTAATGCAAAATATCCAACAGCCAATGGTACTTTTAGGTTTAGGTCTGATTGTTTTTGCTGTGGCATTCAAACTATCTTTAGCGCCATTCCACAAATGGACGCCAGACGTTTATGCAGGTGCCCCAACGCCGATCGCAACATTCCTTGCTACAGCTGCAAAAGTAGCGACGATTGGTCTGTTTGTACGTTACATCCTTACTTCAGGTGCGATCCTTGTTGACTCAATCGTGACGATCTTAACCGTGATTGCGGTGTTATCGATCTTGGTGGGTAACTTCCTTGCAGTGAAACAAGTGAACTTGAAACGTATCTTGGCATACTCTTCAATTGCGCACTTTGGTTACTTGTTGATTGGTTTAATCAGCATGACGTATGCAAGCCTTGGTAACGTATCTGTCTATGTGATCACTTATGTGTTAACTACGATTGGTGCGTTCGGTGCGGTTGCATTGATGTCTAGTCCATACAACAACGTAGACGAAGCAGAAAGCTTAGCGGACTACCGTGGTCTATTCTGGCGTCGTCCAGTCTTGACTGCCGTATTAACCGTGATGATGCTATCGCTTGCGGGTATTCCTTTGACAGCGGGCTTCATTGGTAAGTTCCTTGTGGTCATGGCTGCGGTAACGACTCAACATTGGTTCCTTGCTGCGATGATCATCGTTGGTTCTGGTATTGGTCTGTACTACTACCTCCGTGTGATGGTTGTTATGTACATGACACCACCAGATGCACCTCGTGTAGATGCTGTGGATCATTGGGGTCAAAAAGTGGGTGGTATTATGGTGCTTTTAGCTGCGGCAGCAGTGCTTGTGATTGGTATCTATCCAGATCCAATTATCAAGTTAGCACTCCAGTCAGAGATTCTCTCTCCAATCCACTTTATGCTTTCTCAACAGCACTAATTTTTAAAAACGTTTCGTTTTAACAAAAAAGCCTCCATCAATTGGGGGCTTTTTTGTTTTTATCGCACGATAAAAAGCTTTATAATGTAAGGAATTTTATTTTACCTTTTAGGTGCTCTCCCGTGGCTATCCATGAAATTCGTCATCCACTGATTCGTCATAAGCTTGGTCTTCTTCGTCGTGCAGATATCAGCACTAAAAACTTCCGTGAGTTGGCTCAAGAAGTGACCATGCTGTTGACCTATGAAGCGACCAAAGATTTACCTGTTTGCGACCATGAAATTGATGGTTGGAATGGTAAAGTAACGGTAGATCGCATTGTGGGTAAAAAAATCACGGTTGTGCCAATTTTACGTGCGGGTATTGGCATGTTAGATGGTTTCTTAAACCTGATTCCAAGTGCAAAAGTGTCTGTACTGGGTTTAGAGCGTGATGAAGAAACGCTTGAAGCACGTACTTATTACAAAAAATTAGTTCCAGATGTACAAAACCGTTTAGCGATGATCATCGACCCAATGCTTGCAACGGGTTCTTCATTGGTTGCTGCGATTGATGTATTGAAAGCAAGTGGCTGTAAAGACATTCGTGTGATGGTGTTGGTTGCGGCGCCTGAAGGTATTAAACGTGTTTTGGATGCGCATCCAGATGTCACTATTTTCACGGCTTCAATTGACCAAGGCTTAAATGCTAATGGTTATATCGTGCCGGGTCTAGGCGATGCGGGCGATAAAATCTTTGGTTCAGTTCAAAAAGATTAAGATTGAGCCCCAGCAAAAAGAGGCTTTTATAGCCTCTTTTTTATATACTACAACAAAGCGTGTACATATTAGGATCTGTTTATGAAGGCCGAGCAATATCAAGGAAAAGTTAAGCAATATAACGCTGACAAAGGTTTTGGTTTTATTTCCTCACCTGAAGGCGACGTATTTTTTCATATCTCGGATTTCCCTGCAGACTCAGGTGAGCCGAAACGCAATGAACGCGTGAAGTTTAATGTGGTTGAAAATGGCGATCGCTATAAAGCGATTAAAATTGAGCGGGTTGAAGACAACTCTGCCAAAGCCAAGAAATCGAAAGTCTCAAGTCATAATAAATCGATTACCACAGACTTATTGTCTAATTTTAGACGCTAAGTCAGCGTTGATTCAGAGTTCAATCGTGCAAAGATTAATCTTTGCATTTTGAAGCAAAGAGGCTTTTTAGCCTCTTTTTTATTGATTACAATACGAAAAAGACAGTTGAATAGAGCAGATTATGTTTCTGAAAGGAAAAATCAAAAGCTTTAGTACCCCACGTGGTTTTGGTTTCATTGAAGTGGAAGCGGATATTGATGATGTGTTTTTTCATATCAAAGATTTGCCACAGAACAACATTGAACCCAAGATTGGTGAAGCGCTTCAGTTTATGATTGTAGAAGACCAAGGCAAGTTTAAGGCTGGCAATATCCAGCGGCTCGGTCTGACCTCAGAAAGCAAAGCCACGACATCATCAAATAAGAAAAAAGCACGTACCCAGGCCTCACCACGTTACCATGAGGCAGGGCATAAAAGTACCATCATCACCGTGATTGGGATCATCATCGTTGTAATACTGGGCTTTTTGACCTATGGGAAATATCAAAGTTATAGTGCAGAAAAACAGCGTAAAGCTGAACAGTTGATGCTCGAGCAGCAACAGATTGTAGAAGAACAGCGTAAAGCTTTAGGAAAGTTGCCCGATCAAATCTTATCTGAGCAAGGGAAGCGTAATTTAGAGGCAGGTCTGCATCAGACCAATCAACCACGCTCTGAACGTGTAACGGAAAGTATTGATAAACAAAATGGGCGTTTACCTGTCAGCTCTGGACAGTTTAAATGCGATGGACGAACCCATTGCTCCCAAATGCGTTCCTATGAAGAAGCAGTTTATTTCTTAAGAAACTGTCCAAATACCCAAATGGATGGGAACAATGATGGTGAGCCTTGTGAGCGCCAATTTGGGAAATAAAAAAAGCACCCTCGGGTGCTTTTTTTTACTTATTTTTCGCAGAATTTCATAAAGGCTTTGAGTCCTGGGCCTTGGTACTTCTGACGATGCACCAACATGAACAGTGGACGCGTGAGAGACCAAAACGGCGTATCAAGCACCACTAACTGGCCTTTTTCGCGCAAAGGTTCTGTTGCCAGTTTTGAAATACATGACATCCCTAAACCACCCGCCACGATTTTTAAAATCGCTTCATTATGACCCAAGGTTAGACGGATATTGGCATCAGGCAAGTCTTTTAAAATAGCGTTATCAAACACTTCACGCGTACCTGAACCTTCTTCGCGCAAGATCCACTCGACAGATTTAAAGTCATCAGGCGTTAATGCGCGATTTAACTGCGCCAAAGGATGGTCTGGTGCACAGCAGACGGCCAATTCATCGTCACGCCAGTGAATACATTGCAGTTGTGGTAAGTGACAAGAGCCTTCAATCAAGGCCAAATCCAGTTGGAACTGATTCACCGCCTCAATCATTTGACGAGTATTACCAACTTGCAGCTGTAAATGGGCTTGAGGTTGAATTTGTAAGAAGTCAGCCATCAGGTCAGGCATGAGGTAGTCACTGATGGTCAGGGTTGCACCTAAACGTAAATCAATACTTTGTAACTCACCTTTAGCGGCTTGCTCGAAAGCATCACAACGACCCAAAATTTCTAAAGCTTGTGGCAGCAGGAAACGACCCAGATCATTGAGCTGAAGACGCTTACCTAGACGGTCAAACAGAGGAGCTCCCAAACCGTCTTCTAGATCTGCTAAAGCCATACTCGCAGCACTCTGGGTGAGTCGAACCGCATCACTGGCTTTGGTTACTGTGCCTTCTTGAGCAACTGCTACAAAAACCGCCAACTGGCGTAAAGTCATGCGCATGAATATAGCCTTAACATTTAAAAAATATTAACAAATTATGTGGTCATGCTAACATGAGCAACGTCTTTGATGCCACGCTGAAATCATGTCAATTGAAAAATTTAGCCTAGAAAAGGTTTTATCCGTACACCGTTGGACCAATACACTTTTTAGCTTCACCATGACGCGACCTGCACATTTTAAGTTTACCGCAGGACAATTTGCCCGTATTGGCATCAAAGTGGGGAATGAATTGGTGGTTCGAGCGTATTCGGTGGTGTCCTCTCCTTTTGATGAAACTTTAGAGTTTTTCTCGATTGTGGTGCCTGAAGGTGCATTTACCTCAAATTTACAGCACTTAAAAGTCGATGATGAGATCTACCTCGAAAAGATCCCGTATGGCTTTTTGACTTTGGCACGTTATCAGTTGCCGTTACCAAAAGACTTATGGCTACTTGGCACAGGGACAGGGCTGGCACCTTTTATTTCAATGCTACAAGACTTTGAGACGTGGTCGAAGTACGAGAGCATTACACTGGTCTATAGCGTACGTACAGCCTCTGAACTGGCCTATGCAACACGTATTCAGGAAATTGCAGAGACTTTTGGTGAAGGGCATACAGGCTTTAAATTTGTGCCGATTATTACCCGTGATCCGCATGCGCCACTGCATGACCGCTTACCTGTACTGATTGAAAATGGTGAGCTTGAAAAAGCAGTCGGTTTGAGCCTAGACCCAGAAACCAGCCATGTGATGCTGTGTGGTAACCCGCAAATGGTTGAAGACACCAAAGAAGCCCTGAAAGCACGTGGTCTGACCATGAACCGCCGTGGTGAAGGAAATATCGCGGTCGAAAACTATTGGTAAGCTTCAAAAGCTCACATGGATAGCGATAGCAAAGTATTGCTTAAACACTGCTTTAGCACAGAGAAAGAGACGAAATATCGCGCAGGTTTTGTTGTTGACTGAAACACTTTAAACTGAGGAGCAGTGGGGTAAATGCTAAAAATGGATTCATTTCGTAATCGGTTGATGGTGTTATTTGCTGGTTTGGCGTTTACTTTGGGGCTCTGTATTACCTTATATATCGGTAAAACTGCTTCGGCTCAAATGAGTAAATCCAGCGGTCAAACCTTATATATTGCTGCGAAGAGTATCAGTAATACTTTGGCAAATTCGTTGACAGAACGTGAACGGGAAATGGTGCTTTTGAGTCAATCACCGTTTATTGCTGAGGCAGACTTTAATAATCTACGTGTTCAACAGCAACTCGATCAAGTTAAAAAATCATATCAATATTATGCATGGCTTGGGATTGCGAACCCCGAAGGTAAAGTCGAAGTTGCAGCAAATCATTTATTGCAAGGTGCAGATGTATCTGAGCGCGATTGGTTTATTCACGGTTCCAAGCGAGTGTATTTGGGCGATGTACACAAGGCTGTTCTACTCGCCAAAAAAATCAAGGCCATTAACCCGAATGAACCGATGCGTTTTATTGATTTTGCGACTCCCATTTATGACCCTACGACGCATAAAATAAAAGGCGTTTTGGCTGCGCATGCAGACTGGAGCTGGGCAAGCCATGTGCTGAAAAGTTCATTATCTGAAAATGCTGCACAACGTGGGATTGAAGTATTTATTGTGAACCAAGCGGGTGAAATTCTATATCCGTTTAAAAGTATTGGTCAGGTGAACCCTCCGAGTTTTAGCAAACAACATGGCAATTACTTTGTGCATGACTGGGGAGAGGGACAAAACTACCTCACCACGGATGTTCCTGTGTTTTCACAGACACAGATGAACTTGGGTTGGCATGTCATGATTCGCCAGCCAGTTTCGATAGCCTTGGTAGAAGTTCGGTCACTGCAACATCAAATCTTAGCTATTGGTTTTGTGATTTCATTACTGCTACTTTTTGTGACTTATCACTTAGCGAATCGTTTTAGCCGTCCAATTGAAAACTTGGCAAAAAGTGCGCATGCAGTCGAGCAGGGACGTGAAGATGTTTACTTTGAGGTGAATACCAGTATTCGAGAAATCAAAGGCTTGTCACAGTCATTAAATCGTATGACCGACACACTGTTGACACAAAAACATCAGCTAATGGATGCCAATACAACGCTTGAGCAAAAGGTTCAGGAACGCACACAGGAACTTAAAACGGCCAATATAGAATTAGAAAAGTTGGCACGGCATGATGCACTGACAGGACTATATAACCGCCGTGCTTTGACCGATTATCTGGATTATTTATACGCTCAGTTTACACGTAGTCACGTGGGCTATGCGGTGTTGTTGTTGGATGTGGATTACTTTAAAAAAGTGAATGATCAGTATGGGCACGAGGTGGGGGATCGAGTCTTAAAAGGCGTGGCACAGGTGTTGTCCTCGAACATCCGTGAGTCGGACTTTGTTGCTCGTTATGGTGGTGAAGAGTTTGTGGTGTTGTTACCCACGACCACGCTTGAAGGAGCAATGGTTTTGGCTGAAAATCTACGACAAGCTGTCGAACAAGCGCAGATTTTGGATCAGCATCCCATCAGTATTAGTATCGGGGTGAGTGTGGTTCAGGTTACTGATAGCGATGCACAGACTGCCATGCGCCGTGCCGACCAGCATTTGTACCAAGCTAAAGCGCAAGGGCGTAACCGTGTGGTTGCACTTTAACATTTAGACTTTGACTGTGGCAGATTGGAGTGATCTGCTACACTGAAGTATCTTCTGCTTTACTGTGCATTATTGTGATGTCTTACGATATAAAAATGAGCCAACTACCTAAGGTTGAGTGTTCCCCACAGCAGAAAAAATTAAATCGTTTGATTGAACGGATTGAACAACAAAAACAAGAACTGGCGACATGGGAAAATGCGCAAGCCGACATTCAAAACTATACGCGCAGTAAGCTTTTTCCCGTTTATGCAGAGTTACACACGGTTTTATTTGCACAGCTCGATACCCTGTGGAAGCACTTAGCCAGTGATGCCTTTAGCAAAGCTGATTTAGCGCAGATCGATACCAAAATAGCTGCGTTAGCCAAAATGCTAAAAAAATCTCAGATGCTGAATTCCGAGCAAAAAGAGCTGGTAGAGAAAGTGGATACTTTCTATATGCAACATGCAGAGGATATGCGCTCGAAGAAAGCCAAAGCAAACTCAATACAAAGTCATGACCTTGCTGAAACGGTAGAACAAAACGTAGATGTAGACTGGGAAAATTATGAATATGATTCTGCTCAATACGAAGCAGAGCGGGAACGTGCCAAGCTGTTAAAGCAACAACAAAAACGTGAGCAAGCAGCCAAAATGGCAGAGCAGTCACTAAAAACCGTATATTTAAAAATCACCGCGATGATTCACCCTGACCGTGAGCCTAATGAAGCGAAGAAATTAGATAAGACTGAACTTTTGCAGAAGGTCAATGAAGCCCATGCAGAGCAGGATTTATTTTATTTATTGAAACTCCAGTTACAGCTAGAGACCAATAAAGGCCTAAGCTCAAAGGTTTTAAGCTCGGAACAAGTGAAGTTTTATCAGTTGTCTTTGGAAGCACAGAGTCAGAGTTTACAAGGTCAATTAGATGAGATCTTTACGTCCTTTCACTTAAGCAGTCATATCAATACCAAACAGCTCAAAATGAGTGATGTGTATAAGGTAATTGATAAGGATGCTACCGAGTTAAAGCAGCACTTGAAGTGGGAAAAGGAACGTTTAAAGCATATGAAAAAGGTGAGTGGGGTGGGGGTGTTGTTGGGGCATGGGGTTTTATAAATCTTTTATCCTTATCTAATAAAATTAAGAAGATAAGGATGAGGCTATTTTAAATAATTAAATGTATTAGTTCCGACTTAATCTGACACAGAGCTTGAAAAAGAAGAAGTTACCGATTTTGATTAAAGGTGTCGAATCTCAATCAATAAAGGTAACTTCTCATGTTGCATACTAACAATCAA
>NZ_JAHUTF010000016.1:0-54075 GCF_019209785.1 Acinetobacter sp. CWB-G5 | reverse complement strand
TAGCGCTGATGGTAGTGTGGAGTTATCCATGTGAGAGTAAGTCATCGCCAGCTCATTAATTCAAATCCCCCTAACTCAAATGAGATAGGGGGATTTTTTTATGCGGAAAATATTAAAATAATATACGAATCAATCGTCTAATTGAGATTTATCGTAATTAAATAAAACATCCTAAATAGTCATAATTATTATTTAAATGAACCTTTCTATACTTATTTTTCTTTTTTACTATCAGTTAATTTTTACTATCAACTAAATACTATATTTTTATCTAATTTAAATTAGGCCTTTATTGTTAATTATTATTTTATTTCATATCAGAAAGACAAGTGTTAATGGTTGGTTTTATTTATTTTTAATGCGAATTAAATCACTTATTTAGACTAATGTTGAATTTTTATATCACTATAAATTGTGTGAATATAACACCAAATTACTTTGGTGAATGACTTCTGTTTGGGCTGAATTAGCACATTATAAAAACTGAAGGGCGCTAGTTAAAGTGCAATGAAACAATAGCTCATAGGAGGTGAATAATGTCAGCTAAAGCAGTTAATGTGAATGATATTATTGATCGTGCAAAATTTTCGGGTTTCCATTTTCAAGTTGTTGCTTGGTGTCTGCTAATTATTTTATTTGATGGTTATGATTTGGCAATTAATGGTGTGGTATTGCCATTATTAATGGAAGACTGGGGCTTAAGTGCTGTACAGGCGGGTATGCTTGCAAGTACTGCTTTAGCAGGCATGATGTTTGGTGCAATGATATTTGGCTCTTTGGCGGATAAAATTGGTCGTAAAAAAGTCATTATGATCTGTATTGTACTTTTTAGCGGGCTTACCTGTGCAGGTGGTTTTGCATCAAACCCAACGGAATTTGCAATTCTCCGTTTCCTTGCGGGACTAGGAATTGGTGGAGTAATGCCAAACCTTGTTGCGCTGACATCTGAGTATGCACCACAAAAAATGCGTAGTACCTTAGTAACCACAATGTTTAGTGGTTATGCTGTGGGTGGTGTAATGGCTGCATTACTAGGTGCGTGGTTTACTCCAAGTTTTGGTTGGCAAATTATGTTCTTTATTGCGGGTATTCCTTTGTTGTTGTTACCAGTTATTTGGAAGTTTTTGCCCGAGTCTTTGACTTTTATTGTGCAACAAAACCGTCAAGTGGAAGCACGTAAAATTGTTCGTCGTTTAGCACCAACAGTAACGGTAAAAGAAGATACAACTTTTGAGTTGCATCAGCTTGATGTGCCAGAGTCTGCAAATGTTGTGAGCTTATTTAAACGTGGGCGTGCGGTAAATACCTTATTGTTTTGGGTGGCGTTCTTCACCTGCTTACTGACAATGTATGCTTTAAGCAGTTGGTTGCCGAAGTTAATGATGGCAGCAGGCTACTCAATGGATAATAGCTTGATGTTTATGATGGTGATGAACATTGGTGCTGTGATTGGTATTGTGGGTGGAGGGATCTTGGCTGATCGCTTCCATTTGAAACCTGTGCTGATGTGCTTGGGCATGATGGGTGCTGTTGTAATGAGCTTGATGGGCTTCCAATCGAATCAATTCCTTTTATATATTTTAGTATTCTTGGCGGGTGCTGCATCCATTGGTTCGCAAATGCTGCTTTATAGCTATGTCGCTCAGTACTATCCGCTTGCTGTTCGTTCAACTGGGATTGGGTGGTCGTCTGCGATTGGTCGTATGGGGGCAATCATTGGACCAATTTTAATCGGAAGTTTGTTAGGTATGAATTTACCTGCTCACTTTAATTTTATTGCAGTGGGTTTACCTGTGTTGATTACTGCTATTGCGGTTGCACTGATTATGCATGAGGATGAATCTGAAAAGATTGGTGCAAGTCAGCCTGCGATTTCGAAAGCTTAAGAGTCATTTAATTGAAAGCCTCCAAATTGTGGGGGCTTTTTGTTATATTCTTTTAATCTTAATAAATTAAAAGAAATTTAAAAAATGAGTTTTTTTGAAACGATTGGGTTGGGACTTTTAACAAATTTTCTGAGTGACCTTTTAAAGAAAAAACTCAAGTTTAAGATGAACAGGACTGATGTAGATAAAATCGCTGATCGCTTAAATTTAGTTTTGTCATTAATGAATGAAGGACGAGATGAAAAATTTACTGTAGCTCAGTTTAGTAAAATTTTAGAATTAAAAAAAGTAGGTGATTTAGAGAAGTACTTTATAAATATTGAAGAACCAGAGTTAGAATTTTTAGAAATTTTTTCCCAAACATTTGCAATTAATTATGAGTGGTTAACAGAAGGAAAAGGACATCCGTTTAAGTGCGATCAACAAATTTATAGAAGTATTTACGATTGCTTAGAACGCATTGATCAAATAAAACCATTTATTATTTATTTTGTAAGATCCCAAAGTTTGCGTGGTGAAACTTGTATTCTATTAGAAGTTAGAGAGCATCATTTTATTGTTCTGAATAGCTATATCCATTTTAGTGAACAGGTTGGATTTGGTGGAAGTTGTGAGCTGGTAGCATTTAGGAAATTAGTGATGGAGTTAATTTTAGTACGTAAATATATAACTAAAGGTGTGATTGTTTCAGATCAAAACTTTAAAAAGTTGTATAAAGGGGAAATTCATCCGAAAGTTGCGTTAATGGCACGTAAGGGTAAATTTGAACATTGGCATGATGATTTTACTGATATTTATAACCAAAGATATCGTTATCGGCATCATGGTAAGTATGATAAGAACTTTAAAGATGCATTTAATATTGTGAAAAATAATATTGAAAAAAATGGAGAGCTTTAATATTTGTTGACCACAGAGTACTTTATGCATTTAATAAATCCAAAGCTTTGGAATAAAATATATGAAACTCAACTCATTCTCCCCAATTCCTGAAAACGATGATGAACTGCATTTACCTGAACTGGTGTATTGGGCATCTTTAGGTGAACTCGCTGAAGTAGAAAAAAGTCTCGCCAATGGTGTAGATGTGAACTCGACAGATGATGAAGGCTATAGCGCACTTCAAGCGGCGGCTGAAAATGGCTATCTAGATGTAGTGAAACTACTGGTTGAAAACGGTGCGAATGTCCACTACAAAGGTGAATACACAGCGCTTCAACTGGCTGAAATGGCAGAACAAGTAGAAATTATTGAATATTTAAAAAGTCTGTAACTTTTATAATGAATAAAAGAGCCTGCTCAATATCAGGCTCTTTTTATTTTATGGCATCTTAAATGGACGAATTGGATTCAATTTCTTTCAATATCGCTTGATTAAAAGCGGGAAGATCCTCTGGACTACGTAAGCTGATGAGCGTCCAGCCACCTACTTTACATTTGTGAACGGCTTCATCGACCCATACAGCACCTGCATTTTCCAGATCGAGTCGTATACTTTGATGCGAAGTCAGATGTTTAGCTTGAATCCGCTCAGCATTAATCAAAACCCAAGGCGCATGACTAATCACAGCTATTGGTTTGGCTTGGTTGCTAAAACTTTGGATAATTTCGAGCGCTTTAGGATGGTGGCGTAATAGATCTACATTAACTGCACCGCCGGGGATAATCAGCAAGTCGTAGTCTTCATAATGAACATGATCCAAATCGACGTCTGGAGGATAGCTTGCTGCCGATTCCGAGTCCATTTTGACAGTTCGAACATCTTGAGCTTCAATCGCGGCATGAATACATTCTATGCCTTTGGACTGTAGAAAATGGAGAGGCTGAATTAGCTCATCATGCTCTACAGCTACATTTGAGGTTATGAACAATACTTTTTGAGTCATGTAAATCACCTAAAAAATGTCTATGCTTTAGCCTAACAAAGCAGAATAATCCTGATGTTTTGATTTAACAGACTCTTGTAAGTAAGTGAAAGTAGCTGAAGCAATCTTTCGTGTAATTCTGGGACTGTGTGAAGGTATTAATGATCCTTTTCAATAATTGATATGCATTAAGACATTCATAAAGTTCGAAACTGGATAGGAAATGAAAAACAATCTGCTCAAAAAATGTAGGTTTTTTGAATTTTCTATGCTATAAAAAATAAAACGGCACAAAAATTGCTTATAAAGCGTGCTTTAAAAATAGTTGTATTGATGAGTAGGGTTTTATGAAGTTATCGGTTGGATTGAAAGTTTCGAACTCTTTGTCGTTAACCCCCCAATTACAACAAGCTATTCGATTGCTTCAATTGTCGAGCCTTGAACTTGAACAAGAAATTCAGATTCAACTCGACAGCAATCCACTCTTAGAAAAAGTAGAAGAACAGTCATCTATCGAAAGCTTATCCAGTGTGCAAGAGCAAGAACAGGATAAGAAAGATTTGACCAACGAACTCAACGCCGACCATTTACCCGATGATTTACCCGTCGATACCGACTGGGATGATGTCTATACGCATCAACCAACCAGTTTGGGCGCGGCAGAATTTGAAGAGCGAGAAGATAATCGCCAAGGTCATTTGGGCTTAAAAGAGCATATGTTGGAGCAAATCAATCTGTTGCATTTTTCGCAAGTAGATATGTTGATTGCTTATTGCATTATTGACTCGTTGGACGATAAAGGTTTTTTAGACAGTGATATTTCAGAAATAACGACTTCAGTTCAACATCTTTTAACCAGCATGGACTATGACGACGAAGTCGAAGATGACGAAGTGGTTGTGGTGCTCAAGCATATTCAGCGTTTAGACCCACTTGGCGTTGGGGCGCGGAATCTTGCAGAGTGCTTAATGGTACAGTTGGAAGCCTTGCCGATGCAGACCGCGTGTCGAAATGATGCCATGAATCTGCTGAAAAACTATGAACTATTGATCAGCAATGAACTAGCGAAACTGATTAAACAAACGGGTTTAAATCAAGAGCAGCTCAAGTGCGCGGTTGATTTATTGAAAACCCTAAAAGCGCATCCAGGGCTTGAGTTTGAAGATAAAGACTCAGATTATCAAATTCCTGATGTCGTCGTAATGAAGAAAAACGAACAATGGCAAGTGGCTTTAAATCCTGATGTGATGCCAAAACTTCGTGTGAACTCGTTTTATGCCAATATGATTAAGCGTGCTGATCAAAGTGAAGATAATCAATACTTACGTAATCAAATGTTGGATGCGAAAAACTTTATTAAAAGTGTCGATGAACGCCATAAAACTTTACTGAAAGTGGCGACGTGTATCATTGAACATCAGCGTGCCTTTTTAGAAATTGGTGCTGAAGGGATGAAGCCTTTGGTACTTCGGGATATTGCAGAAGAAGTTGAATTGCATGAGTCGACCGTTTCTCGGGTGACCACCAACAAATATATGCTGACGCCACGCGGCTTGTTCGAGTTGAAATATTTCTTTTCAAGCCATGTGGGTACAACGTCAGGCGGTGAGGCATCTTCAACTGCAATTCGCGCCAAGATTAAAAAATTGATTGCTGAAGAGAATGCACGTAAGCCTTTGTCTGATAACGCAATTGCCAATCTGTTAAAGGACGATGGAATTGATGTAGCGCGTCGGACAGTGGCAAAGTATCGCGAATCGTTACATATTCCGTCATCTTCTGAACGAAAAGTCTTGATCTAAAATTTAAAATCTGACTATTCTAGAGGTTCATTATGACAACATAATGAACCTCTTTTTTCTTTAAGGAATGGCTAAAATGATTTGATGTTTCTATGCGTGCTGGTTATTTTGCAGTCATTAAATCGTCTTGGCTTTTCCTCATTAATCCTAATGAAGGTGAGGGATAGATATATGCAAATAACAATTCGTGGACATCATTTGAGCATTACCCCAGCTATTGAAGATACCATTCGCTGCAAATTTGCAGAAATGACCAAGCATATTGATCAGGTGAACAGTATGCAGGTGAAATTAACCAAGGATCATCAGGTCGATAAACATACTAAAAAAGGCAGTAGCAATCATATTGCAGAAGCAATTATCCGTTTACCAGGCATTGAATTTTTTGCTCAGGCTTCAGCAGATGATATGTATACGTCGATTAAAAAATTATCAGAAAAACTAAAAAGACAGCTCGATAAGCACCGTAAAATGCAGCAGGTTTACCAACCGATTGCCATTTAGTTTGATTTTTATGCAAAAAGAGGTTTTTTAAAACCTCTTTTTTTTATATATAAAGTGTGTGGGTTTATGATTTATTTTTCAGATTTATAGTAAAATGGCAGGTTTTTACACCGTTGGTCCTATAAGAGGTCTTTGTGATGAATAGTGAACAGCTCACTGAAATTTTAAAAGCTGCTTTTCCTGAAGCTGAAGTTGCAGTTAGTGGGCAAGGCGGAAAGTTTGACTTACGTATTGTCGACGACCAATTCGAAGGCAAACGCCCTGTTGCACGTCAGCAAGCTGTTTATGCACCATTAAATTCTTATATCGCAAGTGGCGAAGTGCATGCGGTGACTATTCGTGCAATGACTAAAGAAGAATGGCGTAAAGCAAGCTTATTCGGAGCTTAAAATTAGATGGATAAATTTTTAATTCAAGGTGGCACTAAGCTCGAAGGCGAAGTTCGTATTTCGGGTGCTAAAAATGCTGCCTTGCCGTTGCTTGCAGCAATGATTTTGCCTGAAACCCCAACCAAGCTCACCAACGTACCGCATTTAAAAGATGTAAATACCTTGGTGCAGTTGATTGGTGGTCTAGGCATTACCATGACCTACGAAGGCGACACGGTTACTGCGGATACCTCAACACTGAACAATCAGTTTGCACCGTATGAGCTGGTGAAAACTATGCGTGCATCTATTTTAGTGCTAGGCCCATTGGTGGCGCGCTATGGTAGTGCAAAAGTGTCTTTGCCGGGTGGATGTGCGATTGGCTCGCGCCCAGTCGATCAACATTTAAAAGCTTTAGAAGCTTTAGGTGCAGAGATTGAAGTTGAAGCGGGTTATGTACACGCTAAAGTCGATGGCCGTCTGAAAGGTGGTGAAGTCGTTTTTGATATGGTGACCGTGGGTGGTACCGAAAATATCTTAATGGCTGCGGCATTGGCAGAAGGCGTGACTACGATTCGTAATGCGGCACGTGAACCTGAAATTACGGACCTTGCGAAAATGTTGATCGCGATGGGTGCAAAAATTGAAGGATTAGACACAGATACCTTAGTGGTCACAGGTGTTGAAAAACTACATGGCTGTGAATATGCTGTGGTTGCTGACCGTATTGAAACGGGTTCGTATTTGGCTGCTGCGGCCATTACCGGTGGTCGTGTAAAAACTACACATACTGATCCAACTTTGATGGAATCGGTCTTAGAAAAGTTTGAAGAAATGGGCGCGGAAGTGACCCGTGGTGATGATTGGATCGAGCTTGATATGATGGGTAAACGCCCGAAAGCAGTGAGTTTCCAAACGCTTCCACATCCAGACTTTCCAACTGATATGCAAGCACAGATTATGGCGGTTAATGCCATTGGTCGTGGTTTTGCTACTATTTCTGAAACGATTTTTGAAAACCGTTTTATGCACGTACCTGAATTGTCACGTATGGGTGCCAATATTCAGGTCGAAGGTAATGATGCTGTCGTGACGGGTGTAGAGAAACTTTCTGCAGCACCTGTGATGGCAACAGATTTACGTGCTTCTTTCTCACTGGTGTTAGCTGCACTTGCTGCGGATGGTGAGACGCTGATTGATCGTATCTATCATATTGACCGCGGTTATGAAGATGTCGAAGCGAAATTACAAGGTATAGGCGCCCAAATTAAGCGAGTAAGTTCATGAGCGATATGAGAAACGATGATCCAAATTTTGACGTAATGGGCAATTTTGATCATGGTTTAACATTGGCATTGAGTAAAGGTCGTATTTTAAAAGAAACCCTGCCTTTACTTGAAACGGCTGGAATTAACTTACTGGAAGATCCTGATAAGTCACGAAAGTTAATTTTCCCAACCACCCATAAACAAGTCCGTATTTTAATTTTACGTGCTTCTGATGTACCTACCTATGTGGAAAATGGTGCGGCTGATATCGGTGTTGCGGGCAAAGACGTGCTTATGGAACATGGCGCGCAAAACGTTTATGAACCACTCGATCTAAAAATCGCAGTATGTAAACTGATGACCGCGGGCAAAGTTGGCATGGAGCGTCCCAAAGGGCGTTTAAAAATTGCCACAAAATACGTAAACTTAACCCGTCAGTACTATGCAAGCTTAGGTGAGCAAGTCGATGTGATTAAGTTGTACGGTTCAATGGAGCTTGCACCGTTGGTGGGTTTGGGCGATTACATTGTTGACGTGGTCGATACTGGGAATACTTTACGTGCCAATGGTTTAGAACCTTTGGAAGAAATTTGTAAAGTGTCTTCACGTCTGATCGTGAACAAGGCAAGTTTCAAACGTAAGCAAGCATTGTTAAACCCAATTCTTGCACAGTTAGAAACAGCAGTCGCTGAACGTGAAGCGTTAAAAAACAAATAAGTTGATCTTTTTTTTTAAAAGAAACCGCTATCGATGATGGCGGTTTTTTTGTACCTGCTCATTTTTTAATATTTTTATTGGATTGAAATACAATAGGATTGAATTTGGGCCAGTTGATTCAAATTGTTAAAATTATAGACATCACAAGCAGAAATTCGCGATGTCTGCTGGGTGTCATGAAATTGCGCTTCACCTTGAACAATCACATGATGACCCGTTTGATGAATTGCTTGAATATGGAACTCATGTGCGACGGTCGAAAAATAATGTTCGATAGACTGGCAATGCTTCAGCACTTGATCAAAACCTGAAAGCCGTTGTTCACCCACAATTTCCCATGTAATGGTTTCTGAAAAATACTGTTGGATTCGGCTAAATTGTCCCGTTGAAAAGTAGGTGGCTATGTCCGTGAGGGTCATCTCGTTTTGCCTGTTTTTAGTCATGTTTGGTAATTCTAGTTTAAAAATATTGAATCAGATTCATTTCCCGATGAAGTTAAAAGTAATTTTTCATTACACTCCGTGTTTAGCTGGAGGATTGTTGCCCACAAAATACAGGAAACAAGGTAAACTAAAGCTTCCCTTTATTTTCATTGTGGATAAATTGATGCGACGTTTATCGACTCAAGATCAGAACTTTAAACAAGTCTTTGCTGATTTGTTGGCTTTTGAAACCGTGAGTGACCCAGAACTTTTAAAAACCGTAGATCAAATCATCGCTGATGTTCGTCAGCATGGTAATGCTCATGTTCTTAAACTCACTCAACAGTTCGATCGACATCCCGCGCATCAATTCTCCGATTTAGAACTGACTCAAGAACAATTAAAAACCGCTTTTGAGGGTTTGAGTACCGAAGTCCGCGAGGCGTTAGAGCTTGCTGCAAACCGCATTCGTGAGTTTCACCAAGCGCAAAAACAAGAAGGCTGGATCTATGTGGATGCCTTGGGGAACACACTTGGGCAAAAAGTAACGCCTTTAGATCGCGTTGGTATTTATGTACCTGGTGGTTTGGCATCTTATCCGTCTTCTGTACTGATGAATGCTGTACCTGCGCATGTGGCGGGTGTACCTGAAATTATTATGGTCGTGCCTGCACCGAATGGTGAGTTGAATCCTTTGGTATTAGCAGCCGCTTATTTGGCTGGTGTCAGCCGTGTCTTTACCATTGGTGGGGCACAAGCGGTTGCGGCTTTAGCCTATGGTACAGAAACGATTCCAGCGGTAGATAAGATTACAGGGCCGGGCAACCGTTTTGTCGCGGCTGCGAAACGTGCAGTATTCGGACAAGTCGGTATCGACATGATTGCAGGGCCGTCTGAAATTTTAGTTTATGCCGAAGGCGCGAATAATGCGCAGTGGCTGGCAATGGATTTATTGTCCCAAGCTGAACACGATACTGTGGCACAAGCAGTGTTTATTACACCAGATGAGCAGTTGTTAAATGAAGTAGAACTGGCTATTGAAGCGCATTTACAAGCTTTACCTAAGGCGGAGATTGCGCGTACTTCAATAGCGAATCGTGGCGCGTTAGTGCTTGTGAAAGACCGCGCTGAAGCAGTTGAACTGATTAATCAAGTCGCGCCTGAGCATTTAGAGCTTTGCCTAGATGAAGCACAGGAAATGGCTGAAGATATTCGTCATGCAGGCGCAATCTTCATGGGGCGTTATACCCCAGAAGCGATTGGTGACTATTGTGCAGGGCCCAACCACGTTTTGCCAACTTCAGGTACAGCACGCTTTTCCTCACCGCTGGGTGTATATGATTTCCAAAAGCGTTCAAGTTTGATTATGTGCTCTGAGCAAGGTGTGAAAACTTTGGCGAAAACCGCGGATATCTTAGCGCAACAAGAAAACTTAGATGCCCATGCGCGTTCGGCACGTTATCGTTATCAATAATATAAATTTAGATCCCTCATTTGTTCAGAAATGAATGTTCCTCTCCCTATGGGAGAGGTTAGGAGAGGGGAAAATATTGAATTCAGTTTGGGACATCATAAACCTCTCCCAAACCCTCTCCTAGAAGGAGAGGGCTTATATAAAAGTAAGTTGAGTGCATAAATGAGATAGACAATGTTTAACATTACTACAGAACAAATGCGTTTTTGGAGTCCTGAAGTACGTGCATTAGAACCGTATGTGCCAGGCGAACAACCGAAAATTCAAAATTTATTGAAGCTCAATACCAACGAAAACCCATATCCACCCTCACCAAAAGTGGTGGAAGCTGTTCAAGCAGTCTTGGCAAACTCAGCAGATGTACTGCGTTTATATCCAGATCCAGATGCTTCTGCGTTAAAGCAGGCGATTGCGAAACAACAAAATGTTGCTGTTGAAAATGTCTTTGTTGGCAATGGTTCAGATGAGGTCTTAGCGCATATTTTTAAAGCTTTTTTTGTGCAAAAGCTGCCTTTACTTTACCCTGATATTACCTATAGCTTCTATCCTGTTTATAGCCAATTCTTTGGGGTCAAAACCAAAATTTTACCACTCAATGATGACTTTGAAATTGTGGTGGATGACTATAAACAAGCCAATGGCGGCATAATTATCACCAATCCAAATGCGCCAACTAGTATAGATATTGGTTTGGCAGCAATTGAGGAAGTACTTCAAGCCAATCCAAATTCAGTGGTGGTGATTGATGAAGCTTATGTGGACTTTGGTGCTGAATCGGCAGTCAGTTTGGTGGAAAAATACGAGAACTTGGTGGTGTGCCAAACCACGTCTAAGTCTCGCTCACTGGCGGGTTTACGTGTTGGTTTTGCGATTGCTCAACCGCATTTGATTGCGGCACTTGAAGCGGTGAAGAATAGTTTTAACTCTTATCCGATGGACCGTTTTGCGATAGCCGCTGCGGTCGCTTCATTTGAAGATCAAGCTTATTTCGAAGCGCAAAATCAAAAAGTGATTCAAAGCCGTGAACATTTGGTTGAACAATTGACCGCACTGGGCTTTAACGTTTTGCCATCGAGTGCCAACTTTATCTTTGCATCATTGCCTAGCAAAGATGCAGGTGAATTAGCGGCTGAATTACGTGAACAAGGCATTATTGTGCGTTATTTCAATAAACCGCGTATTAACCAGTTTTTACGTATCACAGTTGGAACTGATGAACAAAATCAACGTTTAGTCGATACATTGAAAAATGATATTTTAAAATAAACTTTCAACAGTTTTGATCTTTGAAAAGTGAACCTTCATTGATGTGAAGGTTCACTTTTTTATTTTGGTTGCTATTCAGCGTCCGTTTGCACAAAAGTATTGAGTAAATTAAGCAGTGCTGAGACCTTGTCAAAACATTCTTGGTATTCAGCTTCACACTCTGATGCAATGGTAATTCCACCGCCAGCCCAAAGTGAAACCTCATCTTGGAATTTTTGAATGGAACGAATCAGAATGTTCCAAGAACCAGTGCCATCGAAATTAAAATAACCCATTGAGCCACAGTAGGCTCCACGTGGTGCACCTTCGAGTTCTTCAATAATCTGCATCGCTCGAATTTTAGGTGCACCTGTAATAGACCCGCCAGGTAGCGCAGAGAGCAGCACATGAAAGGGATGAACTTCTGCTTTAAGTGTTGCTTCGACTTCGCTGACCATATGATGGACTTGATTAAAGCTTTCAATATTAAACAGTTTAGGTGTTTTGACGGAGCCTGTTTCTGCATAAACACTCAAGTCATTACGCAGTAGATCGACAATCATCACATTTTCAGCTTGGTCTTTTTCCGAAGCCATTAAGCGTTGTTTAGATTGTTCATCTAAGACTGGATCTGCAAAGCGCGGCATGGTGCCTTTAATCGGCTTGGTAATGATTTTTCGATGAGCTTGAAAATCAATAAACAACTCGGGTGAACAACTTAAGAGTTCAAAATCATCGATACGGAGATACCCCGAGTAAGGTGCATCGGTCAATTGCCAAAATGCTTCGACTGCACTTAGGAGTCGACCATGTGCCTTGGCTGTGAACTCTTGTGTCAGATTGATTTGATAGCAATCCCCAGCTTTGATGTATTCCTGTACTTGCTGAAAGGCTTGTTTGTATTCGGTTTTAGTCCAGCGTGCTTGGCAGATCGATGCGAGTTGGAGTGGATGGCTTAAGGCCGATGGCTGGAATAAATACGATTCAATTTTGCGATAAATGCGTTCGGCTTGTGAGTCGCTACTGCAAAATAGCCAGCCTGCATCAGTCCATTGTAGATAACTACTGTATAAACCTAAAAATAGGCTTGGCTGTGACTTAATTTGAACTTGAACGTGCTGCTGAGCGGCATAATCATAACTGATGAACCCAATAAGTCCGCCACTAAAAGATGCTTCTTTTTGTTCTGAGCTTGGCTGAATATTACTGGAAATGTCTATTTCTTTATCATCGTGGATGTAACAAAAATCCTGAGTGCGTTGAAAGAAAAAGTGCTGGTTTTTTTGAAAAACTTGATAACGCTCGGGTAAAAAAGCAATGACAGGTGCATCGACATTTTGTAAATAGACTAACTGTGTGAGCTCATTCAATGCCTGTAGTATATGAGATACAGAGAGGCTTGAATCACAAATTATCTTTTTAAATGATTGGCTTAGAGTCATGCTGACGCAAATAGGATTAAAAAATTCAGGCTATTTTACCTCATTGTACGTGTACGCATAGAGGAAATACCGTTTATCGGTAAGCTATGGATTGCGACCAACAGCAGTTGATCAAAAAATCACTCGCATATAACTTAGTTCAGGCAATGAAGTCACTCAAGGATAGATGTTAATACTGGGTCAAAATAAAAAAAGCAGTAGTTAACATCGAGTGATTGGTATCACAAAAATAAAGCTCTTAGGAGAGGAACAAGATGAAAATTATTACTAAACTTGCTTTAGTTTCTTCAATGGCAATCAGTGCAAATGCGATGGCAATGCAAGCAATGGATGACGCTTCGCTCAGTGCCGCTACAGGTCAAGATGGTCTAAATATCGGTATCGGTATTTCTAAAATCGAAATTGGTAAGGTTTTTGTTCATGATAATGATGGTTTAGCGACTACATCTCTAGGTGGTACTTCAACTGCTGGTGCTATCGTTATCCAAGGTAATGGTATAGCGGGTGATACGCTGGAAAATCACGGTATTGTTATTGGTGCGAACTATGATAATGCAGGAGCATATTTACTTCCATCTCGTAACTTAGCTGATTTGCAAATTGACACAGATGCAAACGGTGGTAATGCATTTATTAACATTGCAGCTCAAGTTTCAGGTTTAGATATTAAAATTGGTCAAATTGGTGTAGTTGCTTCGGCTGATGTTCCTACAACAGGAGCAACCTCTATCCGTCGTGGTGGTACAGGTACGGTGAATCCGATTTTAAGTGGTTTATCACTGAAAACAGGTCCAATGTCTGCAAACATCCAACTAGGTGCTGCACCGCAAGGCGCAATGATCCAATTAAATGCGACGATGGTTGGTGGTTTAGAAATTAAAAACTTAGGTATTTTAGATAATTCAACTAAAACAGCAACGCGTGCTGCAGGTGAAATCTTTGTTGAAAGCATTAAGGTTGCAGATGCAAATTCTCTAGACTTAACACTGAATCAAAAAATTAGTGTGATTGGTGAAGAGGGTGCGAATAAGGGCTATATTCGTATGATTAGCACAAGTGGCGCGCACGATACTTATGTTAAAGGTGTACATTTGGGTAGCCGTAATGCTGCATCTATTGGTGATGTAGAAGTTCAAGGTATGCAAACATACTTTAGTCCTGCTGCAGGAGTGTATACACCAGGTGCTGTGATTACTATTTCTGGTCACTAAAATTAGCCTTTAAAAAAGCGCGTGAATTCACGCGCTTTTTTTCTAAAATTTATTCATAAAAAATGCAAAAAAGACTATTTTTTTTAGATAAAACACAGTATCTTCTTGAATGTATGGATATAGAGTATTAACTCTAAAAACAAAAAATGGGCGGGATGCCTATATTATTAAAAAAAGTAAAAAGCTATGTTAGAGATCGCATTAGGCTCAGCAATGATGTATTACTTTGCCACCGAAGCCTTTGATATTAAGAAAAAACCAGCGGAAGCAGTTTACTATACTGAAGTTTTAGACTCTCGGAATGCATCTTTTACCAGAATGCATCATGAACCTGTCCTAATTAACCCTGCTGTAGAAGATCAATTTCGAGGCATTGTCCGTCAAGCTTATGACTATAGTTGTGGTTCAGCAGCACTGACCACCTTAATCAATGGCTATGTCGGTGCTCAACTTACAGAACAACAAACCATGGATGGCTTGCTTCGCTATGGCGAATATGAGCGAATTATTGAGCGTCGTAGTTTTTCTTTATTGGACATGAAACGCTTTGTGACTGCACTTGGTTTAGAAAGTGGAGGCTACAAGGGGGAATTTGAAGATTTGGTCAAGCAAGGTCAACCTGCCATTGTTCCAATCTCCTATGCTGGTTTTAAACATTTTGTGGTGTATAAGGGCTATAAAGATGGACGGGTCTATGTTGCCGATCCTGCCTTAGGAAATATTAGTTTTGATGAACAACGTTTCAAGGATGTTTGGGAAAATAACACGTTGTTTTTAATTAATGTTCCGACTGAAATGCGTAAAAATATGTTGGCTTTACAGGAAGCCGATCTACGACATGTAGATGATGCTACGGTCAATCGCTATGCACTCGTCGATATTCAATATCCGCAACACTATATGGAAAAAATAGCCGATCGTGCATCTACAATTCGCCTAGAGCGTAATAAAAATAAAGAGTCGGAATACTATGGGCAGCCGACGTACAATTTTCTCAGGCTTTATTATAAAAACAAATAAAGTGTGAAAAAAATAAAACAAGAACAAAGGTGTAGCTAAGGGACAATGATGAAGACATGGATGAATAAAACACTGCTCGCAGTGAGTGTGCAGATGATTCTTGGGGTGGCCTATGCTGCGGAAGAACCGAGCTTAGGAGGATATGAAACCGTTGAGGTAGAACAAACTACTGAGCAAGCACAAGATCAAGTTGGGTCGGATCAAACCACTGCGCCCGCACAACCAGAAAAGCCAGCATCTGTAAACACTGGAAGTGTTGAGCAAGCAGCGTCTTCTGCGTTGCAACAGCAAGAGGGTGATGCAACTAAAGAGACCAACTTAGAAGAAGTTTTTACCTCAAATGAACGTCAGTATTCATTGATTAAACAAGGTGAGATTTCATCTTATTACGACATCGATTATACCTATTACCGAGATACTCAACTTGATTTAGAGATGGCACAAGGTCAGCTCTATCAACTGCGGGTACAAGAAAATGCAACACACAGTCTAACCAATACTTTTACGGCACAATATGGTTTAAGAGATAACTTAACGTTAACGGCATCATTGCCTTTGGTTGCCAAAACTGACTTATTAAAAGACACCTCTACAGCGGGTCTTGGGGACATTTCCTTTGGTGCACGTTGGGAACCGTTTCCACTCAAAGCTGGCCGTTTGCCTTTAATTTTATTTGGTAACGTATCTACTAAAACTGGCGATAGTCCTTATGAAATTAATGCTACTTCAGACTTAGCAACAGGCAAGGGGTATTATTCAGCAGGTGTTGGGGCAAGTACGCGTAAATATATTGATCCCGTGGTGCTGTTTGCATCGGTCTCTGCAAACTATGGTTTCAAAGAATCGGGCTTAGATCAGCGCCGTGGTAGTCGTGTGATTGACGCGTTTGAACCAGGGATTAGTGGTGGTTTTGCCTTCGGTTTTGCCTATTCCTTTAACTATGATGTCTCAATGACGATGTCATACCAACAAAGTTTCAATACTGGGGCTGAATTTACTTACAGTTCAGGGGAAAGCTACTCTCCAGCAGATCAAACCAGTTCAACTTTTGCGATTTCTTTAGGTGTACGTGTTTCACCTGAAACGATTGTGAATGGGACGGTTGGCCTTGGTTTAACAGAAGATGCGCCTGATGTTTCATTAGGGTTGTCTTTCCCGTTAGATATTCTTGGTTTTGGAAAAAAGCTTAAATAATAGGGGGAGTCGTATGAAAAATATCCGACTTAGCCCTTTGGTGTCTGCCATATTATTAACGGGCTATTCTAGTGTTACCTTTGCTGCTTTAGGACAAAACTTATCAGTTGATATTCGCTCTTTGGCAATGGGAAATGCGGTCACTGCTGATCCACCTGGGATTAGTGCTATTCACTTTAACCCAGCAGCACTAACCAAAATTGAAGGTTTGCAAACGGATGTGCAAGGTATTCTCGCTGATTTTAATATCGAGCGTGAGTTCTCTGTTCCCGCAGGTTATAACGTGTTTGGCTATTCAGATGACCCAATTGTTTGTAATGATGGGCCTGAAGTTGATGCCGATATCTGTACCGACTTTAAAGGGCCCGTCCGCGGTGATGTTGAATACCCGAGCTTATATGTACCTGGTTTGAAGAAAATGGTGGACTTGGGTAAAGGTATGCCTGTGGCTGCCCCGACTGCGGGTATAGCATATAATCCGCCGGGCTCTAAAATGACATTTGCAACTGCCATGTATGCGCCATTAATTGCAGGGTTCGGTGCGGAAGATGGCAATCCTGGCAACTTTATGGGTCAACAAGTTGCGCTAGAACGGATCACCTATTTATCACCGTCTATGGCCTACCAAATCAATGATCAACTTTCCATTGGTGGTTCAATTGGGATGTCTTATCAAGCTTTGGCATTAAAAAATGATCTACGTTTTCCCAATGAGTTGATTGGGATGCTGCGGATGATTGATGATGTCGTTTGTACCCCGTTCAAAGAAAACTCAGATGTGATTACCGATATTCTCTTGCTGGGCATGTGTAATGCAGAAGAGGGGATGAATCCTTTTGGGCGTTTTGGTCAACTCGAACTGTCAGCAGAACAGTCTCTAAGCCCAAGTTATAACTTGGGTGTGCTGTGGGAGCCGACAGAAGATTTTAGTTTTGGTGTGGTCTACCAAAGTGCCGCAAAAATGCGGATGAAAGGTAAATATCACATAGACAATGCTAAAGCACCACAAGAACTCATTAAGGGGCTGATGTCTTCACCAACAGGGCAGATTCTGGCTGCAGTTTTAGGTTTTCCAAGTTCTGTACCAGCCAGTGAGTCGGGGCTGGTATCGATGGATTTAGAATATCCGGCACATTTCCAAGCGGGGATTAAATATAAACTTTTACCCGATTTACAAGTCAATGTTGATGTGGGATGGACCGACTATAAAGCATGGGACAAATTTAAATTTGAATTTGACCGTCAAGTTTCGGCGCTCAAAATTGCAAAATTGCTTTCAGCCAATATCTCCGATAGTAGTTTGGCCCTACCTTTGGCTTTTGAGTCACCGTGGAACTACGGTATTGGGATTGAATATTCAGCAACAGATCGTTTAAAACTCCGTGCAGGCTATGAGCCACGCACTAGTGCGATCCCTGATGATAAACGGAATACCATGGTACCAATTAACAATGCACGCTTGTTTGGTTTAGGTGTTGGTTATCGTTTTGATGCAGATACTGATTTAGATCTATCCATTGGTTTTTTGCAAAGCCGAGATAAAATTCCTGCAAATTCTAGTAGCTTAGCGAACCAAACTGGGGTAAATAATATTTTATTAAACCCATATGCAGGTTTAAATGTAAAAACAGATACAACCATTACGATTTTAGGGTTGAACTATAGAACACGGTGGTAAGCACATTGAATACAATAAAAAGGATTTTATTGCCCTCATCACTATGCTTATTGGGTTGGATTTCGAATGCAAGTGTTGCGGGAGAATTTTTTACGATTATTGGTCCAGATGGTAGACCGATGGTGGTACAAGGCAAAGCCAGTGACCCCCCAGAAAAGCAAGTGAAACAGGGCCGTAAGCAGGAAGAAAAGGGAACGCGTGAAGTCTCTGAGGTCAAAGTACCAGTACTGATGTCCGCACGGGAGTCTGCACCACAGCCGATACAGCCTGTAACCGAAATAAAGGCTCATTTACCAGATACAAAGCCTGCGCCAAAAAAGAAGCTTTCTGCTGAGAAGCAAGTCACTTCTTCTACAGTGATTCAGGCTGAGCGTCCATTAAGCAAAACTGAAACCAAAGTGCTGGTTCAACAAAAAGTGATTGAAACCACTCAGCAGATCCCGCAAGCCCCAGTGAGTAGTACTCAAACCATTAAGCCTGCATCAACGCCCCAAAGCATAACTCATACGGATTCGGTAAGTGCAGAGAAATCAACTGCATCCTCAAGCATGTTTAATCAAATGGATGGAACTGATTACGTTCGCAACGAATATCTAGAAGACCGTGAATTTAACTTAGAAGGCAAACGTCGTTTTTATACCATGCCTGAAGGAGTGATTGATCATAAAACTGGAGCGACTCGTTTTCAGGTCATTGAGCGAGAAAAAGGGGTGAGTAAATCTGTCCTTAACGCTATTTTTAAACCAAAGCAAAAAGAAAATTTGGCACCGATTGCTTTAGCATCGACCTATTACCGAATGTCACAACAAGACACGATCGATAGCTTAGGACAAAGCTGTTTTAAGGATAAAAAGCTGAAAAAAGCAAAAAGCTTACAAGTCAATCACGATATTAATGTTTGGCCGAAAAAGCCGATCAAAGAAAATTTTGAATTTGAAATTATCAAAGTGGACAGCAATATTCAAAATATTCAATTAAATTCGTATGCATCTACACAAAATGATCCGACATTTTATTGGCCTTTTGCTGTGTTCTTAGACCAAAATGCCTGTGTACTTGAAGGGGTAGGTGGATTTAAAAATGATGAAAACTCACCTTCTATGCTATCGCATGAAATGATCGCAGGTATTTTACATGTACCTGAACAAAGTCATTATTTATTGTTGACACCACTATCTTCTGCTGTAGATGTCGAACATAAAGTTCTAACCAATCACGGTCAGTTAAAATTAATCGCAATTCGCTAAAAATAAATAGAGTATGAAAATGAAAAAACAAATTTTATGGCCATTTACCTTGTCGACATTGGTTGTTGCCTTAGCTGGTTGTGGTGGAGAAAGTGCCAATGTGAATCCGGAGCCGAATCAAGTGAATTCTGTCAACGGAAGCTGTTTGCTGAAAGATAAAAACTGTGTTGAGTTTGCCTTGGATTATCCAGTTGATGGGATTAACTTTGTCTGTAGTAGCGACCCCGATAATACTTATATGACTCTGATGGAGCCGAAAACCAATGCGGCAACAGGCCGATGCTCTGAAGGGGACAAAATTCACTTCTTGTTGACTGGAAGTTCGGATAAACAAGTCGAACTCGGTACAGTTCCTTTGTCTGAAATTGGCAATGTGAGTACGGTTTCAGCCTCACTGCCACGCCTTAGTATTTTAGATATGGCAAAAGGGTTAAATGGTGGAACGGCTGCAACCAGTTTGAGTCCAAACGATAAGACCGTAAAAATTGCGATGGCTTTGGCGAAAATTTTTCAAGCTTTAGGTCTAGAGCGTGGTGCTGGGGTGGTTGGAGATGTACAACCTTTTGGTATTTTAGCCTCTAAAAAAGCAGACTTATCACTCCTCTTGGCATCAATTAGTGCTGAAGATTATGCATCAGGAGCATACGTAGATAAAATCCGGCCATGGATTGATGTCAGTCAAGTCAGCAATGAGGATGCTTTTAAAGTGGTCCAAACATTGGTGCTCATGAATAACTCTGCCACCTATCAAGCGGACTTCCCGATTTTTGCAAATGCTCTATCGGACAAGACAGGGATTGGTTTACCGCAAGGCTTATATGGTTGTAATGCTACAGACTGTAAGACTAGTCCTGCTAATCTTCGTCATTTAATTGGAAGCTTTATTATTCTAACGGATCGACAAGGTTATACCTTTGGTTCAGGTGTACAGTGGCGCGGACCATTAAAAGAACAATTAGGCAGTGATTTGGCAACCAGTGTGACGGTCGATTTACTGAAAAATATTGAACCTGCCAAAATGAATGCTTTAGCACAAACGTCTTGGATTAACCCCTTAACTAAAAGTATTCAGCAACCATTTAAGTTTAATCTGACAGATCCAAATTCGGATGATTTCACCATTACCCAAGGCAAGCTGTTTAATGACTATCTAATTGCAGGGACGGAAAAATTTTATAAGCAATTAACCAAGGATCCAAATGCTAGCCCATCATCCTATGGTTTATGGCAGCAAAATTATGGCACAGATACCTTCAAAGGTTCATTTGATGCCTTTAAAATTTTTCCAATTGGCTATTTAGATAATGATGTATTTAAGTCTAAGAGTAATGTAGCGTCTGGGCAGAAGTATATTTTCCCACTGTATGCCAACTTAATTTTTAAGGGAAAAAACTCTAGTGATAGCGTGGCTTTAGGCATTGCAATTGATGAGTCGGGAGATATTCGTACTGATATGCAGTCCGCTAATAATAAAACGACGGCATGTACACCGCTACTAACAACGGGTGAAACCTTAACGACAGATAACAATCAAGTACAGTACCGAATTGGGACACTGGGTGCGACAGATACTTCAAATAAAGCGGTAACCTTCCGTATCCTCTTGGCAAATCCTATCTTTGATAAAATTGATGGTGCAGTTATTGGCGCAAATACCAATATTGTGAGTGATGTGAATAGTGAAGGAAAACAGACCTCTACAGTGATTGGTGGGGCACGCGTTAATCTCGGTAATTTATTGTCTGCCAATGTTAATGAAAGTGCTTATATTTCCCTCAGTGATTTTTCTGGTGCAGGGGTAAAGTGGACCAATATCTATAAGGCGTATTTGAGTAACTATTATGAAAAAAATGGCATTGCCAATCAAGCAGCCGCAGACTTCCGTGAAGGCGAAGTTTCAATTGAAATTGCTGATTGCTATAAAGTGTTAGCAAAATAATATCGTTGTAAACACAAAAAAAGCCCATCATCGATGGGCTTTTTTTGATATTAGGCAACATTAACCTGTATGGTCTAAGCGTGTACCTAGGGTTTCGAGATGAAGATTAAATTGATTACTTTTACGGTCGGCAAAATAGTGACGTAAGGTATGTTCGACACTAGGGAAAGCCAGTTCTGACCAAGGAATTTCATCTTCTTCAAATAAACGACATTCAATGCTTTCTTCGCCAGCACCGAATTTTCCATCCACTAAGTTCGCTTTAAAGAGCACATAAATTTGACCAATACGCGGAATATTGTACATGCAATATAGCTGTTCAATTTCAACTTCCGCTTCAGCTTCTTCACGGGTTTCTCGTGCAGCACCTTGTTCCATGGTTTCAAACAACTCCATGTAACCTGCTGGTAAAGTCCATAGCCCATAACGCGGTTCAATAGCGCGGCGGCATAACAATACTTTATTTTCCCAAAGTGCGAGTGCGCCACAAATCACTTTAGGGTTCACATAATGAATAGAACTACAAGAGGTGCAAACACGACGCAATTGATGGTCGCCAAGAGGGATTTGTTCTGTTGTTTTTTGTCCGCAATTGCTGCAAAAGTCCATATTCATCATCAATGATAAAGTTCAGACTCAGCATAACTTAAAAATTAAATTTTGGCATCATTTCTCTTTTTTCAGTATCAAATTCAGCTATGATGAAAAAAAGAATGATGGGGACGACGTTCAATGGATGAACATTCATTAACACGCATACTGCAGCAACAGTTACGGTTTTCAAGCAAAATTAAATCGGCAGATGCAGCTGTGTTAATCGCGATCACCAATGAAGAAAATCCCAAAGTTTTACTGACCCGCCGCTCTGTTTACCTATCTAATCATGCTGGTGAAGTGTCTTTTCCTGGCGGAAAAAGAGATCCGCAAGATACCAGTAATATCGTGGTTGCCTTGCGTGAAGCTTATGAAGAGACCGCATTGAATCCTTTTGATGTACAGCTGCTCGGTGATTTGCCGATGCAAAAGGCCCGTAATGGCATGCTAGTCAAACCTGTGGTCGGGCTGATTCCGCCTGAAGTCGAATTGGTTGCCCAGCCGACTGAAATTGATCGTATTTTCTTTGCTTCACTCAAACAGTTGATGGAAGTTCCGGCGGTGCCTTATGAAGTTCGTTTTGCCCATCAATCTCTCTATTTTCCCAGTATGCGGGTGGAAAATGAAATTGTTTGGGGGCTGACAGCACGGATGTTGGTTGCATTATTTCAATATGGTTTGGGCTACCATAAAGAGTGGCCATTTTTAGTCAATTCCCCGACTTTTCGGTTCCCCAAGTAAGTTGAGTATTTTAAGGAAAAAATATGTTGTACAAATTTAAGGGTCATGCCCCACAGGCAATGCATCAACCATGGAATGGTTGGGTTGCGGAAAATGCTACAGTGATCGGTCAAGTCGAATTGGGGCAGCAGGTCAGTATTTGGTTTGGGGCGGTCGTACGTGCAGACAATTGCAAGATTCGATTAGGTGACTTTACCAATATTCAGGAAAATGCGGTTTTACATACCGATGCTGGGATTGAAATGAATATTGGCAATTATGTCACGATTGGGCATCAAGCTATGTTGCATGGTTGCACAGTGGGGGATAATAGTCTGATTGGGATTAATGCTGTCGTTTTAAACAATGCTGTGATTGGGAAAAATTGTATTATTGGCGCGAATGCACTGATTCCGGAAGGTAAAGTCATTCCAGATAATTCTCTGGTTATGGGCTCACCGGGTAAAGTGGTTAAAACTTTGGATGAAACGGCTGAGGCTCGTTTGAAAATGAGTGCCTTGCATTATGCCGAACATTTTAAACAGTTTACGGACTTAGAACCTGCATATTTATAAATCTGCTTTTTCAAATATAGCCTAGATTTTTCTAGGCTTTTTTAGCTCTGTTCCGAGAACATCTCGCCTAGTGCTTTTGAGTGGAGTATCATAGCCACGTTTTTATAGATTAAATCATTAAGGTTGTGCATGAAAGTGCTGGCATTGGAATCTGCAAATGAGCAGTGTTCCGTCTCTATTGTAGATGAAAATCAAGAACTTTTTTTCCAATTGGATACGCGCGCAAAAGCACAAACGCAAACGATTCTACCAATGATTGAACAAGGGTTTTTACAGTTGGATATTAAGACAGAAGATTTGTCTTGTATCGCTTTTAGCCGTGGTCCCGGTTCTTTTAGCGGCGTTCGTATTAATGCCGCCGTGACTCAAGCTTTGGCATGGTCGAATGATTTGCCTGTGGTTCCTGTTTCAACCTTACAAGCGCTCGCACAAGCCGCGCATCGCGTGCATGGTCTAACCACAGTCACAGCAGTTTTAGATGCTCGTATGAGTGAAGTCTATATTGCAAGTTTTCAATTAGATGCAGATGGCATCATGCAAGCCGTCGATAAAGAACAGCTTTTAAGCTATGCCGCGGCTACTGAATGTACACCGTTTATTTTAGTTGGTTCAGGCGCAACCTTAATTGATACATCACAAATACAATACAAAGATTTAAGTGCAACTGCGCAAGATATTGCCACAATTGCGCGCAAGAATGCACAGCAACAACACTGGGTGAGTGCTGAACTTGCACTTCCAGTCTATTTACGTGATAACGCTTGGAAAAAAATCCCGGAACAGGGCAAAGCATAATTAGGGTTTTTTATGGATCTTTTACTGCTGCTCAAAGCGGCAATTATGGGTATTGTTGAAGGTATTACTGAATTCTTACCCATTTCGAGTACTGGACATTTAATTTTAGCTTCAGAACTCATGAATTTCTGGACCAAAGAAAAAAGTGATGTCTTTGTGATCGCCATTCAAATGGGGGCAATTGCAGCTGTCATTTATGAATATTGGGCACGTTTGTGGGGAGCAGCAACGGGGATTTTTAGTGGTGAACCCCAAGGTCGCCGTCTTGGGATTGGGCTAATTTTAGCGTCGATTCCTATTGTGCTGATTGGTCTGACCTTTGGTCAAACGGTGAAAGAGCTTTTATTTAATGATATTGCCATTGCCATTGGTTTGATTGTGGGTGGCTTGATTATTATTTGGATTGAAAAGCATCCACCACAAGAGCGCGTGCATGAAGTTGAAGACCTGAGTATCAAAGATGCGATTTGGATTGGTCTGATTCAAGTGTTGTCTTTAATTCCAGGGACATCACGTTCGGGGGCAACCATTATTGGCGCGATGTTCTTAGGTGTATCGCGCAAAGCAGCCACTGAGTTTTCATTCTTCTTGGGTATTCCAGTAATTATTGGTGCGGGTCTGTTAGATTTGTACCAAAGTGCGCATGTGTTTGACGGACAACAAGATTGGATCGTATTGGCAACAGGCATTATTGTTTCTTTTATCTCGGCTTTACTGTTGATTCGTGCTTTAGTCGCTTATGTGGCGAAGCGTGATTTCATGATTTTTGCATGGTATCGCATCGCTTCAGGTTTAGTGATTCTATTGTTTGCCTTTACGGGTTGGAAGTTATGGTAAGCCCAATGCGCTTATATGTGGAACAAGAGCATTTAGAAAAAGCACAGCACTATGTTTTTGTGCTTTTTTCTCGTGGTGTCGAGGTCAGCATCGAAGTCGCCGAAAAGTTAAATGCACGTTTCTTCCGATTTCATCCTGAACTGGGTTTGTGTGCCGATGCCGATGGGCTATGGCTTTGTGCCAATGGCATGAAAATGCAGCCGGATTGGAAAGCTGAAGTTCCACGTTTAAAGCGTGCGTCGTTAAAGTCTGAAATGATTGCTCGTGCTTGCCACTTGACTGAAAAACCTAAGCTCATTGATGCAACGGCAGGGCTTGGGCATGATTCACTGCTCATGGCACATTTGGGTGCTAATGTCACTTTGGTAGAACGCCATCCCATTTTATTCACCTTGTTAGAGTCAAGTAAGGAACAGGCTTTGCAGGATGCATTCTTAAACCCTGTGGTGACTCGAATTCACTTGGTTTTTTCAGATTCCGCACAGTATTTGCAGCAACAAGCAGAGCAGGGCAATAAGGTCGATGTGGTTTATCTAGATCCGATGTTTCCGCAACGGGATCAAAATCAGCAAGCGGTGAAAAAACAGGCACAAGTGAAAAAGCAAATGCAACTTTTACATATGTTATTGCCTGAAGATGGTGAGATGGATTTGGGGGATAATCTGCTTGGCTTAGCGCAAAAAGTGGCAAAACGGGTGGTGGTCAAACGTCCTCGCTTGGCCGTATTTTTGGCAAATCAAGAAACCACTCATCAGTGGCTGGGGGATGCATGCCGTTTTGACGCCTATTTTCAGCATGGACGCTTAGACTGAAGTGGAAGACTGCTTCAAAAGTATGCAAAGATTTGTTATATAGTTAAAAACATCATTGATAAAATGCTGATCAAGCATAAACTTAGTGTGTCCCTACGCAAGTCACAATTTAATTAGAATCTTATGATCGACTTCAAACCCTCCATCAACTTTTGGCATGATTTTAAAAGCAACCAAACTGCGGGGATGTGGTTGTTTCTAGGTTCACGACGCTCTTTGCAAATTGTCCATCCTTCGATTATGCAGCTCATTTTTTGGGGGATTTTAGGTGGCTCAGCCAATACTTTATTTAGCTGGTTGAGCGCAGGAGAGATCGGTGACTTTAATCCACAAGGTTTGGTTAGTTACGCACTTTGGCCTTTTATTGCCCTGATTGTCGGGATTTTTCTGTCTCAACGGGTGAATAATCCGCGTTTGATGTTGGTACCAGCACTGCTCTGGTTGGTGTTGGATACGCATATCGCGTTATTACAAAGTTTTATCCAATATTTAGGCATGATGGATGTCCTGCCGTATTTCTTCTACGACTACCTGCCGAATGTGTTCATGGTACTGTTTGTTTGGCAGAGTTTGGCTGTGGTGTGGGTGTTTTCACGTGAACTGAAATGGCCTTGGTGGGAGCGAGCCCTGATTGTCTTGGCCACGCTGTTTACCCTTGTGGTTTGGCAAATGTCAGTGACCAGTCAGCCGATTTGGAAAGTAGAAGAAACACCACCAACCTTTGCAGAAGATGCTTTCTATGCACAAAGTCGCTTACTCAATAAAGCACTTGAGTCTGTGCAATATGGCGAATTTGCCCAGTCACATTGGTATTTCCTTGGGGTGGCGGGAGCGAGTTATCAAGATGTATTCCATTCGGAAGTCGAGCGAATAAAAGAACAGTTCGATACGCGTTTTGGTACGTTGGGCCGTTCGATGATGTTGGTAAATAACCCTGCTACACGAACAGAAATTCCGATTGCCTCTAAACACAGTATTGAAATGGCGCTGCGTCGTATGGGACAGCAGATGAACCGTGAAAGTGATGTGTTATTTTTATATATGACCTCGCATGGTTTACCGAATCAGTTCGAAATGGAAAATGCACCTTTAGACTTAACTCAGGTCGACCCGAAATGGTTACGCGAAACCTTAGATGCATCGGGCATTCGCTGGCGTGTGATTGTGATTTCATCGTGTTTCTCTGGGAGTTTTGTGCCTGCACTGCAAAATGAAAATACCTTGATCATTACTGCTTCGGCAGCAGACCGTCAGTCTTTTGGTTGTACCAATGAAGCCGATTATACTTATTTTGGTCGGGCGTTTTTCGATCAAGCAATGCGTGAACAAAACAGTATAGAAACTGCTTTTAGCCAAGCACAAAAGACTGTGAGCCAATGGGAAACAGCACAAGGTTTTGAACCCTCTGAACCTCAGTGGTCGATGGGTAAAAATATGGAGCTGATGCTTCCACAACTTGAACAGCGCTTGTTTCCACCTAAAGCTGTTACAACCCCTTAATTTGGATCTAAAAAGGAACCCTGATGGAATTAGTACAATCTAACCGTAGTTTTGATGGTGAACAGCGTATTTACCGATTTAATTCCATCAGCCTTCAAGGCGAGAGCAGGTTTGGTATTTATTTACCCGCTCAAGCGTTAGCGGGGCAAGCGTGTCCAACATTATTTTATTTGGCGGGTTTAACCTGTACCGAAGAAACCTTTGCCATTAAAGCGCACGCACAGCGTTTAGCAGCTCAGTTAGGTCTGGTTTTGGTAACGCCTGATACTTCTCCTCGTGGTGAACAGGTTGCGCAAGGTGATCATTGGGATATTGGGCAAGGGGCAGGTTTTTATATCAATGCCACCCAAGCACCGTGGGCTGAGCATTTCCAGATGGAAAGCTATATCGTTGAAGAGTTATATGATTTAGTGATTCAGCAATTTGCTGTACAAGCAGAGCGTATTGGGATTTTCGGGCACAGCATGGGCGGTCATGGCGCTTTAACCTTGGCCTTGAAATATCCTGAGAAGTTTAAGTCGGTGTCTGCATTTGCTCCGATTTGTGCACCAAGCCAATGTCCTTGGGGCGAAAAAGCGTTTTCAAACTATTTAGGTTCAGATCAAGCTGAGTGGTTGAAACATGATGCAACTGCTTTGGTCCAAACAAAAACAGCTCATTTTGCCGATATTTTAATTGATCAGGGTTTGAGTGATCAGTTTTATAGCCAGCTCAATCCTGCATTATTTCAGCAAGCCTGTCAGGCTGCGGGCCAGCCACTGACGCTTCGCGAACATGCAGGCTATGACCATGGTTATTACTTTATTCAAAGTTTTATCGATGATCACTTGCAGTTTCATGCCGTACAGCTCGAATCTTAAATCTTGATTTGTCATATTTATTCTTAATTTTTGACTAGAAATCATCCAGCACTGGCATTAACATGGTTGGGTGATTGATTTTTTGTTCTTAAAAAATAAAACAGTAAAATAATAGATAGGGTATACATGCAAAATTCAGAGGCATCTTTGCCACCTGTAGAGGCTTCTTTTGAAGCAAGCTGGCCACCTCCACCAGCCGTTCCCACGGATGAGCCAAACGCCTATTTGGGACAGACCTTTCGTTTCCAATTCCGTGGTAATGCCCGAGAGTACTTTGGCATTTGGATTGTGAATATCTTATTGACCATTGTTACCTTCAGTTTATATGCGCCTTGGGCGAAGGTTAGACGCTTACGCTATTTTTATGGCAACACGGTGTTTTATCGCCGCAAGTTTGATTTTACGGGTGTACCTACACGTATCCTGATTGGTCGAATTATTGCTTTGGGCGTGTACTTTGGCGCTTCAGCTTTGGCTCAGGTATCTTGGCAAGCTTCTTTAATTGGTTTCCTCATCATCTTTTTATTGGTTCCGTGGTTGGTGCGTTCAACCATTCGTTTCCGAGCGCGGAACAGTAAATTTGGCAATAGCCGTTTTTATTTTACAGGCACAACCAAAGAAGCCTATATCTTGGCGCTGAAAGGCATTTTGATTTACATCTTTACCCTCGGGATCTTTTTCCCAGTGCTGTTTTGGTATTTTAAAAAATACACGCTGGATAATTTACAACTTGGGCAGTTACGTTTTGAGCTACATGCCGATTGGCCTGACTATATGCGTGCTATGTACATCCCTGTGTTTTTGTTTATTGGAATCGTCTTTGTTTTAGGATTATTCGTTGCCTTCACTCTTCAAGTTGGGAGCAGTTCTCCAACCCAGTTTGGGATCATCGTGGCGGTGATTTATATGATTGCTGCTTTTATGGTTTGGCCGTTGATGATGGCGCGTATTTTTATTACCACATGGAATAAAGCCACGTTGGGGCGTAGTCCTTTCCAAACGGACTGTGGTCAAATGCATTATGCATGGATCGTGATGACCAACTGGATTTTAAAAATTCTTTCGCTCGGTTTGTTATCGGCATGGGCTGCGGTGCGTTTGTATCAGTATCAAATTGAGTCATTAACTTTAACCCTAAAAAATGATCCAGATCGTATGTACAATTTGGCTCAAGATGACCCGAATGCGATAGCTGAAGAGCTGAGTGATATTTTTGACATCGATATTTCGCTGTAACGAGGCTTAAATGCAGGAACAAAACATCAACTTTTACGATGGGCAGATTTCTAAGCCTTATCCAGCCACGATTGCACCGATAGATAGCGAAACGGTCTTGATCTGTTATAACCAGCAGCAACGTCGTTATTACTATGCCGATATGCAGTTGATTGGGGCATTGGGGCAGATTCAACCTGTGATTGAGTTGAAAGATGATGCACGGATTGAATTTCCACAAGCATTGCCTGACTGGTTTGAGTTGAACAAAAAGCATGTACAACATTCGATTTGGAAATTAGAACGCTCACCAAGTCTCATCTTGTTTAGTGTTGTGTTTGTTGCCGCTTTTATCTTCGCCATTTTAAGATGGGGTATTCCAAGCGCAGCACATTATGTCGCGATGCAACTGCCTGCCGATACCATCTATAAACTCGGTGATGAAGCGCAAGAACAAGTGTTTAAGCTGACGGGACCTTCGACTATCCCTCTTGCACGTCAAAAACAAATCATACAAAGCTATCAAGACCTTGTTGCCAATGGGCAACCTGCTAAAGTACTGTTTCGTGCAGGCGGACAAATTGGAACGAATGCTTTAGCGCTGCCAAACAACACCATTATTCTGACCGATGAATTGGTTAATTTAGCCAAAGATGATCATGAAATTATTGGCGTTTTAGCACATGAGCAAGGGCACTTGGTCGAGCGACATAGCTTACAGCAAGCCTTATCCAGTTTAGGTTTTAGTGTGCTATTGATTGCGGTGACGGGGGACAGTTCGGCCTTATTTACAACTTTGCCTGTGGCTTTGGTTGGTGCCAGTTATTCACGCAATTTTGAAAGTGATGCGGACTTGTATGCCATGCAAGTGCTGGATAAAAACCATATCTCCAGCTTACATTTGGCAAACTTTTTAGCGCGTATGGAAGCCGATGCACGTGCCGAAGAGGAAGAAAAGCAGCCGCAAGGGAAGTCCGAAGAGGAAGAGGAAGGTGGCATTGGTTCATTTTTCCAAAGTCACCCTGCGACCCAAGAGCGTATTGCGGCTATTCGCCAATTTAACCAACAGCAACGGTTATCAAACTAATTCATTCAGCCGCTGACTTAAACTTGTGTCCATGTTGCCGTGAGTGGCGTTTGTCCCATACGGATCAGGTGGTCTAAGACTACGTGCTCTAAGTGACTCAGTTTCTCTTCACTCGCCTCAATGCTGACATGTAAATGTTCGGCTTGAGGGCTTAACAGGACTCGTGCCTCAGGCATGATAATGGTAAAACTACTGGGTTCTTGTTCGATTTCAAACTTATGTTTCCAGTGATTCACCAGTCGTTTTGCAATTCGAGCTGCATCTGTCGTGACAATATCCGCAGTACTTTTCATATTTACCTCGTCGATTGATCACTTACCATAACAGTTTCAAGCCAAATGAAAAGTTGAATGTTGCAACGCTACGTTGCAAATTTAGAAAGCTTAAAGCTTTCTTTTTTCACAAGTCACAGTTCAAAAGCTGAATTTGCTATAATGCGTTCATTCCCTTTTGTATAAGCCAGGTACACGCATGTCCAAGCCTTATTTAATTGCACCATCTATTCTCTCTGCTGACTTTGCCCGTTTAGGTGAAGACGTTGAACATGTACTTGCAGCAGGTGCAGACGTGGTTCACTTTGATGTGATGGATAACCACTATGTGCCAAACCTGACTTTTGGTGCGGGTATTTGTAAAGCCCTCAAGAACTACGGCATCAAAGCCCCAATTGATGTGCATTTGATGGTAAAACCTGTCGATCGCATGATTGGTGACTTCCTAGAAGCAGGCGCGGACATTATTACCTTTCATCCAGAAGCCTCTGACCATATCGACCGTTCTTTACAGTTGATTAAATCTGGAGGTGCAAAAGCTGGTTTGGTCTTTAACCCAGCAACGCCGCTCCATTATTTAGATTATGTGCTCGATAAAGTCGATCAAATTTTGTTGATGAGTGTGAACCCAGGTTTCGGCGGTCAAAAATTTATTCCGATGACTTTAGATAAACTACGTGAAGCGCGCAAAATTATTGATGCTTCAGGGCGTGATATTCGTTTAGAAGTAGATGGCGGCGTGTCGCCTGCAAATATTCGCGAGATTGCGGAAGCGGGTGCAGATATGTTTGTTGCTGGTTCAGCTATTTTTGGAAAACCAGATTATAAAGCTGTGATTGATGATATGCGTGCAGAGCTTGCAAAAGTGGGTGCGGTAAAGGTTTAAGCTCATAGGTATAAATGCTATACATCCTGTGGATAACTTTATGGATAAACTGGTGGATATCTATGTTGATAACGATATGGATAACTTGATTAATATTCAAACGTTTACACAGCAATGGTTTAGTATTTAGACGTTAAATGTATAAAAAGGACTCATTTGAGTCCTTTTTTATACTGTGAAAGCCTGATTGTTACTGATGCTTTATTCATCTTTACTTAAAAATAGCACTGTTTAAAAAATAACTTTATTGTTTAAGTGTGCGTAGTGGCTAAACCGTCGCAGTAATTGAATTTAAATTTATAAACTTGTGTATAAAGCATTCTTTGCTTATCCTGTAGATTGGCATCAGCAACAAAAAGTCAGGCATTTACATGCACAGAGCGTTTTGTTGCGTTGAAATATCATTCTTCACTGACTAAATAGGATTGATTGTGCGTTCATTGCTCAAGACACATTCTTGGTTTGTCTTACTCATTATTTTGGTAATGGGGTGGAGTGGTATTGCCCAAGCTTCGGCAGCACCGGTGCATCAAATGATGCAACTCAGTATGCAGACTGCAACCAGTGAGCAAAGTTCAGCGCATGCAACAGGTATGCAAAGCATGCCCGACTGTCATCAAACGAAGTCATCGAGTCCAGTCTCTGGACATCAAATGCATATGGCTCAAAGCGACATGACAAAGAGCAATTGTCATGCGTCGGATATGCTGCACAATAAGCAAGTTCAGTGTCAGGAGTGTGCACAGTATCACTGCCAAACAATGCTGACACTTTTAGACGTTGAGCCACTTGTATTGGTTCAGCTTGAAGCCGCTTTAGTACAATCATCCCCCCATTTTCGCTATCAAGCTCAACATTTAGTGGGCTATTGGCAAGAAATTCTACGCCCTCCCAAAGCCTAATCCTGATTTTTAAAACTTTATTTTTAAAATTATTAGGATTTAGTCATGTCTATTCAATTTAAACAAAGCCTCATCCTTGGGGTGTGTCTGATGTCATCTTCTTGGAGCTTTGCCGCAGTCAAAGAATACCAATTGGTGATTGATGAAAGTCCAGTCAATTTAACCGGTAAGTCGCTCAAGCGGATTAGTGTCAACGGACAGTTTCCAGCTCCTTTGCTTGAATTTGAGGAGGGCGACGATGCGGTCATTCGGGTTAAAAATAACTTAAAAAAACAAGATTCATCGATCCACTGGCATGGTTTGCTTCTGCCTGGGCTGATGGATGGTGTACCAGGTTTTAACGGGTTTAATGGTATTCAGCCGAAGAGCGAATTTGTCTATAAGTTCAAAGTGCGTCAAAGTGGCACCTATTGGTACCATGCGCATTCTAAAGGACAGGAACAAGATGGGCTGTATGGTGCATTGGTCATTTATCCCAAAGACAAAAAGCCAATAGCTCAGCATGAAAAAGCAGAGCGTGATTATGTGGTGATGCTGTCGGACTTCCATGAGCAGAGCAGTGAACAAATTCAGAAGAATTTGAAAATTTCTGCCGAGTATTATCAAAATCAGCGTGAAACCGTTGGTAATGTGTGGAAACAACTACAGCGCGATGGCTTAAAAGCCGTGTGGCAAGACCGTTCCATGTGGAACCAAATGCGCATGCTAAAAACGGATCTGTCGGATGTTACGGGTTATACCTTCCTGATCAATGGTAAAACGCCTGAGCAGAACTGGACAGGTATGTTTAAGCCGAACGAGAAGGTTCGGTTGCGTTTTATCAATGCCTCAGCCATGTCTTTTTTTGATATCCGTATTCCTCATTTAAAAATGACCGTGGTCAGTGCAGATGGTCAACCCATCAAACCCGTTCCAGTGGATGAGTTTCGGATTGGAACTGCTGAAACTTATGATGTGATTGTGGAACCGAAAGCAGGGCATTATCAAATTGAAGCAGAGTCGATTGACCGTTCAGGCTACGCCATTGGAACTTTACACAATGAGTTGACCACAATGGCACAGAGCATACATATGCCTGCGCCACGTCCACGCTCATTGTTGACCATGGAAGATATGGGACACGGCTCAGAACATTCAGGTATGGATCATTCACAGATGAACCATGAAACAATGCCTGAAATGGATCACTCAAAGATGAGTCATGAAGCGATGCCTGCAATGGATCATTCGAAGATGAATCATGCGGCGATGGCTGAAATGGATCATTCAAAAATGAATCATGCGGCGATGGCAGGTATGGATCATTCGAAGATGGACCATACTCAAGAAAAGATACCGACAAGTGCAACTCAAAAGACTGATGCCCCAGTGCATGGTTGGGCGAATGCTTCTACCCCTAAAGGTGATAAGGCATTGCAATATAGCGATCTGAAATCCTTAGCGCCTCAAAAAGATACCCGTGACGCGACGAGCGAGTTAGTGATTCGTTTGGGTGGAACTATGGAACGCTATTTGTGGACTATCAATGGGAAAAAATTTAGCGATGCTGAACCGTTGAAAGTGAAGTACGGCGAGCGTATTCGGATCAAATTTATCAATGACAGCATGATGGCGCATCCGATGCATTTACACGGTATGTTTATGCAACTGGAAAATGGACAAGCCGCAGTTGATATGCCAAATAAGCACACTTTGATTGTGCCACCGGGCAAAACAGTGACTGCTTTACTGACCGCAGATGAGTTAGGCGAATGGGCCATTCACTGTCATCTGCTTTACCACATGAGCTCAGGCATGATGAATAAACTGATTGTGGCTAATGTGAGTGATAGTCAAGTGTCCACCACCCCAATTCAAGAGCAAAAAACAGCAGCTCAAGTTGAACCAAAAGGAGATGAACATGCGCATCACTAATCTTTTTTCAGGTTTTGCTCTAGTTGTTAGTGTCTTATTTAGTTCGTTAGCTATAGCTGCCGAATCTCATGCACAGCATGAAAAACAAAAAGCCAAATCAACAAGTCAAGTTCAGTCCAAAGAAATGGCACATGAGCATCATCAGCATAGTGCCGATGAACATGCTCAGATGCTGAAACAGAAAAATGCGGTTGGTCAGTCTTCATCGGAGAAGCAAGCTCAAACTCAACCAAGCAAGCAGCCGAATGTTCAGAAAGGAGATCATCATGCGCACCATTAATCTTTTTTCAAAAAGCATATTGAGCAGTTCTTTAGTGTTGATGAGTGCTGCGGCTATGGCGCATGAAGGGCATCATATGCCTGCTGAAGCAAATGCAAATATGTCCATGACCACTGAGTCTGTGATGTCACAACATGCACAGCATCAGGCGATGACCACTCCAACTCAAGCTACTCCACAGACTAGCGCACAACATGTACAGCAGATGAATCATGATTCAACAGCACATACGCATGATCACCGCAAAGAGCACGGTGCGCAAATTTATGCGGTCACCACCGTCGATAACAAGTGGTTGCTGAATGAAGATGGCGATGGTGGTTTAAAGTCTGAGTTTGAAACCCGTATCGGGACAGATGAAAATAAGCTGTTTATCAAGGTACATGCAGATAAGCAGGAATCGCATAAGGCTGAGTATGATGCCAAAGTGCTATATAGCCGTATGATTTCAGACTTTTGGGATGTACAGGCGGGTGCACGTTACCGAGCTGAAAAAGTGGAGCGTGAACAGCAGGGATGGGATACGGAAGAAAAAGTGGATGGGGTGCTTGGCTTACATGGTTTAGCGCCGTATTTCTTTGAAACCGATGCCTACATATATGCTGGTGCAGACAATTATGCTGCGTTTAGTTTAGAAACTGAGCGGGACTTGTTACTGACCCAAAAGCTAATTTTTAAACCTTATTTAGATATGAATATTATTTTCAGTGATGACTCTAAATATGCCAAAAAATCAGGCCTTAGTAATGCAGCTGTCGGTCTTGAGACGCGTTATGAAATCAGCAAAAAAGTCATGCCTTATGTGGACATTGCCTATGAATATAGCAAAGGCAATGAAGCGACGGCTTGGCAGGCTGAAAGTGACGAAGAGAAAGGTTGGCAGTATGGAATGGGTATTCGCTTTAAGTTTTAAGTCGGACGTTTAGGTTTAAAGTGAATATCTAAGATTGCACTAAGGTTGTGCTGAAAGAGTGATCTGCTGGTTCAGATCACTCTTTTTTGCGCTTTAATGATTTCTAAGTGTGAAAATAATTCATTTTGGTGCACTCTTTGCTATAATTTGAGGCATATTTAGGAGGAACGACCTCCCTCATATTGAGAAAATTCGTCAGGACGGCCTGACTCTAGTGAAGAGGAGTCAGTAGCATGGCTTGGGTTTTTCTGATCTTTGCGGGTCTGTTTGAAATCGTTTGGGCATATTCAATGAAACTGTCCGAAGGGTTTAGCAAACTCACACCCAGCATCATTACCATTGTGTTCATGATTTTAAGTTTTGGTTTACTGGCCTATGCAATGCGAACCTTGCCGCTAGGGACCGCGTATACCATTTGGACAGGAATTGGTGCGATTGGGTCTTTCTTGGTGGGGATTTTTATTTTAGGTGAGCCAGCAACTGCTATGCGGATGTTTGCTGCCGTGCTGATTGTATCGGGCCTGATTTTGATGAAACTCTCATCAAGCTAAATTCATTCAAATATGTAGAGCTTCAAACGATCCTTCGTTTGAAGCTTTGTTGTTTCTGCTCTGAATAAAAGGTGTGTTGCTTATGGCATGGGTGATTTTAATTGTTGCAGGTTTGCTCGAAGTGGTTTGGGCCTATGCGATGAAAGTATCGGATGGTTTTACTAAACTGACGCCGAGTATTTTGACTCTTGTATTTATGGTGGCCAGTTTTGCGCTGCTGTCTTATGCCATGAAGACCTTACCTTTGGGCACTGCCTATACCGTTTGGACAGGGATCGGCGCGATTGGTTCATTTTTGGTTGGTATTTTGATTTTTGGTGAACCAGCTAATGCCATGCGGATGCTCGCAGCGGTTTTAATTATTTCTGGGCTTGTACTGATGAAACTTTCATCGTCATAATGTTGTATACATAGACAATTTTTGTGGTGAACCATGCGCTTATTTTTTAAATATATGCCATCTCCTGTCGGGGTACTGAGACTGGTGGCACATGATCAAGCCTTGGTTGCTGTATTGTGGGAAAATGAAAACCCAAAACGGGTACGTTTAGCTGAGCTGATCGAACACAATCAGCATCCGATTTTGTTGGAAACAGAGAAACAGTTGAGCGAGTATTTTGCGGCAAAACGTCAAAGTTTTGATTTGCCTTTGGATTTTGCGGGGACAGATTTTCAGAAGCAAGTTTGGCAGGCTTTACTGCAAATTCCGTTTGGTGAAACCCGAAGCTATAAAGATATTGCGCTACAGATTGGTAATGTCAAAGCCGTTCGTGCAGTGGGCGCGGCTAATGGTAAAAATCCGATTTCAATTATTGCGCCGTGCCATCGGGTTGTGGGGGCGAATGGAAAATTGGTTGGCTTTGCAGGCGGTCTAGATAATAAAGGTGTGCTGTTAGAATTCGAACAGAAGAAAGATACAATAAATTGATCGTATTTTAATTTTTTAATCGTGATGTAAGTTGTTTATTATAAAAGTATTTTTTCTTGAATATAAATTATATAACTCAAGAGCATTATGTGTTCGGTCAAGCTGATCAATTTGTTTAAATTGATAAATATGAAAATTATTAAATAGAGATAAGGTTTCTGGGGCAATGAAAATTATTAAATTTTTAGTATTCTGTATAGTCTATGCAGGTGGGATGCATCATTATGTATATGCCAAAGATTCGGTAAATGTGGATAGCAAAAATGATGTTGAATTTGAAAATAAATTAGATAAAAAACATCAAAACTTTATTCCTCAATATATAAAAGCCCCTCAGTTGGTTTACCCTAAAAATTTAGAACGCTTCGCAAATGGCGGTAAGGTTGTACTGAGGGTTCGGGCAAGTACTAATGGTACGGTTCAACATGTACGTGTGGAGCAATCGGCTCATCCTGATCTAGAACAAGTCGCAGTTGGGGCAATTCTAAATAGTCGACTTCAACCTTTGCCAGAGGACATGACATTTCAGCAAGAGCTGAATTTTATAGGGATTCCTCAGGGAAAATCAGTGAGTGATGCGGCACCTTTTATAATGCCTAAAGCGTCTAAATCGTTACCCGAATATTTACAATATGATCAAGCTCCGCAAATGCGTATTGTTGCCCCTGTAATTTATCCTATGGATTTATTAGAACAAAATAAGAAAGGATCTGCTAAAGTTTATATTGTTATTAACCCAGAAGGGCAAGTGGTTGAATCAGAGGTTATTTCTGCAACAGAGCCAACTTTTGGCTTGGCCGCACAAGCCTCTTTAGCATCTTGGAAATTTTCACCTGCTTATAAGGATCATCAACCAAGTTGGGCTGTGATTACAAAGGAATATAATTTTAATCATTATGATAGAGATACAGAGTTAAGTCATACTGCAAAAGAAATATTAAATTTAATTGCTAAGAAAAAAGATCATTTCACACCTGCATCGCAATTAGATTACATGCCTAAAGCTTTATATCGCCCCTTACCGCGTTTTACCGCAGAAACAATAAAAAAAAGTAGTAGTGATCAGGTGTTGCTAGAATTTTATGTGGATCAAAAGGGTTTTGTACAGTTACCAAGAATTATTTCTTCACAGCAGGATTTTGTTGCATGGCTTATTTTAACAGAAGTAAAAAGGTGGCAATTTCAGCCACCTATGTTGAAAGGTAAACCCGTAATTACAAAGTTACAGTTACCAATTCAGCTAAACTCATAAATGCTTTTATGATGTTCTATTTTAGAAACGCTTTGGAATTTTTTGACCGCCTTCAACAGGTGTTTCTGCCTGTTTTAATACGCCAAAGAGCCATGTTTCGGCATGATGTACTGCAACTTTAACACTGTCACCTTGCGCCAGACGACCTGCAATAAAACTCGCCAGCGAACAACCTGAACCGTGATATTCGCCTGCTAAACGCGGGCAGCGAGTTTCAGAAATGAGCTCGCCATTCACAAACAGGGCATTACGAATATAGTCTGGTGTGTCTTCATGACCACCTTTGACCAGTACCGCTTTGGCACCCATTTCAAACAGTTTTTGTGTTGCTGTAGCTAAGTCATCGAGACCTGTTAACGCCCGTAATTCAACTGTATTTGGGGTAATAATGTCCGCCAATGGGATCAGCTCAACAAAGGCTTTGACCAAGGTGGCTTGATCACCCAGTGAACCGCCACTGTTTGCCACTAAAACAGGGTCGAGCACATACTTGTACTCAGGATGTTCACGTAGAAACTCAGCCAGTGCTGCAATATTATCTGTAGTGCCTAACATGCCAGACTTTACGGCTTTAATCGGTAAATCACCGACAACAGCGTGTGCCTGAGCTAACAGCAATTCTTTTGACGTCGCTTCAAAGCCAAACACTTGTTGCGAGTTTTGAACAGTGAGTGCTGTACACGCAATGGCTGCATGCGCACCACTTTGACCAATCGCTTCGATATCGGCCTGTAAACCAGCACCACCTGAAGGGTCTAAACCAGAAAAGCACAGTACGGTTGGGCGCACAGAAATATCCTTGTTGCGAAAATTTGCGATAGTATAGGCAACTTTAGCAGAACTCTCGATAGTATTTTATTTAAAGCCCAAGAAGGATCAGCTGTGATTAAACATATTTTGCTAGATTTAGATGGAACCTTAACAGATCCGAAAGTTGGCATTACCGCCAGTGCGCGTTATGGCTTAAACAAAGTCGGACACCCCATTGCTGAAGATCTAAACATTGACTGGATTATTGGGCCACCTCTGAAAGCGTCTTTGGCAAAAATTTTAAATGTTGCAGTGGACGATGTTTTGGCAGAGCAAGCTTTATTGGGCTATCGTGAGCGCTTTGCGGTGAAAGGTTTATATGAAAACCATTTATTTGCCGATGTTGAACCGACCTTAAAAAAACTAATCGAGCAGGGCTATCACTTGTATTTGGCGACAGCAAAACCAGAAGTCTATGCCCGTCAAATCTTAGAGCATTTCAATTTACTGCAATACTTTGTGCACCCTTATGGCAGTGAACTGAACGGTGAGCGGACCAATAAGGGAGATTTGATTGCTTATATTTTAGAAAAAGAGCAGTTAAACGCAGAAGAATGTCTGATGGTTGGTGATCGTGAGCATGACATTTTGGGTGCACGTCGTAACGGCATTGAAACCATTGCGGTGGAATACGGTTATGGTTCTGATCAAGAGTTGACGGAAGCCGCACCTAAAGCACGAATTAAAACCTTTGCCGATATCTTGGACTTGATTTAACTCAGACAGAATTTAATTCGGACAGGGTTTAAATAACGCCTTTTTCGATTGCGCACGACTTTTCTATATTGAAACAGTCGTGCACAGTGATTAAAAATTAAAGTCCCAACATTCGTCTAATTTCATTCACTAACAGTGCAGGATTGGCCTGTTGATGCGGAATGCTAAGGCTATTGAAGCCATCACCACGAAATTTACGATCCACTTCTAAAAGTACATGGGTTTGATGTTGCTCTGCCACAAAGGACACTTCAACTTCATTGATACTGTTGAACAATTGCGTAGGTTTAAATTCAAGTTCTTGATAACAACCAATGCTCGAGTGGAAGCCGTTGCCACGTAGTTGACCTTGTTCAACATCGACGCTCATCAACTGAAAACCGCATTGCTGCATGGCTTGAATAAACGCCTGCATAGCTGGTGTCGGTAAAATTTGTAAATAGTCTTTGTCAGTGGCATCGAGCCCCCAGTCCACATCTAAATGTGTATGTAACCACACTCGGGTTTTATTGACGCGGCAAGGCACATCTGTAACTGGCGTTTCAAAGGGTAGTTGAATCGAAAAAGGAAATGTATGTGACTGATGGGCTTGTAACTCAAAAGCCCCGCTAATGTGCCATTCGGCAATACTTAACGCGCTATTGTACTCAGCATCATCTGACTCAACCTCGGCTGTGGTCATGAGCTTTAAATAAATACCGTTGATAATTTTATTAGACGCAGCACCTTTAAAAATAACCTCACCCTGAATGGCTTGACCCGCTTGTGGCGCAGTGGTGTGTAAACGAGTATCGACTTGAATGCCTTGTAAGCCAAGGCTAGACATGAGTTTGTTAAACATGGTGCAGAACTTCCAATAGGGAATCGATAGGTTTTAAATATTTAAAATGAATGCATTTTTAAAATGCGTATTTTTAATAAGCTGTTAGCGAATGTCCAAATAAAAACTTTCTTTGACTTCTTCCATCACAATATAACTGTGCGATGATGCTGAAGAGGGCAGTTTTTTTAGTAAATCACCCAATAGGCGTCGGTAAGCACTCATTTCTTTTAAACGGGCTTTGACCAAATAATCGAATTCACCTGAAATCAGATGGCATTCTAAAACTTCAGGAATTTCGACCAAGTCACGTGCCACTTGATCAAACACATCGCCAGACTTGGCCGATAGCTTAATTTCTAAAAACACCAATAAGTTTCGATCGACCAGTTGTGGGTTGAGGCGTGCGTAGTAACCCATGATAATACCGTCGCGTTCTAAGCGTTTGACACGTTCTGAACAGGGGGTGGTTGAGAGGTTGACGCGAGAGGCCAATTCACTAATCGCAATTCGTCCATCGCGCTGCAAAATGTCTAAAATCTGCTGATCAATCCGATCTAATTTACGCATTATAAATTTCCTATGTTTAGAATTTTAGCGCGACAAAAATGGCGATTTACCTAGATTATAATAGTAAAAATAGTGAAAAAAACTATTAACCTAAAAATATACTAGTGAAATAAACTAGTGTGTGTAAGGGATCAGTCATGCGTGTAATTGTCTTAGGTAGTGGTGTCATCGGTGTTGCAAGTGCGTATTACCTTGCACAACAAGGCGCAAGCGTTACGGTTTTAGACCGTCAAGCTGGTCCTGCTGAAGAAACTAGCTTTGGTAACGCAGGGCAAATCTCTCCAGGTTATTCTACACCGTGGGCTGCACCCGGTATTCCGTTTAAAGCCGTAAAGTGGATGTTCCAACACCATGCACCGTTAGCGATTAACATCGATGGTAGCATGTGGCAGTTGAACTGGATGGCGCAAATGTTGAAAAACTGCAATCCACAAAGTTATGCTATTAACAAAGAGCGTATGACGCGTGTTGCTGAATACAGCCGTGACTGCTTACGTGAACTGCGTAAAGAAACAGGCATTCACTATGAAAACCGCGCGAAAGGAACTTTGCAGGTTTTCCGTAATGAAGCTCAATTGGATGCCGTACAACGTGACATCCAAGTGTTAAAAGAATGTGGCGTCGACTACGAATTATTATTAAAAGATGACTTAGCCAAAGTCGAGCCAGCTTTAGCCTATGCCAAAGACAAACTGGTTGGTGGTTTACATTTACCGAATGATGAAACAGGTGACTGTTACTTATTTACCAATGCTTTGGCAAATCTTGCGAAAGACATGGGCGTAGAATTTAAATTTAACCAAAATGTTGAAAAACTAGTGGTTGAAGGTGATGAAATCAAAGGTGTGGTGGTTGATGGTCAAGTGCTTACAGCAGACCGTTATGTGCTTGCTTTCGGTAGTTATTCACGTGATTTCTTGAAACCATTGAATTTGAATTTGCCAGTGTACCCTGTCAAAGGCTACTCACTGACGATCCCAATTGTAGATCCTGCATTTGCACCGCAGTCTACGGTTCTTGATGAAACTTATAAAATTGCCATTACGCGTTTTGACCAACGTATCCGTGTGGGTGGTATGGCTGAACTGAGTGGTTTCAACCACGGTTTAAACCAAGACCGCCGTGCGACCTTGGAAATGGTGACTCAAGACTTATTCCCAGGTGGAAACTTAGCTGAAGCAAGCTTCTGGACGGGTTTACGTCCAATGACACCAGACTCTACGCCAATCATTGGTGCGACTCGTTTTAAAAATCTATTCTTGAATACAGGACATGGCACCTTAGGTTGGACCATGGCATGTGGTTCAGGCAAGCTTATTAGTGACTTGGTGATGAATCATCAACCAGACATCAGTACTGAAGGTCTATCGATTCAACGTTACCCTTCAGCAGCCTAATTCGTTTTAGGTCATATTGATTCAAGGAAGAAGAAAATGCCACGTCCAATTACTGCAGTGATTCATAGTCAATCACTGCAGCATAATTTAAATGTTGCTCGCACGAAAATGCCGAATAGCCAAGTCTATGCGGTGGTCAAAGCCAATGCCTATGGTCATGGGATTGAACGCGTTTATCAAGCGTTCAAGTCTGCTGATGGTTTTGCGCTGCTTGATTTGGCAGAGGCGAAACGTATCCGTGCTTTGGGCTGGACAGGTCCAGTTCTGTTACTCGAAGGTATTTTCTCAGAGCAAGATCTATTTGATTGCCATGAGCTGGGTCTAAGCTTCAGTATTCATAGTGAATATCAACTCGAATGGTTAGCACGTTTTCCTTTAGAGGCACAGTTCGATGTTTATTTAAAAATGAACAGCGGCATGAATCGTTTGGGTTTCCGTCCTGAACAGTACCGTCAAGTGTGGCAGCAGCTTTCCAGCTTACCTCAAGTTCAACGTTTGACCCATATGATGCATTTTTCTGATGCCGATGGTGAGCGTTTCGGACGTGACGGCATTGCGCATCAATGCCAGTTATTTGATGCTATCACCCATGATCTACCGGGTGCACGTTCAGTCAGTAACAGTGCAGCCATTCTCCGCCATGAACAGTTGCAGTCGGATGTGATCCGTAGCGGCATCATGCTCTATGGTAGTTCTCCAGATTATCCAAGCCATTCGATTCAAGACTGGGATTTGCAACCTGCCATGAGTTTGCGCAGCGAGTTGATTGCCATTCAGCAATTAAAAGCAGGCGATAGCGTCGGTTATGGCTCAAAGTTCATTGCTGAAAGCGACATGCGTGTGGGTATTGTGGCTTGTGGTTATGCCGATGGTTATCAACGGATTACCGCAACAGGTACGCCTATTTTAGTTGATGGACAACGCAGTAGTTTAGTCGGACGTGTCAGCATGGACATGTTAGCAGTCGATTTATCTCACCTCCCAAATGCCCAAGTCGGCAGTGAAGTGGTGCTTTGGGGGACATCGAAACAGGGCACTGTGCTCAGCATTGATGAAGTCGCAGCAGGTTCAGGCACGATTGGCTATGAGCTGATGTGTGCTGTCACTGCACGTGTCAATTTTATCCAAGATTAAATTTTATTTTTATACAGTTTCATACAAGGAAAGACCTATGTCACATTCAGACATTCAAAAATTCAACACCAACGAAGTCATGAGTGCAGTCACTGTGTTTAATCAAGTGGTGTATTTGTCAGGGCAAGTGCCAAAAAATACCGACAATGATGTCGCAGGTCAGACCCGTGAAATTTTAGCAACTATTGATGAGCTTTTAGCTTTGGCAAATACAGATAAATCACGTTTGTTATCTGCTCAGCTTTACATCAAAAATCTCTCTGATTTTTCTACAGTCAATGCGATTTGGATTGATTGGATGAATGGTTGTGTGGCGCCTTCACGTGCCACGATTCAGGCTGATTTGGTTAATCCAAACTGGTTGATCGAAATTGCAGTGACGGCTGCACAAAACTAATTTTTAAACTCTCCCCGTGTATATCAGCGCTTGGGTTTCAACCGAAGTGCTGATGAGCGTATAAATGCCGCCCGTTAGGATAACGAGCACTGTATGAACATGGTTTATACGCAAAAAAGGACTTTAACAGGATGTTAAATTATGACGACTACCCCACAAGCTGACGGTGCAAATGCATCATCGCATGAATTACAACGGAAATTATCCAACCGCCATCTGCAATTGATTGCCATTGGTGGCGCGATTGGTACGGGCCTGTTCATGGGTTCGGGCAAAACCATCTCTCTTGCTGGTCCTTCTATTCTGATCATTTATATGATTATCGGGACCATGTTCTTTTTCCTAATGCGTGCATTGGGCGAAATTTTATTGTCAAATTTGCACTATAAATCGTTTATCGATATGGCTCATGATCTGATTGGGCCGGGTGCGGGTTACTATATCGGTTGGTCCTATTGGCTCGGTTGGGTCTTGGTCGGTATTGCGGACTTGGCCGCCATTATTAACTATCTCGGCTTTTGGCTCCCGCCAGACATGGCCTTTACTCCCATGGGGCAGGCTTTAATCAGTGTCGGCTGTGTGCTGTTTGTCCTTGGGTTAAATTTGCTGACCGTGAAACTGTTTGGTGAAATTGAATTTTGGTTTGCTTTAATCAAAATTTTAGCCATTTTAGGGCTGATCGTGATTGGTGGCTTTATGGTGTTTAGCCATTTCCAAGCACCGGGCGGTTCAGTTGCAAGCTTCAGTCATGTTTGGTCACATGGTGGTATGTTCCCTCAAGGTGGCAGTGGCTTTTTAGCAGGTTTTCAAATTGCACTCTTTGCCTTTGTCGGTGTAGAGCTGATTGGAACCATGGCTGCTGAAACCAAAGACCCTGAAAAGAACTTACCGAAAGCAGTGAATGCGATTCCAACCCGTATCATTTTGTTCTATGTCTTGTCGCTATTTGTGGTGATGTCGGTGACGCCGTGGAATCAAATTCCTGCGGATCAAAGTCCGTTCGTTTCACTATTTTTACATGCGGGTATCCCAACTTCAGCTATCATTATGAACTTGGTGGTGCTGTCTTCAGTCATGTCTTCAATGAATAGTGGTGTGTTCTCTACATCACGTATGCTGTTTGGTTTGGCAAGAGAAGGGCAAGCACCACAGAGCCTAGCGCGTCTGTCAAAACGTGCGGTACCAGCGAAAGGCTTATTCTTCTCATGTGCTTTTATCATGGCAGGTGCGGCGCTACAGTACTTTGTACCAAACACGGTTGAAGCCTTTACATTAGCCAGCTCATTGTGTGTGATTCTGTTCATTAGTATCTGGAGCATTATTATGGTGTGCTATATCCGCTACCGTAAATTGCGTCCTGAGCTACATGCAAAATCGACCTTTAAAATGCCAGGCGGTGTTTGGATGTCTTATGTGGTCTTAATCTTCTTGTTCTTTACGTTGATTATTTTGAGTTTAGAGGCGGATACCCTTCGTGCATTAATGATCAGTCCACTCTGGGTGATTATTTTAGCCGTGACGTATCAACTGCTGTACAAACCGCGTATGAAAAAACGTTTGTTAGGGCAGCAACTGGATAACTAAAATTCATTCTGTACTCTTGATATTTGAAAGAAAGCCCTGCAAAAGCAGGGCTTTCTTTTTGCTTGAGCTGAATCAATGGGTTCTAACTAGGTGTTAGATCATTGTATGATTTTATATATAAAAGCTGTCTAAATCAGGTGATTTCACTTTAAATGAGGCACTTTAAAATTTTAACAATGATTTATGCGTAATTATAAAATCGACATCCTGCGTGGCGTGTCCATCCTGTTGGTGCTGATTCACCATTTCAATATCCCTTATAAATTACACGATACCTTTCTCGGTATCCCCATTGGGAGTGAGAGCTTAAGTACCTTGATTGCAAGAAATGGCAACTATGGTGTGACCATGTTTTTTGTCATTTCAGGTTTTTTGATTACCCAGCATACCTTACAGCGTAGTGGGTCTTTGGCGCAGATTAAGCTGAAAGATTTTTATATCCGTCGTATTGCCCGCATCATGCCGTGTCTGGTGTTATTGGTTGCGATGGTCAGTGTGCTCGGAAGTTTAGGGTTGCAACCCTTTCTCAATCAGTCGCCCAATGGCGTAGAGGTGTCCTATGCTGTGACTGTTCTTTCAGCTTTGAGTTTCTGGATGAATCTATTGATTATTGAATACGGCTGGGTGAACTATGCCTTGGGCGTATTATGGTCTTTATCGGTTGAAGAGGTCTTCTATTTAGCATTTCCTGTCCTGTGTTTAGCACTGGGTCGAGGCAAAGGCTTTATTGTTTTTCTGTTCGCTGTCATCGCGTATGCACCATATTTTCGTGCCCTCCATTTTGGTGAGGAAAGTGGTGCTTATCTGTATCACTATTCTTCTAGTTTCGATGGAATTGCCATTGGCTGCCTCACCGCAATGTATGCGCAACATTTTAAAGGTGCCATTTACAATCAAAAAATGATTGTTGCAGTAACAGCGTTGCTGATGACCGCTTTATATTTTTATGCACCCATCAAAGAGGTGAGTACTTGGGGCATCAGCGTATTTGCTTTACTTACGGCGTTACTCATATTGTGTTTTACCCAAGACCCGAAAGTTAAACCTACCTCATCCACGGCCCGCAGTTTGGTCTGGATTGGACAGCGTAGCTATGAAATGTATCTGTTTCATTTGATTATTCTCGGCTTAATGAAAGTGGTGTATTTCCCAAAAGACACTTTAGCGGCTGAAAAGTTGATGTTGTTGCCTGTTTATTTTATCGCAGTGTTTATTTTGAGTTGGGTGATTGAGAAATATTATTCGACCCCACTCAATTTAAAAATTCGTCAATCTTGGATACGTTCGTAATACTGATCTTGAACTGTGCTGTTGATTTTGTACAGACATTAAAAAGCCCCGAATCAATCGGGGCTTTTTAAGTGTGGGATTTTAAAATGTCGGTTTCACCACGACTAAAATCACCACAGCAAATAAAATGAGGGTCGGCATTTCATTAAAGAAGCGCCAAAATTTGTGTGACTTGTAGTGCGCATGACCAATCAATTTCTTACGGTAATAACCGCAGACAAAGTGATAAATCACTAACAGTCCAACCAAACCAACTTTGAGGTAGAACCACAGGGCTTCATGGTAGTGGCGCGTTGCATCACCCCAATCCACCAAGAAATGTGCCGTGATCAGAGTTGCAATCATCGACGGCCACATAATGCCACGGTACAACTTGCGTTCCATGACCTCAAAACGTTGATGACTGACGGCATCATCACTCATGGCATGGTAAACATAGAGCCGTGGTAAGTAGAACAATGCAGCGAACCAACACACCACGGCAATAATATGTAATGCTTTTACCCACAAGAAAGCATCAGAAGGAGCATCCATCAAGTCACCCTAAAATGGGCGGCTTAGCCTTCCCACTTTTTGAAAATGAGACATGCATTTACGCCGCCAAAACCGAAACTGTTACTCATCACAGTATTCAATTTTGCGTCACGTTTTTCAAGCACGATATCAAATGGTTTTGCGCCTTCATCCAGTTCAGTCACGTTGATGTTTGGTGCAATAAAGTCATTTTGCATCATTAGGACAGAGTAGATTGCTTCTTGTACGCCAGCAGCACCCAAGCTATGACCTGTCATTGATTTGGTCGAGCTGAGTGGAGGAACTTGACCTTCGCCAAATGCACGTTCCATTGCTTTCAATTCAGTGATGTCACCAGCAGGCGTCGACGTACCGTGCGTATTCACATAGTCAATTTTGTCTACGCCGTGTTGTTTTGCTTCTTCAAGTGCCATCAGTACACAACGTGTCGCCCCTTCACCCGATGGCGCAACCATGTCTGCACCGTCAGAGTTTGCAGCATAGCCTACAACTTCAGCCAAAATGTTGGCACCACGTGCTTGCGCATGTTCTAAAGACTCAAGCACTACAAAACCGCCACCGCCAGCAATCACGAAACCGTCACGGTCAGCAGAGTAAGGACGAGACGCTGTTTCTGGTGTGTCATTGTATTTTGAGCACAGTGCACCCATTGCATCAAATAACAGGCTTTGAGACCAGTGATCTTCTTCACCACCGCCTGCAAGCATTAAGTCTTGCTTGCCCAATTGAATCAGGTTATAGGCATAACCAATGGCATCAGCAGACGTTGCGCATGCGCTAGTAATGGTGTGTGCAACACCTTGCATTTTAAAAGCAACGCCAACGTTTGCTGTAATTGTGTTCGACATATTACGTGGTACGAAGAACGGACCAACTTTACGTGCGCCTTTGGTGTCTAACAATTCTTTCATTTCAACTACAGACGCAGTTGAACCACCACCTGAACCGCCCGCGATACCATAGCGTGGGTTGCCACCAATTTGCTCTGCTGTTAAGCCTGCATTTTCAACCGCAGCAACTGCAGCATTGTATGCATACATGGCACAAACACCCATAAAGCGTTTTAGCTTACGGTCGATACCATCAAAGTCTTGTTCAGCAGCAGCGCTGATATGACTTTTAAAATTGAGTTCAGCATAGGTTGGGTTAAAACGTGTCCCAGAAATCCCGTTTTGTAATGCATGAGTAACTTCTTCCAAAGTATTACCGATACATGAGTTGATACCCATGCCAGTGATTACTACACGTTTCATTTAAAGATCCCTTATATGGTGGTTTTGCAGAGTTACGCTTAAAGATGAATCAACAATTTATTTCTAAGCCAATTGCAACTCTTATGTTTTCAATGCAGATCATAATAGCAGAAAGAATTTTTAATTCTTATGGCAAATCCTATGCCAATTTGACTTGTCTTAAAATCGGGAGCAGGGCATTTCAACTTTACTAAAAGACACATATTCTTATTGAGATAAATGCGTACTACACCTAGTATTTAGCTAGAAATGAAAGATTATAAAGCACGGGGTACGGAATGGCGGATTCAAACAATAAACAGCGCAGTGGTTTCTTTTCAAATGCCTTCGGAGTGGCTAAAAAGCTCAGCCATACAGGTTTAAACATATTAAACCAAGTGAGCCCAGATACGGTCTCAGCACTGACCAATGCTACAACTGGTGATAGTGCAAGCACAAAAACAAAATCGAAAAATAAGCGTTATGAAAATCCGCAGCAAGTCTTAAGAGACCATCTGCCGACAGTATCACGGCATTTATTGGGACGTCATTATGTCAACGCAAATCGAGTCGCGCATTTTGTGTCGCCACAACTTTCCGATAAAGCCGCAGATTATTTTTTTAGCCAGCTTAATCAATTTAGCTCGAGTATGAGCTCGGTCGATGCCGTTTTAGATGAAGCGGGCGTGCGTGATTTAGAGATGTTGACCCAAGATGTCGACCGTTCAAAACGGATTAGTCAGGCATTGTCTGAACAAAATAAGATCATTGCTATTCTTCAGGGCGCACTGACTGGAGCAACGGGCTTTGTGGGTTCAACCGTAGATGTCCCTGCTTCTTTAGTGATGTCGTTACGTATGATCTACCAAGTGGGGCGTTCTTATGGTTTTGACTTAAGTAAAGAATCCGATCAAGACATCGTACAGTTTATTTTTAAACAGATTGATCTTGGGCTGATTGCGGAAAAACAAACTTTGTTGATGGCGATAAAAGCCATTTCAAGTACCTTGCAAACCCATGATGTCTCTCAGTTACAACAGCTTTTAGGTTCAAGCAATGATATTGAAGCCTTAAAGAAATGGTTGACCAATGCCGATGGTCAGCTGAAATGGGGGCAGTCGATTGTTAACCTATCGCTACTGAATAAGTTAGCAAAACTCACACCAATTGCCAGTGCAGGGGTGAGTGCAGCTTATAGTTGGCGCCTTGTTGATGATGTACACCAAAAAGCACAACTGGTTTTTTCACAAGCCCGTCAATATATCATTCAACAAAAAGATACCAGCCTGAGTGCTTTAACTGCATATGAACGCTCACTTGAGCTTTTGGTGAAAGCCTCGCCAAGACTGCTGTCACAGCGCAGTACATCAGAGACCTATAGCCCAGATTTGAAGCTTGGAGCTGAAGTAGAGTTAAATGGTCATCAAAGTATTGCTAAAGTAAAAGTTCAGAAAAAGTCCGACAAAGTCACAGAGCCTGTCGCAACCGAAGAACGTGTTCAACAAGGGCTGGAACAGCTCGCAGATCAAATGGTTGAACCCCATGATGCTGTCGCACCGCAGCAACCAGCCCTACACGTGGAAGAAGATCTTGCAGATTTATATCCAGTGGATGAGGCTGAGGAGGCTACACAGAATAATAATGAGTCTTTAGCACCAAATGAACTTAATACTGCTTCAAAAGTCACAGCAAAATCTGCGGTAGAGCCGACGGAAAAAAAGGTTACAAAAAGACGAAATGCACCAAGTAAAAAATAAACCCTTTAAAATAGATAGAAATTTGTAAAAGCCCTGATTTGGTCAACATTACATGTAGTTTGAAATGTTGACCATTTTTACGTCTTAGCTTACAATTGCATGCCCTCAAAAAGTCGTCTTTTTTTGGGTTTTTTATTAACGGGAGAATTGCCAAATGGCAACAACAAATCAGTTGATCCGTAAGGGTCGTACGACTTTAGTTGAAAAATCTAAAGTTCCTGCGTTGAAGGCTTGTCCACAACGTCGTGGTGTTTGTACACGTGTTTACACAACTACACCTAAAAAACCTAACTCAGCAATGCGTAAAGTTTGCCGTGTGCGTTTAACTTCTGGCTTTGAAGTTTCTAGCTACATCGGTGGTGAAGGCCACAACCTACAAGAGCACAGTGTTGTTCTTATCCGTGGTGGTCGTGTTAAAGACTTACCAGGTGTACGTTACCATACCGTTCGTGGTTCTTTAGACTGTGCTGGTGTGAAAGATCGTAACCAGTCTCGTTCTAAATACGGTACTAAACGTCCTAAGAAATAATCTTTCGAGATTAACTTCTTAGTTCGCTAGAACTGCAATCCTTTATCGTCTCGCTTGTCTGATTTCTGCATTAATTTTGTGAAATTCAAGCGACGTGTAGTAAGGCCAGCGAAAGCACATGACACTTTGTGCTACGGCTGGATTAACCTGAAGTGTCATATATATAGGTAGTTTAAAATGCCAAGACGTCGCGTAGTTGCTGCTCGTGAAATCCTTCCGGATCCTAAGTTCAGCAGCCAAACAATCGCTAAATTCATGAACCACGTAATGCAAGATGGTAAAAAATCTATTGCTGAAAGTATCGTTTACGGTGCTTTAGACCGCGTTCAAGAAAAAAACAAAGTAGACCCAGTTGAATTTTTCGAGACTACTCTTGAAAAAGTTCGTCCTATGGTTGAAGTAAAAGCACGCCGTGTTGGTGGTGCTACTTATCAAGTACCTATGGAAGTACGCCCATCCCGTCGTACTGCTCTAGCTATGCGTTGGTTAGTAGATGCTGCTGCTAAGCGTTCTGAAAAAACTATGGCTTTACGTCTTGCTGGTGAGTTGCTTGATGCAGCTGAAGGTAAAGGCGCAGCGGTTAAAAAACGTGATGACGTGCATCGTATGGCTGAAGCCAACAAAGCATTCTCTCACTACCGCTTCTAAGCGACTAAAACAGCCCCTATTCAGGAGGGTGATAGCTTGGCTTACGCCAAACTGTCATCGAATCGCTTTAAGCTGTTCGTCAGCTTAAAGCGCCTGTTTTAAACAACAAAATTTAGGAATGCAAGAAATCATGGCTCGTCAAACCCCAATTTCTCGTTATCGTAACATTGGTATTTCTGCGCACATTGATGCTGGTAAAACCACGACTACAGAACGTATTTTGTTCTACACAGGTGTATCTCACAAAATTGGTGAAGTACACGATGGTGCAGCAACAATGGACTGGATGGAGCAAGAGCAAGAACGTGGTATTACCATTACTTCTGCTGCTACGACTACATTCTGGTCAGGTATGTCTAAACAGTTCCCTGAACACCGTATCAACGTAATTGATACACCGGGACACGTTGACTTCACAATTGAAGTTGAACGTTCTATGCGTGTTCTTGATGGTGCGTGTATGGTTTACTGTGCTGTAGGTGGTGTACAACCTCAGTCTGAAACTGTATGGCGTCAAGCGAACAAATACCAAGTGCCTCGTTTAGCATTCGTGAACAAGATGGACCGTACTGGTGCCAACTTCTTCCGTGTTGTTGAACAAATGAAGACACGTTTAGGTGCATCTCCAGTACCTGTAGTAATCCCTGTTGGCGCTGAAGAAAACTTCCAAGGCGTAATCGACTTGATCGAAATGAAAGCGATCATTTGGGACGAAGCTTCACAAGGTATGAAGTTTGAATACGGTGAAATCCCGGCTGAACTTCAAGCTACTGCTGAAGAATGGCGTGTAAACATGGTTGAAGCTGCTGCTGAAGCTTCTGAAGAGCTAATGGACAAATACCTAGAAGAAGGCGATCTTTCTAAAGAAGATATCGTTAATGGTCTACGTGTTCAAACTTTGGCTTGTCAAATTCAACCAATGCTTTGTGGTACAGCATTCAAAAACAAAGGTGTTCAACGTATGTTGGACGCAGTAATTGAATTCTTACCATCGCCTACAGAAGTTAAAGCGATTGAAGGTGTTCTTGACGATAAAGCTGAAACTAAAGCGATTCGTGAAGCATCTGACGAAGCTCCGTTCTCTGCACTTGCGTTCAAAATCATGAACGATAAATTCGTAGGTAACTTAACTTTCGTACGTGTTTACTCTGGTGTTCTTAAACAAGGTGATTCTGTTTATAACCCAGTTAAATCTAAACGTGAACGTATCGGCCGTATCGTGCAAATGCACGCGAACGATCGTCAAGACGTTGAAGAAATTCGTGCGGGTGATATCGCTGCGTGTGTAGGTCTTAAAGACGTAACTACAGGTGATACACTTTGTGATGAGAAAAATGTCATCACACTTGAGCGTATGGAATTCCCAGAGCCAGTAATTGCATTGGCTGTTGAACCAAAAACTAAAGCTGACCAAGAAAAAATGTCAATTGCTTTAGGTCGTTTGGCTAAGGAAGATCCATCATTCCGCGTTCGTACTGATGAAGAGTCAGGTCAAACAATCATCGCTGGTATGGGTGAACTTCACCTTGACATTATTGTTGACCGTATGAAGCGTGAATTCGGTGTTGAAGCAAACATTGGTAAACCAATGGTTTCTTACCGTGAAACGATCAAAAAGTCAGTTGAACAAGAAGGTAAATTCGTTCGTCAAACTGGTGGTAAAGGTAAATTTGGTCACGTATACGTACGTTTAGAGCCAATGGATGCTGATGCTGGTAAAGACTACGAGTTCGCTGAAGAAGTTGTTGGTGGTGTAGTTCCTAAAGAATTCTTCGGTGCTGTGGATAAAGGTATCCAAGAGCGTATGAAGAATGGTGTCCTTGCTGGTTACCCAGTTGTAGGCATCAAGGCTACATTGTTTGACGGTTCTTACCACGATGTCGATTCGGACGAATTATCGTTCAAGATGGCAGGTTCTTACGCATTCCGTGACGGTTTCATGAAAGCAGATCCTATCTTGCTTGAACCGATCATGAAAGTTGAAGTAGAAACTCCAGAAGACTACATGGGCGATATCATGGGTGACTTAAACCGTCGTCGTGGTATGGTTCAAGGTATGGATGACTTGCCTGGCGGTACTAAAGCAATTAAAGCTGAAGTTCCACTTGCAGAGATGTTTGGTTACGCGACTCAAATGCGTTCTATGTCTCAAGGCCGTGCAACATACTCTATGGAATTTGCTAAATATGCTGAAACTCCACGTAACGTGGCTGAAGGCATCATTTCTAAATTCCAGTCTGGCGGTAAAAAAGGTGACGACGAGTAATCTTTCGATTACTATAAGCCCAAACTAATTCATAGTTAAAAACCAAGTGCTCATGCAGTGATCCTGCATGAGTAGTTTAAAAAGGAAGATCTCATGGCTAAGGCTAAGTTTGAACGTAATAAGCCACACGTTAACGTGGGCACAATCGGTCACGTTGACCATGGTAAAACAACTTTAACAGCTGCAATTGCAACTGTATGTGCGAAGAAATTCGG
>NZ_JAHUTF010000015.1:0-55024 GCF_019209785.1 Acinetobacter sp. CWB-G5 | reverse complement strand
CCCCCAAATTCACTTATTTGAAACGGGCGTTGGTTTTTTCTACAAAACTTAAGAAAAATCGTATTTTTCATCTATTTTTTGATCATATTTATCATTTTTTCTCTTATTTCTTTCAACATGAGCATTTCATTTCCAATCTTTAAAAGTCTTTTAAGCTTGAAATTTAAGCCTTAGCATTTATTTTTTCTTTCAGCAGAGTCTTACCAATCTTCTAGCAACGTTGTTTTCAGACTTAAAATCACTCTGTATTCCGTTCATCTCTGTATTTTTGATAAATCATCTTTCTAAAGACGTAGTTCTTTTATATTTGATACATGCCTAAGCTGAAAAACTGCCACGTCGCTACAAAGGCACCTAATTATTTAACAAGAATGGAGTGCTTAGTCTGTTTTTATTTCATTCGCATAAATAGCAAAACCCTCTTCTATGCACATCTCAATCAAAATAATTCAAGACAGAGCTGAAATAACAGCCACGATAAAGCTTAATGATACAGAGCATCTGGATATAAGTAGAAAACGCTGTGCTATATACTGTAAGGTAATGACCATCTTTATTGAAAAGTCTGTTGCACCTAACTTTTATGACAACTCGTTATTTGTCTGCGAGAAACTGATTTTAAAAACTAAATTTTTGCCAATAAAAAAGGAAGAGATCTCTCCCAAAACCTCTTCCTCGGAGTTAGATCGTTATCTGATCCATAGATGTCATTATTGTAGTTATCTTAAAAAGCCCCTTAGGGAAGAGACTTGAAAACTGTGGAGAGTTATTCTTATTGACCCTTCTAGCGATGTTAAAAACATCAACTAGACGTTGAAATCTTATACACACTCATTTTAAATTGCAATATTTTTGGAAAAAATTAAGCATTGTTTTTATAAGGTTTTTTTTGAATTTATTTATTTGATTTTTTTATAAAGATTAAAAAATAAAAAGCAGGCCGAAGCCTGCTTTTATATCAATGACTTAAAGCATATATATGCACTGACTTAGTCTGTAAAAGTGACTTTCGCAATGGCTTTTTTACCCGACTGGATAATTAAAGTGACATTTTCTTTAACAGAGAAACTCATATCGACCACGTTCCAATCGACTTTGACCGCACCACGACCCACGGCATCTTTTGCCGCTGCAGCATTTGGGTTTAAACCGGCTACGCGAAGAATTGTTGCAATAAACAACTCGCCACCAAATTCTGCACGTGAAATTGTCACTTCAGGTGTTCCTTCGGGTAACTCACCCTCAGTAATCAGATTGCCTGCACCTTTATGTGCATTTTCTGCCGCTTCTGCACCATGGAAACGCTCTACCAACTCAAGCGCAAGAATCTTTTTCACTTCTTGTGGATTACGCCCTTCAGCAATTTCGTTTAGCAGGACTTTAATGTCTTCAACGGATTTAAAGCTGAGTAAATCGAAATAGCGTTCAATTAATGCATCTGGCATCGAAAGGACTTTTTGATACATCGCGCCTGGTGCATCAAATACGCCAATATAGTTACCCAAAGACTTAGACATTTTGTTCACACCGTCTAAACCTTCAAGGATTGGTACAGTAATGCACACTTGTGCTTCTTGATCATAACGACCTTGAAGTGTACGCCCCATCAATAAGTTAAAGGTTTGGTCTGTACCGCCTAATTCAACATCCGCCTCAAGGGCAATCGAGTCATAGCCTTGAACCAATGGATACAAAAACTCATGAATTGCAATCGGTTGATGGTTGTTATAACGCTTGGTGAAATCATCACGCTCAAGCATACGTGCAACCGTTTGCTGTGAGGCCAACTGAATTAAATCAGCCGCTGTCTTGGTTGCAAACCATTCTGAGTTAAAACGCACTTTAGTTTTGTTCGGATCAAGAATTTTAAACACCTGTTCTTGATAAGTTTTTGCATTTTCAAGCACTTGCTCACGCGATAATGGTGGGCGTGTTGCACTTTTTCCAGTCGGGTCACCGATCATTGCGGTATAATCCCCAATCAAGAAGGTCACGTCATGACCCAAGTCTTGGAAAGTTTTCAATTTATTAATTAAAACCGTATGCCCCAAGTGCAAGTCAGGCGCAGTCGGGTCAAAGCCCGCTTTAATTTTTAAAGGACGATTTTCTTTTAATTTCTTCAGAAGATCTTCTTCAGAAATAATTTCATGCGTGCCTCGTTGAATGAGAGCAAGTTGTTCTTCAGCCGGCAGGAAATTTGACATCACAAAACCCAAACACATCAGTTATTCAATTTGTGCGATATACTAACACTTTTTCAGCACATTGCAGGCTTTAGAATAATCATGACAGCGATCTATATTGGGGTAATGACCGGCACCAGCATGGATGGTGTTGATATTGTTGCTGCTTCTTTTGATCCATTGCAGCTTCACGCCACCCTCACTCTTTCTTTCGACCCAGATTTACGCGATGAACTGATGGCACTCACTTTGCCCGGTGACAACGAAATCGACCGTATGGGCAAGGCAGATGTGGCTTTAGCAAAGATGATTGGCGAAGGCATCAATCAACTGATTGAGCAAAGTCATTTAGATCGTAGTCAAATCAAAGCGATTGGCTCACATGGACAAACCATTCGCCACCGCCCAGAGCATGGCTTTACCCTGCAAATTGGTGACCCAAACATCATCACTGAAATCACCCAAATTCCTGTGATTTCAGATTTTCGACGTCGTGATATGGCCGCAGGTGGACAAGGTGCCCCGCTGGTTCCTGCTTTTCACCAAGATATGTTCCAACATGAGAGCATTCATCGCGTCATCTTAAATCTAGGCGGCATCGCCAATGTCAGTATGTTGCCCGCAGGCCAACCTGATCAGGTCTACGGTTTTGATACAGGCCCAGCCAACATTTTAATGGACGCTTGGTGTGAACGCTTTACTGGACAGCCCTATGATGAAAATGGCAATTGGGCAGCTTACGGCCATCCGATTCGTAGCCTGCTCGATCGGCTCCAAGCACATGAGTATTTTTCTAAAGAACCACCGAAAAGTACCGGCCGTGAAGACTTTAACCTCGAATGGTTAGATGAACAAATTGCAGACTGGCGCAATGACCTTGAATATGACGAGCTTGAAGATAGTCCTGAAAATGTTCAGGCCACCTTAATGAAGCTCACCACGCGCGCCATTAAAAAAGCCATCTATCGCTCCGATATGGATACCGGTGAAGTCTACGTCTGTGGTGGTGGTGCCTATAATTCACACCTTTTAGAACAATTACGTTGGCGCTTACGTAAGCACAATTGGTCTGTACAAACCACCTCCGCCGTTGGCTTAGCTCCAACGTGGGTAGAAGCAACCGCCTTTGCTTGGTTGGCTATGCGCTTTATCCATCAACTCAGCGGCAACTTACCGACAGTGACAGGCGCACAAGGTAACCGTATTCTCGGGACGATTACCGCGGTTTAAACATCAAAGTGCTTCTGGTCTTTTAGACGCAACCCGAGCAAATCAAAAAAGCCAGTCAAGTGAATAACCAACTGGCTTTTTATCTATCTCAGCGATTTTTTGCTGTTAATGTTAACGCATCATCAACTTGGCATTTTCCTGCCGAAAGGCTTTTAAAATTTGCTGTCCCGCTCGTCCCGTCGGACTTAAACCTAAACGGATTTGCTCCTGTCGAATCGCTTGACGAGTTTTATCACCAATCAAACCATCCACCGCGCCAATATCATAGCCACGATTCAGTAAAAACTGCTGAATTTCACGACGTTCAGAACGTGAAGTGCCTGCATCATCGGTTGGCCAAGCTGTACTAAACCCACCTTGCCCTTGTAAACGGTCTGACAAATGCGCAATCGCTAATGCATAACTTTCTGCTGCGTTATAACTATAGATTGCATCAAAGTTTTTAAACACTAAAAATAGTGGACCATTTTCACCAGCAGGTGCCATCAACCCCGCTTGCGAGCTAGAAGATAAATTGCCTTGAATTAACGCTGAGCCATCTGCGCGTACCAAGCCATTCTGCACCCAGTAAGACAATGACTTCTTATTGCGACGACTTTCACCACTCAGAGAAATCGCTTGCGGATTTTTTACTTCAAAGCCCCAAGGCTGCCCAGTTTGCCAACCGCGTTTTTTGAGGAAATTGGCTGTTGATGCCAAAGCATCTGTAGTACTCGACACCAAATCACGGCGTCCATCACCATCAAAGTCGACGGCCAACTCTTCATACGTTGATGGCATAAACTGGGTATGGCCAAACGCACCTGCCCACGAGCCTTTCAGTTGTGATTCAGTTAAATCGCCACGCTGTAAAATGCGCATCACGGCAAAAAACTCTCCACGGAAATAGCTTTGACGGCGCCCTTCACAACTCAATGTGCCTAGCGCTTGTAATAATGGATATTTACCTGAAATATCGCCAAAATTACTTTCCACGCCCCACACGGCAACCACGGTCTCCGCAGGCACACCATACACTGCCGCAACACGATTCAACACTTCACGATGCTTCGCCAATTTTTGCTGACCCACAGCAACACGCTCATCATCCACCAATCCTGACAAATAATCCCAAATCGGCGTGGAAAATTCAGGTTGGTAATTTAATTTTTCAATCACAGAATAATCTGGCGTTAAATTTTGCGTGTAGCGATCATAACTAGAGGCAGACACACCATTCGCCATCGCTTGGCTTTTTAAGTTGGTAATACAGCTTTGAAATGAGTTCTGAGGGCTATAATCGGAAGTTACGACATTTGAACTGCCTGTAATTTTTTGACCATTAATAATGAGCTCAGCATTCGCCTGAGTCGCCGCTAAAAAAAATGAACCTAAAAGAAAAGCAAAACGGTGCATAAAATCCCTAATGATTCTTTATCTCTAAATTATGCTTTTTACCTTAACACTTTCGATTTCACTTTTCTGAATCAAAACGTAAATGAATATTCATTCTGGTTTAAATTCAAAACCATCTTTTAAATTTAAACCAAATTATCCACAGCACCACAAACCTCAACTTTTGAATTCAAAAACAATCTCTGACTCAGCAAGCACTTTAAATTCAATCATCTTGTTTTAAATTCATTTATCCACAAATTTTATTTAACACTAACAATCAACAACATATAGAAAATTAACCTTCAAAACCCAAGCTCAATATTTTTAAATTCAAACTCTCAAATTCATTCAGCGGTCTTTAAATTTATTCTTTTGAATTTAAATTCAAAAAGCATCAACACTTTTAAATTTAAACATTCGATTTAAATTTAAAATGCACTTTTGAATTCAAAATTTTTACTTCTATTTTTTAAATTCAAAACACGCTTACAAAGATATCCACAGACCCAAGTTAACCGAGATTTCTGCTGTTTCAGCTTTTTTAGGTGAAAATCAGTGTCACATTCAATTATGGACTTTGTTTTAAACGTACTTCTCTGCACAAAACTCGCTTTATTTTGCTTTCAGTTTATTTTTCTATACCCTGATTTTATCTAAACGGATAAAAAACATGCAATTTATTTTAAATTTGATCCGATTAACGGTCACTTTTTTCGAAGAGGCGCAATCATGCCTGAATGAATCTAAATAAAAAAGCGACCACTCTTGTGATCGCCTTTTTTAACAACAACTGAAGCTTTAGATGGTCATATCTTCACTCAGTGCCAATGGATTCGGTAAGATTTTCGCCAACTGACGACATAGCGTCGTGAGTTGAGCGGTATCATTCGGCATTAAAGTCAGGTGACCAATCTTACGACCTTCACGTTCTTCCTTATTATAAAGATGTAGATGTACACCTTCTAAGGCCAAGACTTGTTCAGACTGTGGATATTCACCAATAATATTGATCATGACCGTAGGGCGAACCACTTCAGTTGAACCCAAGGGTAAGCCTGCGACTGCACGAATATGGTTTTCAAACTGAGAGCATACTGCGCCTTCAATCGACCAGTGTCCTGAATTATGCACACGTGGCGCCATTTCATTGGCATACAAACCTTTGTCTGTGACAAACAGTTCTAAGGTCAACACGCCAACATAATTCAAATGATTCAATAGGCGAGTGATGTAGTCTTGTGCAACGGGTTGTAAGTCCGCACTATTCGGTGCAGGAACAATCGAGTGCGACAAAATACCATGATGATGATGATTTTCAGCCAATGGCCACGTTTTCACATCGCCATTTTGACCACGTACCGCAATGATCGAAACTTCACGCGAGAAGGTCACAAAGCTTTCTGCAATTAAACTTCCAGCAGGGCCTAATTCAGCCCATGCTTGTTCAATTTGTTGTTCAGAGCGCAATACAAACTGACCTTTGCCATCATAGCCACCTGTGGCTGTCTTCAGCACAATCGGTAAACCCAGCTCAGCAACCGCAGCACTTAAACTTTCTAGGGAATCTACCGCTTTATAAGGCGCAACAGGAATCTCAAGCTCATCAAATAACGCTTTTTCAGACAAGCGATGCTGTGCAATGGCTAAAGCCTGACGCGGCGGATGCATATCTTTTTGCTTGGTCAAAACATCAACATCAGACAAAGGCGTATTTTCAAACTCAAGGCTGAAGACATCTGCACTGGCAATAAAGTCTTGTAAACCGTTTTCAGTTTTGCTTGAAATCACAGTTCCTAAAGCCGCTGAAGGGCAGTCTGTACTCACATCAAAGAACGTACATTGAATATTCAGTGGCAAAGCCGCTTGCGCCATCATGCGACCCAGCTGCCCACCACCAAAAATACCGATGGTTTTATTCATGAGGAATGCCCCGTATTAAGCTTGGCCTGGAATGTTGTTGCTTGCGACTTTGTCGGTTTGTGCAGCACGGAAATCGGCCACATTTTTTGCAATTTCAGGACGTGTCAGACCTAAAATTTGTGCTGCCATAATCGCGGCATTGGTTGCACCTGCTGGACCAATCGCTAAGGTACCCACTGCAATACCTGCTGGCATTTGTACAATCGATAACAGTGAATCGACACCGTTTAAAATCGAAGACTTCACTGGCACACCAAGTACAGGCAAATCAGTTTTCGCCGCACACATTCCCGGTAAATGCGCCGCACCGCCCGCACCCGCAATAATCACTTGGATACCACGGTCACGTGCTTGTTCAGCATATTCAAAAAGACGATCTGGCGTACGGTGCGCAGACACAACTTCCGCTTCAAATGGGACACCAAGTTGCTTAAGCATATTGGCAGTGTGTTCGAGAGTGGCCCAATCTGATTGAGAACCCATGATAATTCCAACGAGAGGAGTGTCTTGTGAAGCGGCCGCATTCATTGCAATGTTTCCAGAGATAGTTAAGAGAGATAAATCTCGACTAGCGCCAAGCTTTAATAAGAGCCCCGTATTATAGACTGATTTTTCAGCTCTCCAAAATTTAACCGTGCAACTAAATGCAGATTTTTCTTGTTTTTTTATTTCGTAGCATAAAACTTAAATAAAAAGAGGACTGTAGCCTCATTTTTTGAGTTATTGGCTGCGAAAAACAAAATACACACAACCAAATAAACACAGTCCGGCCCACAAATAATCGAGCTTAAAAGGCTGTTTAAATAAGAAAAGCATAAACGGTACAAAAACCAATAACGTCACCACTTCTTGGGTGATTTTCATTTCACCCATTGACCAGCCTTGCTGTGACAGCATACGGGTCGCAGGAATCATAAAACTGTATTCCACCAAGGCAATGAACCAGCTAAATAAAATGGCTTGCCAAAGCGGCACACCCGGCAAAAATTTTAAATGTCCATACCATGCAAGTGTCATAAAACAGTTGGCAATAATCAATAAAATAAAGGGCAGGGACATGAAGCAAAATCGCTGAGTTTAGGAGCATTTTATTCTACGTTTTTTGCGAGGAAATTCAGCAAATATTGCACTTTTCAGCCAGCTTTTTTACAAAATAAAAGCGTTTTTCAAGCCGCAGAATAATTAAACGATTAGATACAAGAATCACTATCTTTTCGCTAAGCGCCTTGCTATGGTTGCTTTCACATCGAATTAATCACGACAACAGCACCAACAATACGTGATGTGTCTATAAAAGCAGTGGAGTGAGGCGGAATGCATCTGCATATTTTGGGTATTTGTGGCACCTTTATGGGGTCTTTAGCGCTTTTAGCACGTGATCTTGGCCACACAGTGACGGGTTCGGATCTAAATGTTTATCCTCCCATGTCCACCCAGCTCGAAAATGCAGGCATTACCTTAATGCAAGGTTATGACCGCAGTCATTTACAACCGCATCCTGATTTAGTCATCGTCGGCAACGCGATGAAACGCGGGATTGATGCAGTTGAATACATGCTCAATGAAGGCTTACCGTATATTTCAGGCCCACAATTTTTGGCCGATCATGTGCTCCAAGGCAAACACGTACTTGGTGTAGCAGGGACCCACGGTAAAACCACCACCACCACTATGTTGGCTTGGGTGTTGGATCAGGCGGGTTTAGAGCCAGGTTTCCTGATTGGCGGTGTACCTTTAGGTTTCTCTGAAAGTGCACGTTTAGGTGGTGGCAAATACTTCTGTGTCGAAGCCGATGAATATGATTCTGCCTTTTTCGACAAACGTTCGAAGTTCGTGCATTACCACCCTAAAACAGCCATTTTAAATAACCTTGAATTTGACCATGCCGATATTTTTGATGATCTAGCAGCGATTCAAAAACAATTTCATCACTTGGTCCGTACCATTCCAAGTGAGGGTCGTATCATTGCTCCAATTACTGAAAGCAATATCGATGAAGTTTTAGAGCAGGGCTGTTGGACACCTGTGGTTCGTACCTCTTTAGAGGCCCACGACAAGTCTGAATTGTATGCCGAACAACTCAGTGCTGATGGTTCACACTTTAAAGTACTCCAACACGGCGTGGTGAAAGGCACGGTGCAATGGAACATGACTGGGCAGCACAGCGTAGCCAATGCTTTGGCGACTATCGCTGCGGCTGAACATGTTGGCGTAAGCATTGAAACAGCGTGCGAAGCACTGTCTAACTTTGGTGGCGTGAAGCGCCGTATGGAGCTTTTAGGCACGGTGCGTGGCGTTGAAGTGTATGATGACTTTGCCCATCACCCAACCGCAATTGATACTACGCTAGAAGGCGCACGTAAGCGTTTAGGCGAACGTAAGTTGTGGGCAATTATTGAGCCTCGTTCAAATACCATGCGCATGGGAAGCCATAAAGATGGACTCGCACACTCTGCACGTTTGGCCGATGAAGTGATTTGGTATCAACCAGAAGGTTTGGACTGGGACTTGCAACCTGTCATTGCCGCTGCACCCAACAAGGCCGTGGTCGTACGTACATTAGATGACATTATCCATACCATCGTCAGTGAAGCAGGCGAGGGCGATGCTGTCGTGATCATGTCCAATGGAGGCTTTGGTGGTTTACACCAAAAATTGATCAGTGCCTTAAACGCAGAATAAGTTGTCCCATTAGAAGAAAAAACCCGCATATGGCGGGTTTTTTTACAAGCGTATCCAATTAAAAACCAGACATCGTACCCGTATATTCAAAGTCTTTTAGTTTTGACCAACCTTGAACCGTGTCTCCCAAGCGTTTACTAAAATACATGATCGAAATCCACTGTTCTTGGCCATCATCATAGGTGCTATAAGCAGTGATATGGTCATTTTTAATCATAAACAGATCTTTGATTTTACAAGCATTGCTCGGTGCTGAATAAAAATATACTCTGGTTGGAGCAATCACTTTCATACCCCAACGTGGAATGATCTGAACTTCTTTTTGTTCTGCCTTTTCCTCAAGTTTTACACAATCTTCAGCATGCAATAAAGGGGCAACTGAACAGAATAGGGCAATAGATAAAAGCGTCTTCATATACTTTAATTTCACCATCATTCAGCGCTGCAAAACACAAAATAGAACTGTAATGGCAGCTATATCGATCTCATTTTAGTTTAACGCTTAGAACCGCGATGAATGCTGTGAACAATTAAGCCGCGACATCTTCAAAACTTTTCTCACGGCGAAACATCACATCGACATAAGAGCAGGTCGGGATAATCTTCAGGTTTTTCTCACGTGAAAAATCAACCAGAGTATCCAACAGCAAACGCGCCACACCTTGACCTCGCAGTGAATCATCGACCCAAGTATGGTTGGCATCAATGGTTGTGTCATCCCGCCAAATATAGCTAATTTCAGCAATGCGCTGACCTTCTGCATTATTTAAAAAAAACTCACCTTTTTGATCACGATCTACATGTTGAAATTGCATAGCACACTCGTTGAATGGATTGATTTATCGTTCTCTATCTTAGTGGAATAAAACATCATGAATAGATGGATCTTTGTCGAATACCGATTTGGAAAAGGGACATAAGGGTAAAATTTTCACGCTCTTATCACGGGCAAAGTTAACCAAAACATCCAATAACTGACGCCCCACATGTTGCCCACGGAGCAACTCACTGACCCAAGTGTGATCAATGATAAACTTATCATCCCCAGCCCAACTATAAGTCATTTCCGCCACACGCTCGTTTTCTTGCTCAACAAAAACTTCGCCTTTACTACCTGTTTCTTGATGTTGAATTTTCATTATTATTCCTCTTTGGTTTACTGTTTTTTTTAGCTTGCCACAAATTGAAGCAAAATTTTGTCTCATTTATATTTCATCTACAATTTTCTTTAATATTTGCTCAAACCATAAAAATATGCGATGCTTAGCTCACTTTTGGATCAAATCCAAAACCAAATTTATGTTGAACAAGGGGAGTAGCCTCCTCCAAACGTGAAAAATCAATGCCATGCATAACTTTCACGTGTCAGATTATCGTCATTACACTTTGCAAAAAGTCGGTATCTGAGCATTTTAGCGCACAAAATACATACGCTAAAATGTAGGCAAGACCTTGATCATGTTGTCACAGATGTTTTATTTCATCTGGCAGCAGGTCAAGGTTTTTTTGTGGCCGATTGCTGGATGTGGAGGATTTCATGGAATCTATCGGCAATTTATGGCTATACCTTGCTTTTTTCGGCATTGTTACCGTGATGCTACTGATCGACTTTTTAGGCTTTAAACAAAAAGAAGGCCAAGAAGTTAAAATCAAAACAGCCGCGTTATGGAGTATTGCGTGGGTTTCCGTCGCATCACTCTTTGGTGCAGGTCTCTGGCTGTATTTACAACAAACTGCAGGTGTCACTGTGGCCAACACCAAGGTCATGGAGTATTTCGCAGGTTATTTACTTGAAAAATCTTTAGCCGTCGACAACGTCTTTGTCTGGCTGATGATCTTTGCTGCTTTTGCCATTCCACCTGCACTACAACGCAAATTACTGCTGTATGGTGTATTGGGCGCAATTATTCTACGTACCATCTTTATTTTTATTGGCGCGTGGTTCGTACAAGAGTTCTCATGGATTCTGTATATCTTCGGTGCGTTCTTGGTGTATACGGGTTTCAAATTCTTCAAAGGGCAAAACGAAGAAGAAACCAATATCGAAGACATGGCGATCTTAAAATGGTTGCGTAAACATATGCGGATTACCCCGCAAATGCATGGCAATAAGTTCTTTGTCCGTCAAAACGGGATGTTGTGGGCAACGCCGCTGTTCTTGGTGTTAATTTTAGTTGAAGCGTCGGATGTAATTTTCGCGGTGGATTCCATTCCTGCAATTTTCGCGGTGACTTCTGATCCGTTTATTGTGTTGACTGCAAACTTAATGGCAATTTTGGGTCTACGTGCGATGTTCTTCTTGTTGTCTGGTGCAGCAACCAAGATGCATTACCTCCCGTATGGTTTAGGTATTATCTTGGTATTCATCGGCTTTAAGATGCTCATGCTGGATGTGTTCCACATGCCAATTTGGATTTCACTGGGCTTTATTGTGTTGGTGCTGACCATTACTGCGATCTTGTCGATTCGATACAGTAAGAAACATCATCAAACCACTCTCTAATGTTTTAAAAAGCCTTCCTCTGTGAAGGCTTTTTTCTGATCAAATTTTAGTATGCACAAGACTTAATCCTATGATTTTCTGTGCAAATGCACTGTACTTTATGCAAACAGCTCCCTATGATAAGCGGGCTTAAAACCCTTGGTTTTACCTGTAAAAATAAAAGAACCTGAAGGTTGCTCATCCATGCGTACCAAAAAATTAACTCTTGTTGTAGTGCCCGTTTTACTCACGGCATGTAGCGGTTCTAAAACCCTACAACAGGATGTTTACAATAACCAATACAACTGCTACCAAGACTGGCATTTTGAACTGTGCGAACCTGCTAACGAAAATAGTGAATCGAGCTATAGTGGCTCTACTGGGGTTTATATCGGCCCACAATATTATAAAAACAACCGTAAAGTCCGTTACATGGGCCAAGTCTTGAAAGCTCGCGGACGTCATTCAACGGGCGCACCCAGAATCTCGACTCATGTTTTTAGCCATGCCAAATCCCAGCCCATTCGCGGAGGCTTCGGCCGTGGCGGGGGCTCATTCGGAGGTTAATACATGAAACGAGTTCTACTGCCTGAGCGTGCAAACTGGCAACAGGCGCATCAAGAGATTGGTTTTGACTACTACAACTTGCCGTCGCGGGATGGTTCAATGTATTGGTCAGAAGGGGTAGCCTATGAGTTTAGCCTCAAGCAAATTGAACAGCTAGAAGATGCCTCGAACGAATTACACCAAATGTGCCTTGAAGTGGCAGGGGATATGATTCAACGCGGTCATTATCCCGAATATTTTCAACTCCCCCCAGCAGCGATTCCTCTGATTGAGCACTCATGGAAAAACCAAGCGCCGATGCTGTATGGCCGTTTCGATTTTGCCTATGATGGTCAAGCCATCAAAATGCTGGAATACAATGCCGATACGCCAACGGGTTTACTCGAAGCCTCAGTTGCACAGTGGCATTGGATTGAACAAGTCGAAAACATTGCAAACCGTGATCAATTCAACAGTATTCATGAAAAGCTAATTGAGCGCTGGAAACAGCTCTATCCTGCGCGAAGCCGTATCCATTTCGCAGCCTGCCAAGAAGCAGGCCGTGAAGATTGGGGCAATTTAGAATACCTCATGGATACTGCTTTTCAGGCAGGCTTAAATGTCAGCGAACTGTCGATGGAAAACATCGGTTGGAATGGCACAGCCTTTGTCGATTTGCATCAGCAAGAGATTCAGCATTTATTTAAGCTGTATCCGTGGGAATGGATTTGGGAAGAAAATTTTTCACAGTTTCTCAAACCTGAAACCGAATGGATTGAACCATGTTGGAAAATGCTGCTCTCCAATAAAGCCCTGTTGATCGAGCTATGGAAACGCTTTCCGAATCATCCATTATTGTTAGAAACCCATGCTTATGATGCGCACGCCCACTATGCAGGGAAATGGGTGCGTAAGCCAATCTTAGCGCGCGAAGGCGCAAATATTCATATCTTACAAAACAATGTCGATTGCGGCGCAGCCTCAGGTAGTTTTTACTTCGATGACTACGACAAATATGGTTATGTCATGCAGCGCTGGGTAAAAACTCCGTTGCATGAAGGCATGCTGCCCACCTTGGGACTTTGGATGGTCGGAGATGAATGTGCGGGGATGTCACTGCGTGAAGATGTGTTTGATGTGATTGGCAATGATGCGCATTTTGCTGCGCATTATTTTGTGGGATAAAGAGGCGCTCTAAATCACCTATTTAAAATAGATGTCCAAAGATTAAGCGGGTCTGTTCAGGCGTTTTAGTAGGAGCACCATCACTTTTAGGTTATTCACGGCGGAGTCTTATCTTTTTTAAGTTCGATACTGGGAGCTCAATTATTCTTTTGTTTCACCAAATGAGAAGCGAAGCTTCGTAAGGAAAGCATTTGTCCTCCGCAAAACCTATTCACTTTCTATAATTAAAAAATTTGTGTTGCAAAAATAATCTACTCCAAACACTACGCAGGTTGCGGGTGACGCTTCCATGTATCAAATAAAGTTTAAATTGAAAAAAAAATGCCTGTCAACTCTAAAACTGACAGGCATACATTCGAAAACAATATTTTTTTCAAGCTTAAATGGTATGCGCTTTAACCCGCTTCATATAAGACACTAAACGCGTGAAAAACAAGATTTGCAGGAAGATGGTAAATAGCGAAATAGTCCACTCATACCAATTATCAAACGCCGTGCCTTCTAGATTAAAAGCAAAATAAAGGCCTAATAACACTGCACCAAAGACAACACCAGCCACAGTGGTTTGTACCAAAATGGGAAAAGACAACGCTGTGATTCGACCTAAGAAATGCTCACCCTCATCGCCACCATTGGCTTTGTAAGCGCTTTGAATCCCGATAAACATAATCAATAAAGTCAGAAGTCCCTCAACACCAATCACACGGACATCACCATAGGGCGAATACATCCCGTAGTAATACACCACTGAAACCAGCAAGGCGGTGACTAAGTAATAATTTTTATAATGCTTTTTATCGAGGGTGTTGCTAGATAATTCATGTGCTAATGCTTTGGTATTCCAAAAATACATGCCGGTCATTGTCTCTTATTTTATCAATGCCGACACTGTACTGACTCAGCATTTAAAGATAAAGACTTTCTCAACAAAATTTTGCGAATAGATTGAATCATTTAAGCTCAAAGCTTGTGCTTATGGATTGCATAAAAAAATCATGATCTTATCGATGGCATGGATACATGTTTGGCCTTAAAACAGTTCAATTTTTTAGAAAATACTGCTCCAGTCTTCCATTTAAAATCTAGCGTTCACAACACACATAAAAACTTCAGTAAATAGCCGTGAAAAAAATCCAGTTTACGGTACAATCAATCGAAAAAAAGTCAAAACGCAGGTTTAAAATGTCTTCTGTAGTTGCAACGACGGCGGTTCGCGGTCGCTTCCTAGATATTCAGAATACGGTTGCCCAAGCGCGTGAAATTCACGACCAAGTGCGTTACGTAGAAGATGGTTTACTGATTAGCCAAAATGGCAAAATCCAATGGTTTGGATCTTGGCAGGAGGGGCAACAGCACCTTCCTGTTGGCGTCGAGGTTCAGCACTATCCTGAACAATTGATTGTGCCCGGTTTTATCGACACCCACATTCATTTTCCACAAACAGAAATGGTGGGGGCCTATGGTGAACAGCTACTCGAATGGCTCAATACCTATACCTTCCCAACCGAATTACAATTTTCCGATAAAGCCTATGCCGACCAGATTGCCCAATTCTTTGTGCAAGAACTGCTGAAAAATGGTACCACCACAGCCTTAGTCTTCTGTACCGTGCATACCGAATCGGTAGATGCACTATTTGAAGCGGCAGGGCAGCACCAGATGCGTCTGATCGCAGGTAAAGTCATGATGGATCGTCATGCACCTGAAGATCTGTGCGACACACCTGACAGTGCTTATGCCGACTCTAAAGCACTGATTGAAAAATGGCATGGCAAAGGCCGTAACCTGTATGCGATTACGCCACGTTTTGCCCCAACCTCGACACCAGAGCAATTGGCTAAAGCAGGGCAGCTCAAAGCTGAATATCCAGATGTGTATGTGCATACTCACTTAAGTGAAAATAAAAATGAAATCGCTTGGGTAAAAGACTTATTCCCTGAACAGCAAGGTTATCTCGATGTCTATCATCACTTTGGTTTAACCGGTTCACATTCGGTCTTTGCCCACTGCGTACACTTAGAAGAAGCTGAGTGGGACTGCATGCATCAGACTGACTCTGCCATTGCTTTCTGTCCGACCTCCAACCTATTTTTAGGCAGTGGTTTATTTCCATTGAAAAAGACTTGGGACAAGCAGGTAAAAGTTGGGCTGGGTACAGACATTGGTGCGGGGACCTCTTTTAACCAACTACAAACCCTCAATGAAGCCTATAAAGTGCAGCAGCTTCAGGGCGATAAACTGTCTGCGTTTGAATCGTTCTATCACGCTACGCTGGGCGGTGCCAAAGCTCTGAGCTTGGATGATAAACTCGGTAACTTTAATTTGGGCAAAGAAGCCGACTTTGTGGTGCTCGATCTCAAAGCAACTGCGTTGCAAGCATTACGTCAGCAACGTGCAAAAGGGATTGAAGACGCGTTATTTGCCCTAATGACCATGGGTGATGACCGTAATATTCATGCGACTTATATTTTTGGTCAGAAAGCCTATGTGCAAAACTAAGTAGCAAATAGCGAAAATTTAAGCAGCTAATCGAGTTTTGAAACAACTTTGATTTTCTCCTCTAAGCCAAGCTGCATCCCGCCTGCAATGAAATGATTACATTTTCAGCGGGCAAAAGGGGGTGCATCTCGTTTAGAGATATATTAAAATTAATGCATATATAGAGGTGTTGCAGGTCAACGCCTTTTTTATTTTTGATTTTTTTTAATTTTTAGGTATCTACCCATGACCGTTCAAATGAGCGTAATGATTTCTACTGAAGAGATTCAAGCGAAAGTAAAAGAGCTTGGTGCACAAATCGATGCGCATTATGCAAACAGTGATAAGGAACTTGTACTGATTGGTTTATTACGCGGTTCAGTCATTTTCATGGCAGACTTATGTCGTACCATTTCAAAACCCCATGAACTCGATTTCATGACGGTTTCAAGCTACGGTGGCGGTACGGTATCTTCACGTGATGTAAAAATTTTAAAAGATTTAGACGGCGAAATCCGTGGTAAAGATGTCTTGGTCATTGAAGACATCATCGACTCAGGCAACACCTTGAGCAAAGTACTCGAAATTTTAGAAACACGCTCGCCCAACTCAATTGAACTTTGCACCTTAGTCAGCAAACCTTCACGCCGTGAAATTGAACTCGATGTGAAGTTTTTAGGCTTTAATGTCGAAGATCGATTCATTGTGGGTTATGGCTTAGACTACAACCAAAAGTACCGTCATTTGCCATTTATTGGGGAAATTGGTCTTTAAGAGCAATCGACAAAAGAGTGGCCGAAGGCCACTTTTTTTATTTTTACTGTTAGCTAAGTACATAAAACATACAGTTTTTAGCAGATTCGCTCTACTGCACAGTCGCATTATGCCCGATGATATTTTTGCACATGATGTAAAAACAAAGACATGATAAAAAAGGAGCTGGCTCATGTGGTCACTTATTGTTGCAATCGTGATTGGTTTTATTGCAGGTCTCATCGCACGTGCTATCCATCCTGGCGATGACAAAGCGGGATTTATTGTCACCACTTTACTGGGGATTGCAGGTTCTCTCGTAGCCACTTATGGTGGTCGTTTACTTGGTCTCTATAGTGAAGGCTCTGCCGCAGGCTTTATTGCGTCAGTTATTGGGGCTATTGTTATTCTATTCATTTACAACATGGTCACCAAAAAAACCTAAACTCAGTCATTAAAAAAAGCACCGTTTCAGGTGCTTTTTATCTGTATCTTTGAACTCTTATAAGCCCAGTTCACGCCACATATTTTCAATAGTGGTTGAAGGCACAGCACCATTCACTTTAAAGCCATTTGAGAAAATAACCACGGGCGTCCCTTGTAAACCCAGACTACGACCGAGTTCAATGTTGCGCTCAATTGGATTGGCACACGGTTTTTTCGACGTTGGCTGAATCCCTTTCGCAATCAAATTTTTCCATGCGAGGGCAGGGTCTGCTTCACAAAACACTTGTTTCGACGGTGCAATCGATTGCGCCTTAATGGCATAAATAAATGTATAGATGGTCACATCATTTAGTTTATTCAGTTCAGCCTCTAACTGCTTACAGTAAGGGCAGTTTGGGTCTGAAAAAACCGCCAATTGGCGTTTGCCGTTGCCTTTAACGCTTTTAATGGCATCTTTTAGCGGCAGCTTGTTCCAATCAAGCGAATTCTGTTGCACATATAAGGCAGCACTTAAATTTTTCTGATCTTTTAAGCGTACCATCGAACCGGCAATCACATGCTCAGCCGCTTCGCCTAAATACACAATTTCGCCATCTAAAGATCCGCTATAAATGCCCGACATTTCTGTTTTTTGAATATTTTGAACATGAATATTTGGGTAATTCTTTTTTAAGTTGGCTTGAACACTTTCTACGCTGGCCATACTCATGCTTGCAATTGCACTTGTAAGTAGTGCCAAACCCAGTTTTTTTATCATCACTTTTTGCTCTTTCAATCGGAGAACCACGGCGCTAGTGTAGAGCGTATTATTCAAGCATTGAATCATTTTTTCCTTGGCTTTACCGAAACCCAACACGCCTTGCTTATGAACTGGCCAAAGTTTCACGTGGAACAGTTAGAGCCTTGCTATTAATTTCCACCGAGACATGAACAATTTCCTCATGAATCGAGAGCATTGCCCGCACGCGATCCGCAGTTAAGTCTACCGTCGTTTCTAAAGCCAAAATGCAGGAAAACTTACCTTTGCCTACTTTCCACACATGTAAATCAGTCAAGGTCGTATGCGGTAGTTCTGCCAACACTTCGCGAATTTCATCCACCACATGATGATCCATTTCAGCATCTAACAAGGTTTTTCCCGTTTCTTGCATTAAGCTCAATGCCCATTTGGCTACCAGTATTGATCCTACGATTCCAAGGGCAGCATCGAGAAAATCCCAACCCAAATATTTACCAAAAATCAGTGCGATAATCGCGAAAATAGAAGTCACTGCATCTGCCACCACATGCATAAATGCAGCTTTCTGATTTAAATCATGATGATGGCTATGTACTTCTGATGCATGATCATGATGGTGATGGTGATGGTGATGGTGATGGTGATGGTGATGGTGATGGTGATGGTGATGGTGACCATCATGCAGCAACCATGCACAGATTAAATTCACCAATAAGCCTAAAATCGCAATTGGAATCGCTTCGTTATAATGAATTTGTACAGGCGAGAATAGACGCTGAATCGAGTGAAAAGCCATAAAACCTGCTACTACCATCAGCAAAATAGCACTGCTGTAACCTGCAAGAATTTCAATTTTCCATGTGCCGAAACTAAAGCGCTGATCATGGGCATAATGCCGTGCAGCACGATAAGCAAAATAAGCCAAACCCAGTGCCAACATATGCGAACTCATATGCCAACCATCCGCCAGCAAAGCCATTGATTGGAAAATCCATCCACCAATCACTTCTAATAACATCATGACTGCCGTTAAAATGGTCGCCATTAAAATCCGTTTTTGTGCCAGTGGATTACCGTCATCAAAATGATGCGTATGCTGACGTGATGGGGTATTTTGCATTTAAAATCATTCACCAATATACTCCCTCTTAGTATATTTATTTTTGGAGCAATGTGTTGAGTCATTTGCATGAAGATAAAAAAATTTTAAACCGTGTGAAACGCTTACAAGGACAGGTCAACGCCGTTGAACTCTCGATCACACATCCCGATGCCAGTTGTATCGACGTTTTACAACAAGTCGCTGCTATTAAAGGCGCGGTCAATGGGCTGATGAATGAACTGGTTGAAGCACACTTACGCCATCATGTATTAGCACAAGCTGAACAGGTTAATGAAGAGGAGTTGGCTGAGTTCTTAAAACTGCTGAAACGCTATGGCTAAGTTTTATTGCGTTCTTTTTCAAGTTTTTAGTTGACCATTTTTTCCACAAACCGATACACTGTTGCTCTCTATCCTTTTTCTCTTGGGCATCAAAATATTCTTGTTTTGACCGAGAGAGCCGCATGGCATTTGCATGACAACAAGCACTTCTTGGCGTCCATTTTGTATGGTCAGCCTCGCCTTAATGATGGGAACCATGGGGACTGCCTTAGCCAGTCCACTTTACCCGCTGTATCAAGCCTTATGGCATCTGGTGCCGAGTCAGATCACCTATATTTTTGTGGCTTATATGTTTGGTTGTCTCGCTACTTTACTGTTTCTCGGCCGGACCAGTAATAGCATTGGCTATTTACGAACCTTACAAGTAGGGTTGATGTTTATTAGCATCGGGTTGGTGATTTCCGCTTATGCTTCTGATGCTCTCATTTTATCTTTGGGGCGTTTTATTATTGGTATTGCATCTGGTTTGATGACCACTTCTGCCTTACTGGGACTGATGTATACCGTGCCCAAAAGCCATCAACAGATTGCACCACAACTCAGTTCGATTATTACCGCAGTAGGCTTTGGCTTAGGCCCGCTGATTGGTGGCCTGATAGCTCAATTTTCAGAATATCCGTTGGTCAGTCCTTATCTACCCGTTATTCTTGGCGCTGTACTGTGTTTCTTTGGTTTATTTTGGGTTCAATCTCCCACGTTTACCTCACAGCCCTTTAGTATCGCCCCAAAGCTACTCCGTCCAGAAGTGCAATATCATCAGTTGTTTTTGATCGTTGGATTTACCGCATTTAGTGCCTTTGCCGCGTTTAGCTTGTTTGCATCCTTATCTCCTTCATTTGTGCGGGATATTTTGCCGTGGCACGGCCCCCTCATCAGCGGTTCTGCTATTACCAGTATTCTAATTGTCTCTGCCGTGGTGCAGTATTTTGCCAGAAGTATTCCTGCTTATAAGTGCCTCAACTATGGCTTAATCACCTTGATTGCAAGCTTAGGCATTTTGGTGCTGTGTATGCTATTTCAACTGAGTGCATTTTTCTTTATCAGTGATTTTCTCGTTGGTGTCGGACATGGCCTGACCTTGATTGGTTCCTTTGGTCTCATTCATGCCATGACCAGCTTAGAGAATCGTGCTGCAGTAATGTCGACTTATCTTTTTATTGGTTATTTGGGTACGATTGTACCCATTGTAGCTGTGGGTTATTTGGCAGATCACTTTGGATTAAGCTTCGGGGTCATTAGCTTTTGCATTGCCATCGCTTTATTGTGTTTTTATCTGTGGTTTGCGCATAAAAGCAGTATACGTCTGGCTTCGGCATAGGAAGAGTGAAGCTAAAATCATTTGGATTTAGATCGTTCTTCAGATGCCATTTTTCAGTCGATCCTTGCTATAACTTAGGTTCTTTTCTTATTGGCATGGGCTAAGTCCGTATGTTCATTTAAATACTGACTTAAATGTTCTAAAAAATAGGACACTCTTGGTGAGTGCTCGAGCCGATCCATATAAATCGCATAGATATCGGCAGGAGGCGTCTCATAGTCCTGTAAAACTTGGACTAAACGACCACTTTTTAAATACTTGGCCACGTCCCATTCAGCGCGCATTAAAATACCATGGCCATCGAGTGCCCAGCCAATGGTGACTTGGCCATCATTGCTACTCAATTTTCCATGCACTTTAACTGTCTCTTCCTTATCCCCTTGAGTTAAACGCCAGTTCGCATATGCCGCATCATTTTGTCTTAACACAATGCATTGGTGCAAGGTCAGTTCGCGTGGCGTAAGTGGTGCCCCAGCGTGCGCCAAATAACGCGGAGAAGCACATAGAAGCCGTCGATTGGCCGCAATTTTTTTCGCAATTAGTCGTGAGTCTGGTACCTGCCCAAAGTGAATCGAGACATCAATCGCATCATTCGGCAGATGAATCGGACGATCGGTCAGATGTAACTGGACTTCAATATCTGGAAATTTTCGCGCAAAGTCTGAAATCGCAGGAGCAATGTAGGTTCGACCAAAACCAAACGGGGCATTGACCCGCAGCAAACCCTTAGGTGTGGTGCGACTGCGCGCTACTTGCTGTTCCATTTCTTCAATTTCTTTCAAGATTCGCGAAGCATTCTCAAAATAAATTTCGCCTTCATTGGTCAAACTGATGCGTCTGGTGGTCCGATTCAACAACCGAACCCCTAAACGCTCTTCCATTTGTGTCAGACGTCGTGATACCGCAGGGGGCGTTAAATTCAGCTCACGCGCTGTTGCAACCAGACTGCCCTGTTTTATTAGTAAACAAAAAAATGCTAATTCGGTATCTGAGCTCATGATTATTCAGTTTTTTGCAAGAGTGATTTAACTTTATATCGATTCATCGGTTTTGCAAAGTCTCTAATATCCCTATCACGTTACCCCCCAAACAACATATCTCACCCAAGCAAGGAAACTTAAGTGAGTCATAAAGTCCACCGTGTAAGGACAACGGTGCACAAACGGGGAGCTGTTTCGCCAAACTCGATTGCGGTGTGACTTCGACCCAATCGGGAGGTAATCGCTACTGATATGGAGATAAGCCATGGACATGGATATCGAGAAACGGACGCTACGCAAAATCACTTGGCGTATTGTGCCGTTTATCATGATTTTATATTTAATTGCCTATATTGATCGGGTCAATATTGGTTTTGCTGCCATTACCATGAAAGAAGATTTGGGCTTTACCGCTTCGATTCTCGGTTTTGGTGCAGGAATTTTCTTTTTGGGCTATTTCCTCTTTGAAGTTCCCTCCAACATTATTTTGCACAAAGTTGGCGCTCGCATTTGGATTGCACGGGTCATGGTGACTTGGGGCATTATTGCTGGCGGGATGGCCTTTGTCGAAAGCTCAACCAGCTTTTATGTTATGCGATTTTTACTCGGTGTCGCCGAAGCAGGCTTTTTCCCCGGCATTATTTTGTATTTAAGCTACTGGTTCCCTGCACGAAACCGAGCAGGGGTAATTGCCTTATTTATGGCTGCCGCCCCTATAGCCACAGCGATTGGTTCTCCTATTTCAGCAGCATTACTGGAAATGCACGGCATCATGGGCTTAGCAGGTTGGCAATGGATGTTCCTGATTGAAGCCATTCCTGCGGTGATCCTAGGCGTCGTAGTGTTTTTCTACATGACAGATCGACCTGAAAAAGCCGCATGGTTAAAACCCGATGAGCGTGAATGGTTGGTTAAAACCATGCAAGCAGAAGATGCCAATAAAGGAGGGCAACAGCATCACAGTATTTTACGCGGACTCGCCAATCCACGTGTGCTTGCTCTGGCACTCATTTATTTCGGTACCTCAGCGGGGCTGTATACCCTTGGCATTTGGGCGCCTCAAATCATTAAAGAACTGGGTGTCAGCTCAATGACCGTCGGTCTATTGAACGCCATTCCTCCTATTATCTCTGTGGTTGCCATGATTCTGTGGTCACGCCACTCCGACAAAACCAATGAACGCACATGGCATGTGGCTTTGGCTTGTTTAACCGCAGCTGTGGGGCTCGCGATTGCAGCCAGTACTGGCAGTATGTTTGGCCTGATTGCAGCATTAACCATTGTCAACGTCGGCATCAGTTGCTCTAAACCACCACTGTGGAGCATGCCAACCATGTTTTTATCGGGTGCCGCAGCAGCGACAGGCATCGCAACCATTAACTCGATTGGGAACTTAGGTGGCTTTGCGGGTCCAGCCATGATCGGTTGGGTTAAAGACCAAACTGGAAGCTTTGCAGGCGGTTTGTATTTCGTCGCAGGTCTGCTGATTTTATCTACCGTCCTGACCCTCGTTTTAAGTTTTACTCAGAAAAACAAAGCCAATTCGGCTGAATTGAGTAATTCATGATCTTCATTTTTACCTTATTCGATATTCGAGCGAATTGAACGCTTAACAAGGAGCCTCCCATGGACAAAGAACTTGCCGTACAGTCCCTCACGGACACCATGGCCAAATTTACAGCCTATATTGGCAAACGTTTACCCAAAGATGTCAAAAGCAAACTGATTGAGCTGAAAACATTGGAAACCAACCCATTGGCCAAATCAATTTATGATTCAATGGATGAAAACCAAGAAGCAGCAGATCGACTAAACCGTCCCAGCTGCCAAGACACCGGCGTGATTCAATATTTTGTTGAAGCGGGTGCGCATTTCCCACTGTTGGGCGAATTGCAGGAAATTTTACGTGAAGCGACCGAAGAGGCGACCCGTACAGGCCCCTTGCGCCACAATGCAGTTGAAACCTTTGATGAGAAAAACACGGGCACCAATACGGGCACTCAAATTCCGTGGCTAGACTGGCGCATCGTCCCGGAACAGGATACCTGTACCATCGATGTCTATATGGCAGGCGGCGGGTGTACCTTGCCAGGTGCAGCTAAAGTTTTGATGCCAGGTCAAGGCTATGAAGGTGTAGCTGAGTTCGTGATGGATGTGATTACCGAGCGTGGTGTGAATGCTTGCCCGCCGTTACTGGTCGGTGTCGGGGTGTCCACTTCAGTTGAAACCGCTGCACGCTTGTCCAAACTGGCCATTATGCGCCCTGTAGACTCAAGAAGTGATAACCCCCGTGCTGCGCTGATGGAAGACTTGCTGGAACAAGGCTTGAATGAAATTGGCATTGGCCCACAGGGCTTAACAGGCAATAACAGCGTCATGGGCGTCAATATTGAGTCTTCGGCTCGTCACCCATCCACCATTGGCGTGGCAGTCAACACTGGTTGCTGGGCACACCGCCGTGGCAAAATTAAAATTAACCCTGATATGTCTTACGAAATTCTGTCACATGAAGGAGTTGTGCTATGAAAAAAGTACTGACCACCCCATTACGTGATGAAGACTTAGCCGATCTTAAAATTGGTGACGTGGTATATCTAACTGGACGTTTAGTTACTTGTCGTGATGTGGCACATCGCCGCTTAATTGAACAAGGTCGACAACTTCCCGTGAATTTAGAAGGCGGTGCGATTTTCCATGCCGGCCCCATCGTGCGTAAAAAGGATGATGGCGGTTTTGAAATGGTCTCCATTGGGCCCACCACCAGTATGCGTATGGAAAAATTTGAACGCGAATTTATCAAACAAACTGGGGTGAAACTGATTGTGGGTAAAGGTGGCATGGGCCCTGAGACTGTCGCAGGCTGTCAGGAGCACAAAGCAGTCCATGCGATTTTCCCTGGAGGATGTGCGGTACTGGCAGCCACTCAAGTCGAGGAAATTGAAGGCGCTGAATGGCAAGACCTCGGGATGCCTGAAACCTTATGGATTAACCGCGTCAAGGTATTTGGCCCGCTGATCATCTCGATTGATACCCATGGCAATAATCTTATTCAGCAAAATAAAACCCAGTTCCAAGCCAAAAAGAAACCAGTGCTGGACCGGATTAGTAAAGAACTGAGTTTTATTAAATAGTGCTTTACAGACAGCACCTCAAACGATCCTGTTTGGTGTTGTCTATCTCTCTTTATTTTAACTCTAAGCCTGCATTTGGTCAGACACATCACAGCCAAATCAGGCATTTCTCTTCACTTGTGTCCCTATTCACCACAACGTCTCGACGTTTAATCCATACTTCTTTCAGCAGAATACGGACATTGCAATCGATGTAACGAGATCAAGCTCATGATGGATCATGTAACCATAAAAAAACCGCTCTATATTCCCTATGCAGCTCATTCACTTTTAGAACTGCCGTTGTTGAATAAAGGAGCTGCATTTTCAATACAAGAACGCAATACCTTCAATTTACACGGCCTAATTCCACACGTGATCGAAACCATTGAGGAACAAAGTCGCCGCTCCTATCAGCAGTATTTATCGTTTAATGATGACATCAACAAACATATCTATTTACGCAATATCCAAGATACCAACGAAACTCTGTTTTACCATCTGCTCAAACATCACTTAAGTGAAATGATGCCGATCATTTACACCCCAACTGTGGGTGAGGCCTGCCAACGTTTTTCCGATATTTATCGCCGACATCGTGGCATTTTTATTTCCTACCCAGATCGCGCGCATATTGATGAAATTCTACACAACGTGAACCGCAAAAATGTCAAAGTTATCGTGATGACCGATGGAGAGCGGATCTTAGGTCTTGGGGATCAAGGCATTGGCGGCATGGGGATTCCCATTGGTAAACTGTCGCTTTATACCGCCTGTGGAGGCATCAGTCCAGCCTATACTTTGCCTATTACGCTGGATGTTGGGACCAATAACCAACAGTTACGCAACGATCCGCTGTATTTGGGTTGGAACCACCCCCGTATTAGTGGCAATGAATACAATCAATTTATCGATGATGTGATTCGTGCCATTCAACGACGCTGGCCGAAAGCCCTGATTCAGTTTGAAGATTTTGCTCAACAAAATGCCATGCCTTTACTAACTACCTACCGTGAACAAATCTGTTGTTTTAATGATGATATTCAAGGTACGGCGGCTGTGGCGTTAGCTAGCCTGATTGCAGCATCTCATGTGGTGAAAAAGCAGGTAAAAGATCAAACGATTGTTATTTTAGGTGCAGGTTCAGCAGGCTGTGGTATTGCGGAACAAATTATTGCACAAATGAAAATTGAAGGGCTCAGCGACCTTGCTGCACGCTCACGTCTTTATTTGGTGGATCGCTTTGGTTTAATGACTGAACAGCAGCCCAACTTACTCGATTTTCAAAGGAAGTTGGCTCAGCCTTTGCGTGCCATTGAGACATGGGCAAATGTAGCGCCAGAGATTTCTCTGCTCGAAGTCATTCAACATGCCAAACCCACAGTATTAATCGGAGTTTCAGGACAAACTGGCTTATTTAGTGAAGAGATTATTCGCACACTGGCTGAAAACTGTGAGCGCCCGATCGTCTTTCCCTTGTCCAATCCCACCTCTCAGGTCGAAGCGCTCCCCGCAGATATTATTCAATGGACAGAGGGTAAAGCCTTAATCGCAACAGGCAGTCCATTTGCACCAGTACATCATCAAGGCCATATTTACCCCATTGCTCAGTGCAATAATGCTTATATTTTTCCTGGGGTTGGTCTAGGTGTCATTGCCGCAGGTGCGCAAAGCGTGACCGACCGAATGCTAATGGCCGCGAGTAATGCACTAGCCAGCTGTTCACCCATGCTGAAAAACCCAGACCATGATTTACTGCCAAGTATTGACGCCATTCAGGACATCTCTAAAATTATCGCCTTGCAAGTGGGTCTTGCCGCGATACGGGAGGGGGTTGCCCCACTGATGGATCAAGCGAGCTTGCAAAAAGCCATTGAGGCGCACATTTGGAAACCCGAATATCGAGATTACCGACGAATTACCTTTTGATTGGCTTCTTACAGCATAGGAGTCTCATAAATTTTTGTGCCAAAGAGAAGCTCAATAGCAGCACTAGCCATCCTATGTATAAAAAAGCACCCAGCCTTTAAAACTGAGTGCTTTTTATATCCATCTACCTAAATAGGCACGATGCTAAATGTCGGCATTATTTTCCAATACAGAACGATCCAAAAATTTTCCCAAGCAAATCATCCGCACTAAAATCCCCTGTAATTTCGCCGAGAGCATTTTGCGCCAAACGTAGCGACTCTGCGACCAACTCACCTGCGTTATACACCACCAATTGTTCACGAGCTTCAGCAAGGTAAAGCTGAGTGCGTTTCATTGCGTCTAAATGGCGTGTACGTGCAATAAAGGTATCTTCTTCAGGCTGGAAGCCTGCATGCGCTGTAATCGCTTCTATGAGCGCTTGAACGCCAGTTTCTTGCTTTGCCGAAACCATAATATGACGGAAGCCGTTAAAGTCTTCGATATGCGATGTCGTTTCCATCAAATCACACTTATTGCCTATCAGCATTAAACGTTTCGGTTCAATATGCTCAGCAAAATATTCTTGTGCCAGTTTGAGTGGGTCTTCGCCTTGGCTTAAGTCATAAACCAAAAGTAACAGATCAGCTTGCTCAATTTCTTTAATGGCACGACGTATCCCTTCTTTTTCTACAATATCACCAGTTTCACGTAAACCCGCGGTATCGGTTAAGGTAATGGGTAAGCCATTGAGGGTAATTTTTTCATGCAAGACATCCCGCGTCGTACCTGCAATATCCGTCACAATAGCGCGTTCAATGCCTGCTAATGCATTGAGCAGTGATGACTTACCCGCATTCGGTTTTCCTGCAATTACCACTTGTAAACCTTCACGCAGCAACTGTCCTTGACGAGCCGATTGTTGCACTTGGTTCACAGCAGCCGTAACGCCATCTAAAAGATTTAAAATTTTCCCGTCCGCGAGAAAATCAATTTCTTCTTCAGGAAAATCAATCGCAGCTTCCACATGCAAACGTAGATGAATCAATTGCTCCAACACGCTATTTACTTTAGTTGAAAATGCGCCTTGTAATGAACGTACCGCAGAACGTGCAGCGGCTTGAGACGTCGCATCAATCAAATCGGCGATCGCTTCAGCCTGTACCAAATCCAGCTTGCCATTTTCAAAAGCACGCATGGAAAACTCACCGGCTTTTGCTGCAATCGCTCCGAGCTCCAATAAACGCCCCAGTAAAGCATTTTGAATAACAGGGCCACCATGACCTTGCAACTCAACCACATCTTCACCAGTAAACGAGTTCGGGTTTGGAAAACAAATCGCTAAGCCCTCATCCATCACTTCGCCAGATGCATCATAAAACTGACGAAAACCTGCAAAACGCGCTTTAGGTAAATCTTTTTGAGTCAAGGCCTGTGCAATCTCATAAGACTTGGGACCAGATAGGCGAATGACCCCCACACCACCACGCCCAGGTGGTGTTGCAATGGCAGCAATCGTGGTTCGGTTGTACATAACATTCACCTAAAAAATCTTAAAAGTCACACAATGAAAAATCCGCCTAAGATTACCATCTTAAGCGGATTTATTCAGCTTTTCGCGAAAAGTTACCTCGATTAACTCGACGCACTTTCCTTATTCAAACGGTCTTTTTCAACAGATTTGTTGATCAAGGTCTGCTGAATAATCGTGATACTGTTGTTGACAATCCAGTACAACACGAGACCCGCAGGGAAGAACAACATAAAGACTGTGAAAACAATCGGCATGATTTTGAAAACTTTCGCTTGCATTGGATCAGCCGGTTGTGGATTTAAAGACTGCTGAATGAACATCGTTGCGCCCATTAACAGCGGTAAAATAAACCACGGATCCATCGCTGACAAATCTTGAATCCAAAGTAACCATGGCGCATGACGAAGCTCAACAGACTCCATCAACACCCAGTACAACGCAAGGAAGATTGGCATTTGTAATAACAATGGCAAACAACCCGCAAGCGGATTGACTTGTTCACGTTTATACAGTGCCATCATTTCTTGAGAGAAGCGCATGCGGTCTTCACCGAACTCTTCTTTCATACGCTGCATTTCAGGTGCAATGACACGCATTTTCGCCATTGAACGATAACTCTTAGACGACAATGGCCAAAGAATCAGTTTCACCAAGACCGTTAACAAAATAATTGCCCAGCCCCAGTTACCCACTAAACCGTGGAAGAACTCAAGCCCCAAGAACAATAATTTCGCAATTGGCCATAACCAACCATAGTCAACAGTTTGGTTTAAACCAGTTGCCAGCTCTTTTAACTCAGATTGAACTTTAGGACCTGAATAGAAGGTCGCGTCAATCTCAGCCACTGTACCAGCAGGCACAGTAATCGTCGGCGAAGTAAAACCAATGATATTCATATCATCCGTTGACTTACGCGACTCTAATTTCGCGACATAAGGTTGACCATTGGCTTGCGTCAATTTTAAGTCACCAGGAATCCAAGCACTCACAAAGTAATGCTGAACCATAGCAACCCAGCCGCCTTTTGCTTCAACATTCAATTTTTCTTCATTAAAGTTAGCAAATTTAAGCTTGTTATAATGTTCTTCAGGCGAACCCCAAGCACCACCTAAGAAAGTGCCCAGCGTGAAAATACCTTGATCTGATTTGCCTGGATCATCAGAGTTGTCACGCTTGAGTTGACCAAACATTTGACCCTGCCAGTTTTGACCACTGCGGTTCACCACTTTATGGTTCACAACAACAGGATATTCACCTTGCTTAAAGGTAAAGGTTTTAATGATTTCCACACCATCAGCTGTTTTCAGTACCATCGGTACGGTTAACACTTTGATGCTTTTTCCATCTTCAGTTTGAATCGCTTTGGCATCATTCAATGTATAAGCAGATTTTTCAATCTCATACATTGGACGACCGCTACGGTTACTGTCTGGACCATTAAGACCAATTAAACCAGACTGCGCCACATAAGTACGTTTTGCATCACTTTCAAGCATGACAAATGCTTCGTTACTGTCTTTGCTCTTGTCATGGTTTAACAATTCAATACGAACAATATCACCACCTTTAGGATTAATCCAAAGATGATAAAGGTCAGTCTGTACTGAAATAAGCTGTTGATTTACAGATGCTTTTGCTTCTGTAGCTGGTTGCTGAGTCGCGATATTTGCTTGTGGCATATCAGACGCTGCTGAAGCCGTTTGAGCATTTGGCAAATCTGCAGATACTTCATGTGAAACTGCTGCAGCCTGTTGTGGCTGTGGCTGAGTTTCAGCATGTCCATAATCTTTTTGCCAAGCCAAAATGAGCAAATAAGCGACAACAAACATGGCCCCGAGAATGGCAAACCTGGCCCATTGTTGCATATCGATTACCCCAAGTGGTTAGAGTGATTTTGGTTCAAGAAACAATCACGAAAGGGTACAGCAACCAGATGCTTTTGAGAATCTATTTGCTGAAAAGAGATAAAACGAATCCTTTTGTTTGGAACAGGGTCATACCCCGATCCACCCCAAGGATGACAACGGCAAATACGTTTAGTAGCCAACCACACACCACGCACAGCACCATGTGTATGGACTGCTTCCAATGAATATTGAGAACATGTAGGGATATAACGACAACGCGGCCCAAGTAAAGGACTAATCGCAATTTGATAAAATCGAATTAACCAATGCAGTAAGCGTACCATTGGCCATCTCTACTTTTGCAGGGAGGGAGCTATTTTTTGATGCTTTTTGGCAAGACGTTGTAATTTTTGCCAAGCAAATTGTAATTGCTGGTGCAACTCTGCATTAGGCACTGTTTCTATCCCCATTTTAGGCATAACCACAATATCTAAAGTTAATTGCTGTTGATGCAAGCGAAAACTTTCGCGAGCCAAACGTTTTACTCTATTTCTTTCGTGTGCACGACGCACTTTCTTTTTAGCAACAACAATGCCCAAACGACTTTGAGGTTGTTCGGTCAGTTTTGCTAGAAATAAGAAATGGGGCTGATGCACTTTAAAAAGCGCACCATCGAAGACACTTTTATAATCGGCAGCACAGCGAATACGAACCTCTGTGCTGAAGCCATAAAGTGTAGTCATAACACCCAAAATCGTTTAAGCGTTAACTATTAATTAAACAGTTAAGCTGTGACGACCTTTTGCACGACGACGAGCTAATACTTGGCGACCAGCTTTAGTAGCCATACGAGCACGGAAACCATGAACGCGCTTACGCTTTAATTCAGATGGTTGGAATGTACGTTTCATATCGAAACTCCAAAAATGATCATTCAATGAAGGTTCGCGATTTTAGTGTTCATTGCTTGAGCTGTCAATGGAAAACCGATTTTCTTGTGAAATTAAGCCTTTTTATTTGTAACAGCAGCTTGAGCTTGCTCTTTTCTCGATAACGTTTGAACAACTGCACTTTTTTCTTATACACAATCTAGATTATTGTTTATTAAAGTGATATAAGTTACTAACAAGATTACCCACATAATTATCCACAAGTCTTTAAATTCACTTACTGTACATGTTTTTAAATTTAAATTCATTTTGGATCTCCAGTTATCCCCAGAAAACAGGTCTCTTATAAATAAATTCAAATTTATAAATTTAAATTTATTACTATTAGGGTGGTCTTTTTCTGTGGAAATGACACTTTTTTAATTATAAAACAATAAAATATGATGTGGATAAGATTGTTTTTATAAAACTAATAGTTTGTGGATAACTTTGTGTTATATTCTATCCACAGTTTGCGGGTAACCTTATCCACACCAGTATTTGAATTTAAATTTATTTTCATAAGCAGGCTTTTTGAGCAATATTTGCAGAATTTTCCATGACAGATGTGGATAACTTAGTTAGAATGGCGACCCGCTTCGGTGGGTACTTGGTGTTTTTATTAATTATCGATGGAATGAATAGGGGTTTCACATGCTTTGGACGGACTGCTTAACTCGCTTGCGACAAGAGCTCTCTGGGAATGTCTTTACAATGTGGATACGCCCTTTAGTTGCAGAAGAGTTAAATGACACATTACGTCTTTATGCTCCAAATCCCTATTGGACACGTTACATTCAAGAACATCACCTAGAGCTGATTACAATTTTAGTGGAGCAGCTCTCTGAAGGGCGTGTACGTAAAGTTGAAATTTTAGTCGATTCACGTCCAGGTGCAATTTTATCTGCGAGTGAGCAACCTGCAACGACGACGGCAGCTTTAGAGTCTGCTCCAGCACCTGTTGTACGTCCGAAAAAAGAAAAAGAAGAAGGTAATTCTAAAAACAACCGTAAACGTCAGTTAAATCCCTTATTTTCCTTCTCACTTTTTGTGGAAGGTCGTTCAAACCAAATGGCTGCTGAAACATGTCGTAAGGTTTTAACCCAGTTAGGTGCTTCTCAGCACAATCCCTTATTTTTATATGGCCCCACTGGTTTAGGTAAAACACACTTAATGCAAGCAGTGGGCAATGCCTTGTTGCAAGCCAAACCGAATGCACGTGTCATGTATATGACGGCAGAGAGCTTTGTTCAAGATTTTGTTAGTTCTTTACAACAAGGCAAAGTGGAAGAATTTAAGAAAAATTGCCGATCTTTAGATCTATTGTTGGTCGATGATATTCATTTGCTGGCGGGTAAAGAGGCGAGTTTAGTTGAGTTTTTCTATACTTTTAACGCACTTTTAGACGAATCTAAGCAAATTATTCTGACTTCAGATCGCTATCCAAAAGAATTAACGGAATTGGATCCACGTTTGGTTTCACGTTTCTCTTGGGGCTTGTCGGTTGGGGTTGAGCCACCTGATATTGAAACCCGTATTGAAATTTTGCTGAAAAAAGCAGAAAGCAATGATGTGGAATTACCGAGAAACTGTGCGTTATTTATTGCGCAACAAGTGGTTGCAAACGTACGTGAATTGGAAGGTGCACTGAATAAAGTGGTGGCCATTTCACGTTTTAAGGGTACAGCTATTGATTTGGATGTTGTGCGTGAGTCATTAAAAGACGTCTTGGCCATTCGTGCGCGAACCATCAGTACTGAAAATATTCAACGTGTGGTGAGCGAGTACTTTAGAATTCCACTCAAAGAGTTGGTTGGGCCTAAACGTACCCGTATTTATGCTCGTCCGCGCCAATTGGCAATGGGTTTGGCACGTGAGCTAACGGGAGATAGTTTCCCTGAAATTGGTATGGCTTTTGGCGGCCGAGATCACAGTACCGTCATGCATGCTTGTGAAAAAGTTTTAAGTCTGCGCGATGAAGATCCGATCTTCAATGAGGACTATAAAAACTTGCAACGTTTGCTGCAAAGTTAAGCAAAATTGCTCAAATTCTATTCTTGCAATGCGGCATGTTCTGCCGCATAGTACACTGCTAAAAACACATTTATTTATTATTTTATCTTCAGTTTTTCGAGGAATGTATCGTGCGTTTAAAAATCGCGAAAGAAAGCTTACTTAATGTTCTATCACATGTCGTAGGAGCGGTTGAACGTCGCCATACTTTAAATATTCTCTCAAATGTTAAAGTACAAGTAAGCCAATCGTCGTTGACGATCACAGGTTCAGACTTAGAAGTAGAATTGGTTGCAAGTACCCCTCTTGCAGAAGGGGCGTGTTTACAAGCGGGTGAAACCACGGTTCCTGCACGTAAGTTGATGGATATTTGTAAATCTTTACCGACTGCTGCACTGATAGACTTACAAATTACTGAAGATCAACGTTGTATTTTAAAGTCTGGTAATAGCCGTTTTGTGTTGGGGACTTTACCGGCTGAAGATTACCCGTTATTGACCACAGAGAACACGCAAGGCACGCAAGTTGCGGTGACACAGCGTGAATTAAAGCGCCTATTTGAAAAAACTGCATTTGCTATGGCTGTGCAGGATGTGCGTTTTTATCTCACGGGAACCTTGCTTGAAATTGATAATAATCAACTGCGTGCAGTGACCACAGACGGCCACCGCTTAGCTCTGTGTGAAACTGTTGCTAGCTCAAATGCCACTCAATTGATTCAAGCGATTGTTCCACGTAAAGCGGTGGGTGAACTACAGCGTTTATTGAGCATTGAAGATGAACAATTGGCGTTGTTGATTGGTCGTGAACTATTGAATGTGACCATTTCTATTGCCAGCCGTGACAAAGAACAAGGGGATACAACGGTTCGTTTCACCACTAAACTGATTGACGGTAAATTCCCTGATTATCGTCGTGTGATTCCACGTGGTGGGGATAAAAATGTGTTAATTGCACATGATGTCTTTAAGCAATCTTTACAACGTGTTTCGATTTTAAGTAATGAAAAACTACGTGGTGTGTTCTTAAACTTTGCCGCAGATACTTTGCAGCTGCGTGCCAATAACCCTGAGCAAGACGAAGCCGTAGAGGATTTGGCAATTCAATATAATAATGCGCCAATGGAAATGTCTTTTAATGCCCAATACATCTTGGAAGTTTTAGGTGCATTGGATGGTGATGATGTGTCAATGACGATGACCGAAGCAAATCAATCGGTTCTAGTGCAAGATCCAGCTCATCAAGATCAGACCTATGTGGTCATGCCAATGCGTGTTTAAGCCCTAGGTTCAGGCATGCAAATCACGCGTTTAAACATCGAACGTGTTCGAAATCTCAGAACGGTTGCTCTCCATGGATTGCAACCGTTTAATGTTTTTTATGGACAAAATGGTTCAGGTAAAACCTCGATTTTAGAAGCCATTCATCTGTTGGCGACTGGACGTTCCTTTCGTACCCATATTCCGAAAAACTATATTCAAACCGATACCCACAACGCGATTGTCTTTGCCCAATCCAGTTCTGAAAAAATAGGGATGCAAAAGCTGTTGTCTGGTGAACAACTCATCAAGGTCAATGGCGACAACATTGCCACTCAAGGTCAATTGGCTAAGATTCTTCCTTTGCAACTGATTGATCCGCAAAGTACCGATATTATTGATCATGGTGCCAAGCCTAGACGGCAGTTATTAGATTGGCTGATGTTCCACGTGGAACCTGAGTTTTATCATGCATGGCAATATTATTCACGAGCATTAAAACAGCGTAATAGTTTACTAAAAACACGACGGAATCTAAGCCTGGCAGATTTGGAGCCGTGGAACAAAATGCTCAGTGACTATGGGGAAATGCTGCATTCGCAGCGCGTCAGCATTGTGGAGCAGTGGAAGGGCTTTTTTGAGCAAGATTTAAAACACCTGCTGCCAGATATCGAGGTTCAGTTAGAATATAGCCCTGGCTTTCATACCGAGTTAGGGTTGCTGAATGACCTGCAAAGTCACCATCAAAAAGACCTTGAACGGCGCTATACCGAGTATGGTCCACACAAGGCAGATTTACGTTTAAAAACAAGCCTTGGCGATGCCGATGTCGTGCTGTCACGTGGACAAAAAAAGCTGTTAATCATAGCCTTAAAACTGTCACAGATTGCAATGCTACATGCTTGTAATAAGGAAACTGTGGTATTATTAGATGATCTGACAGCAGAATTAGATTTAACAGCACAACAACGTTTAATTGAGCGATTGAGCCAACTGGGTAGTCAAGTTTTTATTACCACTTTAGAGTATGAATCAGTCAAAAATCACTTACATGATTTATCTATTTCTTATCAATTATTCTGTGTTGAAAACGGTCAAGTTCAAGTTGTCGCACAATGATTTTAGATTTTACCCATCACGGGATAGACCTATTTTTCGCTAGGGAGAAACCATGAGTTCAGAAGATCAACAAGCTGCTTCTCAAACGGAACAAACCACAGAAAAAGCTTATGATTCCTCTAGTATCAAAGTATTACGTGGATTGGACGCAGTACGTAAACGTCCGGGTATGTATATTGGTGATACGGATGATGGTTCAGGCTTACACCATATGGTGTTTGAGGTGGTGGATAATGCGATCGATGAGGCGCTTGCAGGTCACTGTGATGAAATTTTGGTGACGATTCACGAAGATGAATCTGTAAGTGTATCGGACAATGGGCGCGGTATTCCGACCGATATTCACCCTGAAGAAGGGGTTTCTGCCGCAGAAGTGATTTTAACCATTCTGCATGCAGGTGGTAAGTTTGATGACAATAGCTACAAGGTTTCAGGTGGTCTACATGGTGTAGGTGTATCAGTTGTGAATGCCTTGTCGCGTAAGTTAGAACTGACGATTCATCGTGCAGGTCATATTCATCAACAAGAATATAAACACGGTGATCCGGTTTACCCACTGACTGTTGTGGGGGATACGGATACGACAGGAACAACTGTCCGCTTTTGGCCAAGTGCTGAAACTTTTAGCCAAACCATTTTCAATGTTGATATTTTGGCGCGTCGTTTACGTGAATTGTCTTTCTTAAACGCGGGCGTGCGCATTGTTTTGCGTGACGAGCGTATTCATGCAGAACATGTGTTTGACTACGAAGGCGGTCTGTCTGAGTTTGTGAAATATATTAACCAAGGCAAAACCCATCTGAATGACATTTTCCATTTCACCGTACAGGCTGAAAATGGCATTGGTGTTGAAGTGGCGTTGCAGTGGAATGATACCTATCAAGAAAACGTACGTTGCTTTACCAACAACATTCCACAAAAAGATGGTGGAACGCATTTAGCGGGTTTCCGTGCGGCATTAACGCGTGGTCTAAACAGCTATATGGAAAATGAAAACTTACTCAAAAAAGAGAAAGTAGCGGTTTCTGGTGATGATGCACGTGAAGGTTTAACTGCGATTGTTTCAGTGAAAGTGCCTGATCCGAAATTCTCTTCACAAACCAAAGAAAAGTTGGTTTCAAGTGAAGTGAAACCTGCGGTTGAACAGGCAATGAATAAATCATTCTCTGAATATTTGCTTGAAAACCCGCAAGCTGCAAAATCAATTGCAGGCAAAATCATTGATGCGGCTCGTGCCCGCGATGCGGCACGTAAAGCGCGTGAAATGACGCGTCGTAAAAGTGCGTTAGATATTGCAGGCTTACCAGGTAAGCTCGCAGATTGCCAAGAAAAAGATCCAGCATTGTCTGAATTGTATCTAGTCGAGGGTGACTCTGCTGGCGGTTCAGCAAAACAAGGTCGTAACCGTAAGATGCAAGCGATTTTACCGTTGAAAGGTAAAATCCTAAACGTAGAACGTGCGCGTTTTGACAAGATGATTTCATCTCAAGAAGTTGGCACGCTGATCACGGCATTGGGTTGTGGTATTGGCCGTGAAGAGTACAATCCGGACAAATTGCGTTATCACAAAATCATTATCATGACCGATGCTGACGTGGATGGTTCGCATATTCGTACCTTATTGTTGACCTTCTTCTTCCGTCAAATGCCTGAGCTGGTGGAGCGTGGTTATATCTATATTGCTCAACCACCGCTGTATAAGCTGAAAAAAGGCAAGCAAGAGCAGTATCTGAAAGATAATGATGCGCTTGAAACCTATTTAATTTCAAACGCGATTGATGAGCTTGAATTGCACATCAGTGCTGCTGCACCTGCAATCCGTGGTGAAGCTTTGGCGAATGTGATTGCGGACTATCAAACGTCTCAGAAGAGCTTACAGCGTTTAACTGTACGTTATCCTGCCAGTGTTTTAGATGCGTTGATTTCGGTTGAAGGCTTTAAGCTTGATCAAAATCATGACCGAGCTTATGTTGAGCAGTGGGCTGAACAAGTGCGCAGTGCTGTGGCAGAGATTCAACCGAGCTTGCGCCCTGAATTAAGCCTAGAGACGTTTGAAAAAGAATTGGCAGATGGTCAAAAGATCGAGACTTACTTACCTCGTATCACCATCTATGTACACAATCTGCCGCACAGCTATTTATTAGATGCAGGCTTATTGGGTTCTGGTGAATATGCGCGTTTGTTGAAAAACTCTAAGAGTTGGTTCACATTGTTGGAAGATGGTGCATACCTACAAAAAGGTGATCGTAAGATTGCAGTCACCAACTTCCATCAGGTATGGCAGCATATTTTGTCTGATTCACGTCGTGGCATGATGATTCAACGCTATAAAGGCTTGGGTGAGATGAATGCGGAGCAGCTTTGGGAAACAACCATGGATCCTGAAAACCGCAACATGTTGCAAGTCACCATTCAGGATGCGATAGAAGCCGATCGTATGTTCTCTTGTTTGATGGGTGATGATGTGGAGCCACGTCGTGCATTCATTGAAGAAAATGCACTGAATGCGGATATTGATGCCTAAGCGCTTTACAAAATAAGTCATAAAAGCACCCTGCGGGGTGCTTTTTTTTACAGCATTTTTTATGCTTTTGAATAAAATATAAGCAATGTACACTGTTATTAAACTGACTTATAGCGATGTCATGATGTGAGTATCAAGTCTTTTGCACAGTGCAAAATGTGAGGTCATTATGATGGATAACCAACTAGAACAAGTACGCGACATTTGGGTGAATGCATTTTTTACGGGCAATTATGAAGTTTTAGCTCAATATGAAGATGAGCATTTTAAAGTGGTCTATGAACAAGCTGATCGTGTAGAGAGTAACTATACCCGCTATGAAAAGATCGCACATGCTGTGAAAAATGGGGTTTGGAAACCTCAAAAACCCGACGTCGAATTTGAAGAATTTGAGTTTAACCGTGACCAAACACGCTGTCAGGTGTTGATCGGTTTGGTTGAAAATCGCCAACAAATCGAAGAAACATGGATCTTCGATCAGGGTTGGAAAATACAAGAATTACGTTTTTTAAAGGCACAAAGAGCTGCATTAAATTAAGGAAAAAGAGCGTAAAAAAGAGGATGGATTTGCCTAAAACAACTGAATAAATAAACAGCATTGGCCTGTGGATAAATAAAAATAGCACTTTATATCAGCTGCTAAAATACGTATAATTTTATCCACAGTTGTTTCAAGTGCGGTCTTTAAATTTAAAACCATGCCTTATTTTTAAATTTAAATCGGATCTTTTAAATTTATTCCCTCTTTTTAAATTCAAAACTTGTTGTCTTGAAAGGTGTATGTGTGCACATGATGGAGATTCGCTGTCTGTTGTGAAGATTATATTTGGCTTTAAGCTGTGAAATGCATGGAAATAGGGCTGTATATATTTGAATATTCAATTAATTTAGCTAAATTAAACAATCTTGTTTTTTGCTTTTTAAGAATATCTAAATAATAAAAATCCATCAATTTATCACTTTATTTATTAAAAAATAATTTTAATTACTTATATTTTTAAAATGCTCAGACTAGGTGAGTGCATGTCCTATTGAATTACATGCATAGACCGAAAAGGCAGGTTTTGGGAGATCGATTGGTGTTGCAGCAAAGTAAATCAATCAAAATGGTTAAGACATAAAAATACCCGCCATGCATAAACAGAGCGGGCAGGGTGTATGAGGAAAGATTATTCGTTTTCGAATGAGCTTTCGAGCTCTTCAAGTTGCATCATCAGCTCTAGCATTTGTTCTTCAGCTTCACTGACTTGGTTTTTAAGTTCAGTTTGCTCATTCATGAGTTTCATGAGTTCATCTTTGCGTGCAGCGTCATATAGGCCAGCATCACCGAGTAAACTTTCAATGTCGAGTAAACGTGGCTGGTGTTTTGCCAGTAGGCTTTCACATTTTTCGATATTTTTACGAATCGGACGCGTTTGTTCACGGCGCTGTGCAGCTAATTTACGCTGCGCTTCTTTATCAACCTTTGAAACCATAGTTTTTTGAGTGCTGACTTTAGATACGATCGGCGCTACGATTCCACCTTGTTTAATCATTTCTAGGCGTGCTTGGCGTAACCAGTTGGCATAATCGTGAAGATCGCCTTCAAATTCGGTCGATTTTCCAGCATGGACTAAAATGAGGTCATCACACACGCTGGCAATCAGTTGGCGTTCATGCGAAACCAAGACCACAGCACCTTCATAGTCTTGTAAAGCCATGGTCAGGGCATGGCGCATATCTAAGTCTAAATGGTTGGTCGGTTCATCTAGAATCAAGACATTGGGACGTAACCACACGATTAAAGCCAATGCCAAACGTGCACGTTCACCACCTGAGAAGCTCTCGCAAGGGGTATCCATCCGTTCGCCACTAAAGCCAAAACTGCCTAAAAAGGCACGTAAGGTTGCTTCACTGATTTTTTTATCCGCAATCCGTGCCAATTGCAGCATTGGGCTGGCCGACTCATCCAGTGAGTCCATTTGATGCTGTGCAAAATAGCCAATATTCAGTAGCTCTGAGGCTTTACGTTGTCCTGCCAATAAAGGTAAATCACCGACCAAGGATTTGATTAAGGTTGATTTACCTGCACCATTCATCCCCAATAAGCCAATTCGGCTCGTCGGGGTGATTTGTATGTTGATATTGGTGGCAATCAGTTTGTCGCCATAACCAATATCAGCCTGCTCTAAAGTCAGCAGTGGTGAACTCATTTTAGTGGGTTCACGGAAGCTAAAGGTAAATGGGGTATCGACATGCGCAGGCGCAAGCAGCTGCATCCGTTCCAATTGTTTAATTCGGCTTTGTGCCTGACGTGCTTTAGTGGCTTGGGCTTTAAAACGATCAATATATTTTTGAATATGTGCCCGTGTTTCGAGCTGCTTTTCATAGGCTTGTTGTTGTTGTGCTAAACGTTCAGCACGAGTGGTTTCAAAGGTAGAATAGTTGCCGCTATAGAGGGTGAGTTCTTGATTTTCGATATGTAAAATACGGTTAGTAATCGCATCTAAGAAATCGCGGTCATGCGAAATTAAAATCAGGGTGCCCGTATAGGCATTTAACCAATCTTCTAACCATAAAATAGCATCGAGATCTAAGTGGTTGGTCGGTTCATCCAGTAATAATAGATCCGAACGGCTCATCAAAGTACGCGCTAAGTTTAAACGCATTCGCCATCCACCAGAGAAACTCGAAACCAAGAGTTGGTTTTGATGTTCCATAAAACCCAGACCCGCCATAAGCTGAGCGGCTTTAGCGGGCGCGGAATAACCGTTAATTTCGTCGAATCGGCCATGTAAATCAGCCAGTTCAGTGTCAGTTAACTGTTCAGGATGGTTGAGCTGTTGTTGAATGTTCCAATATTCTTCATCACCGGTCAGGACGAAATCAATCGCAGCCATATCTAAGGCTTTTACTTCCTGTGCCATGTGTGCCACCGTCCATACGGCAGGGCGGCTTAGGGTGCCATCATCAGGACCTATCGAGCCTAAGAGCGCAGCAAACAGGGTTGATTTTCCAGCACCGTTGACACCGGTGAGACCAACTTTCCAACCCGGATGGATTTGCATGGAGGCTTTTTGAAATAACACTCGTCCACCACGGCGCAATGAAACTTGATCAAGCTGAATCATGGAACTATCAAATATCAGAAAAAGGTGCACCTATTCTAATGGATGCGTCAGCAAAAGACTAAACATTCAAAATTTATCTGAACTGAAATCTCTAAGCGTTTCTTTTAAGGCGGGGGGATGAAACCATTTGACCTTTGGTCGGAAAGCTAAAAATTGACCTTTTTTGACCTATATTGAGGAATAGCACACAGATATATTTTCCCAGTAAAACAAAAATATGAAGGGATAATAATGAAAAGAAAAGGATTTTTTATTTTATCGACGCTAGCCCTGTGCGGCTTCTCAAGTATGGTGCAGGCGAAGCAGCAGGTCTGTGTCTTTGATTTACTGGGTAAAGCAGGGGAGTCTTATAAATTCTTAGAAGAATGGGCTTTGGTCAGTAAAAAATGGGGTGCACAAGTACAGTTGATTTCGTTTCAGGACGAAGACTTGGCCGATAAAGCCTTTCAAAATGATAAATGCGATGCGGTGTATATGACCTCAATGCGCGCGCGCACCTATAACAAGTTCGCAGGTTCGATTGATGCCTTAGGCGGAGTGCCAAGCAATAAAATTGCACAAAAGGCGGTGGAATATGTGTTGGATCCTAGAAATACCAAGCGCATGACCACCACATTACAAGGGGAAAGTTATGAAGTGGCAGGTATCGGCTTGATTGGTTCAGCCTATATTTTTGTAAAAGACCGAAGTCTGAATACCATCGAAAAAGCGCAAGGTAAAAAATTTGCCATCCTGCATTATGACCGGGCACAACGGGTGATGGTGGAGCGAGTGGGTGCTGTACCTGTAATGTCGGATATTTCCAACTTTATAAAAAAGTTTAATACGGGCGAAGTCGATGTGGTTGCTGCACCTGCATATGCCTATAAACCCTTAGAAATTGAAAAAGGTCTAGGCTCTAAAGGGGCTATGCTTAACTTTCCCGTAGTCAATGTCACTGCAGATTTAATTGTAAGACCCGAGCGTTTTCCTGCTCAATTTGGCGAGCAATCACGGCAATGGTTTTTGCAAAAAATTCCGCAATCCTTTGCTATGGTGCAGCGATTGGAAGCTGCCATTCCAAATAAAATCAAAATGCAACTCAGCAAGGAAGACAAAGAAAAATATCAGCGCTTGCTAAGGGAAGGGCGCATTGATTTAACCAAACAAGGGGTCTATGACCCAGGGATGATGCGCGTGTTGAAAAAAGCCCGCTGTACGGTTGAACGCACCAATTTTGAATGTTCATTGGGCGGTGAATAAGGTGAAAATCTGTATTTCTTTGTAATATTAAGCATCATTCATGTAAAACGGATGATGCAGGATTTTTATTTTAATATGATGAATTTAAAATGCTTTTACTAATCCTGTGAAAATAAAAAAGAGAGAAAAGAAAAAAATTTGCCCAATTGACAGTAATTTTTGAGTAAATGCTCTATTTTTTTAATTTTAACTTGCTTAATATTTTGCATGTGTATGGACACCTGTCAAACAACAAAACGAACAAGGACACAAGAATGAAAAAATTAACCCTCGCACTCGCTGCTTTTTCTGCTTTGGGTGTAGCGTCGACAGCACAAGCGGCTAAAGTGGACATCTGTGTATTTGACTTGCTTGGCAAATCTGGTGAGTCGTATCAAATGGCGCAAGAATGGGCTTTGGCGGCAAAAGGCTGGGGAGCTGAAATTAATTTAATCCCTCGTCAGGATGAAGCCGTTGCCGACAACGACTTTAAAGCAGGCAAGTGTGATGGCGTGTTTATGACCGCTATGCGTGCACGCCAGTACAATAAATTTGTCGGTTCTATTGATGCATTGGGCGGTGCTCCAAGCAATGCCATTGCACAACGTGCGATTACTTTTGCATTGGATCAGCGTAATGCGGCCAAAATGGTGACCAATCTTAGCGGTAAAAAATATGAAGTGGCAGGGATTGCACCTTTAGGTTCAGCTTTTATTTTTGTACGAGATAAAAGTATTAATTCCATTGAAAAAGCGGCAGGTAAAAAGTTTGCAGTCTTGGGCTATGACGATGCCCAAAAAATCATGGTGCAACGTGTCGGTGCGCAAGCGGTGATTTCCGATGTGTCTAACTTTGTGGCGAAGTTTAATAATGGTCAAGTTGATATGGTCGGCGCACCGGCTTATGCTTATAAACCTTTAGAAATTTATAAAGGTTTAGGCACGAACGGCGCAATGTTTAACTTCCCTGTACTACAAGTGACAGCTGACTTTGTGATTCGCCCAGATCAATTTCCCGCAGGCTTTGGACAAAAATCGCGAGATTGGTTTGTGAAAAACCTCCCGAAAAGTATCGCAATGATTGGTCGTTTAGAAGCAGGCATTCCTGCAAAATACAAAATGAACCTCACAGCAGAAGACAAAACCAAATATCAAAAAATGCTGCGCGATGGTCGGATGGATATGACCAAACGAGGCATTTATGATCCAGCAATGATGTCGGTCTTGAAAAAAGCCCGCTGCTCGGTGGATAAAGCCAACTTTGAATGCTCACTGGGCGGTGAGTAATTTGCCGAGTGTGATCAAAGAAAGCTCAGTTTAAATTGAGCTTTCTTTTTTTCTTTTAATTGAGAGATTTAAATGGATTTGACGCAGCTAATTTGTATAGCGCGTAGGAAATAAGTGGTTTTGAACCGAGTGAAGTGTCATTCGGGGCATTAAAAAATAACAATGAGCACAAGTGAGTGACTCATCACAATAAACAACAATAAGTCTAAAGGAAGATGTATGAAACAGTGGATGAAAAGCCTCAGTGTTGGGACATTAGTCATTTCTGCAACAGCGATGGTACAGGCCAAACAAGTGGTTTGTGTCTTCGATTTGGTTGGCAAAAATGGTGATGTCTATAGTTTGATGAAAGATTATCAGTTGGCGGCTAAAAACTGGGGCGCGGATATTGAACTGCGGGTCGGACAAAACGAAGCCGTGATTGCTGAGGATTTTAAAGCAGGAAAATGCGATGCCATTAGTGTTACAGGCATGCGTGGGCGTCAATTTAATTCGTTTACAGGCTCACTCGACGCAATTGGTGCGATTCCCGATCTCAATTTAGCGGTTAAAGTGATGCAAGGCTTGGCCAGCCCAACTTTTGCTAAACATATGGTCAATGGTAAGTACGAGGTCGCAGGTGTGATTCCTGTGGGGGATGCCTTTTTATTGGTGAATGACCGTAGCATCAATACTGTAGCGAAAGCCGCAGGCAAGAAAATTGCGGTTTTAGACTATGACCAAGCGCAAAAAGTCATGGTTCAACAAATTGGTGCGCAAGCTGTGAGTGCCGATGTCACGAATTTTGGTGCAAAGTTTAATAACGGTCAAGTCGATATTATTGGTGCACCTGCAGCGGTTTTTAAGCCCTTAGAGTTACATAAAGGCTTGGGGACGAAAGGGGCGATTGTAAATTATCCGATTTTACAGGTCACAGGTAATATCATTATTCGTCCAGATAAATTCCCTGCAGGTTATGGACAAAAATCACGGGAATGGGTCAAAGGCCAGCTGCCGCGTGCATTCGGTATCTTGGGTAAAATGAAAGCCGAAATTCCGCAAAAATATTGGATGCAGGTGCCTGCTGCAGATCAACCCGGTTATCAAAAGATGATGCGGGAAGCACGAATTGATCTCACCAACCGCGGTATTTACGATAAGCGAATGATGAAACTGTTATGGCAATTCCGTTGTAAGCAAGCGGCGAAAAACTTTGAATGTGGACTGCAGGATGAAAATTACAAACAATCTTGAGAAAATTTGTCTGATTTGACTTTAAATATTCAAATAGGGACCATATATTGAGTATGCTATACTCGAAATATGGTCTTTTTGATTTGAAAGACAGCTGAACCGAACTGAGGAATCTAAGATGAATGCCCAAGCACTTGAACTAAGCGACAATGCCGCAAATAAAGTACGTCAATTACGTGACAGTGAAGGGAATCAAGATTTAATGCTTCGTGTGTATGTTACGGGCGGTGGTTGTTCAGGTTTTTCTTATGGTTTTAACTTTGCTGAAAACCAAAATGAAGACGACGCAGAATTTATCAATGGTGATGTGAAAATGTTGGTTGACTCGTTGAGTTATCAATATTTGGTCGGTTCAGTGGTGGATTATATTGAAGGTTTGGAAGGTTCACGTTTCATCGTGCAAAACCCAAATGCAACAACCACCTGTGGTTGTGGTTCATCTTTTTCGATCTAAACCTGATCTGATTAAAAAAGCCCTCATGATGAGGGCTTTTTTATGTGTAAACATTCGCTTTCAATCGAGTTTAATCGCATCGAGTAAGTCAAAAATAATCGTGGTGACATCTTGGCTTAAATCACGATTATTAAAAACTTCATAGGCAGTAATGGTGACATCGGTGTCACTCGGTAACAGTTTCTGTTCTTCTTCAATCAAGTCATTGATTGGTAAAAGCGTCTGTTTCACTTCCAGATGTAAAACATCCTTAAACTCTAAATTTTCATCTTCAAGTTCTAACAGCTGCTCGTTAAAATAGGGCAATAGAATAGAATGGAGATAAGGTTGAATCTCAACAATATCAAAGATTTCGATATCACGAGTTTCTTCAATCGTACTGATGTGGTCATTTACTTCGATTAAGATATGGTAGTAACTCACATTCGTCTCCAAAGCTTCTAGTGGATATTCAATTATTTACAATAACACGAACCCGAGTCAAGATGTGCTGTGATTGTATTTCATACACATATTAAAATTAGGGGATTATTTTTAGCAATCCATCACTTCAGCGGGCATTGAACAACGCAATATCGGCACTTTGTAAACGAAAATGCTGCATGTCTTGCTCTTCTAGCATTGGGTACATCAGGGCTTTCGGATCATTATGATGTTTCATTCCGAGGGCATGGCCAAATTCATGCGCTAAAGTCAGACGTAAGTCTTCTTTGGACTCAAACTCATAAATATGAATTTCACGCCCATTGAACAGTCCTTTATCAAATAGACGGGGTTGGAAGCGTTGGTTGAACTGGTCGATGGCCAGATTGTGACCTTGATCCAAACGGTTCAGCTCATCTACCTTTTGGTTGTAGGCATTCACTTGCAGATTAAAGCTGGCAATTTGTTGGTCTAAAACGTGTTGCTGTTGATGCAGCTGCGCTAAACTCTGTTGTACGGCCGCTTGCTGCGAAGCAGGAACTCCGCCGTGCTGGTTATACTGACGGATCATGGCATTATAGTTTTGGCTAAGTTCTTGTAGACTCTGTTTTTGCACATCTAAGGCCCCTGAGTGACGTGCCAGATTTTGTTGCATGGCTTTGAGTTCATTATTTTTTTGACTCAGCCCGTGTTCATTTTGTGTCAGTTTAGACAGTTGATCGCGGCGTTGTAACGACTCATCTTGACGCTGGTCATAAATGAGTCGAATACTGAGCCGAGCATTAGGGTCATAGACAAAGTAGTCTTGGCCCAAACCCTGTTTCCAAATGTCCGTGGCTTGCTGGCTAATCTGCTTTAACTCATGTTCACTAAGAGCAAAACGTGGATCGACTTCCGCAATACGATAGCGAATACGCTGATCGAAAGGATGGGTGAGCCGATCCAGCAGTGGGTTGAGACGCAGCTGGGGCTGTTGTATATTTTGATACAGAATCAACCCTAAAAAGCCCAGTAAAGCAAACAAGAGACTTTGACGCATATTTCTTCATATATCTTTATTTTTAGCTACTTTAGCGTAAATAATACCTTTGCAACATAAAAAATGCGTCTTCTCTGTGGGTTTAAATTATTCCCAACGCTGTCAGACTTTGTTTGACCAGTTGCTCACGCACGCTAGCTGAAATCCCTGTTTTCATATGCATATTCAAAGCAAAATACACTTTTTCACCTGTTGCTGTTTCGACCCAGCCTGTCCACCAGCCCACTTGCGGTTCTAGGTCCATGCCCCAACCAGATTTGGCGTAGAGTTTATAATTCGCTTTTTGTTCAATCAGCAGCATGTCTTGTACGGTATGTTGCACATCTGGCTTAAAAGCGAGTTGTATATTGGCCAGCTTCTCTACAAAAAGGACTTCTTGAACAGGCGTAATTTGCAGTGGACCGACTAACCAAAAATTATCGACAACGGTGCCAATCTGTTGATTGCCATATCCAATGCGCTGCACTTCTTTTTTCATCAGGTCTAGGCCAATACGCCGTGCAAGCTCCTGATAAACGGGAACGGCAGATGCTTGCATGGCTTGCCCTAAAGTCATGTCTTTTTCCCAAGCAGGGAAGCTGCGCTTTTGACCATCCCATTTAAACACCTCGGTGCTGGTTGCTTTACCATGTTCTAGTCCGATTAAGGCATTCAGCATTTTAAAGGTAGAGGCAGGTACATAGGGTGTCTGAGCACGGCTCAAGTCATTGCCGTAGCTGTGTAAGCCATATTTATCCTTAATGACAATCACACCCGTGGTTTGGAGTTGATCGAAGGCCTGTTGGATCTGCTGCTGCGCACTTTGTTGCTGTTGGTTTTTAGCTGTTTCTACAGAAGGGCTTATTGTGGTACATGCGGAACCGAAGGTTGTAATGAGGGCGATGAGGCCCAACTGTAAATTTTTCATGGGTGGCTGAGATCTAAATTTTTTATCAGCCTAAGGTAAAAGTGGAATGTGAAACAACAATATTTAGGTAATAAAAAACCGCGCGAAAGCGCGGTTTTTTATTAAAGAGACAAATTATTTTTTGTCATCTTTTACTTCAGTGAACTCAGCATCTACAACGCCATCGTCCGCTTTTTGTTGTTGACCAGCGTCACCGCCAAATGCATTCGGGTCGAACCCTTCAGCACCGCCTTGACCTTGCGCAGCTTCATAAGCGCGTTGCGTGATCGGCATGATGATGTTTTGAAGTGCTTCAGTTTTCGCTTTGATGTCTTCTACATCATTTTCTTTAGTTGAAGTTTCAAGCTCAGCGACTGCAGTTTCAACAGCAGTTTTTTCGTCAGCAGTTACTTGCTCGCCTAGATCTTTCACCGCTTTTTGAGCAGAAGATACCAATGCATCCGCTTCGTTACGTGCTTTCGCAAGTTCTTCGAACTTACGGTCTTCTTCAGCATTCGCTTCAGCATCTTTGATCATTGCTTCGATTTCAGCATCAGACAAACCTGAGTTTGCTTTGATCTGGATGGATTGCTCTTTACCCGTGCTCTTATCTTTAGCCGATACTTTTAAGATACCGTCAGCGTTAATGTCGAACGATACTTCAATTTGTGGCACACCACGTGGAGCAGGTGGAATGTCGCCCAATTGGAAGTTACCCAACAATTTGTTTTGCTGTGCCATTTTACGTTCACCTTGGAACACAGAAATGTCTACAGCAGGTTGGTTGTCCGCAGCAGTTGAGAACACTTGAGATTTCTTCGCAGGAATCGTGGTGTTTTTCTCAATAATTGCTGTTAACACGCCACCCATGGTTTCGATACCAAGTGTCAACGGAGTAACATCAAGAAGAAGTACGTCAGTTTTGTCACCAGACAATACCGCACCTTGAATCGCAGCACCCATTGCTACCGCTTCGTCAGGGTTCACGTCTTTACGTGGTTCACGACCGAAGAACTCTTGTACTTTTTGTTGTACAAGAGGCATACGAGACTGACCACCCACCAAGATCACATCAGAAATCTCAGACGTTGAAAGACCTGCATCTTTAAGTGCAATACGGCAAGGTTCGATTGTACGTTCAACCAAATCAGCCACTAAACCTTCAAGTTTTGCACGTGTTACGTTGATCACTAAATGTTTAGGACCAGTCGCATCTGCCGTGATGTACGGAAGGTTAATTTCAGTTGCATTTGATGAAGAAAGCTCAATTTTTGCTTTCTCAGCTGCTTCTTTCAAACGTTGTAATGCAAGTGGATCTTGTTTCAAGTTGAAGTTTTGTTCTTTCTTGAACTCTTCAACCAAGAACTCGATTAAAGCGTTATCGAAGTCTTCACCGCCAAGGAAGGTATCACCGTTAGTCGACAATACTTCAATTTGTTGGTCGCCATCTAAGTCAGCGATTTCAATGATAGATACGTCAAAAGTACCACCACCTAAGTCATAAACCGCGATTTTACGGTCGCCTTCTTTTTTGTCCATACCGAACGCAAGTGCAGCAGCCGTTGGTTCGTTGATGATACGTTTAACTTCTAAACCTGCGATTTTACCCGCATCTTTAGTTGCTTGACGCTGTGCATCGTTAAAGTAAGCAGGAACAGTAATCACCGCTTCAGTAACCGTTTCACCTAAGTAATCTTCTGCTGTTTTCTTCATCTTTTTCAAGATTTCAGCAGAGATTTGTTGTGGTGCAAGTTTCTTGTCGTTTACATCAACCCAAGCATCGCCATTGTCTGCTTTGATGATTTTGTAAGGGACAAGACCGATGTCCTTTTGAACCGCTTGGTCTTGATACTTACGACCGATCAAACGTTTGATTGCGAATAATGTGTTTTTAGGGTTAGTCACTGCTTGACGTTTTGCCGACTGACCCACCAAGATTTCACCATCTTTATACGCAATAATCGATGGTGTTGTACGTGCACCTTCAGCGTTATCGATCACTTTAACTTTGTCGCCTTCAAGTACAGCGACACAAGAGTTTGTTGTACCTAAGTCAATACCAATGATTTTAGCCATTTGGATGATTCCTCAAAAATTTTTGCAATGTTTTTGCTTGTTATTCGATATGAGAGCCGTTCAATTTTTTTCAAGTGATAATGAAGAAAAAATTTTACAAACTCTCGAATTTATAGGGCTTATGCGCCAACCATGACCATTGCTGGACGGAGCAAACGACCATTTAAGGTATAACCTTTTTGCAATACCGTTCCGATCTCGTTGGCTTTTGCATTTGGATCAATCCCGACTGCTTGATGCAAATCCGCATTGAAACCACTTGCTGTATCAACTGCGACCACACCAAATTTTTCCAGTGCAGTCAGTAACGATTTCAACGTCAGTTCCACACCTTCAAACATTGGTGTTTTTTCTTCACCCGATGCGCTAAGGGCACGTTCTAAATTATCCACTGAGTCGAGTAACTCTTTTGCGAATTTTTCGAGAACGGTGTCTTTATGCTTATCTGATTCACGTTGAATACGCTCTACACTTTTTTGTGCTTCGTATACAGCATTTGCAGTACGTGCTTTTTCAAGTTTTAAGCTTTCTTCAAGATTGGTAATTTGAGCTTGTAAATCCTCAACTGAAACTTCAGCTTGCTCCGTTTCAGCTTGAGTTTGCGCTGTTTGTGAATCCGCTTGCTCTTGCCCTAGATCTTGAGCTTCTTGATTGTGCTCAGTCGCCATTGATTTACTCCGTTTAAATGGGTTCTTAAACATGTACAGTCCTTCAGGCATCAGTGTTAACTGGGTTAATCTGAACTGCCATGCGTTATTGAATTCAGGATTACTACAAAAGGTCGGGGCAACAGCCAAAAATTCAAGCGGCTTCAGTGATTAATTCATGTATTTTTGGTAAAAATTTGCTGAAATCAGGCTTTCTTGGCGCTTATTCTGTCCGAAGGTCCATTTCCAATCTGGCTTTAGTTTTTTTATGTTGAAAAAGGCTAATCGTTACATTGAATTATTTTAATTAAATTTATCTGTTTTACTAATTTTTCGCTTAATCACATAATGAGTTCATCAGCGGTGATCATACTTTGTGGAGAGAGCAAAGTATGGTGACTGCGACCTATTTGGATAGCTTGGGGAAACCCTCCTAATTTAGAGATTTAGGTTTTTGAATAGTACGTCTCCCAAAAGTACTCTATTCGGTGCAAAGGTATAATGCTGTCAGAGATTCGAGCTTTGCGCTCAAAATTCGATTTTTAAGGCTGTGGTTTCTTTATTTTTGTATGCTTTTTCGAGCTTAATCCACCTTGGGTTAAGCTTTTTTTTTGCTTAAAATTTAAAAATAACATTATTTAATCGTGTATCAGCATACAGGAGTTCTGCAATGCTGAAGAGTTGATGGGCCAAGTATGGATTTCCTTTTGTGCTGCTCACCGAAGAGAGAAACAATGAAGAATCAGCACATTAACTTGCATTGCTGTTGAGATGTAGTGCTAAGGTGATATTTGTGCCCAATTAATAAAAAATTGCACAAGTTGTACTCGAGTCTGCAAAAAATACAACTCAGCACGTGTGTAAAAGTTTTCGGATTTGACAAAGATAGGCAGGGCAAAGTTTGGCTTTGCTATTTTTGTATGACGTAAAAGGAAATGAAAGAATGTTAAATAAGAAAACTGCATTATTGTCTCTAGCGCTTTTAGGTTCAGCATTTGCCATTGTGGGCTGTAGCTCAAATGAAACCAGTACTGCACCAGAGTCTGCTCAAGTGACCACGGCACCAGATGCAACAGCAACCGTTGAGGGAAGTGCTGGAGTCGAGGTTCAAGCAGATCCTGCGGCTCAGATTGAACCCATCCAATCTACACCTGCGACAACACAACAATAAAGCTTAAAAGAGAACTTCTCTTACATTCGCTTTGTTAAAGACCTTCACAGGATGCCGTGAAGGTCTTTTTTAGGGAGTAAATAACTCAAGCTGTTCAGCCGTGTTATTTCATCAGTCTGATGTGCGATGACGATTTTATCGTTCTTGACGTGAGTTATCCCAACCTTTGTTTTGATCGCGGCGTTGATCATCGGGACGTTGCTTGCGATCGTTATTGGATTGTTTGCGTCGATCTTCAGTTCGTTGACGCTCTTGCTCACGACGTTTGCGTTCGGCATTTTGTCGTTGCTGACGCTCAGCATCATAACGTTTACGTTCTTGGTTTAATCGCTCTTGATCACGCTTTTTCTGTTGCCAGTCTTGATGACGTTGGTTAGCGATCCGTTTGCGCTCAGCTTCAATACGTTGCCGTTCTTGTTCGCGGTTTTGGCGTTCCCATTCAGCATGTCTTTGGCGGTTTCGGTCTGCCTCGCGACGTTCGCGTTCGATACGGTTTTGTCGTTGTTGGTATTCCCAACGTTGGCGGTCTCGTTCACGTTCATAGCGATTATGCTGGTCGTAGCGTCGATCGTCATAATCATAGCGGTGGTCATAGCGTCCGTCATAATAGCCATCCTCAGGAAAAGCCACACAACCAACAAATAAGGTGCTGATGAGCGAGAGGAATATTATTTTTTTAGTCATGGCAGGTCTCCTTCATAAAACGGAGTAGCAAAACACTCCTAAATCGGCATAAAAATTGTCAATGACAAGCTCTTAAAAGAAGATTAGCGTATAGGGCGTATTGCTATGTATCTTGATGTGAAGACTTATATAAGAGAATGGTCACGTAAGTGCTGATCATGTAGAGAATATGAAGAACGATAAAAGGATATTATTGACATGGGCGTGTTGAATCAAACTTTACAACAATGGATGGAACAAGGCCAAGGCAGTGCGGCACGAGTGATTGATCGCTTACCGACAGTAGCACAAGAAGGCTTGGTTAAAGCGCTGGGTTATCCTCACCAGTTTGAGCAATTAGATCCCTTTATTAAATGCTTAATGGCAGCTCAATATAAGCAAGGCAAATCGGGCTTTATTTTTGAAGACTATCATCGTTCGCGTAAATTGTTTGATCATCAAATTCAAATGTTGACCGCGAAACCCAGCGCGGTAAAACAAGTGGAAGATTTACGTCTACCTTTACAAAGTGGAACTGTATTTGCGCGGCATTATCATCCTGCACCGAATAAGAAACTTCCGATGTTGGTGTTTTATCATGGCGGCGGGTTCGTGGTTGGCAGCCTCGACAGCCATGATGAAGTCTGTCGCTTACTTGCAATCCATGCCAAAGTGCAGGTGCTCAGTATTGACTATCCTTTGGCGCCAGAAGTTGGTCCGAATTTATTGATTCAATCCTGTGAAGATGCTTTGGCTTGGGTCTATCAAAACCGTCGTCAGTTCAAAATTTTGAAAAATCGAATTGCGGTGGCTGGCGATAGTGCAGGTGGTAATATCAGTGCCGTGGTGGCGCAGCGAACTGCTGCAAAAGCTTATGCGCCAAGTGCACAACTGTTAATTTACCCCGTGGTCGATTTCAAAAGTCGCCATCCATCGTTCTTTGCTTATAAAGATGGACTGACCTTAACGGGGCAAGATGTCGATAGAGTGACGTCGTTGTATGCTGAACAACATCAGGTAGCTCTGGATGATCCTATTGTTTCGCCGACTTATGGCGTATTAAAAAGTGTCGCACCCGCTTTTGTCATCACCGCAGGTCATGATTTATTGCATGATGAAGGTGAAATTTATGCCATCAAATTAAAGCAGCAGGGCAATAAGGTTTATTATCAGAATTATCTAGATCAACCCCATGGGTTTGTGAACTTCACCATCATTTCTCGTCGGGCAAAAAAAATCACCATAGATATGGCAAAGGATTTTAGAAAATTTTGGGATAAGAATGCCAAATAAAAAAGCATGAATTTTAAAAAGAATGTTTCACGTGGAACATTCTTTTTTTATTTAGAGCGGATTTTGGCTTCTGGAAAAACGAGCTGAAAGCTCGGGACATAAAAACTTTGTAGAGCCTTGGCTTGGCCAAAGTCTGGAAAGAGAGTGGTATGGTTTTGCCATTCAAATTTTTTCAGTTTCATTAGCTTTGCGCGAAACTGTGGAGAAAACTCATAACGTTGACCTTGCCACGCTTGCTGTATTTTGAGCATAGAACGTGGAATGTGATGACTATTAATATAAAACGGACGTGCCTTTTTGCACTGGGTGAGTGTTAAACACAGGGTTTGGTTTTGAGTGCTGAGTTGACATTGTGTTGTTTCATTCTGCGTATACCAATCAAACTGAGCAAACTCTTTCGGAATACCCCAAAGTTGTTGACCATGTTCAACTGAAATCTGTGTAGACACATAAATTTTAGGAATCGAACTTAAACGCCGTTTGCTCAGTAAAGGATGGTCGAGTAAAAGTAGTTCATCATAAGGTCCAACAGGGGATTGATGATAACGCACCAACATGACTTGAACCACACGACCAATCGGGGACGGGGCGATACGAAACGCGTTATATTGTCGAATAAATTGCGGACTAATCCAATAATTCAAAATAAAGGCTTCACCTTGTAAATGCCAAGGTGGAAATTGACTCAATTGAGACAGGGCTAAAGCTTCATTCATCGTTATTCTCGTTTTCTTAGAAGAAGTAGTGTTTTATTTATACTGAACGATTAATATACCGAAATCTAATAACATCTGAATGCTGTGAGTAACGAAATGTTAAAGAAGAGTTTAGTTGCAGTGGCGGCTACATGTATGAGTATGGCGGTCATGGCAAATAACACGATTGTTGAAATGAAAACATCAATGGGCAACATCGAAATTGAACTGTTTAATGATAAAGCACCCATCTCAGCAAAAAACTTTGAAGACTATACGAAAGCTAAGTTTTATAACGGTACGATCTTTCATCGCGTCATTCCGGGTTTCATGGTACAAGGCGGGGGTATGACTGCGGACCTTGTAGAAAAGCCAACTCGACCAGCCATTCAAAATGAATCAAGCAATGGTTTATCGAATAAACGTGGCACTTTGGCGATGGCACGAACCAACCTACCGCATTCTGCAACCAGTCAGTTCTTTATTAATGTGGTGGATAATAACTTTCTAGATAGAAGTACCAATAACGCAGGTTATGCGGTTTTTGGTCAGGTTACTAAAGGTATGGATGTGGTGGATAAGATCACTAAAGTACCGACAGGACGTGCAGGGCCACATCAAGATGTACCGAAACAACCTGTTAAAATTCTCAGTGTGAATATTAAAGCAGCAGCAGTGCAAAAGTAATGAAAAAAGAGAGCAGAAATATTAAATTTATATTTTTGCTTTAAAATTATTGGGTTAGGTGTGTGACTGCATGTTTTTGAACCTTTTTAGTGCATAAAAATACAACACCCGATAAAACAACCAGTTAAAAGCAC
>NZ_JAHUTF010000014.1:0-57348 GCF_019209785.1 Acinetobacter sp. CWB-G5 | reverse complement strand
GAAACCTCTTAGCGCTGATGGTAGTGTGGAGTTATCCATGTGAGAGTAAGTCATCGCCAGCTCATTAATTCAAATCCCCCTAACTCAAATGAGATAGGGGGATTTTTTTATGCAAGGAAGGTTAAAATAATAAAAATAAATAATTATTAAGAGGGAAAAAGAGATAGAGAACAAGTGAAATAGCTTATCTATAAGGGCCTAAATGGTAAAAAGCCAGCAGTTGCTGACTTTTATGTCTTATTTAAAAGAGGTTACAGAGCATCTTTTAAGTTTTTTTGATGTGCTTTAACCTGTTTGGCATATTTCTTTCCTTGACGCTTCATTTTCCAGGTCGAATGGTATCCTGTTGGACCGACATTATAATAAGCCAAAGCTTTGGGCCAACTTTCTGCTTTTTGGTTATAGCTAGCGAGAATATAGGTGCCACAATTAATATTATTAATCTCTTCAAATAAATCGCCAGGGCAGGTTTGTTGCCAATAGCGTGGGATAACTTGAGTAAGTCCAATAGCACCAGCAGGGGAAACAGCATAATTTCTATAGCTAGACTCTTGTCTTATGACTGCTGCAACTAGTAATGGATCCACATTATAACGATCTGCACTTTGTACAATCATAGGTGCAATACGTAGTGCTGTTGTTGGTTCAACAGCATATGCCTTTTGAATGCCATTGGCTAATTTTGCTGAACGCTTTTCAACTGAACCGCCACCAAGTGATGAACAACCAGTAAATATTAAAGTTGTTGTTAAAATTAAAACAGATTTAGCTTTAATATGAGATGTTGGTAAGTATCGTTGATAATTCAGCAAACTGTATATCCATTGGTATAATGTCTGAGAAGATCATATTGAGCTGTGCAATTACAGTCAAGTTGAGACAGAAGGTACTATTTTATGGTTTTGTTAAATCCGTACTTTATTTAAGCTAAATAGAGGCGATTAATTGAAATTCTAGATTTTATGCTGTTAGTAGATCCACTTGCAAAGATAGTTTTGTCATATAACCCCATAGTATTTAACTTTTTTATAGGTGATTGCATGGACAAGTCAAAGAAATTCTTCTTGCTTATAATAAATAGCCTAAGCAGTATCTAAGTTGGTAAGACTTACTATTCTCCAAATATTAAATTTGCTCAATAAATCTAAGTTCTGTGATAGCGATACGTTTTTTGAAGCCCAACAAATAAGTTCAGCCGTTGTTAGATAGCATGAATTTAAGTCCAGTAATTTCTACTTTTATATTACTTCAATGTGAGGCCATAATCTTCTATTTATAAAAACTATGGCATCAACATATCTGAATGAGATGTTTTATATTATTTCAATTCGCTCGATGACTTTCCGAGTTCACGGCGTGCGATAATGAGTTGCTGAATTTGTTGCGTACCTTCAAAAATATCTAGAATTTTAGAATCTCTTGCCCATTTTTCTAAAAGCTCATCTTCGTTGTAACCAACCGTTGACGCAAGTTCGACGCACTTAAGGGTAATTTCATTACAAATTCGACCAGCTTTGGCTTTGGAAATGGAGGCTTCCTTTGAGTTCGGTTTCTTGTTATCTGCCATCCATGCGGCTTTTAAGGTCAGCAAACGAGCCGCTTCCCATTCAGCCTCCATGCGATAAATTTGGCTCGCAATATGAGTCGTCTGTAAGTATGGTGTTATATATTGAGGATCCAAACAATCGCTGAAGATTTCTTTAATTCGTTGTAGTGAGGCCTTGGCACAGCCTATAGCCATCGCTGCAACGAGCGGACGGGTATTATCAAAAGTTTCCATCACGCCAGCAAAGCCTTTAGCAATGTCAATTTCCGCATTTCCCAGTAGGTTATTGGCTGGTACTCGACAGTTGATTAAACGAATAACTGCGGTATCAGAGGCTTTGATTCCTAGTTTATGCTCCAAACGTTCTACTGCCATACCAGTAGTTCCTTTAGGAATTACAAAAGATTTGATGGCTGAACGGCCTAATTTTTTATCCAGCGTTGCCCAAACGACGATAGCGTCAGCACGCTCCCCTGAAGTCACGAAAATCTTTTCACCGTTTAAGATGTAATCATCACCATCTTTTATTGCCGAGGTGCGAATAGCCGCAGAGTCCGAGCCACAGTTTGGTTCAGTGATTGCCATAGCTGCCCATGTGTTTTTGAAGCGCTCTAGCTGCTCCTCATTGGCAACAGCTGCAATTGCTGAATTTCCTAGACCTTGGCGGGGCATCGATAGGAGTAAAGCGGTATCTCCATAACACATTTCAATCACACTTAAAGCGGTAGAGAGATTCACTCCATTTTTATTGCCTTGTTCATTGGTACCTCGCTTGCCGACAGCAGCCCCCGCATTCATACCTTCACCACCCTCATTCATACCATCGACTAAAGATGCCAGCATATCCAGTTCTTTAGGGTAGCTGTGTTCAGCTTTGTCGTATTTTCGGGAGATAGGGCGAAGTACATTGATGGCCACTTGGTGGGCTTGATCAATCAGTAATTTAAATTTCTTAGGGTTCTGTAAATTCATGCCAGTTTTCCTTTTTATTATGCATGTAGACCAGAGTAAACAATTGCTGTTGCACGTAAATCACGATACCAACGCTCAACAGGATGTTCTTTGGTGAATCCGTGCCCACCTAAAATCTGTACACCATCGGTGCCAATTTTCATGGCTTTTTCGGCACAAAGTAAGCGTGCTAAATAGGCTTCACGGTGAAATGTCTGCCCAGATTCAGCTAGACTTGCGGCATTTAGAATGAGCATACGCATGGCATCAATTTCGATGGCCATATCGGCAATCATAAATGCAACACTTTGACGGTGGGAAATGGGTTCACCAAAGGCGGTGCGTTCATTGGCATATTCAATACAATATTTTTTGACCGCTTCACATGTGCCAACCGCCATTGCACACCACATTAAATTGCCGAGGTCTAAAAATGCCGTGTAGTTGAAATCTTCATCACCTAAGCGTAAAGCAGGGGTTTGATTAAAAATTAAAGTTGCTGTTTCGGTAGCTTTGAGGCCCATAGCGGGAGATTTTTTAAACTGAATACTTTCATCCCGTCTGAGAATAAAAACTTCAGCTTGGCCATTAAGTTCAGCACTGACAAGGAAAATATCTGCACTTTCAGCCAATAGTACCAGTGTCTTTTCACCTTGGATAAAATATTGACCATCACGTGAAATGGCTTTGGTTTTTAGCTGGTAAGGATTAAAAGCAGGCGTAGCTTCTTGAATTGCAAAGCTAGCGCGAATGCTACTGTCTTGCGCAAAACTGTTTAAATATAAAGCCTGTACTTGTTCAGAACCCCATTGTGTAACGGCATTAATCACACTAAAAGTAGAGAGCATACCAGCGGCTAAACTAAAATCACCTTTGGCCAGATGCTCTGCAATAAGTACATTACTCAGAATATTTTTCTCAGCAGCGACACCCCCAAGTGCCTCAGGCAAAGCATAAAAGTTCAGACCTAGCTCTTCAATATATTGCCAAAGCTCTGTTGGAAAAGTTTCATTTTGATCGGCACTTGCGGCTAATGGGTAAAGTACATCCGCTGCAAACTGTGACATGGTGTCGATGGTCATTTGCTGATCTTCAGAATGGTTCAGATCAAACAATGATTTTTCTTGATTATTGAGTCGTTGTTTATGTAGATCTTTATTGGTTTTAAAGGCTTTTTGTGTTTTTGATAGAGTCTTATAGCCAGCTTTTGAGCCTTGATATAGCGATTTCTCGATAAATTTTCTAAGCTTTAATTGGTCAAGTACGTCGCTACTTGCCATTTTTGTGATCAGTGATAAGCCAAATCCCTGCGCCTTATTTACCATATTTGTCATTATTTTCATCCAGCAGAATTATTCTGTGGTTTTATGCTGACATAGCGGCATACGAATAACTATGTCATGACTGACATGATGTATTGTCAAAGATAAACGGTATGTGGTGTATTTTAAATTATTCTAATATTTTGTTTTTTAAGTTTTTTATTGAGTCGTTTGGAATTGAAATGATTGATCAATTGACCAAAATGACATCGCGTCATTTTGGTCAATGTACTTTTAGATAAATTTTTTCACCATTGCACGAACATTGGTTTTCGCTTCAATCACAGTCATAAATGTATAAGCACCGATGAATTTACGGCTGATAAACATAAACTCTTTGGGTGGAACACTGAAATAACGAGATGCCATCGACTTTGAAGCTTGCTGCATTACACGGCTATGAAGTTGGCTTGCTTTCCAGTCATAAGCAAAGTGTTCATCCATAACACCAGCAGGTAAGTCTGGGTTGCTGCTTGGACTGCTAAATGCTTCAGTTGCAAGTAAGAAGACTTTAGCCATATCCGGTTTAATGCTTTGAGGGATAGAGTCGAAAAACTCATAGCCTGTCATCGCTTGAACCATTTCTTCACTACTATGATTAAACCCAGCATGAATGAGCTTACGTGCTACGCCAAGTAAATGTTCATCAAACTGTCGGATTGCGCCAAAATCAAGCAGAACGATTTTGTCCAAGATGTCATTGCCATTACCTAAGCGAACGAGGTAATTACCAAAGTTCGGATCGGTCTGCATTTCACCCCATTCAAAAATCTCGCGTACCGCAATTTCAAGTGATGCTTCGCCAAGTTTGTTGCGACGTTCTTGCGGCAGAGACAGCATGACAGGGCTGTTAATCGGCACGCCACGTTCAAATGTCATACACAATACTTGGTCTGTGCAGTAGCCATCTATAATTTGCGGCACGATGTAGCGTGGGTCTTCTTTTAAGCGAGCAGCAAAGCGGCGTGTGGTAGCAGCCTCAATTTTATAATTCACTTCACGGTGCATCATCTCACGAACTTCATCGAACCATTGGTCGAACTCGCGTGTTTGCGGCACCATACGTGTCAGTTTAAGCATGTTTTTAAACAGGCTCATGTCTGAGTCAATGGCTTCAGCAACGCCTGGATATTGAATTTTCAATACCATCTCTAAACCATCAGACTTACGCGTTGCACGGTGGACTTGTGCGAGTGATGCAGTGCCCAGTGGCTCATGATCGATGGTCAAATCATCCAGTTTAGAACCCAACTGGCTGTGCAGTTGCTGTTTAATCGCAGGCCACGCTAAAGCGACCGTTTGATTATTTAAAGTATTTAAGGCTTGCGTGATTTCTTCAGGTAGAAAGTGTTCACCATAAAGCGCCATCATTTGGCCAATTTTGACGATAGAACCTTTAAGTTTGCCTATTTCAGAAACAAGATAATCGGCCTGTTCTTTCATTGCTTTTTTGCGTTTCTTTTCTTTTTCTTCTTCGCTAGAAAACATAGTTGTCGCATTAGAAGCAGCCCAACGTGTTCCAGCAAGCAACGAAGCTTTGGCAATCGATAAACGACGATCCATAGAGGAGGTTTTCAGTTGTTTAAGCTTATCGTTGTGATCTGACATAATTCAGTAAAATCCTTTCATCAGCAAGGGCAGCATTTTAGATTGTAACGGATAATATCGTGTATTCACGTATTAAAAAAGTTCAACTTGCTGAATCTCGAGTTAAAAAAGGCCATAAGTGTTAAGCAACCATCTAAATACAGCCTAATCGGGATTGTTACATGCGAAATTTTACTTTAAGGGTATTTTTCTGAATCAATTCATCTTTATGTGTTTGTATGTGTTGCAGGATCATTTCTTGTACTGGTTGGTGCATAAATCCATGTGCATAACCTTTAACAATGATGATGCTCGGTAGACTAAAAAAGAAGTATCGAGCATCCTCAATGGTTGCATATTCATAGATCCCTTGCTGCTGTAACAGCTTTTGGAAATAGGCTTTTTCAGTGGCGACATGATTGTTTTCGGTGTCATTCCAATAGCGTTCACGCATCGCCATTAAATTGTTGTGTTTATAACTCATAAATTTGGGGAATATTGGCAGAAGAACTCACCTTATAATAAGGCTGTTTGATCAGGTTTCAATGCAAAGCCTGTGAGTTCATGTAAAAAGCTGTGCAGTGGAAATTTTATAGGGGGCTAGTATGTTCATACAAAATAGGATGTTATATTAAAGCGCTGCAGCACGCAGATGCTGTGAATGACTAGATTAAAAAATGAATGAAGAAAATTTGCTTTGGGGAAAGGAATTGAAACAAATATTTAGTGCATTGCTTGTTGTGGGATTGTTCAGTGGTTCAGCCTATGCAATGGGCCCAACTAAAAAATATGAAGCATGCATGAAGCAAACTGGCAATGTGTTGAGTGAAATTGATGCATGTATGAGTAAAGAATATAAAGCACAAAAGAAACGCTTAAAGAAAGTATTTAAGCCGTATTTAGCGAAGGCTCCTGCAGAAGAGCAAGGACTGGTTAAACAGTCTCATCAGCAATGGCTGGCGCAGCGTGATCAGATTTGTAATAACAAACCTATCGTGAAAAATGAAAAGACTGAATTACAGCGTATTTCGTGTCTGATGCAAATGACACAAACCCGTGCAGATATGTACGAAGCACGTACAGGCCGTATCAGCAAATAAGAGCAAAGCGTATGAAAATGTGTTTGCTGTGCATCAAAACATTATAAATCATAGAAAAACAGGGTATCATAAGGCGTTTTTATTATGACCTTGGAGACGCCTTTAGTGGATCGCCCGACTATTAGCCCTGAACATATACAGGAAGCCGCTGAAAACTTAAGCACAATTCGTGATTTTATCCGTTTTGGAGTGACAGCATTACGTCAATACGATGCACATTTAGGTCAAGGTACAGAAGACTATTTTGCTGAAAGTTCAGCTTTGGTTTTACAAACTTTATCTTTAGATTGGAATGCGGATGCTGAAATCTTAGAGTCGAAGCTACTACCAAGCGAAAAGACAGAAGTTTTAAGCTTATTAGAACGTCGTATTAATGAAAAAGTACCGACTTCGTATTTGCTTAATTTGGCATATTTTGATGGCAAGCCATATTATGTCGATGAACGTGTACTGATTCCACGTTCACCGATTGCAGAATTGATTCAAAACCGTTTTGCGCCTTATTGCTTAGGTGAAAATGGCCAAATGGGTGAGGCAGTCAATAACTTGCCAGAAAACCCAAATCCGAAAACGCCACAACGTATTTTAGATATGTGCACGGGTTCTGGTTGTATCGCGATTGCTTTGGCTTATGCGTACCCAGATGCCGAAGTAGATGCAACAGATATTTCTAAAGAAGCTTTAGAAGTGGCTCAAATTAACTCAGAACACCACGACAAACAGTATCAAGTCGCTTTACTTGAGTCTGACTTGTTCTCCAAAATTCCTGCTGAAAATCAATATGATCTCATCGTGTCGAATCCACCTTATGTGGATGCTGAAGACATGGCAGATTTACCTGAAGAATTCCACCATGAGCCAGAATTGGCATTGGCGGCAGGTCAAGATGGCTTAGATTTGGTTCGTAAAATGTTAGCTCAAGCGCCAGATTACTTAACTGAAGATGGTCTCATCGTGATTGAAGTGGGTAATTCTGAATGGGCAATGCGCCAAAACTTTAATACTGTTGATTTTTACTGGTTACAGTTCCAAAAAGGCGGTACAGGAATCTTTGCATTGACCGCTGCTCAATGCCGTCAATTCCGTGATTTATTCATTCAATCTGTTCAAGCATAAAAGGAGTCGTTAGACATGGCAGGTAATAGTATAGGGCAACTCTTCCGTGTAACGACTTGTGGTGAATCTCATGGTGTAGGCTTAATGGCGATTGTGGATGGTGTTCCACCGGGTCTTGAGCTTACAGCAGACGATTTGCAAAAAGATTTAGACCGTCGTAAGCCGGGCACCTCTAAATTTGCGACGCAGCGCAAAGAACCTGATGAAGTTGAAATCATTTCAGGTGTGTTTGAAGGTAAAACAACAGGCACACCAATTGGTTTATTGATCCGTAACACCGATCAAAAATCCAAAGACTACGGTAACATTGCACAAAGCTTTCGTCCGGGACATGCAGATTATACTTATACACAAAAGTATGGTTTCCGTGATTATCGTGGTGGTGGTCGTTCAAGTGCGCGTGAAACGGCTATGCGTGTGGCTGCGGGTGCGATTGCGAAAAAATACTTGGCTGAAAAGTTTGGTATTTTAATTCGTGGTCATGTAACCCAAATTGGGACTGAAAATGCGGAAAAATTGGATTGGAATGAAGTACCTAATAATCCATTCTTCTGTGGCGATGTCGATGCCGTACCGCGTTTTGAAGCTCTTGTGACTTCATTGCGTGAACAAGGTACCAGTTGCGGTGCAAAGCTTGAAATTTTGGCTGAAAAAGTGCCTGTAGGTTGGGGTGAGCCTGTTTTTGACCGTCTAGATGCTGACATTGCCCATGCCATGATGTCTATTAACGCGGTCAAAGGGGTTGAGATTGGGGATGGTTTTGCCGTTGCTGGTCAGTTTGGACATGAGAGCCGTGATGAGTTAACCACTGATGGCTTCCTTGCGAACCATGCAGGGGGTATCTTGGGCGGTATTTCGAGTGGTCAAACTATTCGTGTTGCAATTGCGCTTAAACCAACAGCATCTATTACCACACCGGGTAAAACGATCAATATTAATCGTGAAGACACGGATGTATTAACTAAAGGTCGTCATGACCCTTGTGTGGGTGTGCGTGCGGCTCCGATTGCAGAAGCAATGCTTGCGATTGTTTTAATGGATCACTTTCTGCGTCATCGTGCTCAAAATGCAGACGTCGTTGCACCATTTGCACCGATTGAATACTAGAAAATTCTCTTTATATTTAAGAGAGTACATATTAAAGTCAGACTTCGGTCTGACTTTTTATTTGCGTATGAGAGCTAATCTTATTAGATACCAATGTAGGGCAACCGTTGATGAATCTTCATTTGGTCTTACTGAGCAAGCAAATTTAGAGCTCGAGTCTTTCTCGTTTCTGAAAGAAATTATTATTAACATAGAATAATTGAGTGTAAGCCATATATGGCACAAGGAACATAAGGGTTAGAGTCATAAGTTTAGTGTGGTCACACAGTGAATGGCTTTAGTTCCTCTCTTTTTCAAGTCAATTTCTTATCCGTGATTCGGGTTAAGTCATTTAGAGAGTTCATTTTTAAAAGAAAAAAGAAGGGGCATATGAATAAAAAAATTAGCACAGTCAGACGAGGCACCATTATATTTTTATCACTACTCACAGTTTTGGTTATTTCATTGTTGATATACGGCTACGACAGTATGCATGACCCTGAAAAAGTTAAAGCGCGCTTATATGCTTGTGGAAAATTTGGTGATCAGCATATGCTTATTGATAAGCAGTATTTACTTTTTGGCAGAGTGACTTATCAAGGTGTGAATTATTGGGGGAAAAATATTAAAAAAGAACACGAGGCTAAAGGTTGTGATGATCAAATTCAACATATTGCTTTGAAAGTGAGATGGCCTGAAATGACAACGTCGAGTGAAGGCTTTAGACTAGGTTCTGAGTATAAAAATGATATCAAAATAGCATTAAGCCAACGCTCAGTTTGGAAAGAGGAGTGGGGAAGTAAAGACTTTTTTAATGAGTTTTTGATTTTAAAACAATACTTAAGGAAAGGAATGTCTTCTGGTGGAGAAGAGGTGAGTGAAGTATGGATAGATGAAACAAAAACATTTAACTCAGATTTGGGACTCTACGAAATAGACGTAAAAAGTGATGATGGTGTTGGAAAAAAGGTGTATTGGCAGGAGCGTAAAGGTAAAGAGGTAAGCCTAACCATTAAGTGTCTTTATTTTAAGACTGGTGCAACAAGTTGTGAATTTAATACACATCAACCCAATTATGGGTTTAATACGAGTTATATCACTATAAGCTTTCACAGTGAGTTACTACCGCATTGGCAAGAAATTTATCAAGATGCAGAACAACTCATTCATTCTTTTAATACAGGAGAGAAACAGAATGAAGCATCTTAAGATGTATAAATCATCACTATTAAAAATGTTTAGATGACCTCAGCATAGCTCAGATGTGCGCGATAGATATGTCCTATTTTAAAGCAGTAACAGCGCAATTTTGATCAGTATAGTGCAACGTTTGTCCTAAGCTGAGGTTGTGCTTTATAAAAATAAACGAAAGATAATACTTTAAGAGCAGTTTCAAATCGGGTGATTACATGGTATATAAATTGCTCATAGAATAATAAGCATTATTGCAGGAGAGAAATGTTCTGCATTCGCCGAAGGAGCAACGACCCCGGAAACTCTCAGGCAAAAGGACTGTAATAATGAAAAAACTCTGGAGAGAAGTGTTCAATCACTCACCGAAGGGGATGGTTTAAAACGTCATGGGATGTTTTAGATCGAAGCTCTCAGGTACACATGACAGATGGGGTTGACATCAAACAATAAAAAGGAGGTGTCTATGTGTCATGTCGTTGTCATTGGTGCTGGAATTACAGGCGTCACAACTGCATATGAATTAAGCTTACTTGGTTATCAAGTGACCGTTGTTGATCGTCATTTATTTCCTGCGATGGAAACTTCTTTTGCAAATGGTGGACAACTGTCTGCATGCAATGCGGAAGTTTGGAACCAAAAATCGACAGTGCTGAAAGGCATGAAATGGATGTCTCAAAAATCTGCCCCTTTATTGCTCAATCCTGCATTTAGTGTGCATAAATATGCATGGCTGATGGAATTTCTGGGTAATATTAAACATTATGAGGCCAATACCCATGAAACAGTAAGATTGGCTTTATTGGCTCGTCAACGCTTGTTCGAAATTGCGGATAAAGAGTCAATCGACTTCAATTTAGAAAAGCGTGGTATTTTGCATTTTTATCATAATAAACAAGATTATGACGTTGCCATTCGAGTTAATGATTTACTCAATAAAGGTGGACTTGAACGTTGTGGTGTAAGCAATGAAGAAATTAAGCAAATTGAGCCGACACTGACCGGCGACTATTATGCTGGATTTTATTGTGAGGGTGATGCGACGGGTGATATTCATAAGTACACCACAGGTTTGGCTGAAGTCACCAAAAAATTAGGTGTGAAGTATCGTTTTGGTATGGATGTGACAGATATCGAACATTTAACTTCAGGTGTTGAAGTGAAGTTACAGCCAAGTTCAGAGAATGTTGAACTGCTTCCAAATGAAGTGGAAATGTTGGCTGCCGATGCTGTTGTGGTTTGTGCTGGGGTGGGTAGCTATCAATTGGCCGAATTGGTCCAAGAACGCGTCAATGTTTATCCTGTAAAGGGATATTCGATTACGGTGATGTTAAATGACGAAGAAAGCCAGCAAAATGCGCCATGGGTGAGTTTGCTAGATGAAAGCGCAAAAATCGTAACTTCACGTTTAGGTAAAGATCGTTTCCGTGTCGCGGGCACTGCTGAGTTTAATGGCTATAACCGTGATATCCGGGCAGATCGGATTCAACCTCTTGTTGACTGGACCAATCGTAACTTTAAAGTTTCGACAGAGCATGCGGTCCCTTGGGCAGGTCTTCGTCCTATGATGCCGAATATGATGCCTGTAGTACGCCGTGGAAAGTTAGAACGTGTGTTCTTTAATACAGGACATGGGCACTTAGGTTGGACGCTATCTGCGGCAACCGCAGCAATGATTAGTCAGGAAGTCGCGACAGCGTATCCTGTTTAATTCGAGTGCATTCTTGGATAGATAAAAACAAGCTTGCTTCGAGCTTGTTTTATCATTTTTGTGCAATGATGTTATAATTCTGCCTTAATTTCAAAAGATTGCTCACAAACGAATACTTTAAACTTGAGCAAAAATAAGTAGTATTGTTTCAAGCAATTAATGACTAATGTGAAGGTGAATAATGATTAACATGAAAATGGCTTTGGTGGTTTTAGCTTCTGCAACGATGCTGTCGCTTGCTGCATGTAGTGACAAAAAACAAGAGACTGAACAAACGTCAGTGGAAAGCTCAGCAACTGAAACACCAGTGACCAATATAGAAGTTAGTCCAGAGATGATTGATGCTGCACCTTTAGAGTCTGAAGAAGCAGGTGCATCAGCGGCAGCGTCTGAAGCGAAATAAGTCCAAAGATCAAACAGCCTCCCAATGTGGAGGCTTTTTTTATGGGTGAGAGTGATATCAGCATTTAATCGTAAATATTTAGGTTCAGGATATAAATCAAAAAATCATATTGAAACCATAACGAACAATCGATAGAGTTTATTTAGTAAATATTGTCAATCTGTGATGGTTTTCATCAATGCATCGTTTGCAAGCAAATGGACAGTAGAAAACATGATGTTTAATCATAACTCATGTAAAAATGAGGGAATATTTTGTACGCAGTTAAGCTCACAGAAGTATCGTTGAATTTTAAACAGCATGGCCGAGCATGTTTGATTGTTGCTGCGGTGATTTTTGTCTGCTGCTTGCTTGGGATATTCACTCGGCCGATTGCATATTTCGCTTATTTTTGGCCAGCTAATGCAGTACTGATCGGCTTATTTTTACGGTTTAAGCCACTCAGAAATGTTGGTGGCTGGTTGGGCGCATTTATTGGTTATATGTCGGCAGACTTAGTCACAGGGAATCATTTTGAACTGACTTTAGCTTTAACGATCGCCAATTTTATGACGGTAGGCGTTTCGTTATTTTTTATCCATTATTTACAAATTGACTATCGTGCATATAACAAAGGCTTAAATTTTCTTTATCTTTTCTTGGTTTGTGTTTTTCTTGGGTGCTTTTCCAGCGCGATATTTGCCGTTGCTGTCGTTCCGTATATGCCACACACCTTTATGAGCACGCAAGACCTTTGGGCTGAGTTTTATATTTGGTGGACGGGGGAAGTGCTAAATTGTATTTCACTTTTACCCCTCATGTTGACCTTTCCTGCAGCGAAGAAATTAAAGTATCTTTGGAATAACCGTAGACAGTGCGAAACCGAGTTTGTCGATGTTTTACCCTTACTCTCAGTTTTAATTTCTGTGGCATGTACACATCTGTTCTTTGGTCCTGGTGCCTTACTTTTCCCTTTAGCAGGGCTGATTTGGGCGGCTTTAAGTTACAACTTATTTTATGTGAGTATCATTAACAGTTTGGTTTGTTTTGTGACGTATCATAGTTTAACGACTTATTATATTTCACGTACAGCAGATAACTTCTTGGCCACTTCTATTTCGGTGCGTATAGGGCTGTGCATGTTGATGATTGCACCTTTGCTTTTATGTATTGTGAGTCGTAATCGTCATGATCTATATAAAGAAGTGCTCTATCTAGCCAACCACGATCCCTTAACTCATGTGGGAAATCGCCGTTTTTTCTTCACTCAAACTGAAAACTTATTGAAGGAAAATCTGGTTAAGTCGATGAGTATCATTGTGCTGGATATTGATCACTTTAAGAAAATGAACGATCAATATGGTCATTATATTGGTGATGTATTGCTACAAAGCTTTGCCACAACGGTGAAAAGTAATTTGCGTGAACAGGATTTATTTGCGCGTATGGGCGGTGAAGAATTTGTGGTGGTGTTAAATAATATCTCCGAGATTGAGTCACAAGTCATTGCAGAACGTATCTGCCGTGCTGTCGCTACTTCAAAAACCCAAGTGGCGCATGCTGTTTTGAGCATGACGGTGAGTCTTGGTGTGGTGCATCAAATTTTACCAACGAAAAATAGCCTACAGAGCTTGTTAAATCGTGCTGATCGGGCGTTATATCAAGCCAAAACTTTAGGACGCAATCAAGTACAACTTGCCTCATAGGTTAAAATTTAGTAAAAGTATAAAACAATAAAAACTATAGATACTTGGATAAAAATGAATTTTTCTGAATACCTTCGTTATGATGGGCTGGGTTTGGCTGAGTTGGTTGCACAAAAACAAATCCATCCCGCTGAATTATTACAAATTGCAATTGAGCGTAGCCAGCAAACCAATCCTGCTTTAAATGCGATTATTATTCCTATGCATGATTATGCCAAGAACAGAGCACAAAATGCATTGTCTGGCCCATTTGCAGGGGTGCCATTTTTAGTAAAAGATTTATTTCAAGAATATGCAGGTTATCCAACCTCTTTTGGATGCCAAGCATTTAAACGCACGGGTCATATTGCAGAACATAATGCAGAAATTGTAAACCGTTGGGAAAACACAGGCATTTTAACCTTTGGACGTACCAATACTCCTGAGTTTGGAATCAAGGGCATTACAGAATCAGATGCTTGGGGAGCTTGTCATAATCCTTGGAATTTAAAACATAACAGTGGGGGCTCATCGGGTGGTTCCGCTTCTGCGGTGGCCGCAGGGATTGTTCCGATTGCGGGTGCCGGCGATGGCGGTGGATCAATTCGAATTCCAGCATCATATTGCGGTTTATTTGGTTTAAAACCAAGTCGTGGACGTACACCGTGGGGCCCAGATATGAGTGAAGCAATGCACGGCGCTGCGATACAGCATGTATTGAGTAAAAGTGTAAGAGACAGTGCAGCGATGTTAGATGCAACGCAGGGTGCAGAGCATAGTTCATTGTTTAAAATTGAACTGCCCAGCCAAAGCTATTTGGCCTGTCTACAGCAGCCTGTGAAAAAACTTAAAATTGCATTTAGTACCCAATCGCCTATCGGAACCCCAGTGTCTAAAGATGCAATTGATGCTGTGCAGCATACTGCACGTTTGTTGGAGTCTTTAGGGCATACAGTGGTTGAAGCACAACCTGAGATAGATGGTATGTCTTTGGCCAGAGACTTTATCACGACGTGGTTTAGTCAATTTTCTTATATGTTAGAGCAGATCAAGCAACACGTTCCCACTATAGCAGGAGATTTTGAGCTGGATTCTTTAGCTTTGGCTGCCTTTGGTGCGAAAACGACTGCGTTAGAATATATTCATAATCTGAATAATTGGGGAGTGTATGTCACCAAAATGAACCAATTCTTTGATCATTATGATCTTTATCTAACTCCTGCCACAGCTTCAGTCGCACCCAAAAATGGGCAAATTTCTACCCCATCATGGCAAAAACCAATTTTAAAAAGTTTATTAAAAGTCGGCAAAGCGCATCTACTGGCACAAGGAAAACTGGTCGATAAAATTGTGAAAGATAATTTAGGTTGGGTGCCTTTCACTCAGTTAGCCAACATCACAGGTTTACCCGCGATGTCTGTACCTTTGTACTGGAATGCTGACAATCTTCCACTTGGTTCGCAGTTCATTGCGCCTTTTGCTCGTGAAGATCGGCTCTTACAGTTGGCTAGTCAGCTTGAACAGGCCCAACCATGGTTTCATAAATACAGTGAAATCAAAGTTTAGAAAGCTGATTAATGAAACTGCTGCAATTTATGCGCGCAGATCAGAAGAGACCTTTTAAGCTTGAACTTCTTTGGGTAAGTAGCGAATAAAACCCAAACCGAGTAGAACCGCACAGCCTGCCAAAATAAAAATAAGTTCGCCTGACAGGCTGTGCCAATAATGTCCTGCAAGAATACTTCCAGACGCTACACCCAGTCCCCACATGGTACTATATAAGGCTTGACCACGTCCTTGTTGCCCTAAACTAAAGTTTTGGAAAATGATACGCATGGCGATGAGATGAAATAAACCAAAGCTAAAAGCATGGATAGTTTGTGCGAAGAACTGGATCGCGAAGATTTGTGGAAAAGAACCGACCATAAACCAGCGTAGCGCCGTGAGGATCAGACAAATAGACACCATGAGTCGCCATGAAAAACGTTTGAAAAAAACGTGAGCAATGGCAAACATAATAATTTCGGCCATGACACCGATAGCCCACAAAAAACCAATTTCTGTGGTTGAGTAACCGGCTTGTTTTAAGAAGTTGCTATAAAAACTATAAAAGGGCGCATGCGAAAAAAGCAGAATAAACTCGACACCTAAAAATGCCGCTACAACGGGTTTTTTTAAAATAGGTAATAATGGCTCGAGCTGCCCTTGTGAATGAGGTGCAGTGGTCGGTTCTTTGATGCTAAATGACCAAATAAAGGCCAAAAAAGAAATACACAGCAATAAAACTGGCAGCATAGAGATGGGTAAAATTTCTAATAAGGCACCGATACCAAAAACCCCGACAATAAAACCGACAGAGCCCCATTTTCGAACTTTTCCATACAAAGCACTGCGCTGTTCCGCGAGCCAAAACAGAGTTACGCCTTCAAACTGAGCCAGAATGGCGTTTTGGAAGAAGCTAAAGATCAGCATGAGCAGAGCGATCGCCTGAAAGGAGTTTGGAATGATAAAAATCATGAACCAAATACAGGCTTCCATCCACGTTGCAACTCTGACCAAGAGCATCCGTTTCCCTGATTTATCTGCAATCCAGCCCCAAATAAAAGGAGCAAAAAAACGGGTAATGATCGCAATTGAGGAAAGGATACCGATTTCACTGTAGTTAAAGCCTTGATCTTCGAGATACAGGCTCCAAAACGGCATGAAGGTGCCCACAATAGAATAATAAAAAAAGTAAAAACCAGCCAGTCGGTGCCGAATGGGGAAAGAAAGCATCGTACTGTATTCCTTGGTTGGGTGGGCAGATTCTGAAGAAGACTTGAACCTAAAACAAAGCTTCAAGTCGATGAAGCTTCGAGAATTTTTAAAATGGATGGTTTAAATCATTCTTATTCAGAGTTTAGGGATTAAAGCTCATTAGCCTTTGACTAAACCACCATCCACAATCAAGTTTTGACCTGTCACAGCACAAGAATAGGGCGATAAGAACATTAAAATGGCTGAAGCAAATTCCTCAGGTGTAACTACACGACGTAGTGGTGTTGCACTTGCGATGTAATCAAAAACTTCATTGGGCGTGCTTTTGCTAGCATCAGTGGTTTGCAGTAAACCGCCAGAGAGCATATTGATATTAATGCCGTATTGACCAAGTTCATGCGCTGAGGTACGCGTAAAAGCCAACAGTGCTGCCTTCGCCGTGGTGTAGTCATGATAAGGCACCACAGGGTTTTGTACCAGATTGGTTCCGATGTTTACAATGCGCCCAAACTGGTTTTGTTTCATACCTTCAAGCGCTACTTGGGTGGTATTCAAAGCGGCTTTAACTGCACCTTCAAATTGTTGTTGCATCGTTTCCCAGCGTAGCTCATGAACTTTTGGGCGGGCCTCACCATTAAACTCGAACTGAATGAGCGCATTATTAATCACGGCGTTGATATGCTGTCCAAAATGCTGAAAGCTTGCGTCAAACATACTTTTGACTTGAGCATTGTCTGTAACATCAGCTTGGTAGATAAAAACCTGTTCGGGATACTGCTGAGCTAAGTTTTGCGCTGCTGCTTGGCTGTTCAAATAGTTCACGACTACACGAGCACCTTCATTGATTAAGGCGTGTGTAATCGCAAGACCTAAACCGCGTGCGCCACCTGTGACCAGTACAACTTGATTTTTAATGTGCATAATGTTTCCGAGCAGATAAATGCATGTATTTTTTAGATAAAGCAAGTATATCAAAACCTTTTCCGTACCTGAGATTTTACAACCGCTGCTTTTCAAGTTTTCGATGCTCATTCAGCTGAGTTAGAGTATTCGGATAAAAATCGCCAAGTAGTAGAACATTTTTAGTACTGTTGATCATTGAGCCCGAGTTTGCTCAAGGTGTAACCTTAAAATACGCCGTAATTCTAATAATGTTTCTGCTTCCTCATGCACCGAATGGTTGCCTTTAATGATTCTTTCAGAGACAGCCTGTTCTAAATGTGAACTGGAATAAGGCACAATACCATCGCTCATGTCATGTATGTCATTGTTCTGACGGTGATTACCAATAATAGAATGATAAGGAACTCTAGATACAGGCATGATGTTACTGGTCAAAGCCATAAAGCGTGACTTTGGACTTAAGTCGTCTGGGCCAGATTGCACCATGCCTTTGGTGCTAGAGCTACCATTGAGTTGTATATCCACTTGGTTAAAGAAAGTGATCGGCAACTTGACCATTTTCTTCACCAATTCCATGTACCAGCGGTCAGACAGTTCACTACCACGGTGAGGCGCGGCAATAAAAATTGCACGTCCAATGGGTAAATCAGAATGAAATTGAAAACGTTCTTTGATTACGGGGTATTGTTGTAATCGAGTGTATTGCTCATAGTTTAATAGTGGAATCACTTGTTCAGAAATATCGTGCTCACTAATCAGTAAGCGACTAATGACGCCCCCCATACTATGTCCAATCAGCACGGCGTCACTGGCCGAGCGAGAGTTGGGTTGAACTTGTGCAAAGGCTTGTTTAAGTAGTGCATGAATCTGATAGCGGCTTTCAACAATGGGCATATTGGTTGAATAAAACACCTGCCATACCTGAAAGTTTTCTCGTAAAACTTTATCCCCCAAAATGTTATTGGTCAGATTGACCCAAGTTTCAGGGCTGCTGGCGAGACCATGAATAAGTACAATCACTTTTTTATTCGGTTGGTAGGGTTCAAGCATATAGACGTGTGGCATACGCAATCGCTCAGTTTTATCGAGCAAGGTTAAGTAGCCTGTAGAGCCCAGTTTATTTTCTGCCAGCCAGTAGGCAAAAGGCACAGAATAATTCGCCGTGAGAATGTATTTTTGTTGATGTATGTCTACATACTTTTGCGTATAAGGATTAAATAGCTCAATCTCAAAAACAGCTTTGCCATTAAGCACATCTTCAATACTGCTTTCAGGGTTTAATGGCTGTGCTGCGGCGGTAACGGACAAATAGCGTGCAGGATGGATATTGGGATTGGTTTGGTATTGATAAAATGATATCGGGTCAAGGATAAAATCATTTTTATGAATAGGATCCGCTTTAGTCACAACCACGAACTCTGCACCCAAACCATCTTGACGGTTGACTTGATAAAAAACCGAGAAGTTTAAATTATAACTGGATTGAACTCGGGCAATGGTTTTACTTTTCAGTTCAGGATAGTGTTCTAAATTTACAATATATTGACGTTGTTGGACGTTGAGTTGCGCGGGAACTTGATGAAAAGGCTGCGTACGGTACGCCGTGGTAATTAAACGTGACAAAGCGACATTGTAAAAAGTGCGGACATGCATTTGTCTTTGATCAAAAACACGGGTACTTGGGCTTTCTTGCATTTTAAATAAATACACATAGCTATAGCGTAAACTTTGGTCGAAGGCATCAAGGCTCTGTTCTAAGCAGTGATTATTTTCACTATGAGGCTGTGCGCGGGTACAGTTGTGTTGTTTTGAGAGCTCTAAAGCTTGAGCCAAATACAGTTCACTTAAAGCGGCATAGCGTTCATCTGCTGCAATATCCGTTTGTGTGTTTAAGCGTTGCAAACATGTTTCAAATTCAGCGGTGCATTGCTGTGGCGTCAGACTGAGTAGTTTGAGTAAGCTGGTGGTTTCCGCACTCAATTGGTCGTGGGTTAAGATGTTTTCAGACTTGCTACGAATAGCTTGATGGATGTTATTTTCTTTGACTTTGACCAACTGGCAGGCCGGCAATAAAACAATCGTTAGCCCTAAAATGATTGGTCGCGTGAAAGTATGATGTCTCGTTAAAAGCATAGTTTTTAGCACGGACGTTATCTATATAGGCTAAAGATGTCTTTCATTTTAAGATAATTTCTAACGAGTTACATCCAAATTCGGTCCGATCTTTTGTGTCCCTAGACATAACTTAAGAACGCTTATATTCAGCTCAAGCAATTTGGCGAGCAAAGGCTTTGCCCAAAACATGTTTATGTATAAATCGTAATTTATCGAGGACTGGCGCTGATAGCGTAAATGGATAAGCATCTTCTAAACCCATACTGCGATTTAACGCATTTAAGTTAAAAGTCAGTGTCATCCACTGTTTGAGGAGTAAATCAAAATCTTGAGCGCCGATTGGATTTTCATAAAAGCTTAAGTCATGCGTATCTTTTCGATTATTACGCACGATTAAACCTGCATAGTAAGCGGTTTCCAATGTGTCCATCATGTGTAAATAGTGTGCCCATGTTTCTGCCCAGTCTTCCCAAGGATGTGTGCTGGCATAAGAGCTGACATAAAATTGGTCCCAGTTTTGTGGTGCGCCATCTTCATAGTGACGTTGTAGTGCTGCGTTATAATCTTGACGCTCATCTCCAAAATACTGACGGAACTCGTCGACCAGCTCAGGATGTAGCGATTTAATGAGGTCAAAATAATAATGACCACTTTCATGACGGAAATGCCCCAAAAGCGTACGGTAGTTTTCACCCATTTTAATACGGGTCGTTTCCCTATAGATGACATCTGCTTCACTGGCATTGAGTGTAATGACGCCATTAACATGTCCTGTCAGCACAGGGTGCTCTGCTTCAGGCATGAGAAAATTAAAACGGAGTCCGTAGCGATCATCATCGTTATATTTGGGCCTTGGCATAATATTCAGGCGTTGCATTAAATACAGAAAACGCCGTTTAGCATGTTCGAGCCGTGACCAATAGACGATATGATCTGGGTTGTCGAGAGTAGGAATAGTATATGTGAGTACACAAGACTCACAGTAGATGTCGTTGCTCTCTGCAGGAATGACCCAATTACAGACCTGATGATGCTGATAGTTATAACAGGGCTTATAGCGCTTCGTTTGGTATTTTTCATTTAGCGCTAACCAAAGAATAGGGCTATGCTGTTCAAAGCTCCCCATATCTTTTTCTGATGCAATATAACCGAGTGTAGTTTGGCAGCTCACACATTGCGAGTTGGCAAAAAAGACTTGGTTTTGACAGGATGCGCAACTAAAGAATTTCATCGGCGGCTATGTCTTTGGTGAGCTTTTAGAACCAGTATAAAGGATGTTGATTCCCTTCGTCATGTTCTGTCATCTGTTTTGATAGGCTTGCAAAGTTGAGTATTTATTTGCATATAATTTGAAAAACTTTTAGTCGTTCGTTTGATATACAGATATAAGCGCGGTAGTGCTTGCATAGAGTGCATATTAAAAAAGAATACATGTGCTTGGTTAGTAGCGAGCTTTTCAGTAGGTTCTTTTCTTTCATATTTGTATAAAGGGATATAAATTTTAAAATTTATAACCTGAATGAACGAAAAAGCTTGATTTAGGTGCAGATTCGTCAAAAATAGGGACTGGGAAAAATCAAAGCTTCATTTTAGAATTTCAAAGCCTTTTAAGTTTCTGGGAGTAAATATAATGATAACGAACGTATCGCCAAAAAAATGGCTACTCATGAGTTTGGGGGCGATGTTGCTTTCAGGTTGTGCGACCACCTCTACAGACCCAAGCCGTCAAAATGTGGGTACCACAGGTTTACTCATTTGTACGCAGAATGAGCTTTGTCCAGTGGTTACTGTGAGCTGGAATGAATCGAACAAAGAGTTGCTTAAGTTAAAAATGCATTTGAGTAGTACTTACAATAAATACGACATTCAAAAGGTCGTGTTTACCAATGGACAAAAAAGCCAAACTTTTGCTGTCACTGGGCCAACCGAACATGATCATGTGTTAGGCACCAACCGTTCGACCAATTATATTTTAGCGCCTGTAAATTTGATGAGTAAGTTAAAAGGTACAAATTCGATCAAAATGAATATTTATACAGATCAAGGTATTATCTCTCGATATGTGTATAAAGATGGCGTCTCAGCTCCAATTTTGGGTGAGTTCCAAAAAGTTTATCAATAAAAGAAAAAATCGCCATCTGGCGATTTTTTTTGCGTATAAGTCAGAGAAAACTAAAAGTTGCGAGGACATAAGACTTCACTTCCAAAAGGTGTTTTGCCTATAGGTATGTAAACATTCGGCCTTTGACGGATGAAAAGTCAAGCTGAATAGTCCCGAAATGCACTTTGATGTATCAATTTTAAAAATATAAAAATATTTTGCACAAAAAATAAACTTTTTGATGCGCTGTTGCTATCAATCTAATCAAAAAAAATTGGCATGTATTCTGCTTAGTTCTAGGTATTACAAAAACCTTTTTTGGTAATACCGAAAGGAGCAGCAAATGTCTAAACAATTCAAAGATGACTTAAATGCATTCTTCACTGTATTTAAACAGTTCGTGGTTGCCATCTTAAGTGCTAGAGCGGGCATTTATATCAAACAAGATCCATCCGAAAAAGGATAAGCACGTGCCGAAACATAAATTGGCACGGATCAGCATCACTGTGCCTGAATTAACTGTCGATGCATTGGATCAGAAAATTGTTGATCAGCACTATGAAAGCCGTTCTCAAGCCATTGTCGACATGATCAATAAACATTTGATTGCGGATCAGGAGCAACGTAACGCCGTGATGGTGGGGACGTTTACCTTGCTCTATGACGCCAGTGTTACGCCACTTAGAGTCCAATTGCTGGACTTACAGCAGCAGTTTTTAGAACAAGTGGTCAGCTCACTACATATTCAGTTAGATGAGCAAAAAATTTTAGAAGTGATGATTTTGCAGGGCTTAACTACAGAGTTAAAAGCATTAAGCCAGCAATTCATTGCTTTGAAAGGTGTGATCAAAGGGCATTTGGAACTGATGGATGCGGTGATGCCGCCGATTCCACAAAATGAAAAACAGAGCGCGTTGAAATCGTGACCATGTTCACCATCCTCAATGACTCACTCCATACATAGCAAGTTTAAACATTTATAGCATCGGGAAAATTGCATCATGATTAAAAAAGCGTTTTTATCAGTCTCTATTGTTTCGACTATTTTATTGGCAGGTTGTGATAACACCGCCAAAATTCCTGAAACAAAAAACAGTGCATCTGAAAGCACAGCCACCAAGACCATCACGATTGGCTATAGTGATTGGCCGGGTTTTGTTGCATGGCAAGTGGCAATTGAAAAAGGTTGGCTCAAAGAAGCAGGGTTGAATGTTGAGTTTAAATGGTTTGATTATTCATCATCACTTTCTGCTTTTGCAGCCAATCAATTAGATGCGGTGCTGGTGACCAATGGAGATAATCTAGTCACAGCCTCTGGGGGCACTCAAGGTGTCATGATTATGGCGACAGACTATTCCGCAGGTAATGACGTGATCATTGCAAAAGATGGGATTAACAGCATTGCTGATTTAAAAGGCAAAAGTATTGCTACTGAAAAAGGTTTGGTTGACCATCTATTGCTAAGTACAGCACTGACAGATGCAAAAATTAAGACCAGTGACATTAAATTGGTCAATTCTATGACCAATGAGCTTCCACAAGTTTTTGCCAGTCCAGACATTGCTGCAATTGCTGTCTGGCAACCTGTAGCCAATCAAGCGTTGAAGTCTGTTGCAGGGTCTAAAATTATTTATAGTTCTAAAGATAAGCCAGGTTTAATTTATGACACTCTGACTGTAAATATGAGCCATCTTTCTGCCAATAAAGAAGATTGGAAAAAGATGATCCAAGTGTGGGATAAAACAGTCAAATATATTAATGACCCTGCAACACATGAAGATGCCGTGAAAATTATGTCTAACCGTGTTGGAGTTGATCCGAAACAATATGAACAATTTATTGGCGGGACGCATTTACTCGATTTGGCAGCCAATAAAACCGTCTTTAAAAAAGGTTCAGGTTTTGACTCGATTTATGGCTCAAGCTACCACGTAAACAAATTCAACGTTGAAAATGGCATTTATAAAACAGAAATGGATGTTGATGGTGCAATTTACCCAGCTTTGGTTGAAGAGTTAAAGTAAGACTGCGTAGAAACTAAAAGCCCAAGTTAACTTGGGCTTTTTTGTATGAGTGTGTTTAAAAAGCAAAGAAAGATCTAATGTTAAATAAAGAGTAGATTTTAAGGCATGTATTTATAAATGCGTACTTTTAGAAAACACATGAATAATCACGATGCCGATAATCATAAAACTTAAACCAACAACCGCCGCAAAGTCGAGCTGCTGTTTAAAGTAAATCCAACCGACTGTAGAGATCAGAATAATGCCCGCACCTGACCACAGTGCGTAAGCTAGCCCCATAGGGATGGATTTAAACGTTAGACCTAAGAAAAAGAGCGCAATTGCATAACCAATAATAGTTAAAACAATAGGTAAAGGTGCAGTGAAACCATTGGTCGCTTTTAATGCAGAAGTTGCGAGGACTTCTGCAATCACGGCGATCAATAAATAGAGAAAAGCCATAACTTATTAAAGCTCCCTTACGCAACCACAGTTGCATGATGCATGAGGTGATGTTGTTCTTGTTTCAGCCAATCCTGACTGTCCGCCGTGGTAGATGTTACATTTTGAAAAGCGTATTCAGGTTCATACACATCCACGACAAACACCAACTGATATGCTTCGCCATCGATCAATTTACGCTGTATGAGGGTTTTAGTATCAACGACTTCAAAACCATCTAGGATGAGTTGTTGTTGAGTCATTTGGGTGCAGCTTGAATATTGAATGAGCTGATCCTGAGTTGAAACTGATACTTCATAGCTTTCAATTTGATTTAAGTCAGAAGAACTTCGCTCCACATGAGAAAGAACCCCTAACGCGTCTATATTCTGTTGAATATGGGGTAAACGTGACTGTGCATATGTCATATACTCACCGCAGATGATGAGACCGCCATCGAGCGAAATTTCTTGCTGCGTGGCAACATGTACGGCTTTGACTAAACGTAGTCCTAAAAATAAACCCGTACTGGCTTGTTGACGCCAGTCTTCAACATAGGCATTACTGGGTGAAAACTCCAAAATACAATTGCCAATGGTATGCAGGGTTGCAGGCTCAGGCCACTGGGTATGGTTCTGATAATTACTACTTAGCTCCCATGACAGTGATGCATTTTGTGCATCCCAATGCGTATAACCGACCCATGCTTGACGCTCTACGATAGGTGTATCTGTTAGTGATTTGAGACGTAAGTCGATGGTGAAGTTCTTGGATTGAAACCAATATACAATCGTATTTTCATCTGTCAGACCATTGTAAAAGCTAATACTCTTACGCCGAAATGCGCCCATTAAATAGGGTGGTACATTGCCAGAAGCTGCTGTGATAGGTTTTAGTTGACTTAAAGTTTCGAATAAATTCATGGGGTGTACTCCATGTTTGACTCAGTCAGACCAAAAGAATAAAGCGGAACGGCATTCTTTAAGACCAACTCACCACTGGCTACACGTTGTTTTAAATAATGAAAGGTTTGAGCCGTTTGATTAAACAAATGTTCTCCACCTGCCAGTGGCGCATATTTAGGTGGTTCATTTGTATTAATCGGTTGGATGACATAGTCATAGTCACAAGAAAAAAATAAAGGAAAGGAGTAGCGTTCTTGTTGGACTTTTTTAACCCGGTGCTTTGTCGCTAAATATTTTCCATTGGACAAGATTTCCATCATGTCACCAATGTTCATCACCAACGTATTTTCAAGTAGAGGAATATCAATCCATTCACCTTGCTTGGTGAGGACTTGTAAACCGGGCGCTGTGGGGAGTAATAAAGTAAAGCACTCATAGTCGGTATGCGCCCCGATGCCTTCTGCATCTGTCGCTTGAGGGTTATATGGATAGTGAATGAGGCGTAACTGGCTGGGTGCATGTTGAATATGCACATCAAAAAAGTCTTCTTTTTGCTCTAAAGCCAGCGCAAAACAGCGAAATAGTTGATGACCAATGGCTTTTAAGTGCTGATAGTACTGTGAGACATCGAGTTTAAATGCGGGATCATCTGGCCATTGCGTCGGGCCAAGTAAGGGATAATTTAATGCAGACCCTTGATAGTCATAATTCACATCATAAGATTCTTTTAAATCGTAGCTGTTACTCGAAAACTGTTCTTCACCTATCGGTACATAGCCACTATGATTCACCGATTTTCCAATATAATTTTGCATTTTTAATGCTTCATCTTGGGCAAAATAGTGCTTCGCAATGTCACATAACTGTGCAAATAATGCAGGTTGAAATTGATCACCTCTGAGGTAGAGAAAACCAACTTCTTTACAAGCCTGATCAAGCGCTTGAGCAACTTGCATACGGTCATCTAGATTTGTGCTATTTAAAAGGCTGATATCCACCAGTGGAAGGACATATTTATCTTGCATGGTAAAATCCTCGCGTTGGCCGTCCAACAGTGCATAAAACCTAAGGGTCGTCCCTCAGGCGAGATCAATGAGTTACTTGTGCGTACTGACTTGGGTCATACGTGGAATTTTGGGTAAATCCTCCAGTGCTGGGTCAATTTCTTCTTCTTGTGCATGTACTAAGAAATCGACTCGCTCTCGAAGTTGCTTAAAGGCAGGGCTGGACATCAGTTCAGTGTTTCGTGGACGGGGTAAGTCCACTTCAATAATTTCTTTAATTTCTCCAGGATTGGCTTTCAGCGCTACGATACGATCAGCCAGTAAAATAGCCTCATCCATATCATGGGTTACAAAAATGATGGTGATATCAATGTTTTGCCATAGGTCCATCAGGTGTTTTTGCATTTTCTGACGGGTATGCGGGTCAAGCGCACCGAAAGGTTCATCCATCAGTAAAATTTTCGGTTCATTGACTAAAGCACGGGCAATCGCAACACGTTGCTTCATCCCGCCAGACAGTTGATGTGGATATTGGTTTTCATACTTCTCTAAGCCAATAATATTGATCCATTCTCGTGCAGCCGCTTCGGCTGAGGCATGACTTGCACCTTTCATGAGTGGACCAAACATCACATTTTCTTTAACCGATTTCCAAGGAAATAAGGTATAGCCTTGAAACACCATGCCTCGCTCTGGACTAGGGCCTGAAATGGGCTGTCCATCTACTAGCAACTCACCACTGCTATAAGGGTCTAGACCCGCAACAACACGACTAAAGGTCGATTTTCCACAACCAGACGGGCCAATCACACAAATAAACTCCCGCTTATGAATTTTCAAATTGAGCTGATTTAAAATCGTGCGTGAATTTTTACCATGCTGAAAAACTTGACTAAGTTGTTTGGCCTCTAAAATGACAGGACGTTGATAAATGTGATCAAAATACTGACGAGCATTGAATTCCGTTGCTTTTATATCTGTGGTTATCATTATTTTGCTCCCGCTTTCCATTTAAACAGATGCTGCCCTAGCTTCATTAAAATCACATCACAGACCAAGCCAATCACCCCAATAATCAAAATCGCAGCATAGACATTGTCAAAGTTCTGGTAGCGTGCTTGCTGGGTAATAAACCAAGTGATCCCTGTGGTGGTGCCAATTAGTTCAGAGACAATCAAGTAGGTCCACGCCCAGCCCAGCAAGACACGTAAATCACGGTAAATATCGGGTAACGCCGCTGGAATGACCACGTGAAACAGACTTTTTGCTTTATTCGTCCCTAGGGTATAACCCGCTTCAATCAGCCCGCGGTCCACCATACGCGTAGTATTGGCAATAATCAGAATTTGCTGAAACAGCGTCCCAATCACGATGATGGCAATCTTTGGTGCATCATTAATGCCTAATATGGCAACAGCCAGTGCACCAAAGGCAGGTGCAGGTAAGTAGCGAAAGAACTCAACAAAGGGTTCAGTGAGCTGGGAAATTTTGTTGGAAAAACCACATAAAATTCCCAACGGAATACCCACGAGTGATGCAATAAAGAAAGCACTGAATACAATTTTGATACTGTGCCAAAGACTTTGATGAAACCATGGCGCATCGGCTTGAGCTGGTGGTGTAGTAAATGCCGTCACTAAGGCTGTCGCAACTTGATGAGGTGCTGGTAAATAAATGGGATTGACCAAATTACCTTGTGGCGGTTCAGTGCCTGTATTGACGGCATTTTGCGCTTCTGTATAGAAAACACTTTTGTCTACACGGCTACCGATTTGTAAAAAAGAGACACTGCCAGAGTTGGTGATTTGTACTTGAGGATGCCAAATAAATGGTAAATAACTCACAGCACACCAAATGAGGATTGGTATTAGAAATGATCCAAAGCCCAGCAATACTTTGCTTTGAGGACTGAGTTCTCGTGCGAAATAACCCATAGTTGCTTAGCCCCGATATTACTTTTTTTATAAAACGTAATACTGTTAAGCAAAATAAATGCCAAATTTGTAGTGATATTGAGTGTTTACCTGTGTGCTAATTGTTTAAATAAAAACAGCCTTTGACCTAAATATGTTTTAAAATGCGCTATCGATAGATTGACGCTCAAAAGGGGCAGCATCGCATGGCACAAAAGTCACAACAATCTGCATTGAATGAATTGATTGCAGAACAAAAACTACTGTGTGAAGAATTTGACTCGGCTTATGTTGAAGTAAAAGGTGATGATGTCGTTGCTGTTGCTGTACAGACTTTAAATCAAGAGCCCATTGTTGGTTTACGTAAAAAGCCAGAAACTGAAGAGAATGTCGCTTGGTTTATTTATGGTGGTGAATTGGGTGAGGGCCAAGACTTTTTTACAACCATGACTGTACGTGAATTACAAGATATCTTGCCTGATGTACTTCCATATTTGGCTTTAAGTGAAGGTTATCGTTTTATGATTGATGGCGATGACTATGAAGACGTATGGAAAGAAGGCGATGAGTCTTAATACATGAAAAAACAAACATGGACGTTGCTTAGCCTTTCGTTATTTTTATCATCATTTCTATCAACCCTGAGTTATGCAGAAACAACGAAGCTAACTCAGGCACAGTATGATCAGAAGATGGCTGAATATACAGCAACTGTGAATTCAACTAAAACCGTTTTAGATGCAAAAGATAATCCAGCGACAGCAACAGAAATGAAAACCGCATTTTGTCAGCGTATGGATGCATATCATCAAATTGCTGCGCTATCTAAAGCCAATATTGAGTTAAGTACCGCTTCAGTGATGCTGATGGTGGCCAACCGTTACCTTGAGCAGCAAGAAAAAAGCCTGACCGATGCAGGGATGAATGAAAGTGCCTTCTGCCCAACGGCGAAAGCTTTAAAAGTTGAAGATACGAAACGATTAAAAAGTAAAGTAACCGAATAAGACAGCATGAAATTAGTGTAGATATTAAGATCTAATTTATTGTTTCAGGATGCTGTATAAATAGACAATGTCCTCGATTGTGTTAAGATAAATAAAAATCAACCATCGTTTGAGTAGGAGTTGGTGTATGGCAGCTTATACCGACATTAAAGTAGGCAAATATGAGGATGATATGATTCCTAAACTTGCCATTCATGCTTTTCATGATGCTTTTCAAAAAGCAACCACTCGTTCGTCTGTAGTTTATGCAAAAGCTGAACAGTTGGTTGAACGCGATATTCATGGCAATGAAACTGTTTTACAAGACTTAAGTCATGCTTATGTCGATGTAGGCGTTTTACCGACACTGACACGTAAAAAGAAACACGCGACCGTATAGATTGATATGCCACCTCGACAACCTAGAATAAGAATGTTTGCAGGGCCGAATGGTTCTGGTAAAAGCACTGTTAAAGATTACCTCTTGCCCCAACATATTGGGGCATATTTAAATGCAGATGAACTGGAACAAAACTTAAGACAGAGTCAACGCATTGATTTATTGCATTATCATCCTTCCTTAAAAGCTTCAGAGTTGGTCACTTTTCTAAAAAGTAAGAAGCGTCCTCAAGCGGGACAGTTTGTGGCCTTACTTGCACATGAGCCAATTGTGCTAGATGAATGGAAGATCGAGTTTAAAACCGAAGAGATTGATTCTTATCTCTGTGCACGCATTATTGACTATATCCGGCTTGAGTTTCTGCGCTTAAAAGTCAGTTTTACTTTTGAGACGGTCATGTCACATATCTCTAAAGTTGAGTTTCTCCGAGAAGCGAAACGTCAGGGTTATAAAACCTATCTATATTATGTCTCAACAGTAGACCCACAAATCAATATTGCCCGAGTCAAGTATCGCGTCAGTGTGGGTGGTCATCCTGTTCCTGAGCAGAAAATTATTGAACGTTACTACCGTAGTATGGATCTGCTCATGCAAGCCATAGAGTGCTGTGATCGAGCCTACTTGTTTGATAACTCTTCTGACGGTATACAAGCGTCTTTTCTTGCAGAAATAGAAGCAGCTGAAACCTTAAAAATGAATGCTGCCGTGTCTAAGCTCCCAAGATGGTTTGCAGAACGCGTACTATCAGAATTTCAATAAACTGCTCAGAAAAAGAGCAGATTATTTTATCCTTTTTCATGTGTCTGCCCGCATAAAAAAATATTCAAAAGTCGTAAATGTGTTTCATAAACTGAGAATAATGATCATGATGTAGAGATGTACCTCTAACTGTATTCAGTTTCTTTAAATGAAAACTATCATGAAATAAAGCGAGAGAAGTTAAGTATTTCTAATCTAAAAAAGGGCTGAATACAAAATCCCTCGGGGATATATTCAAGCTTTTTACGTTATTGTGAAGAATAACTATGTAAAAAAATGCTTTAAGGTGTTATCTAAAAGACTAAAAGCTTCGAGAACGGACGGGTAGTGCCATTCAAATATCTAAAGCTAGATGAAAGACCCCGTAGACAGTGACCATAGACATGCATAGCATCCATAGATACAAAGGACGCTTGATTATTTTTTAATTAAATATATTATAAAAACATATATTGTTTTAAGGTGCTTACCAATGCATGATTTTGCGTGGTCTTTTATAGGTGGAATATTACTCGGCATCTCCGCCGTTGGATATTTATATACCAATGGACGAATTGCAGGAATCAGTGGTCTGGTCTCTCAAGTTTTAAACTTAAAAGGGATCATAAATACGCCTGCACTGTGGTTTTTATTGGGCCTGTTCATTGTTCCGTTTATATATGCCGCTTTTGTTCAGCCAGAGATCTATATTGAAGCTACACCTTTCATGTTAATTATTGCGGGCGTATTAGTAGGCTTTGGAACTCGCTTAGGCTCTGGTTGTACCAGCGGGCATGGTATTTGTGGTATCAGTCGTTTATCCAAACGTTCAATCATCGCTACAATGAGTTTTATGTTCGCAGGCTTTATTACTGTGTATGTTGTCCGTCATATGTTTGGAGCAATCTAAAATGAAAAATGTTTGGGCATTCATTTGGGGTGGATTATTTTCAATTGGTCTCATGCTTTCAGGAATGTCGAATCCTGCGAAAGTGATTGGCTTTTTAGATATTTTCGGGCAGTGGGATGCCAGTTTAGCTTTTGTGATGATAGGGGCGATTGCGGTTGCATTTATTCCTTTTCAAAAAGCTGTACGTCAGCCACATCCACAAACCTTTTATGGTGGAGTTATACAGCTTCCTAAAAATACGAAAATCGATAGAAATCTGATCTTGGGAAGTCTGCTATTTGGTATAGGCTGGGGAATTGCGGGAATTTGTCCTGCGCCGAGTTTTACTTTGATTGGGCTGGGCTATTATCAAGCGATCTATTTTATAATTGCGATGTTCGTTGGTGTGCTACTACATCGTAAAGTGATGGAGAAAATGCCATGAAGGAAACTGCGCAAGTAAAAGCATTCTTTGATTCAGCGACCAACACATTTAGTTATGTGGTGAGTGATCCAGACACTCAGCGCTGCGCCGTGATTGATAGTGTGTTGGACTATGATGCAGCATCGGCAACGACTAAAACAGAGCAGGCTGATTTAATCATTGCTTATATTCAGGAAAATAGTCTAAGCGTAGACTGGATTTTAGAAACGCATGTTCATGCAGATCATTTAAGTGCTGCACAGTATTTAAAGCAAAAACTAGGTGGAAAAATTGCGATTAGTCATAAGATTGAGATCATACAACAATCTTTTGGTGAGATTTATCACTTAGATATTAAAAGTTTAAATGCCACGCAGTCGTTTGATTACCTTTTTGCAGATCACGAGATATTTTTGATAGGCAACATAAAAGCATATAATATTCCGACACCAGGGCATACACCTGCGTGTCTCAGTTATGTCATTGGTGATGCTGTTTTTGTGGGGGACACGTTGTTTATGCCTGACTATGGGACGGCACGTTGTGATTTTCCAAAGGGGAGTGCGGCGGCTTTATTTGATTCAGTGAAGACTTTGTACACATTGCCAGATCAAACGCGGATGTTCTTATGCCATGACTATTTACCCGAAAGTCGTGATCAATACCAATATGAAACATCGGTTTATTCGCAAAAGCATAAAAACATTCATATCAATACTACAACGGGAAAAGTTGATTTTGTCGAGATGCGAAACCGCCGTGATGCAACGTTAAGTATGCCAAAATTGATATTGCCAGCGATTCAAATCAATATGTTTGCAGGCAAGTTCCCTCAACCAGAAGGCAATGGTATTTCTTACTTAAAAATTCCGCTGAATTATTTTTAAAATACAAAATTAGTAAGACTTAAGGCATTCGACATCTTTTCACTTGCTTAGAATCTGATTCAAAAATCAAATCTATATTACGTACGGACATTTACCTCATGTTTTTAAATTTAGCCTAAGCAAATATCTCACCTAAAATAGCCTAAGCAAAATTGAACTTAATATAAAAAGTCATTTGATTTATTTCCATTAAAAATTCAATATCTATAGGAATCAAATAAAGTAAGTTTCATATGATCCTAAATCATCAATTTCATCAAAATGAGCAGCCGCGTGCAAAAACATTGGTCTTTGTTCATGGTTTATTTGGCAGTTTAAGTAATTTAGGGATGTTGGCTCGGGAGTTTTATTCAAGCCACCATGTATTACAGGTAGATGTACGTAATCATGGGTTATCTACACATTCAAATGTGATGAATTATGAGGTAATGGCAGCTGATCTAATTGAAACTTTAGATGAACTCAATATCGAGCACTTTTCTTTGATCGGGCATTCGATGGGTGGAAAGCTGGTGATGAAAGTGACCGAACTCGCAGGAGATCGACTAGATCAATTGGTGGTATTGGATATTACGCCTATTGCTTATAAAGAAAATCATCATGAGCAAATTTTTAAAGCGCTCTTTGCAGTACAAAAAGCAGGTATTGAAACACGTCAACAAGCCATAGAAATCATGCGTGAATATCTCAAAGAAGAAATGGTGATTCAGTTTCTCTTGAAATCTTTTAGCAAAGGGAAGTGGTTGTTTAATGTAGATGCACTGTATCAGAACTATGCCCAAATTCTGTCATGGGAAAATATAGAAACATGGCATAAGTCTGCATTGTTTATACGTGGTGGAAATTCACCATATGTAAAAAAGCCAGAATATATAGAAGCTATCCAATCGCAGTTTTCTCAAGCCCAGATTCAGACGGTGGCAGATGCTGGACACTGGTTACATGCAGAGAAAACTGCACAAGTTCTGCAAATCATCACTCAATATTTGAGTCAGCCTTCAACCTGATTAACTCAAATTCGCAGCTGAAAGTTGTCCTTCAGAGGTCAGCTTTTCAGCCATTTCCGCAGTTTTCTTTAAATTCGGCATTCGATATTCAGTATGGCCATAGTCTTGGATCGACTTCCAACGCCCGCCCCAAGTTAAACCTACAGATTCTGCAACTTCACCATAGAGCTGATAACCACGCATCGCCCATGGATCTCGTTCAGAAATAACGACTTTTCCATCCCGCTTAAATGCGACATCCGCCGCCAATCCAAATTGGTGGTAACTCTGATAACCACGTGCCAAAGTCGTATTTTTATTGCTGGCTAAAGAATTCTGACGCTGCGGACTACGATAGCCTTCCAGTAAAACCAGTTCATATCCATGCTGCTCACGCATTATTTTAAATACCATCAGTAAACGTTGTTTATAGCGTGGGTTCATTTTGTGCCACTTACGATCAGCCGTTGCTAAATTGTCATGTGAATGAGTTGAATGTACATCCTGAATACTTGGATCGTAATTCAAAGCACTGGCTTGAATAGAATTATTATTAAGATCCGCTTGTTCAAGCATACTTGCTTCAACTATGGCCTCAGCAACTAAGGATTCTTCGACCTGTGGTGGTGGAGACAAAATTTGTCCATCAAGTAGGGCATAAATTTGTGGATCCGATTGTCTTAAATAATCCGCTTCGATTTTAGTGGGCGTGATTGGACTGGTAAAAGCAAACATTAAGATGCTGGCAAATAGAAATAGACCCGCAGCCAATATCCACCACTGTTGAATATGCCAATGCGATTGCAATTGCTCGGGCGCAGCAGCATGATTTATATGCTGTGCAAAATGACGAGCGGATTGAAATCTTTGTTTTCCTTGAGGAATTAACCCGACAAAAAAGCCTGCTAATTTTGCTCTAAGTTCATAGGACAATGCTAAACCTAGCCCTAGTGCCAGGATTAGAAAAAGCGAAAAAAGAGCATAAATCATAGTCGGATAGTAGCTGGCATTGGGGCTTCGACGGTACGAGTTGTAATCTTGGTTTGTACACTCCCTGTGGGAGATTCTTCGGATTTTTCCACTGCCTGTTCTGCTTTGGCTACTTTGTCGTGATTTTTATCTTTCGGTGCGGCCGAACTTTGCGTTGACGAGTTTTGTTTCTTATTTTCTTTTGATAAGGGCTGCGGACTAGCACTCTTCATCGATGGTGCAGCAACTGTTTCAGTTGGACGAAGAAAAGCTTTGCTTAATTCATCTTCTTTGGGTTGAGGAAAATCAGAAGGCGGCTCAGTTACATTTGAAGGTTGAACACTTTTAGAAGGGATGGCTTTAGTCGCTTCAAAAATAGCTTCGGGTTCCCGCGTCGGGGCTTCATTATCGACTGAGGGTTCAGTGACATCCACGCTAAAACTTTGATTAACCTGTATTGAATCATTTTTTTGTTGTGCAAAAAAATAAGTAAAACCAAGAGTGGCCATCAATACGATACCACTCAAAAAACCACCAAACGCATAGAGCATAGGTGAAATATTTTTCTTTTTTGTAGACGTCAAAATTTTGACTGAAGTCCGTTTTTCATGAGCCATGGAGTTAGTTCTTAGGGTAAATGAATAGTAATATGTGCCTGTTCTGTTGGCGTAGAAATGACATTTTCATATGTGGCTAAAGAATTCGTACTTTGCTTTGATAACATATAGCGCAAGCCCGCAAAGGATAAGAGTGCGAATACGATTAGAAAAAGTAAAATCCAGTAAAAAGGAAGCTCACGGTGAATCATGTGTTTAATTTGATCGGGTAGCGATGCAAAAGGAGAAAAGGCCGCCTTTTTTCCTTTTAAGTAGTCGATTTCATCGCCTACACGTGCCACCAAATGGTTTAAATTTTCTATAGATTCAATGCGATATCTACCATGAAAACCCAGAAGCATGCAGTAATGATAAACTTCAAGTGCGGCTAATCGACTATTTCCTTTACGGCGTAACTCTTCTAAAATTTCGAAAAAACGATAACCCGCAAGTTGCGAGCCAAATAAACTAAGCTGTAAGGGACTGATTAACCAACTATTTTGTAGCTCGAAAAATTGTGCATCTTGCTGAGTCACAATGGTTTCATCTAATAATGCACAGTAAGCATATTTAGCATCTTGAATATCATCTGATGAAAATTGTAATTTTCGGGCTTGGTTTTCAAAACGGTTGAGTAGGGCAATGATTTTTTCGCGAAATTCAGTCGAACTACTCGGTATATATTTGTTTTTTAATAAAAATACAATATAAAAACCATCATGGAGTAAGTCGACCAAGTTGGTTGTACTGGTGACTTTGGCGGTCATGGGCTGAGTAATTGAACCAGTTCCAATTTGTCCATCATCAAAAAGTGAAGGGGCATTATTCATGATTCATTTCCTTAGCCATTCATCACAGCAATCAATTCAACAGCAATATCTTGGAAACCTGCCGGAATATAAATACAAATCGACTCGGCATCCAACATACGTTGGTATAAGTCATTATTTGGTTCAATTTCAAAGTAACTCACACCAGATCGCACTGGAATAGCGGTTGGAACCTGCATTAAATGATGCAAAGGAACTGCAGGAAGTGCGGCGATGACGCGCTGTTCAACATCTACGGTGTTGCCGACTTTAAATCTCAACGGAACCAATTGAATTAGTTCGTGACTTTGCATCATGCTGCTAGAAACAGCCAAGTAAAGTCTTGAATCTCGAGTAATTTTGTCTGACTCTAAACTGCCTAACCAATAAGATGGTCGCGTTTCTTTCAATTGAATGTTGATATAGCGGTTTGAAATAATCGTATCTAATAACTCACGTAGAATGACATCAAGCTGACTAAAACTTTCTTGTAAATTATGGTGTTGATAGCGAGGTAAATGATCAACCTCATGAGCCGTTGAAAAGGTCAGTAATGAGCCTGTTAAACGTAATAATTCAAAAAACAGTCGCTCTGGATGGATATGCGGATATTGCAATAAATGATTCAACGTCGCATGTGCTGTGTTGAGTGCATTGACCAACCAAAATGACACAATGTCGCCAGATCGAAACTCAATCAGTTTTTGCTCATTTTCTCGATTATTACTTTGAATGGTCTTAATTTTCGCTTTGATGACATTTAAACTGCGTTTCAAACTCGAGATAAGATTTTCAGAAGATTCGATATGCAAGATAGGCGGAATAAAATGACGATCAAATTCAAATTGACCTGAGCTTTGACGTTTAATTTTTGCTAAAGCTAAATACAAAAAACCATCCAGCTCTTGATTCGGTTCTACGTTCGCCTCTAACAAGCGAAACTCTGCACGGCGGCGTAATAAGGTGATATCTGCTGCAGTTGCATCTGTAAATAAATCGTGGGTTGAGGTCAGATAAGAGTGGTAGCGACCGAACTGCACACTATTTTCAGCGCTCACATTTTTCTTATTGGCTTGTACAATCGGCAAAGCCAAATAAACCAAGATTTCGCCACGTAAATTCAGTTCATCTAATAACACTGGCTCTGGCAGTAAATCACGTGTCGGCGCTTGATAAATTTCACCATCTTGCCAAATCATACTAATACTTTCGAGGGCCATGATATGTGTGTGTAACTGAGCCTCATCAAATTGAATATTTTGAATGCCATAGGCAAATGGAATCGTAGAACGAATGGTATGATTCAGACGTTGTTCATGATACGCATCTTGTAATTGAAAATGTTGAGGACGTAAAAATAGACCTTCACCCCAAAGTATTTTTTCTGCTTTAAACATTTAGATTACCAGTCGCTTGATTCATTTGCTTGTTGTACGCCCAGTAGTTCTTGGACGTTATGCAGTGGATTTTCGTTTTTAATGACTTGATTTAACCACTCATGTAGTGGCATCTGACTCCACTTGATGGTTTTCTGTAACATATAGCTTACGGGGCTATGCGGTTCATTGGCTTGGAAATAGTCAGAAATTTCTTGTAATACCCGCATGGCTTGTTCACGGTTTGCTAAGTGATTTTGCGGTTGAACCTGAAAGCCTTTGGATGGATGGACGGTGTTCATGTCAATTTCTTGTTCTTTGTGCTGGGTAAATGAAAGTGCCTGTGTTGTTATCGTTGCAGCAGCAGAAGACTCAGATGTTTGTGTCGCCATTAAAGGTTGGGTAAAAACATCGGTTTTGTAGAGCTTTTTTAAACTGGTGTGGATGTTTTCAAGCTGAGTATCAATAGCAGCAAAGCTTGGTGCGTCTAAACCCATTAAGGTATCTAATACACTTTTCAAAATTGACCATTCAGCGAGAAGCGCCGAAAAATGTTGATAGTTCTGATATTGAAATGATTTTGATGTATTGAACAAGCTCTGCTCAAATTGTTCTAAAATCTGAGAGCTATTGGTATCATCTGTATAACTTTCGACTTGTTTCAACAAATGGTTTTTTTGTCTCAGTAAGGCTTCATAATCACTGAGTGAAAATGCAGGAACATTCACGATAGCAACTTGTTTAATCAGTGGAATCAAATGATTAATTGAGCCTTGCAATAAACCTAGACGTTGATCTAAATCTTCTTCTTCAATTTCAGGATGAAGTTGTGTCCAATACTCATTTAGCGTCCGGTGCATAAGCTCTAGGGCTTTTGCAGTACCTTCGAATCCGTATAAATTTGACCACGCTTCAAGTAACCAGCCCAATAAGCGTAAATCCTTCGATTTTCCCGTGAGGAGCTCGATTGATTTTTGTTCAACGAACTGCCAGTCTGCTTGCTTGGGTTCAGCAACCCAGTCGCCTTGATCGAGTAGTGGATCATCCTGAGTTTTTGCAATTTTGATAGCGTGGAATTCATTGGAAAAAGACAAGTCTTGTCCACATGGTTGATCGCTTGAGATAGGAGACAATAAAGGCTCGATTTCTAAGCTCATAATTTTACACTCTATATTCTATTAAACTTGATTCGCTTTATTTTTAGCAGGATGTCGTTTCTTTTTAGCCGTGGTCTTTTCGACAGGGTCTAAAACATAAGTAATTTCATCATCTTTGACATCAATCTGAATGACTTTAGGCAAATGATCTGCTGCCAAAGCTATCAATATTTCTGTGGCTAAAGCAGGCAATATACTGGCATTTAAAATGTGATCAACATTTCGTGCACCGCTATCGACTTCCGTGCAGCGACTTAATAACAGTTCTACCAGTTCCTCTGAATATTGAACTTTGGTTTGGTACTGTTTCTCAAGGCGAGAGGTTATTTTTTTGATTTTATGATGGATAATTTGAACCAGTAAATCATCATGCAGTGGGAAATAGGGAACGATACGCATGCGCCCTAAAAAAGCAGGTTTAAATTGTTTATATAAACTTGGTTTTAACTGCTCAGCTAAGTTTTCTGCTGTTGGCCATGTCTCAATCGGTTGATTCAAACACGCCTGCATAATGGCATTCGAACCTACATTCGAGGTCAAAATAATGGTGGTATTCTTAAAGTCGATGATTCGACCTTCACCATCTTCAAGTGTACCTTTGTCAAAAACTTGATAAAAGAGTTCTTGAACATCGTTGTGTGCTTTTTCAATTTCATCCAGTAAAACCACACTATAAGGATTGCGGCGAACCGCTTCAGTCAGCACACCACCTTGACCATATCCCACATATCCAGGTGGAGCACCTTTTAAAGAAGAAACGGTATGTGCTTCTTGATATTCAGACATATTAATGGTGATCAGGTGGGATTCTCCACCATAAAGTTCATTCGCCAGCGCAAGCGCGGTTTCGGTTTTACCGACACCACTTGGCCCCACCAACATGAATATGCCTTGCGGTTTATTGGGATCATCCAATTTTGCTTTAGATGTTTTAATCCCCTGAACCAGTTGATGTAGGGCAGAGTCTTGCCCCATAACACGCTCAGCCAGTTTGCTTTCTAGGCTGAGAATTTGTTTTATTTCATCGTTCACCATATTGCCCACAGGAATACCGGTCCAGTCTGAAATAATTTCATTAATGATTTGTGCATTAACACGTTCAAACACTAAGGGATTCTGGCCTTGCACATCGCTTAATTCTTCACGAAGCGCAGCAATCTCATTTTGATCGTTGTGAGCCGTTGTATCTTGCTGGCGTTGTTTTATCTGTTCAACAAGCGCGCTTTCTTTTTGCCACTGTGTTTGAGTATGTTTAACTTCACACTCAAGCTGAGCTAATTTTTTCTGTAGATCGTGCAAGCGTTCATGATGAATTGGTAGATTTTTATGCTCATTTTCTAAAATCTCATATTCAAGTTTGAGATTATGTTGTTGAGCCAGTAGATGATCTAGCTTCACAGGTTGCGCATTTTGAGTAAGTGCCACACGCGCTGCGGCTGTATCGAGTACGCTAATTGCCTTGTCTGGGAGTTGACGACCACTAATATAACGATGTGAAGAGTGTACAGCTGTGACGATGGCTTCATCATCAATATTTAAATTAAAATGATTGGCCATGACTGGTAACATGGCACGTAACATATCGATGGCGACATCTTCAGTCGGTTCTTCAACTTTAACAACTTGGAAACGTCGACTGAGCGCCGCATCTTTTTCAAAATATTGTTTATATTCAGCCCATGTAGTTGCTGCAATGGTACGTAACTCGCCACGAGCCAGTGCGGGTTTTAATAGGTTGGCAGCATCATTTTGGCCTGCTTGACCGCCTGCACCAATCAAAGTGTGAGCTTCATCGATAAATAAAATTATCGGATGGGTGGCAGACTGAACCTCTTGAATCACTTGTTTCAAGCGGTTTTCAAATTCACCTTTTACACTGGCACCTGCTTGTAATAGTCCCATATCCAGCGTATGCAGTTGAACATTTTTTAAAGCATCAGGCACTTGGTTGTTCACGATTTTTAATGCCAAACCTTCCACGACAGCTGTTTTTCCTACACCCGGTTCACCAGTTAATATGGGGTTGTTTTGGCGTCGACGCATCAGAATGTCGAGCATTAAACGTATTTCAAACTCACGACCGATAACAGGGTCGATAAGACCGTTTTGTGCCTTTTGGGTTAGGTTAAGTGTATATTGATCAAGTGCAGGAGTTTTGTTTTTAGCCAGATGCTGTGCAGGTTCAGTGCTTTCGCTTGGCGTTGGTTCCTGTAAAACGTTTTGTTCGATACTGTTTGAGCAAAGGTCTAAAAATTTATGCTTCATTGTATCAATTGGGAACAGTTCGAATTGGCTCGAAGCGCGTAAAGCCATTTGATGTAAATCTGGTGCTGTTAAAAGTGCTACTAAGATATGGCCGGTTCGAATAATAGGATTTTGTTCGGCTGAAGCAAGTAACCACGCTTGCTCTAATAAACGAATAATCGATTGAGCAAAGATAGGGGTGCGAGTATTTCCCTTAGGTAACTGGGAAAGACTAAGTTGTAAGTCTTTAACTAAAGAATCATGGGAAATTTTATATTTTTCAACTAATAAATAGAGATCATTTAGTTCTGGTTGTTCTAATAATTCAAGAAAAAAATGCTCAATTTCAATTTCATAATTCTGTTGATTAATACAACTATTTGCAGACTTCTCTAGAGCAACACGCGCATGATTAGATAGCTTCTTAATTAATATTTTAAGGTTATTCATATGTAACTCAGTCATGCTTTATAGCAAAGTTTTTACAAGACAAATATGCCAATGGCTATCTGTGTTTTTAGTGTAAATATAAAATTATTTATAAATTAGCATTTTACAAGTCATTATAAATGCTATTTGGCGCGTATTTTATATATATGACATCATAATACACAAATGAAATTTAGATAAAAAAGAAGATACATTACAAAAAACAAACATAGTTACTTTTGAGTAACATTTATTTCCTTGACTTTGGGTGTCATATTTTTGTTAAATCCAAGCGCATTATATAAGCAGAAGATACTTACCTAGGGTGTGTATATTTTAAATCGAAGTTACTGATAATAATTTTAATTTTTTATTCATAAAGGTTTGAGGCAAGTTTTGAAAAAATATTATTTAATTTTACCTACATTCGTTTTACTAACGGTGACACCATTTGCTTTTTCAGCGGTAGAAGAAGGTATTAGTTTAAAAAAGAAATGTATTAAAGATTACCCCTTAGTAAATGGGGAAACAGATCACAATTTACTAAGTTTATATGCACAGATTTGCGATAGTAAAAATAAAAAAAATGATGAGCTAAAAAATAAATTATTGGTTCAAGCTGCAAGTCGATATCAAGAACTTGGAAAAAGTTATAAAGCACTTCAACTGGTTCAAGAGTTAAATGCGCGAAATATTAATCATACATCATTAACAGATACTCGGTTTTTAGCTGGTGTTTCGATTGCAAACACAGCGTTAAACCATATGCGTCAAGAAGAAATGCGCTATTTATCTGCAGATTTAACTTATCCACCTGCTAAAGAGTTGTCTAATCTCGTTCGTAATTCTTTGCCTGCGCCAGATACGAGTGATGCAAAGGCCGTGGTGATTAAAGCCCCTAAGAAATCCACGCGTAAGACTGCGAGTTCAACCAAACAAACCACAAAGAAAACAACGGCTCAGGTGGCAAAACCCAAAAAAGTTGAGAAGGTACAATCAACAGAAGTGGCGAGCAAACCGAATACAAATCCCTTCAATTCACTTTAAAAACTTTCATTTTTGAAATAATAAAAAACAGGATTTTCATATGGCTAAACGTGAAAGCGTCCAAAAAAAGTTACAGCGTATTCGACCACCTCGGGTACAACTGACTTATGATGTTGAAGTTGGTGATGCTAAAGAAATCAAAGAATTGCCATTTGTTGTTGGTGTTTTAGGTGATTTTTCCGCAGCATCTGAAATAGAAAAAACCAAGCTCAAAGACAAAAAATTTATTAATGTTGATTTAGAAAACATTGATGAAGTCATGGAGTCCTTAGCACCACGTGCTGCCTATCAAGTTGAAAATACATTGACTGATGATGGTGGACGTATGTCTGTTGATTTGACATTTAAGTCGATGGAAGATTTTCGTCCTGAAAATGTGGTTCAGCAAGTAGATCCTTTGAGAAAGTTGGTGGAAGCTCGTGAACGTTTGACTGATTTGCGTAACAAAATTTCGAATAATGAGCGTTTAGAAGATCTACTTGACCAAGTTCTACAAAATACAGATCAAGTGCGTAAAATGAGTGTGGAGGCTGAAAATGAATAATGCCCAATCCGCTGCAGTTGCTCAAGATACTACTGAAGAATTTACGCTATTAGATTCAATTGTTGAACGTAGTCGAATTGCTCGAAATGAAGAAGAGCATGATAGAGCGAAAAGTTTAATTGGCGAACTTGCTAAAGAAGTGATGGCGGGGACGATTACTGTTTCAGAAAATATGACATTATCGATTGATAAGCGTATTGCTGAAATTGATGCACTCATTTCAACGCAGCTCAGTAAAATTATCCATGACGAACAATTTCAAAAAATTGAATCGACATGGCGCGGTTTATATTACTTTTGCCAAGAAACGCCATCTAATCCATTGATTAAGATTCGTATGTTGAATACAACGAAGAAAGAATTAATCAAGGATTTTCAAGGCGCAACGGACTTTGATCAAAGTACATTGTTTAAAAAGATCTATGAAGAAGAATATGGGTCATTTGGTGGTGCGCCATATGCCACATTAATTGGCGATTTCGAGTTTGATCGTACACCTTCAGACATGTATTTGCTGGAACAAATTTCACATGTTGCTGCAGCTGCACATGCACCCTTTATTTCTGCAGCAGATGCTAACATCCTCGGATTAGAATCCTTTACGGATATTGACCGTCCGCGTGAAGTATCTAAAATTTTTGAAACCGCTGAATATGTCCAGTGGCGTTCTTTCCGAGAAAGTGATGATGCACGCTATGTTGCATTAACAATGCCACGTGTATTAGGCCGTCTGCCTTATCACCCTAAGGAAGGTACAGCGACTGAAGGCTTTAATTTTGTGGAAGAAGTCTCAGGGCAAAATCATGATGAATATTTATGGATGAATGCAGCCTATGCTTTTGGTACGCGTTTGACCAATGCCTTTGATATGCATGGTTGGTGTGCTGCCATTCGTGGTGTTGAAGGTGGTGGTTTGGTAGAGGGATTACCTGTTCATACCTTTAAAACCAGTGATGGTGAAGTGGTCTTTAAATGTCCAACTGAAATTGCGATCACCGACCGTCGTGAAAAAGAACTCAGTGATCTTGGCTTTATTCCTTTAGTACATTGTAAAAACACGGATTATGCAGCATTTTTTGGTGCGCAATCGACGCAGAAACCTAAAAAGTATAATAGCGATTCTGCCAATGCAAACTCGGCTTTATCTAGCCAAATTCAGTACATTATGGCCGTTTCACGTATTGCACATTATTTAAAAGCCATGATGCGAGATAAAGTCGGAAGCTTTGCTTCGGCTGGAAACATTGAAACATTTTTAAATGAGTGGTTGGCTCAATATATTTTGCTTGATGACGGGGCTTCACAAGAGGCGAAAGCGCAATATCCGTTGCGTGAAGCATCTGTCAAAGTTGTAGAGAACCCAGCACAACCGGGGCACTACAAATCTGTGGTTTTCTTAAGACCACATTTCCAGTTGGATGAGTTGTCAGTATCACTGCGACTTGTTACTGAGTTACCTCAGTCCTCAAGCTAATTTGAGTGTCAACACATAATAACTTTAGAATAGGAAAAGATTACAAATGAAAGACATATACGTACAGTTCAGAGGTAAATATAAGGTCGATGGCGAGTCACGTGATACAGAGCACCAAGGCTGGTTAGAGGTGAACTCTTGGTCACACAATATTCGTCAGCCAAAGTCTGCAACATCATCAAGTGTTGGCGGTCATACGGCAGAACGTGTTGAACATTCAGATATGTTATTTGTTAAAGATTTGGATGCAACCAGTCCAAAACTTTGGGAAGCATGTTCTGCAGGTTATACCTTTGATGAAGTACAAATTGATTTTTATCGCGCAAATGGCGATAAACGCATCAAGTACCTACAAATTAAATTGAAGCATGTTCTGGTTTCAAGTGTTACACCAACAGTAAGTGAAGAAGGTGTTCCACTTGAAGGATTTGGTTTGAAATATGCTGCTGTGGAATGGACATATAACCAGCAAGATATTAATGGCACACAAAAAGGTGCTGTGACCAAGAAATGGTCTCTATCAAACAATACTGCATCATACGCTGCATAAAAATAACTGAAAAAATAAAGGCTGACCAACGTTGGCCTTTATTTATGCGAGATGATTTTAATCAACATGAATCTAGATCAGCTTTATCCCTATGGGTTTAGAAAAACGCTATTTGACCGATTACTACCGACCACTGAACAGGACCGATTGGGGATGTCTCTTCAGGAGCTACGTGAATCTGTCGCAACTGACTTAGAAGATTTGTTGAATAGTCGTATGGCCAATTTTAATGATTCAATTGATGCTTTCCCGTTGGTGAAAAAGTCCATTGTTCAATTTGGAATCATTGATTTTGTTGGATTATCGACTGCGAATCCGACCGATCGCGATAAAATTTGCCAGTCGATTGCAGCGTCTATTACTGCACATGAGCCGAGACTGAAACAAATCAAAGTCGAAATGTTGCTCGATGGACAGAATATGGGGGCGTTGTGTTTGAGTATTCAAGCCTATTTAAATATTCATCCTTTATATGAACCCGTGATTTTTGATGCTTTGCTCAAACCGACAACACAACAATATGTTATTTCTGCAAGAGCTTAATGGGGCTGATTTGTGATTGAAGAATTATTACCGTACTACGAAAAACAATTACAAGAATTTGGACAGCAGTCCCGTGAGTTTTCGCAAAAATACCCAAAAATCGCTCAGCGTTTATCCTTAAATCAAGAGCAAGTAGATGATCCGCATATTGAACGCTTAATTCAGTCCTTTTCCTTAATTGCAGCAAGAATTGATAAGAAACTGGCGGACAGTTACGACATCTTTACCCGGTCTTTGTTTGAGGTGATGTTCCCTCAATACCTCAAACCATTTCCTGCATGTACTGTGGTCAGTTTTGAAGACCTAAATAAGTGTAAACAATTAACTGACGCTCATCTCATTCCTAAAAATACCGCAATAAAATCAAGAAGTTTTAAAGGTGTTCAGTGTGAATTTAGCACCACACAAGAACTAAAATTATTACCCATTGAGCTGAGTCACCTTAATTTTAAAACCAATCCTAGTGCGCATATGCATTTAAATCAAAATGCAACGCTTAGCTTAGGATTTAATATTTTTAATCAGGCACATCGAATTTTAGAAAAAGAAAATTTGCCTATTTATTTGGATGCGATATCCAATTTTCCACTACAAGTTTTGGATGCTGTGTTCCAGTCCAGCACAGGCTTTTCATTAAAGTTTGGTCATCGCGTCATCGACATTCCAAATCCGTTTAGCATCATGGGTTTTGCTGAAACTGAAAGTCTGTTGCCCTTGGATCAACATACGCATCATGCATACCGGCTGTTGATGGAGTATTTCTGTTTTTCTGAAAAATTTAATTTCCTCAATATGAACTTAGGTTTGTTAAAACATTTAGAAAAAGAGCAAAATCAGTTTGAAATTTTGATTCATCTTAAATTAAATTTAAATGATCAGGTCAATATTCGAAATTATTCTGAGTTGAATATCGCAAACTTTAAATTATATGTAGTACCAGTTATCAATTTATTTAAAAAACAAGCTGAACCTCAAAAAATTAATCATCAACAACTCGAATATCCTTTAGTTACCGATGCTCATCATCCTGAGTTTTATCAAACTTATTCGATTACTAAAATGCAAATGATTCGTGAAAAGTCGAATAAAGATCAAACTACTTTTGACATTTATCCATTCTTTGCGATGAGTCATTATCAAAAGGACGAGACTCAGTTTTTTTATAGTTTGAATTCGGCACAGCTACAAAACAAATATGTTGAAACAGGTTATAGTATTATTTCAAAACATTTATCGCCTGAAACAACCAAATCTGATTTTATCAGTACGCAATTATTATGCTCCAATCGTGATTTACCCCATGAGGCATTGAGCCAAGCCAACAATATATTAAATTTGAATGACAGTAGTCTGGCACGGCGAGCTGTTGTTTTAAAAAGACCGAATAAACCCTATTACTTTGAACAAAATAAAAAAGAGCAATGGCGGATCATTTCGCATTTATCATTAAATACTTTATCTCTAACTAAGGGCGATGCTCTAAGCCATATTCAAGAACTACTTGAACTCTACAATTTGCCTCAGCTTAAAGAAAACCACCTTATTATTAATGCGATTCAGTCGGTTAATTTTGAATTAAAGCAAAAGATGGTAGATGCAAAACCATTCCCGCTCTTTATACGAGGGTTGAAAGTAAATCTAGGGATAGATTCGAAAGTGTTTCGAGGACATAGCTTATATATTTTTAGCCAGTTGTTGTCACATGTCTTTAATCTAAAAGTCCAGATGAACAGTTTTGTGGATGTTGTTATTTCAGATGCTCAATCTCAACAGGAGTTATACCAATGCGTGCAGAACGTTGGTGGCAAGACACTTCTATAGTTGATGTACTGGTTGAACAACCGAACGCTTTTGAATTTATTCAGGCCACGCGATTATTACGTCATGCGGAAGCTCCCCATACTCAAAAAGAAGGGGATTGGGCAAAGCAGTTTAAGTTTCATAGTTCACTGAATCTCAATTTTCCGAATGCAGAAATTGAGAGTTTGACCCTTGACGAAGAAAAAATTTACTTAACCAACTTAATGATTGGTTTAACTGGGATTCAGGGCACCTTACCGTATAGCTATACCAATAAAATTAAACAAAGTGCGCGTATACAACGGAATGAAACACTTCATTTTTTAGGTTTATTTAATCACAAGCTCACGGCGCAATATGTGGATGCATCTTTAGCCTACCATTTACCGATTCGCTATGAAATTGAGCAAGAAAACCATTACCTCGATATTTTGCACGCACTAAATGGCTATGTGAGTGCTCAACATGAGCAGCGAGATTTAGATGATTATTTTGCTGAATTCGCTGGATTAATGCAGGGGCAAAATAACACATCACATGCGCTAAAAACCATGCTGAGTTGCGTGTTTAAGCAACCCTTTAAGATTAAAGAATTTGTTGAAGAGATCTTTCACTTGTCCCCTGAACAAAGAAGCACACTGGGGGGTAATAATCAATTGGGCATCAATACCTTTTGTGGAGAAAATATCCGTCAAATAGATGGAAAAATTGAAATAGAAGTTGGCCCCGTCCCATACACCGAGTATTTAAAATTTTTACCCGACCAAGCTGAGAGTATAAAACTCAAACGATTACTCGCGAGCTGGCTGAGTCCAACGCTTGGGGTGGATTTAAGAATCATCCTGAGGAAAGAGGATATTCAACCGATTCAGCTGAGTTCAACGATGACCATTGGTTTATCACAAGGTGCTTTTTTAATGCCAATGCTGACCGAACACAATCACGAAACCTGTTATACATTGATGGGGATGGGGCATGCTTAAGCTCTTTATTGGTACTTTGAGCAGCTTATTGTTGCTTGTCGCAGGAATCGTCATTTTTTACTGGCGTGACATTCAGTATGACCCAACTGGGACAGACCTGCTCAATTATTTGCTTCTATTTCCACTGATTCTGTGCGTAATTTTATGGTCTCCTGTATTTATTTATCATGGCATTAAAGCTCACCAAAAGCGCAAAGAGCAACAAAAACAAGCGCAAGTAGAGAAGCATCAGGATGATGAGAACCAACAAGCTGAAGCTGTTGAAATTCAGTGGTTAAACCTGAATATTTATTCTTCGTCTGCATATAGTGCCTTTGGGGAAAATGGCGAGATTCTTGATGAGATTAAAAAATTTAAAAGCCCAGAGCTCGATACGCAATTACAAAATGCCTATGGCTTACCAATGCTGTCTTATCGCATACATGCACTAGACCATGTCATTATAAATCAGGACGATGATGAAGTCGTTGATCATCCGCGCCATCTGCGAATTCAAGCCCTGATCGAGCATCAACTAGAGCAACATGCAGAAACATTGTGGCAAATCTCACAGCATTTAAAGCAATCTGCCTTATTTTATGATAGTGAATTGGCATATGAATATCGTATGCATCCAGCATGGATTGATCCTACGAGTGAATATGATAGCAATGAACCAGAGGAACAACCTGATGTGCAGCAGGTTGCTAAATTAAACCGTATCAATATACATATTCTGCTGCCTGAATCGATGTTACATGCTTGGAATGAAGAACAAAGCAGTGGCGTCGTACAGGATTATTTAAGTTCATTAGGCGTGATTACGCAGCAAATTCATCTTGAGCACCATTATTTCAGTCAAGAAACAGCCTATAAAGATTGGATGCTGTTATTGGAACAAATTTCTCAGCAGTCAGAGGAAATTACATTCATCCTGAATGTAGATTCTGAAATTGACCAAGAACTGCTCGATGAAAAAACATGGTTAACCGACCATTACTTGCCTGCTGAATATGCCTCTAGTTGGTGCTTAGCATCATCTTCTTTACCATTACTTGATATCAACCCCTTAAAACAACTCAAGATTGTGCTAAACGAGGCCAATCTTGCCAATCAGTTTGCATCCCCACCGATGAAGCAATTAGAACAATTTAAGGATATTCAGCCTTTTGTACTGATGCTCGATGATATTACAGACATTCAAACCATGAAAAAACTTTACCAAATTTTCGATCGAAGTGGGATTGAATCGCATCACTTCATTCATACCAAACAAAGTTTTGGACATACGCAGCATTTGGCCAAAGTATTTGGATTTATGTTGAGTATGCATTTGCCTGATGAGCTGATGGCGATGATTTATAGCACTGATCAATTGTCTACACATTGTTTTCTACATGCGTGTGAAGACAGTAATATCCCTGTAGAACCAACCATTTAAATTAAAAAAGAATAAGAGAGTATTGTGAATTCTTTATTTTATAACGTCTTAGGTTATGTTTGGCAGTATGTGAGCAACCCTAAAGCTATTATGGCTATATCGGGCTTTGTCGCACTAATGGCCATGTATAACGTCATTCCAGCCAAAATTTTTTGGCCTTTAATGATTTGTTATGTATTCGGGTTGATGCTGTGGGGAATTTATTTACTCATTGTACGTCGTCGACATGCAGCACAAGGTGAAGCTCTTGCCGATGCCATTGCACATGACACCAATGCAGAATATGGCAAACAAAAAAACAAAGATGAACTTCATTTGATTCAGCAGCAAATGAAAGAATCTATTCAGTTGATTCGAAAATCAAAACTGGGAGATAAAAAGGGCAATGCTGCACTCTACGAGTTGCCATGGTATATGGTAATTGGTAATCCTGCCGCGGGTAAAAGTTCGGCCATTTATAACTCAGGTTTAAAATTTCCTTTTGAAGAAACCCATCAAAAATCAGTTTCTGCTGGACTCAGCGGAACGCGTCATTGCGACTGGTTTTTTTCAACAGAAGGCGTGTTATTAGATACTGCAGGTCGTTATTCTGTTTATGCAGAAGATCATTTTGAGTGGCTAGGTTTTTTAAATATTTTGAAAAAAAACCGCTCAAAAGCACCAATCAATGGCTTGATCGTGATTGTCAGTATTGCTGAGTTAGTGAGTAACAGTCCAGAAAAGTCGATCAAACTGGCAAAGAATTTACGTGCACGAATTCAAGATCTTACTGAGCGCTTAGAAGTTTTTTCGCCTGTTTATTTGGTCTTCTCTAAAATGGATCTGATAGCAGGCTTTACTGAGTTTTTTGAATGTTATGAAGTCGGTGAGTTTGATCAGGTTTGGGGGGCGACACTGCCTTATACAACCGATGGGGCTAATAATGCTGTTGAATTGTTTGAAAAACACTATTCCATCTTATATGACGGTTTAAAAGGCGTCAGTACGACACATCTCAGCCGTCGACACTCGCAGAATATTTCTCCAAGTGTCATGACATTTCCTTTAGAGTTTAAGAGCTTAAAGCCTGCGTTAAAGACATTTATCGGCACGCTGTTTGAAGATAACCCTTATCAATTTAAACCTGTTTTCCGTGGCTTTTATTTCACCAGCGCACTTCAAGAAGGCATTATTGAAAGCCCAATGACCGAGCAAATTGCTCAAGACTTTTTATTGCAAAAAGGTTTAGACAATGAAAATGGCATTCCAACGAGCTCAGTTTCGCAAAACCATGGCTATTTTTTAAAAGGTTTATTTTCAGACATTATTCTGAAAGACAAGAACCTCGTTAAACAGCATATTAACCCTAGCCGAAAGCGTCAGCGTTATATTGCCTTTGTTGCCGCTTTATTTGGTGTAGCCATCATTTTAAGTCTATGGGTGTGGTCTTATCGGAATAATCAACAATTGATTGCAGACGTACAAGCCGATTTAGACAAAGTCGTTTTACTTGAAAAGCAATCGGGTCAAGAGTTGTCTACACAACTGAGTGCACTCTTGATTTTACAGGAACGTATGCAGCAGTTGGACCAATTTGAAGAAGATCGTCCTTTAAAGCTGGGTTTTGGTCTATATCAGGGAGATGAGCTGCAGGAGAAGCTAAAAACAGAATATTTAAAGGGTGTTGAGCAAATCGTCTTGATTCCAACACAACAAAATATTGCCCAATATCTACAGCGGGTGAAAAGCAATGAAGAAAAATTGCGCACAAACCATGCAAATGTAGAGCTGACACCTGTTGCAAAAACACAGCAATATTTAGAGCCTAATGATGCAAATCCACAAGATGCATACAATGCTTTAAAAGCCTATTTAATGATGGGTAATACTCAATATATGGATGCAAGCCATTTAAGTGATCAAGTCACACGCTTCTGGCGTTCATGGTTAGATAATAATCGTGGTCAAATGCCGCGCGGAGAAATGATCCAGAAGGCAGAGCAAATTTTGTCGTATAGCATGACTTTAGTTGGCGATCCTAAATTTCCAGTACTCAGCTCAGACAGCTTGGTGGTGGATCAAACGCGTCAAGTTCTTCTGTCTGTTATTCGTGGAATGCCTGCACGAGACCGAGTTTATAATGAATTAAAAATGCGTGCGGCTGTCCGTTATCCAGCATTAACCATAAAGCAAATGCTTGGCGATGCCAATCAAAATGCAATCTTAGGGAGTTATGCCTTGCCGGGTATGTTTACACATGCTGCATGGTCAGAATATGTTGAACAAGCCATCGATGAAGTTGCAAAACGACCTACGGATACCAAAGACTGGGTACTCAACAGCACACAGTCGGATGACTTATCATTTAGTGGTAGCCCAGATCAAATCCGTAAACAGCTCACAGAACTCTATAAAAAAGAATATATTGCGGAATGGCGGAAATTTTTAGGTGCGATACATTATGCAAAAGCTAAGGATTACGGACAACAGGCGAGTTTCGTTCAAGTTTTAGGCGAGCCTGAAAACTCACCCATTCGAAGTGTTTTTGATCGCGTTGCCAAAGAAACCAGTTGGGACAATCCAGTCGTAATGGCAGAGCTGGCAGCGCCACAAACAGGTTTTGTGGCTTGGTTTAAACGCAAAGTATTAAGACGAGATGAAACTCAGCTTGATGCCAAAGTCATGAATCAAGCGCAAGGCCCGATTTCTAAAGAATTCCAGATGTTTTATCAGCTAGTGCGTAAGCGTGATGATCAACAAAATAAGTCTTTGCTTGATGAATACATGCAATCTTTAGCGCAAGTTCGAAGTAAATTCAATGACTTGAAAAGTTCAGGGGATATTGGACCATCTGCGATGAGTTTAGTTAAGTCGACCATTAATGAGCAAAACTCTGTTTTTAATACAACGCAGAAGCTGGTCGATGAAAAAATGTCCGTTGGTTTGTCTGAGGTTGATCAGAAACTGCTCCAAAAGCTGTTGATTTCGCCACTGACACAATCATTTGAAAGTTTAATTCTCCCTGCACAAGATGAGATGAATAAGCTGTGGGTTATGCAAGTCTACCAACCTTTTAACACAAACCTGAGTAAAAAATATCCATTTAATTCTTCAGCGACATTGCAAGCAACCAGCAATGAAATTAGCCAGATTCTTGGCGAAAATGGCAGTATTGCGCGTTATGTCAAAGAGTATCTTGATCCACTGGTTATTCGTCGTGGTTATACCTTGACTTCTAAGACGTGGAAAGATTTAGGGATTAGCTTGAATCCACAGTTTGTGATGAATTTTCAAAGCTATGTTGCTCCAAGTAATGGCATGGCAACAGGAGCGTTGAATCAAGCTTCATCTACACCTGCTGCTACGGCTCAATCCAATTTTCAATTTTACCCAATTGAAAATCCTAAGTTTTTATCCTATACCATTGATATTGACGGACAAAGAATGCTTTATGAAAACGGCATTCAACAATGGGTGAATTTTGTATGGCCAAATGCTGGAGCAATTCCAGGTGCACGTATTACAGCCATTGATTTAGATGGGAAAACGCATACGATTTTTGAGGCGCCTGGTGAATATGGTATTAATCGTTTAATTGACGGTGCTGAGCGAACGCAACGTGGCGGAAGCTATGAAATGATTTGGAGAAATCAGCAAAATCCAGAGCTTGCAGTAAAAGTCAATTTCCGTTTAATCAGCGGCGACGCCAATGGTGGAGTAGGCGGGCAGCGCAGTTACAATGGCATGCAGCTAGTCGATCAAATTGTCACCAATAAATCCGTACGTGTGGTGGCAGCGCAAACCACACCTTCAGCAACAGTTGCAAGTCCTAAAGCTCCAACACCGGGGATACAGGAGTCTCGTTTATGATTTCTCGAAAGTGGCTAGGTTGTAAGGAGTATTGTGATGGATGAACTGCGGACCTTAGCTTTATATTACGGAAAATGTCCTGCACGTGGTGATTTCTTAAAAACACGCGGTCAGTATGCCTTAATTCAACTGATTGATCAGTGGATTACTGAAGCATTAGAACATGCCATGCAATCAGAGGGATTTAGTCAAGCGTATGAAAAGCTACCTTCATTAGACTTTTTTATTGCCAATCCACAAGAAAATAATTTTCTTGTGGCAAATTTGATAGCCAGTCACGATAGTTCTGGTCGTCAATTTCCAATGGTTTTGAGTCATTTATTAGAGGTTGAAAATAGTTTTGATAATATTATTTATGCGCCATATCGCTATAAGCAAACTTTAATCGATCTATTTCAAAAGAATCGTGTGGTACGTTCGATACGTGACCCCAATATCGTGCTCGATAAATTATCTAAATTAAATAACGAGGTACAGGTTTTTAATAACAGCGAAGTTTCGGCATTTTATGAACACCATACGATACATTCATTTGCTCAATTACTAAGAATGAGTAGTTATGAGCTTGCACAAAGCATGATTGGACTTGGGTTATTGTTACAACCCGTCATTCAACATGGTACTAGTCGCTTAACTAAAGTGTTGATTTTACCTATTAATAACTCTAGCTACTGCTATGAAATTGCAGCTTTTTGGGTCAATCTAATCAGTTTTTTTATTCAAAATCAAAATGCTGAGCTTCTGATAGGGATTTTGCATAGCGAAAAACCGGTACTTCTTTTTGGCTTTCAAGGGGCAGATATTATGACCTTAAGTGAAATTTTCACGCAAAAGTTAGATTCAGATCACTGGGTTTCATTGGTCCAAGCCAATTGGATTGATGCATATTTAGAGCAAAATGCCGGTTTGGCAACGCTGGAGCAAGCTTTGTTTGAGCGCCAATTGAGCTTAATACAAGCTGTGAAACTTTTTAAAAAAACTTTTATAGATTAGTAAAATATGAAAATAAATCATGGATTTAAGTCAAATAAATGGCTGCTGATTTTAACGTTGGTTTTGAGCGTGAATGTCTGGGCTGAACCGATTATTGTGGAAGGTGTTGTTCCAAATGAGGCCAGTAAGCAAATCATTTTAAACAAGATGTACAGTGTTTATGGTGCTGACCAAGTGATTGATAAAATAAAGGTTAAAGCAGTTAGCGCTCCGAATGGTTGGAGTGAATCTGTTGCGAATATAGTGGTTCCAGAGTTAAAAAAAGTGCATCAAGGTAAACTTTCTGTACGTGGTACGCAAATGGAACTTAATGGAAAAATATCGAGTTCAAATGAAATTCAGCCAACAACAAACTTATTCCAAAGTTTAGTAACACCACCGTATCGCTTAAATGCGCAGCTTTCTGTCAATCAGGCTGAACAGCAAATTATAGATGAAGCACTTAAAAACAGAATTATAGAATTTGAATCTGGCAGTGCAGTTTTGGCTATGAGTGGAACTCAAATCTTAGATGAAATGGCGGTGGCTCTAAATAAGGTTGGTGGAAAAAAGGTTAAAATTATTGGACACACAGATAGTTCAGGTGACGCTGCAAAGAATCTTGCTTTAAGTAAAGAGCGTGCTGTAGCTGTTAAAAACTATTTGATCAATAAAAGTATTGCAGCTGAACGTTTAAGCGTCGAAGGATTAGGCTCGAACAAACCTGTTGCTGATAATGCGACTGCAGATGGTCGTAAGAAAAACCGTCGAATTGAATTTGATGTGATCTAAGTCATTTATAAAAAGCCACATCATCAATTGTGGCTTTTTATAAATGACTTAGATTACGTATAATGTATATTATGTTAAATAGCATATCCAAGACTGTGGCCTACGCAACTTAGTTGGTGCCACAGCTCAGCAACGTGAATCTGTAAAAATTATATTCACGTTGCTGAGTATCCTAATGAACATAATATACGTTATGCCGAAATCCGTGAGCTTTATAATTGTTCATCTGTAAAAATATCAGAAATGATAATAAAAATTGCAGCAATAGTAAGAGCAACACAGAAAGCCAATAAAAAATTCTCAAAAGTAAAATATTGAGTATATTTAAAATTAGGATCAGAAATAAAAACAGTCTCAAACATAAAAACACCCTATTTTGATTTAAATTTAGTCAATCGTAACCCGCATGTTATAAATGGGGGTAGAAAAATCAGTCAGGCGACTAGATTCTGCTGAGAAGAATTGTGCAGATTTAGGGCTTTCCACCGTGTTTTTACGGGTTTGGGTTGTTTTTTGATCAGTCTTTTTAGTCATGAATCAGCCCTCACACTTAGACATATGAAATGGCAAATACTGGTGATGAAATCTTGAGAAGCATTTTGGGCACTCAACATCAACAGAACCTAGAACGATGCTTAAAATTCTCATTAGCAATCCCCCATTTCTTCTTTTAATTCAGCGTTTGTTTTTTTGTATAAATCTGCATGAACATCAATCAGCGAATAGTCATAAGCCATTTCTGACGCAACAAATGCCAAGTGCTCTAAACACTGCTCTGTGGAGAAAGCAGGTACAAAGTTATCTAATGCACTTTGGCCATTTTGAGAAACAAGCTCTGCCACCCTGTTAAAAGCAGCCTGAGTAAATTCTTGTGGACTGTCGAATGTTATTATCATGGCAAAATCACAAATGCATAAATCACTTTTAGTCAATAATACAGAAATCACATATGAATACAAGAATAAATCACAAGTTCATTTATAATTTTGCAATTTAATCTAGGATTCAGATTGATGGCTAAAACATTTAGATTTACAGATCAGGAAGAACAAGCTCTAAATGAGACAGCTCTAAAGCTAAATAGAGATCTTGTGAAAGCAGGAAAAAAGCCGCTGAGAGACACAGAAATATTTCACGAAATTATTAAACAGACCCTACTGGAAGGCTTTATAGAAGTAACGAGAGACGGAACAGTTAAGGTTGAGACAAAAAAATAGACTTATTATTTTAACCATCGATATTGAATACTAAAAAAGAAAGGGAGTTTTAAACTCCCTTTTCTTTTGGCTCAGAGCCGAATGTCGCATAACGTAATTTTATGTTAAATAGCATATCCAAGACTGTGGCCTACGCAACTTAGTTGGTGCCACAGCTCAGCAACGTGAATCTGTAAAAATTATATTCACGTTGCTGAGTATCCTAATGAACATAATATACGTTATGCCGAAATCCGTGAGCTTTATAATTGTTCATCTGTAAAAATATCAGAAATGATAATAAAAATTGCAGCAATAGTAAGAGCAACACAGAAAGCCAATAAAAAATTCTCAAAAGTAAAATATTGAGTATATTTAAAATTAGGATCAGAAATAAAAACAGTCTCAAACATAAAAACACCCTATTTTGATTTAAATTTAGTCAATCGTAACCCGCATGTTATAAATGGGGGTAGAAAAATCAGTCAGGCGACTAGATTCTGCTGAGAAGAATTGTGCAGATTTAGGGCTTTCCACCGTGTTTTTACGGGTTTGGGTTGTTTTTTGATCAGTCTTTTTAGTCATGAATCAGCCCTCACACTTAGACATATGAAATGGCAAATACTGGTGATGAAATCTTGAGAAGCATTTTGGGCACTCAACATCAACAGAACCTAGAACGATGCTTAAAATTCTCATTAGCAATCCCCCATTTCTTCTTTTAATTCAGCGTTTGTTTTTTTGTATAAATCTGCATGAACATCAATCAGCGAATAGTCATAAGCCATTTCTGACGCAACAAATGCCAAGTGCTCTAAACACTGCTCTGTGGAGAAAGCAGGTACAAAGTTATCTAATGCACTTTGGCCATTTTGAGAAACAAGCTCTGCCACCCTGTTAAAAGCAGCCTGAGTAAATTCTTGTGGACTGTCGAATGTTATTATCATGGCAAAATCACAAATGCATAAATCACTTTTAGTCAATAATACAGAAATCACATATGAATACAAGAATAAATCACAAGTTCATTTATAATTTTGCAATTTAATCTAGGATTCAGATTGATGGCTAAAACATTTAGATTTACAGATCAGGAAGAACAAGCTCTAAATGAGACAGCTCTAAAGCTAAATAGAGATCTTGTGAAAGCAGGAAAAAAGCCGCTGAGAGACACAGAAATATTTCACGAAATTATTAAACAGACCCTACTGGAAGGCTTTATAGAAGTAACGAGAGACGGAACAGTTAAGGTTGAGACAAAAAAATAGACTTATTATTTTAACCATCGATATTGAATACTAAAAAAGAAAGGGAGTTTTAAACTCCCTTTTCTTTTGGCTCAGAGCCGAATGTCGCATAACGTAATTTTATGTTAAATAGCATATCCAAGACTGTGGCCTACGCAACTTAGTTGGTGCCACAGCTCAGCAACGTGAATCAGTAAAATTATATTCACGTTGCTGAGTATCCTA